>JAFTGD010000046.1 GCA_017458065.1 Oscillospiraceae bacterium
AGAGAAAGGAATCACGTCCGGTACAACGGCGACGACCTTCAGCCCGGGGAAGGCCTGTACCCGCGCGCAGGCGATGACCTTCCTGTATAAGGCGATGAACTGAGAGAGCAAAAGAAGAATATCCTAATACATACAAACAGGCCGTCTCCCAAGCGATTGGGAGACGGCCTGAACTTTTTCAACATTCATCTTGTCAGGGAAATGAAAGAGAGTGTATAATATTATCATTAAAAAAGAGACTCAATTGAGGGAGAATGATAACGATGAAAAAGATGAGAAAAGCGCTCGCGATTCTGCTTTGTATGATGATGTGCTTCAGCATCCTGCAGCCCTGGGCGCTGGCAGAGAATGTCCCGCCTGAGGCTGCCGGTGTGGAGACCGTTGCGGAATTGACAGAGGATACGCTTCAGCAGGAAACACAGGAAGCGCTTGAACCCGAAGAAACGGAGTCCGGCGCTGAAGAAACGGAACCGGTCGGTGAAGAGCAGGACAAAGAAGGATCGCCGGATTCGGAGGAAGAAATCCCGGGGGAAAACCCGACTGATGAGATAACGGAACCGACCGATGATCCCACCTCTCAGAGCGAGTCTGAAAAGGCAGAGGAAGAAGCGCTTGGCGGCGAATCCGTCGGGGGAACGGAGACCAGCGAGGAAGTGCGCCAGCCGCTTCCCGAAGGGACGGGCCAGGATGCGCCCGAAAATACACCGGGAGACATAGCGGCAGAGCCTGAAGTGGAGGAGAACGCAGCCCTCCTGCAGGATGCGGCAGAAGAGGAAGATGAAGTTGCAGAGTTGATGGCAGCCTCCGGCTCCTGCGGAGAGAACGTGACCTGGGAAATGGATGAAGGAGTGCTTGTGCTCTCCGGAACAGGTGCGATGACGAATTATTCTTATTCAGGATCTCCGTTTTATGCTCAGCGTTCGATTCAGTCTGTTGTGATCTCTCCCGGCGTGACAAGCATCGGAAGCTATGCCTTCAATAAGTGCATCAATATCACAGAAGTAAGCATTGCGCAGAGCGTGGAGGGCATCGGGAACAATGCGTTCTACGGCTGCGAGGGGTTGGAGAATATCACGATACCGGATGGCGTGAAACGTATCGGTGATAATGCGTTCAATAACTGTACCGCTTTGAAGAGCGCTGAAATCCCGGAAAGCGTGACGACTATCGGCAAGGCCGCTTTCCAGAGCTGCAGCGCGCTTGAAGAGATTGTGCTGCCGGGGAACATCACGGAGATCGGAGAGTCTGTGTTCCTCTTCTGCAGCAGTCTCGAAAGCGCAAGCTTTTCCGACGGAGTGACAAGTGTTGGATACAGAATGTTCTACAGATGCGAGAATCTGACAACGGTCACGCTTGGTGCAGGGATCCAAAGCATCGGAAATGAGGCATTTTACAGCTGCGGAAGCTTAACCGCTGTGAGCATGCCGAAAAATGTAACAAGTATCGGCTTTGCCGCGTTCCGGGGCTGCAGCGCGCTGAGCAGCATAACCATTCCGGAGGGCGTCACGAAGATAGACTATTACACCTTCGCCGACTGCAGCGGTCTGGAAAGCGTCTCAATTCCGGAGAGTGTGACAGAAATTGGCTACTATGCGTTTGAAAACTGCAGCAGTATTCAGAATGTATACTACGGTGGAGACGAGGGAACCAGAAACAGACTGTTTCCCAATCTTCTGACAGGTGCAGTCTGGCATTACGGAAAGCAATTGGAGCCGGGCTGGGATTACTGCGGCGACAGCGCGATATGGAATTACGATGCAGAGACAAGAACCCTGACGATCAAAGGATCGGGCGATATCTGGGACTATGAGGATTACTATGACAGCAGCTGGAACCATGTCAGCGACGCTCCGTGGAGTTCTCTCTCTTCGCGGCTAAAAACGGTCAGGGTGGAAACGGGAATCTCCCGGATTGGTGACTATGCGTTTTACAACTTTGTCGCGATAACCGCGCTGCAGCTTCCGGAAACCCTCCAGAGCATCGGAAAGGAAGCGTTTGCCGGCTGTGAAGGTCTGAAAAGCGTAAAGCTTCCGGACAGCGTGGAGACCCTGGGCTATAACTGCTTCGGCGGCTGCAGGGGTATGGAAGAACTGGAGCTGGGCGGAAGGATCAGTGATTTCGGTACCTATGCGTTTGACAGCTGTGAAAGTCTTCGCCAGATTGTTTTCAGCGAAGGGATTACGAATATCGGGGCATATACCTTTCACTACTGCTACTCGCTGGAGGACCTCGTTCTTCCCAACTCCCTGCTGACGATCGGAGAACATGCCTTTAAAAACTGCAGAGGACTCAAAAGTATAATACTCGGCGATTCCGTGACCACTATAGGAAGCTTTGCGTTTGAATCCTGCTGGGATCTGACAGAGATCGTCATCCCCGACAGTGTCGTAACCATCGAAACCTGTGCGTTCCAATGGTGTGAATCCTTAAGAAAAGTGGTAATAGGAAAAGGGACTGCGACAATTGAGGGTGATGCGTTCAGTTTCGGCGATGTCTCGGAAGTTGTGTTTCAGGGAGATTACCCCAATCTGGATGAAGACGCGTTTCATGGGGTTACAGCGGACGTCTATTATCCGGAAGACCGAGACTGGCGGGAGGATGACCTCAGAGATTACGGTGGAAAACTGACATGGCATCCGTACAGCCAGAATCTGCGGGACTTCCGGCTGAGCGAGACCCACCTGGATCTGGTCTGCGGAGAAAAAGCGCAGCTGTCCATCGACAAAAGCGGCATCGTCTCGTGGACCTCTGCGGACAGCACCGTTGCATTAGTAAACAGCGACGGAATTGTCACGGCAAATAAGATCGGAGAGACCGTGATCACGGCCTCATCCATAGACGGAACTTACAGCACAAGCTGCAGCGTGAAGACACTCTTCACAGATGTAGATGATTCGGATAGCTACTACTATACGCCAGTGTATTGGGCTTTGGAGAACGGAGTTACTGCGGGGACAAGCCCGACGACTTTCTCACCCAACAATACCTGCACGCGCGGCCAGATTGTGACCTTCCTTTGGAAGGCACTGGGGAGTCCGGAGCCCTCGTCGGCCAACAATCCTTTCACCGACGTCAAGGAGAGCGACTACTTCTATCAGCCTGTGCTGTGGGCGAAGGAGAGAGGCGTGACCAGTGGGAAAACGCCGACAACCTTTGAGCCGATGGCGCCTTGCACACGCGGGCAGATCATGACTTTTCTGTGGATCGCGCTGGGGAGACCGGAGCCCGCGTCCGAGAACAATCCGTTCACGGATGTGTCGGCAGGGGACTACTTCTATAAGCCGGTGCTGTGGGCGGTGGAGAAGGGGATCACTGCCGGAACAAGCGCTACGACTTTCAGCCCCGGAAAAGCCTGCACCCGCGCCCAGGCCATGACCTTCCTGTACAAGGCGATGGCATAACACCCGGACAAAAGGGAACCAACTGAAAAAAGATACGAATCAGGCTGTCTTTCGAAAGACCGGGAGACGGCCTGATCCTTTTTTCAGAGATCGTATGAACAGACAGATCAACGAAGGCAAGCGAGAAAAACTGATAGTTACAAATTAAAAACAAATGATGACACATAAAGACGTTGACTTTTGGAGCTGGAGATATTTTAATAAAATCAAAAAAAGGTCTTATTGATAAAAGAACCAAAGGGGGAAGCTGACCATGAAGACGGAAAGAAGAATCCTGTCAGTGTTGCTGTGCATCGTGCTGTGCCTCAACATGCTGCCGATATGGGCGCTGGCGGAGGATGCGGAAGCGGCAGAGCCTTTCAGTGAAGAACCTGCCGCGGAAATGTTGCAGGAAGAGCCTGCGGATAACTGGCAGGAGCCGTTAGAAGAACCGGAAGAGGACCCGGAAGAGGACCCTGTAATCATTGAAACAGGTTCCGAGGCGTCTGACACGTTCGAAACAGGTGGGGACAACAGCGTGGAGAACGAGGATTCCGCCGTGAAGGACGTTGCTGACCCCGTGAAAGGGGAAACGGATGAGCAGACGTCTATGACTGATGCAGGAGAAGTTGACATGGCGGTCGGCGAGGTTGCAAAACAGGCAGAAATCTCTGAAACTGAGATGACAGAGGGGACAGCCGTAGAGACTTCGGCAACAAGTTTGTCCGATAAAGAGTTGGCAACGGAGGCAGCACTTCAGGTAGAGGAGAAACAAGAAGCAACAGCTGATCTGATGAATGAAACAGGCACGTGCGGGGTTTACCTAACCTGGACGCTGGATGATGCTGGAAAGCTGACCATCAGTGGAACCGGAGAAATGTCCGATTATTACGGAACTTTCAGAGTCATCTGCACCCATGGTGGGTGAGAATAATTAACAACGGAATATAGAAAAGCCACTGCGAATCTCCTAATATACTGAGTTGCGACACAACAGCGAAGGAGAAGAGCAATGGCTTCGCAACTCAGTATACTAAAAAA
>JAFTGD010000047.1 GCA_017458065.1 Oscillospiraceae bacterium
CTCCGAGCTTCAGTAATGATGTTATCCATTATAACACATTACGCGAATTACGTCAATTAAGAACATCAAGAAAACTGCAAAAAATCCAGGCTTGCTTAGCTTGGTTAGATCCTTTTTTAATCTTCAGCTGTCAAACTCCCGTTATTACCGCAGCCATTCATCCTGAGCGGCTGCACTAAGACTCCTGCGATACCAGTGAATTGCAGGAGTCTTTTATCATAGAATGCATTCTAATACTTCAAATAATGAAAAAAATGATTTGTCAAATATACAGATATATGTTATATTCATGATAAGACGAAATGTCCGTATAAAAAGCGCAGAAAGGGGAGGAATGCCGTTTGGTAATTCAAAAGCCGGCAATTGCCGGAACACTCGAGTCCAGTGACTGCATGGTCACAGTGGAACCCGGAGACGGAGGCATCGAACTGGATCTGGACAGTTCTGTGATCCGTCAGTATGGGAAACAGATCCGAAAGGTTATCTTTTCAACCCTTGAGCGACTGGAAGTCAACGATGTACGCATTACTGTCGTTGACAAGGGAGCTCTCGACTGCACGATCAAAGCGCGTGTGGAGTGTGCGGTCTATCGTGCAAATGACGTGAAGGATCATCTGCCATGGGGAGGTGCGATTGTATGAACCCGAATATGAAGCGCCTTCGCAGGAGCATGATGTTCCTGAACTGCCAGAAACCCGGTCTCATTAAGGATCCGTACGTCTACGGACCGGATTCAATCATGTTGGATCTGGAAGACGCAGTAGCGGAAAAGGAGAAGGATGCGGCGCGCTATTCCCTGTACCACGCGCTGCAGGAAATCGATTATCGCGGGGTAGAGCGCGTAGTACGCATCAATGGCCTGGATACCGACCTCTGGCGTGAGGATATCCGCTGCTCGGTTGCAGGCGGATGCGACTCCATTCGCATTCCGAAGACGGAAACCGCAAAGGATGTTCAGCTGGTGGAAGAAGCGGTTGAAGCAGCAGAGAAGGAATTTGGCATTGAACCGGGAAGAACCCTGATCATGGCGGCGCTGGAGTCGGCCAGAGGCGTGATGAATGCGCTGGAAATCTGCGAGGCCTCTCCGCGCCTGTTTGGCATAGCACTCTCCGGTGGAGACTATACAAAAGACCTGCAGACGACAATATCCGGAACCGGTGTGGAATTGATGGGCGCACGGCAGCACATGATCATTGCTGCGAGAGCAGCTGGGGTGCAGTGCTTTGACACGGTTTATACAAACCTCAACGATATGGAAGGCTTCCGTCGGGATGTTGAAACCATTCACACCATGGGCTTTGACGGAAAGTCCATCATCAACCCGCGTCAGATTCCGATTGTCCATGAGATCTTTACTCCGACGCAGAAAGAGATCATCTTTGCCGAAAAAGTCGTCCGTGAAATTGATACCAAGAAAGCGCAGGGCATTGGAGTCTTTACGGTAGACGGGAAAATGATCGATATCGCCTTCTATGACGGCGCGAAGCGGACGCTTGCCCTGGCAAGGGCATCCGGTGTATACAAGGGGGAACTGTAATATGATAAATGCAGTCGGCAGAGAAATCCCTGATGAAATCCTCAAGCTAACCGGAAAAGAACCGTTCCAGGGGAACAACTATAAAAACGGAGTTCCTTTCAGACGGGTGGCACCCATCATTCGCCCGGTCATGGACAATGAGCATTCCAAGCTGGTCAAGGATATCCACGAAGCTCTGGTCAAGTGCAAGGCTCACAGCGGCATGACGGTCAGCTTCCACCACCATTTCCGCGAAGGCGACCTGATTGTCAACATGGTCATGGAAGAGATCCATAAGATGGGTCTGAAAAACATTACTCTTGCCGCCACTTCTCTCGGCAAGGCGCACGACCCGCTCGTCCCAATGATCGAAGACGGAACCATTACCCGGATTGAGGCGTCCGGTGTACGCGGAAAGATCGGCGAGGCGATCTCTGACGGAAAACTCAAAGGTCTTGCCATCATGCGATCCCACGGCGGTCGTGTCCGTTCCCTGGTTACCGGCGAGACCAAGGTGGATATCGCCTTTATCGGCGCACCCACTTCCGATGATTACGGCAACCTGCGCGGCATCGGCGGTAAAACCAACTGCGGCGTACTGAGCTACAGCCACGTGGACGGTGACTGCGCCGAATACGTGGTGGCAATCACGGACTGCCTGGTACCGTTCCCGAACTTCCCGGCGCACATCTCCATGACCAAAGTGGATTATGTCTGCGTAGTGGATGCGATCGGCATACCTGAAAAAATCGCCACAGGCGCAGCAAAACCCACGACCGACCAGCGCAAGCTGATGATGGCGGAATACTGTACACAGGTAGTTGTAAACACGCCGTATTTTAAGGAAGGCTTCTCCTATCAGACCGGCGTCGGCGGTGCATCCATTGCATCTACTATTTCGCTGACGAAGATCATGGAAGAGCGCGGCATCAAGATGGGCTTCGGCGTCGGAGGCCTGACCAAACCCATGTGCGACCTGCTCGACAGAGGCATGGTGCGTGTACTGATGGATACCCAGGCCTTTGACCTGGATGCGGTATCGAATGTCATCAATCCTGCGCATCACCGCATTACCGCCGGGGCATACGCGAACCCATTTAACAAGGGCGCCTTTGTAAACAAGCTGGATTACGTGATTCTGGCGTCTCTCGAAGTTGATGTACACTTCAACTGCAACGTCGTGGTAGGCTCTGACGGCGTTATCACCGGCGCCCAGGGCGGTCACCCGGATACTGCGCAGGGTGCAAAATGCACGATCGTCATTTGCCCGCTGCTGCAGGGAAGAATCCCGGCCATCTGCACTGACGTAACGACGGTAACGACCCCCGGTGAAAGCGTCGACATAGTTGTCACGGATTACGGCGTGGCCGTGAACCCCAATCGTCATGATCTGCTGGAAGCGCTTCAGAAGGCAGACTGTGTCCCGCTGAAGACGATTGAAGAACTTCGAGATATTGCCTACAGTATCGTCGGCGAACCTGAACCTGTAGAGTTTGAAGACCGTGTTGTCGGCATCATCGAGGCGCGCGACGGAACCATCATGGATGTTGTGCGTCAGGCAAAGCATTATTCATTCGATGATTGAGAAACCCAGCACCAGACCCTATACAAAAACTGAATAAAAGGAAAGGTTTCTATGAGTAATACTATCGTTGGCATTCTGGGTCTTTTGACCATTATTGCCATAGTTGTCACCCTGTTCAAGAGCAAGACTCAGCCTGCCATTGCCTTTATCGTCTGGCCAACGATCCTCGCCCTTATACTGATCATCTCCGGCCGCATCACCGGTGAGAACTTTTCAGCCATGATTAAGTCCGGCTTCTCCAGCACCGGCCCGACGGCCGCCCTGTTCGTGTTCTCCGTGCTGTACTTCGGCATCATGACAGATGCGGGAATGTTCGATGTCATCATCAATAAGCTTATGAAAATGGTAGGTGACAGCATCGTCGGTGTCTGCGTCATGACTGCCGTTATTGCCTTGATCGGCCACCTGGACGGCGGCGGAGCCTCCACCTTCTGCATTGTGATTCCTGCCATGCTGCCTGTGTTCAAAAGAATGCACATGCGCAAGACATCGCTTCTGCGTATCGCGGTGCTGTCTATGGGCGTACTGAACCTGATGCCCTGGGCAGGCCCAACGATGCGTGCGGCATCCGTTCTGGGCATTGAGGCCGGCAGCCTCTGGCAGACCATCCTGCCCATCCAGATCTTCGGTATCGTTCTTGCCCTGGCTCACGCCGTGTTTACCGGCTTCCAGGAAAAGAAACGCGGTGCCGGTCTCAACGGGAAGCTGGCTGAAATCGAAGGCACCGTGGATCTGGAGGAGACCGCTGAACAGGCGCAGAACGAACTGGCCCGTCCCAAACTGTTCCTCTTCAACATTATCCTGACTATCGCAGTTATCTTCCTGCTGATTTGGGGCGACGGCTTCGATCTGCCCACTTACTTCCCCTTCATGGTCGGCTGTGCCATTGCTCTCTTTGTGAACTACGGCTTCACCGCCAATATGCACAAGAAGATCATCAACCTCCATGCCGGTCCCGCTCTGATGATGTGCTCCACCCTGATGGGTGCCGCCATTCTGATGGGCGTGCTGACCTCCAGCATCGGCGCCGACGGCAAGGTTATCTCCGCCAAGGTCATGGAGCTGCCTGAGGATGCCATTCCCTCTGTGGTGCGCTGCCTGGCCGGTCTGGTCTCCGGTGTGCTGCCCGCGTTCCTGGGACAGAACCTGCCTCTGGTCATCGGCTTCCTGTCTGTGCCTCTGGCTCTGGCCTTCGATACCGACTCCTACTTCTACGGCCTCATGCCCGTTATCATCGGCATCGGTCAGGCGTTCGGCGTCGAGGCACTGCCCATCGCCGTTGCAATGGTGGTCTGCCGCAACTGCGCGACCTTTATCAGCCCGATGGTCCCGGCAACTCTGCTTGGAATCGGCCTTGCGGATGTGGATATCAAAGACCATATCAAGAGCAGCTTCTTCTATGTGTGGATCTTCTCGATCCTCTGTATGCTGTTTGCTGTCGTTATCGGTATTCTGCCGCTTTAAAGCAAGCGCTTGAGCTGAAACATAATCAGTCCCCCCTGGTACTCTTTTCTATCAGGGGGACCCTTTTTTTGATGGGGGATTGAGAATGGGATCTGTCGGTGAAATCTATCCGAACGACTTCCGTACCAATGCGCAGATGGACGAACTGCTGCAGAGAGAAGGGATTCGAAGGGACAAAAATCTGGATTACAGCTGTGGTGCGTTTGATGACGACGGCATTTTGATCGGGACCGGGAGCAGCTATAAAAATACGCTTCGCTGCCTTGCGGTTTCAGGCGAACACCGCGGGGAAGGTTTGATGAACCAGGTCGTCAGCCACCTGATGGAACGGGAGATCCAGCAGGGCTACAGCCATGTTTTCCTCTATACAAAAGAAAAGAACGCCGGAATATTCAGGGATCTCGGCTTTTATGAGATCGTGCGGGTTGAAAACGAACTGGTATTCCTGGAAAACCGGCGTGACGGGTTTGCCCGTTATCTGAAGAGGCTGGAACAGACTCGGCGTGAAGGGCGCAGCGCGGCCGTGGTGATGAATGCAAATCCCTTTACGCTGGGCCACAGGCATCTGGTGGAACAGGCATCTTCAGAGAATGACTGGCTCCATCTGTTTCTCCTCAGCGAAGAGGCGGGACCGATCCCGTTTTCTGTCCGGAAAAAGCTGGTTCTGGAAGGAACCGCAGACCTGAAAAATGTGATTTTTCATGAGACAGGTCCGTATATCATTTCCTCGGTAACCTTTCCCAGTTATTTTTTGCGGGACGAAGATACGGCCATTCTGGCGCATGCGAAGCTGGATCTGGCGGTGTTTGAAAGAATAGCCGCGATATTGGGGATCACGGTGCGCTACGCGGGGGAAGAAAAGAGCAGCCATGTGACGTCGCTTTACAATGAAAGCATGGCAGAAATGCTCCCAAAGCAGGGGATCCGTTTTCGGGAGATCCCCCGTCTGTCCATTGACGGCGAGATTGTCAGCGCAAGTACGGTTCGCCAGGCAATTCATGACGGCCATCAGGAACGGATTGCATTTATGCTTCCCGAAAGCACCAAACGGTATTTAGAAAGTGCGGAAGCCGGAGAGGTACTCTCCGCGATCCGCGCCATGGATGAGGCGAGACATTACTGATGCTGGAAGTGACATTGTCAGAAATACTGGCAGCCAGAGACCGAAGGGCTGAGGCACAGCGGATACTGCTGAAACAATATGCAAGGCCGGTTCTGTCTTATACCATGAACATACCCGGCCCGGTGAAGGACAGCGCTCTGATCCGCAGGGGCTTTGAAACGGGCCTGAGGCTGCTGTACAGCGCCCTGAAAGAGGCGGAGATCCCGATCCTTTCATTCTCGGAAATCCGGGAAATCACTGGTTGTGAGTGGCTTGGCGTTCTCGACACGGAAGCTGAGAAACTGAAGTCAATCTGTGTAAGCATTGAGGAGTCGTGTCCCCTCGGCCGCCTGTTCGACATGGACGTGATCAATGTAGACGGCCGAAAGCTCGCGCGCTCTGCGGAGCGCCCATGCTTCGTATGCGGAGCGCCGGGGCGCAGCTGCGCTTCCCGGCGCCTGCACAGCCTTGAGGAATTGAATGCTGCGGTATTAAAACTCCTCCAGGGCAGTCTGAAGGAAGCAGATGCAGATTGTCTCGACGCTCTGGCAACCACGGCGCTTCTCGAAGAAGTGGAGACGACACCCAAGCCCGGTCTTGTAGACCGGAATAACAACGGATCCCACAGAGACATGACTCCGGAACTCTTTCGCCGGAGCGCCGAGACACTTCGGGGAACCTGGCGGGAATTCTTTCTGACCGGAGTGGAAACGGCATTGCTTCCTGCACCGGAAGCATTCAAAAAGCTTCGTATGTTCGGACAGGAAGCTGAAAAAAAGATGCTGAACGCAACAGGCGGAATCAACACGCATAAAGGGGCTGTTTTTACGCTGGGTACGGTGTGCGCTGCAATTGGCCGCCTCTGGAGACCCGAAGACCCCTGCCGGGATTGGAAGCGGATTGCTGCGGAATGTGCGGACTTGTGTGTGCAGGCAGTCGAAGAAGACTTTTTCCGGCTACGGCAGAAAGGAGAAGCGCATACTGCCGGTGAGAGATTATACCTTGAGTTCGGTCACAGAGGTGTTCGGGGAGAAGTCGCGGACGGGCTCCCTGCCGTGCTGGAGGCTGCGCTTCCGGCTCTGGAAACCGGTCTGGCTATGGGTAAAAGCCGCAATGACGCCGGCGTATATGCTCTGCTGCAGCTCATTGCCAGAGTCGAAGATACCAACATGATCAAACGCGGAGGGCTGAAGCTGGCGGAAGATATCGCAGCTGAAATTAGAGCTTTTCTGGAGGCGGAGCCCTTTCCGGAATTGAGTCTGGTAGAAGAATGGGACAGAATGTTTATCCGGCAGAATCTCTCGCCGGGCGGCTGTGCAGACCTGTTATCAGTCAGTTATTTTCTGCTTGACTGGAAAAAGACCCAGCTTCAGAAAGAAAAGGGCTCAGCCTGAGATCAAATCATACTCTTCCGGCGGAAACCTGATAAACTCCCTCTATGAGAGACAGTATAAGAAGACACTGTCATTCGGAGAGGGAGTTTTGTTTTGGAACACAGGCGGAGGGCAGGAAAACAGAAATCGGAGATATCAGATGCTGCAGCGGCTTTCCGAGCGGGAAAAAATGACTTTGTAACGAAGAAAGCAACCAAGGCACTCTGCCACAGCAGAGCGCCTTGGTGATTTGCTGATGCTTCGGAACCGGGTCAAAAATCAAACCCGAGTTCTTCTTTTGCCTTATCCAGCCAGAGAGCAGTATTCCCGTTTGTGCGGGCAACATATCCTGCTGTCCAGTCTTCCTCCGATGGATGAAGGTATTCCGCATAACCATAGTGCTCCAATTCAGGTCCGTTTTTCCCGATGATCCAATAGTGCAGAACGCCTTCCTCATCAGTAAACTGATAAATGTATGGCTTCGTTTCCGATATCCGATCCGTGATGTCAAGATGTTCGCCGTTGACGATAAAGTACATACGTCCGTTCTCAAAGCTTACGGGCTCCGTGAGATTGTCCGTGTGGACGTAGACAGTTGTTTCGATGCCTCCGTCTGTCTTTTCGGCACGGACTTCCATGTTTCCGCCCCAGCCAAAAACTGCCTGTCCAGCGGAATATGCTGCGATGCCGAGAGAAAGAATCAGTGCTGCTGCCAATGCCAGCGTAAGAATGCGTTTTCTTACTGTATGCCGCGGTTTATACTGTGTTTCGCTCTGTTCAATCTTCATCTTTGTCAACTCCTTGATTTTCATCATGGAGACGACGTTCATTTCATCCATAGGAACGGAACAATCCTCGTAACCGTTCAGTAATTCATGAATCCTGATTTCCATTCAAGCCGCCTCCTGTCATGCTTCAAATCCAGTAAGATGCTGATGAAGCTTTTCCCGTCCGCGCCTGAGCCGGGTTTTGATTGTGGACGGATTCATTTTCATCTTTTCTGCAATTACTGAAACACTCTGACAGTAGTAGTAATGACGAAGAAAGATTTCCCGGTCCGGCTGCGTCATGGAGAGCACTGCTTCCCGCACCTGCCGATCCCGCTCTTCCTGATCTATTTATTCAATCAGTGAGTCTTCTTCAAACAGCAGGATATCCTCTTCCAACGGCAGTTCCAGTGCCTTTTCCCGCAGTTTCCGCAGAGCAAGACTTCGCGCTACGCGGCTTAAATATCCTTTTATATTCAGGGGGAAAAGCCTCTCCGAGCATTTCCAGAGGGTGACAAACACGTCAGCGGTGACCTCTTCCACGTCCTCACGACGCATACAGTTCTGCAGAACGCTGTTTACGATGGTTCCGACGTAGCTGCCGTATCGGTCTATGAACCATTCCAGCGCCTGTTGATCTCCTGACTGTAGCTGCGTTAATGCTTTGGCATCCGTCAAGCATCTCACCTCGATTCTCTTCTATCACGGCCGTTCACTTATAATAGTCCAATTTTAGGCTGAATGGTTTCATTATTTGAAAACTTTTTTTCAGAGGACACCGTCACACGCGTGGCATACAAGTATGGTTGAAAGGAGCGGAAAGCGTCATGCTGTCGATGTTCTCCGCATCCTCCTCGATCCGGGCGGCCGTAATCGCCAGTTTCGACATCTGCGGATGATAAAACAGAGCGCCATCCACGTATACGCGAAAAAGGCTCATGGGCAGCCCTCCTTCACAAAATGAAAACAGAGCCGGTTTCCCGACTCTGTCAGAAGTATTCAGTTAGCTAAACTGGAATTGTCACTCTAAGGCTGACAAACGTTCATTCAGGAATTGTTCTACACAGTTTTCAAAATCCAGTCCCATTCTTTCGGCAAGAACAGCAAGCCACCAGACACATTCGCCTATCTTGGAAGAAAGCTGTTCCTTATCTTCACTTGGCCAGCGACCCTGATGATCCATTGTGAGCCTTCCGACCAATCCGGCATCAGTCAGGAAAGCTAACGCATCTTCTTCCACTGACCAAACTGAACCGTGAATCTGCTTCGTCGGTGGGGACATGTCCTTGTAGCCCTGACCGAAAGGCACAACGGTAAAACCCATGCAGATTCAGGCCCGGCTGAAGAATTATCCGGTGCCGGACTTCGTCTGGGACGAGTATCATCTCGATCAGGAGATCAACGACCGCGGCATTATGATCGATCAGGAGATGGTCCGGCAGGCACTACGAATTGACGAGCTGTCCCGGTATGACCTGACCGCCCGCATGCAAAAAAAGACCGGATTGGAGAATCCCAACTCGGTCATGCAGATGAAGGACTATCTCGCTGGCAATGGCATGGAGGTCGACAGTCTCGGCAACGGCATTTATTTGTCCTCCATTATCTAATGATGAATCCCGCGCCATTAATTGGTCTTATTAACTGGTTTTTCGTCGGCTTCATCATCAGGAACAATAGCGCAGATGTCCCCGATATCACACTTGAGCTCTTCACAGATCTTCACAAGAACGTCCGTCGTGACATTTGCACCTTTTCCGAGTTTTGCGAGGGAAGCTGAACTGATCTTTGCCTTCTTCGCGAACTCGGTTTTTTTCAGATCCCTCTCTACGAGCATGACCCATAGTTTTTTGTAGGATAATTTCATGTTGACTCCTTTGGGAGATCTTTTCTCCAACTTGGCAAAAAGCCATAAATATGACCGTCTTTTTCGTCCTTATGATATGTTACCACATTAATTCCATGTGCATGGAAGTCTAAGTCTTCGGGGATGACATTCAGGTTGTCCACGATTATGACCTGTCCCTCTCCCTGATGATCAATGAAATACTGATATAAACCACGCTTGATGGTATCACCTTCAAAGGCATCTTCATTTTCATCGAAGCCGAGCAGCGGCGTATCTATCATTAGGAAGCCTGGCTTTATAAAAACATCATCAGCATTGAAGTATTCATATAGCATTAAGGCAACTACCGAATTCAGGAAGGAACGATATCCTTTCCCTTGGTCTTCTGATTTTGGCACGCCATCCATCAGAATGTCAAAAGTTGAAAAATCCCAACTAGCGTAGCCAACAGAGCGATAATTGCACTCTTTCAAGATTCTATTCAGGATCACATTAAACCCTGTGCCAACAACTTCTTCAAATTCCTGCTTTGCATGATAGAGTGGAGGATTCTTCTGCTTCTGCAACTCAGAGACTTTTTTCTTGCCGAGGATTTCAAGTTGGTCATTTACAAAGTTAATGCCCGTTTGAAGCCTTGTATAATCCTTAAACCGCTGAAGACCGTATCGATAACTCTGGATTTCACGGTTTTTATCATCGAGAGCTTTGTTCACAGCTGCTCTGCGGAGCTGCAGATCATCAATACTCTGACGGATCGATTCCTGCTCATCACGCACGCTGTTTTCCGTTGCTACGATTACAGCAAGCTCTGAAGCAATCCTTTTTATTTCTGCATCGATTGCCTCGACGTAACCTTCGTATAAATCCGGGTGAAGCTGACCACCGCAAAACGGGCAAATCCCATTTGCCGGGAGGCCCGTCACTGCCTGCTCGCCTTTCGAGATGAAGTCCAACCTTTGAAGGTCTGCCTTATACTGACTGATAAGAGATTCGTACCTATCCAAAAGGACACGGCAGTTTGCATCCTCCTGCTGGTATTCGGCCATTTGTCTGACAATAGCAGTGTTCTCTTCGATCAGTTCCTTAATATCCTGCTGCGCCTCTTCAATATGCACGGTAAGCGCGTGCATCTCACTCTCTATATCCAGCCCGGCAAGCTCCTCCAACTGCTTGATGTAACTGACACGTGTTTGAGTGAGGGATGAGACCTGCTCATCGATGTAATCAATAACAGCTTTTTTCTTGGCTGTAGCAACTTCCGGTTTTGTGATTTCCGGTATCCCTTTTTTATAGTCTCCGGTAAGCAAGAAGTACAGGGAAGCAATTAACGGCGTTTCATAACGCGGGTCCTTTATTACAATGGAGTCAGCCTTGTCAATCTCATTTTCATCGGCATAGAAAACATTAGCAACATTAGCCCATGACATCCGCTCTCGAGCATATCGGGCAGACTTGGGAACTTCAATCGTTTCATCCAGCCCAATGATCCGGAGCCACAGATCATTCAGGTATCTGGTGCTAATCCTTTTATAATTCGTGTCATACTCGCCGTTTTCGACTTCTTCGCTTTCGGCAACAACCGTGACCTTCTCCTCGTCAAGTTTTCTGGTCATGGTAATCCTGCCGTAGCGTTTTGTCTGAAAGACGCCCTCAATGTCCGTATAACCTGTCAGGGGAGAATAGGGCCGAGTATCGGAACTGAAGAGATAGTAGATGCATTTCAGTATCCATGTTTTGCCGGTGTTAGAACGTCCTTGGATAATATTTAACCCGTCAGAGAATTTGATGAAACCATCAATCTTCCCGGGTCCGGATACGCGGAGACTCTCAATCATGAAGTTAAGCATCCTTACACCTCCTTGGCCTCTGTTGCCCTATCGCTAATGAATTGCAAAATGCCATCGTCCGTATAAGAGGAAAAGCGCCTACATACGATTTTTGCTCCTAAAACATACTGCCTCGCATATGGAGATTGCACACCTTGAACGACTTGTCTGCCGCGGTCGTTGATGCTGTATAAAAAGCCTTGATTCGTATACTCTACATTAACAAAACTGTTCTTAACCGAGAGCTTAATGGCCTCGGTTATTTTTTCGCGCTTGTTGGTAAATTCCGCAAATCCAAATTCATTGTCACCGTGTAGATTTTTATCCAGTACTTTACATTTCTTCCCGTAAATGCAGATGAAATCCAGCGCAGCAATTCTATCCGCATTTACCGGCATGCTTACCGTTTCGAGAAGTAGCAAGACACGAAGCATATTCTCAAATGTGGTATTAAAGACTTTATTCTGCATACGGGTCCACCCACGACACGATCGTCTTGTCGTTCACCAAGATGTGAACAATGCCAAGCCTTTCCAGATTTCCAATCAGATTCTTTATCAATGACAACTTTGACTTAGTCAGCTGTACATCGGAGATCTTTTTTAACACTTCCAGCAGTCGTCTATATCCATTGTCGTAATCATCGAGATAGGTAGTCTTTATCCCGCTGAGGGCGTCCTCTTTCAAGATATCAAACTGGTTTTCTCCGTCTTCATACACTTCACGGATCGATCGTTGGATGCTTTCCGCGCTCAAATATGCTTTGCGCTGATCATAGAAATTCGTTTGAAACTTCTTGGGTAGCGTAGGAATATCGTCAACTGTCACCGCGTCTCTGGACAGAGCATCCGCATACGCATCGCATAAAGCAGAAATGTAACCAGCCTCAAAGTCATATATCTGCGCATCACTTAGTTTGATGGGCAGCTCGATGACATCACCATCGATATAGAGCTTTCCGTCCTCGCAGTATATTCGATCGCCCGCAAGGTTTTTAATGCTGGGTTTCGGGTCGTGGATTGTTAGTGTGATGGCAACATCGTGTATCCCTTTGGCTAATCCGTGAAAAATCTGGTTCATGATGTCCTGAACTGCAGAGCCCAACTCATCGATTTCAACAATGATTCCGCGATGTTCTAAGAAAGCCTGCAGGTGTTCTTTATCCGCGTCATACAGATTATCTATTTCGTCGGCAAAATCCTGCCCATCATATCTGCTGCAGATTAACCCAGCTCGCGCCTTAGAAATAAACTTTTTCCCTTCAAGAATCTGATCAAGCATGTTGATCGACATTCTGCTTACAAGGGGATTGAACTCATCGTTCTCGTCCATCAGCACCTCTTCTTCGGTCATGGGGTCGCGCAGTGTATCCCCAACCAGAGCGATCACAAAGTCACCACCACGGCCGGTCGGGTCCATATAGGTTTTGAGTTCACTTGCAATTTCGTGAAAAAACACCTAATTCTGCCTCCTTTGACTTGTTAGGTCAAACCGCGGTCATTGGCGGTCATAACTGAAAAAAGCGCTTTCGCTATAATAAAGACGATCAGACAACGATAGAAGAAGAGTTCTTTTCAAAGTGTATCATGGATTGTGGCGATAAGCAATTCTTTTTTAACTATCGCTCACAAAAAATTTGTGATCACAAAGAAAATTTCTTCGCTGTTGCTCTGACAAAAGGTCCCGGGCATGACCTAACAACTGCCTGTCGGAGCTGCGGCTTCCTCTGATGGCCACGGAGGATGTTTCGCAGTCGCAGCGAAGGCGTTTGATATCAACCAGGAGCCAGCGTGCGAACCGCTGGTCACCTACGGAGACGGAGAAATCCGACGGGGTGACCATGAGGACAATAACTGGCGGCCATAAGGATTTTCTCCGTCTCGGAAAGCCAAAACGGAGGAAATCTAATGGCAAACAAGAACCTGCCGCAGGGCGGCAATGCGCAGCCTGACGCACCTTTCAGGCATGGTACGTCGCTCGGGGAGCACGGGGAGATCCTCTTCGACTGCCCGATCGAAATCAAAGACAAGGCGGACCTTGACAACTTTGGCATCACCTGGGACGACTGCCGGTACCTGCACTTCAACGGTAGCCAGCGGATGAGGGTCTACTTTTTCCGAACGGAGAACCGCGAGCTCGCGGAGGCGCAGTGGTCCTACATCGATACGCTGCACTCGAGCGGATTCGCAAGCGTGAGATGCATGATTCCCGGCCGGAAGAAGCCCTACATCAAATGCCCCACCACCAATTCCTGCGCCAGATGCCCATACGGCCGGAAGCCGGAGGACAAGCAGGCTCCAGTGATTTCACTGGACGGTCTGCTCGAAGACGGTTATGAGCCCGCCCCTGCAGAATCCGTCGAGCACCGGGTCTTGAGGAAGATCGAGTACGAAGAGATCCGCGCCTTAATGGACGCCGAAGATCCGCGGATCGCGCTGGCGTTCGAGGGGAAAGAACTGTACGGGGATACGGTGCAGGAGATCGCTGCCGAACTTGGCGTGTCCGCGCCGAGGGTCTACCAGTTGATTGCCAGAGCCAAGGAAATCGGAAGATCTTATCGTGAGGAGACAGTGTAATGGACAAAGTTGAGGTAATTGAGAAAATGATGAATTCTGAGAACGGCGGCCTCTATGCCGCCATCGGTGGGATCGTGCTCGTCTACGGCATCGACCGCGTGACGAAGAGCCGGTACAAGATTGACGCGAGGAAGGAATCCTTCTCGCTCACGCCTGCTGCCGTGACGGACGATCCCGAAAAGAAGCCCGAGGAAGAGTCTGGGGACGAGCAGGGCTAAAACAGAAAAAGGCGGTGTCGGAATTGATCACTCCGGCACCGCCGATTTCTTTTATACATATTATGCTTTCAGTCCGCCGAACGGTAGTAAAACGGTAGTAGCCGATACCTGCGGTTGCCGCAGTTTGCCGCGATTTATCGCACTCTATTTAAATCTGCCGAGGGCAGGGGACTCCTCCCGTGGCAGACAAAAAGGATTCTTATCATGCGTTTGTAGTCCTTTTGTAAAAACTTGTCATTACAGTATACCATATCAGAACTGTTTTGAAAAGATTGAATTCAATATTTAATAAGTGTATCCATTGCACCTGACAGCCATGTCCCGGCAAGGGGATAGTGAAGCCTTTAGAGAAAGAAACAGCCCGGCGATCAGATGACCGCCGGGCAAATCTCGTATGATGATCAGCCGACCAGATTCAGCACAAGCGTAAGAACGACAAAAGCGAGAGCAAACCACTTTGTGAGCTTCGCAAGCTTGGCATCGAGGGTCTTGGCCTTTCCCTTGGATAAAAACGTCTCGGCGCCGCCGGAAATCGCACCGGAGAGGCCGGCGCTCTTTCCGCTCTGCATCAGCACGATCACGGTCAGAGCGAGACCGGAGAGCAACTGAAGAACGGCAAAGACGATCGTAACAGCAGACATAATAAAGTCAATCCTTTCAAACAAACAATACTCTGCATCAAAGCTAAGAAACTATAACACATCGGAAAAGGAAATTCAAGTGTTATTTACGGTTTTCTTGCCGAAATCAGAAGAAAATTTCATAAAAGAGGGATTGATTTTTGCAGGACATTCTTTTATTATGATACCGGTATCACTTCCAACCGGCAATCCATACGGACTGAATGATAGAAAGGGGAAAGATTATGGGACTTATTCATGCAGCACTCGGTGCGGGAACAGGTGTCCTCGCCGACCAGTGGAAAGAGTATTTTTACTGTGAAGCTTTGCCGAACACCGTTCTGGCGACAAAGGGAAAGAAGCGTTCGACGCTGCGCGGCAGCAACAACGGTGTGGACAACATCATTTCCAGCGGTTCTGTGATCGCCGTGGCTGACGGCCAGTGCATGCTGATCGTCGAGCAGGGGAAGATCGTGGACGTCTGCGCGGAACCCGGTGAATATCAGTACGATGCCTCTACAGAGCCCTCTGTTTTCTCAGGCAACCTGGGAGAGAGCATTGCAGAAGTGTTCAAAGTCCTCGGGAAACGCTTTACCTTTGGCGGCGAGACGCCCAAAGATCAGAGAATCTACTACTTCAACACAAAGGAGATCACCGGCAACAAGTACGGCACGCCCTCTCCGGTTCCCTTCCGCGTGGTAGATCAGAATATCGGACTGGATATTGACATCTCCATCCGCTGCTTCGGCGAGTACAGCTTCCGTCTGACCAACCCGCTGCTGTTCTATACCAATGTCTGCGGCAATGTGAAGAATGATTACACCGTCGAGCAGCTCAGCGGACAGATGCGGACGGAATTGCTCACGGCCCTCCAGCCCGCGTTTGCGAGAATCTCTGACATCGGCGTGCGTTATTCTGCTCTGCCCGGACATACCGGCGAGCTGGCAGATGCACTGAACAAGGAGCTCTCTGAGAAGTGGCTTGAGTACCGCGGTATGGAGATCGTTTCGATCGGCGTTTCCAGTGTCAAGGCCAGTGAAGAGGACGAGAAGATGATCAAGGAGCTGCAGCGCAATGCGGCTCTGAAGAATCCGAGCATGGCCGCCGCCCACCTGGTGGGCGCGCAGGCTGCCGCCATGCAGAGCGCCGCTGCCAATGAGGGCGCCGGCGCGGCGATGGGGTTTGTCGGGATGAACATGGCCCAGAACGCCGGAGGCATCAATGCGCAAAGCCTCTTCCAGATGGGCGCACAGACTGCCGAGCCGAAAGCGGACACCTGGATCTGCCCAAGCTGCGGAAGCCGCGCAAGCGGCAAATTCTGCCAGGAGTGCGGAACAAAGAAGCCGGAACCGGCCGCAGGCTGGACCTGCCCGAGCTGCGGCACGGTCAACAAAGGCAAGTTCTGCCAGGAATGCGGAACGAAGAAGCCGGAGGGTGTGCCTCAGTATCGCTGTGACAAGTGCGGCTGGGAGCCGGAGGATCCCTCTAACCCGCCCAAGTTCTGCCCGGAATGCGGAGATCCGTTTGACACCGGCGATCTGGTATGATTGAAAAGGGGGAGTACGACGTGGGCATACACAGACAGAAGCAGACTGTGCCCGTCCTGTCGGTACTCCTCCTGCTTTTGCTGGCTTCGCTTCTCTGCAGCGCCTGCGGCAACGCCGCGGATACAAGCGGGCTGTCCGGCCTGTGGCGGCTTGACGCCGTCGAGAATGGAATCGTGACTGTCCCGGACAGCACGGTAGAGCAAAACAGACTCCTTCTTCGGCTCGATCCAGACGGCAGCGGAATGCTGTACGGGGGAGAGACAGAGGGGCGCATCACATGGCGTTATGAACAGGGGAAGGTGATTCTGCAGACCGGGACGGCACTCCTGACCGGGTACGCCGATGAAAACGGCATCCGTCTTTATGCCGGGAATTCTGATTCGGTGCTTCATTTTGTACCGGATACCGGCGAAGCAGCTTCAGCTTCGACCGTGCAGGTATCTGCGGAAGCCTTTCTCGGAGACTGGTACGGCTGGTGGAGGATCGACCAATCCACCGGGACAATGCCGGTCAGCTGGTATGACTGCTGCGCCGAGTTTGTGCCGGAAGAGGACGGATCAGTCCGGATGATCTTCTGGGATGAGGACGGCAGCTGGACGGAAGCGCTTGCGGAAATCACATTCCGGGTCCGTGAAGATGGAACGCTGGTATCTCAGAACGGGTATTTCCTCTACCGTGAGGTAAAGGAAGGAGACTGGAAACTGAAAATACCGGCTCCTGCGATCTATATCGCCAATGTTGAGCACGAAGAGGAGAACGAGCAATTCCATTCCAGCATCTATCTGCGGCCCTGGGGCGACAGATGGGACGATTCACCGGAAGAACAGAAGCCGTTTTATTTTGACGACTGGTATCTGCCGCTTGTGAAAAGCGGAGAGGAGATGCCGGATCGGATTCCCTGGGCAAGACTGGAAGAATACAGAGAGCTGCCGAAAAATGAGACAGAAGGGCTCTCTGACGGGAGTTAAAGATGCCATCACAAGTAACAAATTATCAATGCCCCTCCTGTATGGGCCCGCTTCGTTATGACGGCGCCAGCGGAAAACTGCAGTGTGATTACTGCGGCAGCAGCTTTACAACCGCCGAGATTGAAAAAATCTATCAGGAAAAGCTGGAGCAGGCCGAGCAGGCTGCGGTTGACGCTGCAGCAGCGGAAGCGGAACAGACCGGAGAGCATGACGGGGAAGAGTGGGACAACAGCAGCACGGTCTGGGATGCGGAACGGGACGGAATGAAGATCTATAACTGCCCGTCCTGCGGCGCGCAGATGATCTGCGACCAGACGACGGCTGCGACCAGCTGCCCATATTGCGGCAATCCCTCAGTGGTACCGGGACAGTTTCACGGGATGCTGAAGCCGGATTATATTCTGCCGTTTAAGCTGTCGAAAGAAGAAGCGGTTGAATCGCTGAGAAAGTACTATCGCGGAAAGAGCCTCCTTCCCAAAAAGTTTTCCGCGTCGAATCATCTGGAAGAGATCAAGGGCGTTTACGTCCCGTTCTGGCTGTTTGACGGGAAAGTATCCGCCGACATCAGCTACAAGGCGACCAGAGTCCTGTCCGCCAGGCAGGGAAACGAGATGGTGACCACGACGGAGTATTATGATGTCCGCCGTGCCGGTACGGTCCGCTTCACAAGGATCCCGGCTGACGGCTCACGGAAAATGCCGGATGACTTAATGGATTCCATTGAGCCTTTTGACTATTCGGAGCTGAAGCCCTTCTCCACTGTTTATATGCCCGGCTTCCTCGCGGATATCTACGATGTGGACGACAGGGAGAGCTTTGAGCGCGCCCAGACGCGCAGCGCCAATACGACGCTGAGTGTTTTTGATTCCAGCGTATCCGGATATTCCACACTGACGCCGACACGCAGGGATGTGAAAGTACAGCGGGAGAAGACGGCCTATGCCCTGCTGCCGGTATGGATGCTCAGCACCAAATGGAACGGCAAAAACTTGATTTTTGCCATGAACGGCCAGACCGGAAAGTTTATTGGCGATCTGCCGGTATCGATGGGACGTTATTTTGCTTATCTTGCAGGAATAGCGGTACCGCTGGCGGCCGTTCTGGCGATTCTGCTGAAGATGATGTAGGGAGGAGCGCATATGATGAAAAAAGGAACGCTCGCCCTGCTGCTGATTCTCGCTGTTCTGCTGCTGGGGACGATCCCGGCTTTTGCGGAGACCGGACAGTCCGGGCAGAACAGATTGCCTTACGATATCTCAGACACTGCCGGGCTGATGACTTCCGAACAGTGGCAGAAGCTGGAGACCGCTGCGGAACAGATTTCGGAGCGGTATCAGTGCGGTGTGTATATTGTGACGCTGGACGATTATAAGAGCTATGGATCCTACAGCAGCATCCGGAGCTTTTCGGAAGATTTCTACACCCACTATCAGATGGGCATGGGAGAGCGCAGAAACGGCATTCTTCTGGTCCTGAGCATGGCGGATCGGGATTACAGTCTGATCGCTTACGGCAGTGACGCACATTATGCCTTCACGGATTACGGTAAGCAGGTGCTGGCCGACAGCTTTTTGGACAACTTCGGACGCAATGACTGGTACGGCGGGTTTTCTGACTATGTGGAAGGCTGCTCTGAGCTCCTGGCGAGAGCTGCATCCGGACAGCCTCTGGATGTCAGCTATGAGAGCAGAGACGGTATCACGGAAGAGGTCGGCACCGCTGTGGTCATCGGCGTCCCGCTGCTGGTTGGCGTGGGCGCCTGTGAGGGGATGCGCCGCCGGATGAAGCCTGTCGCCAGGCAGAGCCGGGCGGATGAATACATTGTTCCCGGCGGGATCCATCTTGATATCAAAAAGGATGTTTTCCTCACCAGGACGGTCTCCAGAACGCCGATCCGAACGGAGAACAGGGACTCGCATTACGGAGGCGGCGGTACCACGGTGAACTCCGGCGGATTCTCCGGACAGAGCGGGAAATTCTGATGCATGATCGATGAAAAGAGCTGCTGCAGGCGGCTCTTTTCTGACATCAGGGGAGAATTGTCTCTTGTATTCCGGGAATGAATTTGGTAATATATAATGACTATTTCTTTAGAACACGCTGAGAGGAGGGAGCGGCATCAGCACACTGCAGACGATTTGGGACGGGTTTGATTTCAGCTATCTGCTGAGTATTCTGCTCGGTGTCGTTCCGTCTCTCCTTTGCATTACCCTGCATGAGCTTTCGCACGGTCTTGTGGCATATCGTCTGGGAGATGACACGGCCAAGCGGGCGGGACGTCTTACGCTGAACCCGCTGAAGCATCTGGACCCGATGGGACTGCTGATGATGCTTGTCTTCCGCTTCGGCTGGGCCAAACCGGTTCCCGTGAACATGATGAAGTTTCGGAACCCGAAGCGCGGGATGGCGGTGACGGCCCTGGCAGGTCCGGGGTGCAACCTGCTGATCACGGTGGCGGCCCTTTTCCTCTATGGTGCGCTGATCCGGCCTCTTTCCGGGAATGCGGTCGGCGAGACGGTTTTGGAACTGCTGGAACTCACAGCCTATATGAGCCTTGGCTTCTGTATCTTTAATCTGATTCCGGTTCCGCCGCTTGACGGGTCCAAAATCCTGTTTTCTGCCCTGTCGGATGAGGCATACTGGAAGCTGATGCGGTATGAGCGGTATGGCTCCATTGCCCTGATCCTTCTGGTCTGGACAGGCTTCCTGGGAAGACCGCTGAGCAGGCTGATTCAGGGGGCGTACAGTTACCTGTTTCCCATCGCCAGAGCAGCGTTTCATCTTGTGAATGGGTAGAGCAGACAACGATGGATAATCCGAGCTTTCGCCTGGAGGGTATCGTCCGGGAAAAGGACAGCATGCAGGATTTTGAAGGGCCTTTGAGCCTGATTCTGATGCTGCTGCAGAAAAATAAAATAGAGATTCGCGATTTGAGTGTTTCCGATATCCTGGACCAGTATCTGGAATACCTCAACCAGATGCAGAGCATGGACCTGGAGATCGCGAGCGAATTTGTGCAGATGGCGTCGCATCTGCTTTATCTGAAAACGCGAACCCTGCTGACCACAGAGGAAGAAGTCAGCGAACTGGAGCTCCTGATGCAGTCGCTGGAACAGCTGCAGGCCAGAGACCGGTTTGCCGCGATGTCCGTGGTGATCCCGCAGATGAAAGCGGCTTCGGAGAAAGGCCTTCTCTTCATGACGAAGCATCCGGAGCCGCTGCAGAGTAAAAAGCGGGAGTATGATTACCGGCATGAGCCGGTTGATCTGCTGAAAGCGATGCTTGACGTTTGGAGCCGCGGCACGGCAGCGCCAGTGACGGAAGAACGTCTGTTTGCGGCGATGCCGCGCAGAATTGTCTACAGTGTCAGAACAAAAGGAATGGAAATCCTGAACAGTCTGCGCAGCGGCCCTCAGGCTTTGAGCCGGCTTTACGGCAGATGCAGCTCGGGATCGGAAATTGTCGCGACGTTTGTCGCGGTACTGGAGCTGTGCAAAACCGGCAGCATTCTGTTTGAGCGTGTCGACGAGCAGATTGTACTGCAGTTTACAGGGGCTGAGTCGGAAATCGAGCAGATCCTGGAACACTTTGAGGATGAAGAATGAAGGATTTGAAAAACGCGCTGGAGGCCGTTTTGTTTGCCGCCGGCGAGAGTGTGCCGGTCGGCAGACTGACTCTCGTTTTCGCTGTGGAGCAGGATGAGATACTCGAGGCTGCCAGAGAACTTGCCGAGGAATATGACCGGGGAGAGCGAGGGATCCGGCTGCTGCGGATGGACAACAAGCTGCAGTTGTGTTCGTCCCCGGAGTATGCCCAGCTGATTATCCGAACGCTGGAGCAGAGGAAGCCACCGATGCTGTCGCCGGCGGCTCTCGAGACTTTGTCGATTGTCGCCTACTATCAGCCGGTTACAAGGGCTGTGATTGAAAAAATGCGCGGGGTGGACAGCAGCTATACCGTCTCAGCTCTTCAGGAAAGAGGTCTGATTGAAGCCTGCGGAAAGCTGGAGGCCCCCGGCAGACCGACGCTCTATGCGACGACGGACGCCTTTTTGCGTGTGATGGGAATACAGACTCTTCAGCAGCTTCCGCCTCTGCCCGAAGTGCAGGGCAGCGAGGGGACGGAACAGCTGCGTAAGAGCATTGCAAAACTGCAGGAGCAGGAGGAGACCCAGCAGACCCTTTTTGCCGACTCCGGCTCAGCGCAGACAGAGGAGTGATATTGCGATGGTCGGTTGGATTATTCTTGCCATCCTGGTCGGCCTGATTGTTCTGGTGATGCTGGTTCCGGTGGGCGCGGATATCCGGTACGAGGATGAGGTGATCCGTGTATCAGCCAAGGCCGCGGGGATCAAGCTGCAGCTGATTCCAAAGCCGAAGAGGGAACCGAAGCCCGAGAAACCAAAAAAAGAAAAACCGAAGAAAGAAAAAAAGCCGAAAGCAGAAGGGGAAAAACCCAAAAAGAAGGGCAAAAGATCGCTTCCTTTTAATGCGGAAGAAATTCTTGAGCTGCTGAAGACGGTGCTCCGGTGCTTCGGACGCTTCGGGAAGAAGTTTAAAGTTGAGCGCTTTGTTCTTCACTGGATCGCCGCAGGCTGGGATCCCTATTACACGGCACGGACTTTTTCTGTGGTGAACGCAGGTCTTTCACAGCTGGCGCCGATCTGTACAGAGCGTTTCCATTGCAGAGACAGCAGTGTGTGGACGGATATTGATTTTGTCCGGGAGGATATGTTCCTGGAATTCGGCCTCACCATGACCATCCGTATTGGCCAGATTGTCGGGACGGGCCTCAGCATCGGCTTCGGGGCGTTGAAGATCTATCTCCGCAGCAGGCGAAGGGCAAAGCGGGAAGCAAAAGAAGAAGCCGCGGCGCTCGCAAACTGGCTTCGTGAGCATCCCGAGGAAGCAGCGGCCTTTCAGGCAGAACAGCAGGAGACGCAGCTTACGGCTTAAACAGGCCGGGATCCCCATTTGGTAACGCACAGCGCATGATGCGCTATATCATATCAGTTTTGGAAGAAGAAAATCGAAAGGAAGATTCTACTATGGAGAACACAAACCCGATCGGCAACCTCATGCAGGCTACTATGGACAATGTGAAGAACATGCTGAAGGTCGACACTGTGGTCGGCGATCCGATCTATACGCCGGACGGCATCACCCTCGTACCGATTTCGCGCGTCAGCGTTGGCTTTGGCGGCGGCGGAGTCGAATTCACCGGAAAAAAGATCGGCGGGGACAGACCTTACGGCGGCGGGAACGCTACCGGTGTGAAAATCGATCCGATCGGGTTCCTCGTGATCAAAGAGGGCGTGATCCGCATGATCAATGTCACACCGCCGGCCAGCAATACTGTTGACCGTCTGATCGATCTGGTGCCGCAGGTAATGGACAAGATCGACAATTTCATCGATAAGCAGAAGAACGCGACCTGATGGCGGAGCGCCTGCAGAAAATAATTGCGAAATCCGGCCTGATGTCAAGGCGCGCGGCAGAGGAAGCGATCCGCACAGGACGGGTGACGGTGAACGGTTCCCCCGCACAGCTCGGGGACAGCGCCGGCGAAGAGGACGATATCCTTCTTGACGGAGAGCCTCTCCCTGTTACGGAGCAGAAGCGCTACTACATGCTCAACAAGCCGAGAGGCTATGTATGCACGATGCACGACGAACAGGGGAGAAAAACCGTCCGGGAACTTCTGCCGCAAGACGCGGGCAGAGTTTATCCGGTCGGGAGGCTGGATCTCATGTCGGAAGGACTGCTCCTGATGACCAATGACGGGGACTTTGCCTATCATGTGATGCACCCCTCCGGACAGCTCCTGAAAACATATCGTGTCAGGGTGGAGGGAGACGAACTCGAAGCGGGGATAGACCGTCTGAGAGAACCGTTTCGCCTGGATAACGCCGTGGTACAGGCTGTTAAACTGGAAGTGCTGAAACGGGATCATTCTTCCGCGGTGCTGGATGTTACCATCGGAGAGGGAAGAAACCGCGAGATCAGAAGGATGTGCGATGCGGCAGGGCTCCGTGTGAAGCGGCTGACCCGAATCGCGGAAGGCCCGCTCTCGCTCGGCAGGCTCCCGGCGGGAAAATGCCGGACACTGACAGAAGACGAAATCAGCGCCGTGCTGGGAGCGAAAAGCCTATGACCGCAGATGTGATCGTGATCGGGGCGGGTGCGTCCGGTATGATGGCGGCATATTTTGCCGCACGGGAAGGCGCATCGGTCCTTGTGCTGGATAAGAACGCCAAAACAGGAAGAAAGCTGCGCATCACGGGCAAAGGCCGCTGTAATCTGACAAACAACTGCGATGTGCAGGGCGTTCTTGCAAACATACCGGGCGACGGACGCTTCCTCTACAGCGCGCTGACAGCGTTTCCGCCTGAGCAGGTGATGCGCTTTTACGAAGAACTCGGTCTGCCGCTGAAAACGGAACGCGGAAAACGGGTTTTTCCTCAGTCGGACAACGCGAACGATGTGGCCGATGCGCTTCAGAGAGCGTGTAAAAGAAACAATGTGCGCTTTCTGCAGGCGGAAGCAAAGGGGCTGTCGCTTCACGAGGGAAAAGTCGCCGGCGTCAAGACGGAGAAAGAAACTATCTCCTGCGGCGCCTGCGTGGTCTGTACGGGCGGTCTGTCCTATCCGCTGACCGGATCTACGGGAGACGGCTACCGCTTTGCCAAAACCGCCGGGCACACCGTGACGGAGCTTCGACCGTCCCTGGTCCCCCTGGAGAGTGACGATCCCTGCTGCGAGAGGCTGCAGGGGCTCTCTCTGAGGAATGTGGAGCTGCGCGTCTATGAAGACGGCAGACTTCTCTGCCGGGAACAGGGCGAGATGCTGTTTACTCACTTCGGTGTCTCCGGCCCGCTGGTTCTTTCGGCCTCCTCGCGGATGCGGCATTTCGGTACGGCGGACTACCGGCTGGAGATCGACCTTAAACCGGCATTGGATGAAAAGACCCTGGATCAGCGGATCCAGAGAGACCTGAAAAAATACCAGAACAGGGCGTTTCGTAACGCTCTGTGTTATCTGGTGCCTCATGCCCTGATACCGGAACTCGAGCGTCTCTGTGGAGCCCCTGAGAATCTGCAGGCCAATGAGGTGACAAGGGAATGCCGGATGAAGCTGCTCCACGCGCTGAAGGCGTTTCCGCTTTCCGTCACCGGGACGCGGCCCTATGCGGAAGCCATCATCACCTCGGGCGGTGTCAGCACCAGAGAGATCAATCCGCGCAGTATGGGATCAAAGTTTGTACCGGGACTGTACTTTGCGGGGGAAGTTCTGGATCTGGACGCCTATACGGGCGGCTTCAATCTGCAGATTGCCTGGGCAACCGGGCGCCTTGCAGGGTTATCGGCAGGGGAATATGCCATTAATAACAGACAGGATGAGACAGTGTGATGAATCATATGATTTCAATAGCGATTGACGGACCCTCCGGGGCCGGGAAGAGCTCCCTTGCAAGACGCTGCGCGGAGGCTTTCGGTTTCCTGTATGCGGATACCGGCGCGATCTACCGCACAGTCGGCCTCGCTGCCATCCGGGCCGGGATCGACAGGAAAAACGCGGAAGAGGTCTCCGGATTGCTTCCGACGCTCAGGATCGAGATGAGATACAACGAGGAAGGGGAGCAGAGGATGTTCCTCAACGGAGAGGATGTCTCCGAAGAAATCCGCCTGCCGGAGGTATCGATAGCGGCTTCTGATGTCTCCGCTCTCTCCATCGTCCGTCAGTACCTGATGGAAATGCAGAGATCGCTTGCCCTCAGCAATAACGTGATCATGGATGGCCGGGATATCGGGACGGTTGTGCTGCCGAATGCAGACCTGAAAATCTTTCTGACAGCGAGCGCCGAGGCGAGAGCAGACCGCCGCGTCAAACAGCTGGAAGAAAAGGGAATCAAAGAGGCCTTTGAAACGGTTCTCGCTGATATCCGCTACCGCGACGAGCAGGACAGCAACCGGGAAACCGCTCCGCTCAGAAGAGCGGACGACGCGGTTCTGCTGGATACGACAGAGCTGAACTTTGATGAGAGCTTTGCCGCCATGAGCCAGCTCATCCTGGAGAAATTCTGTATCGAAGACTGCAGAGAGACGGCGGAGAAGACAGAATGAGAGAACTCCGTGTAGCAGAGAGCGCCGGTTTTTGCTTTGGCGTACAGCGCTCTGTTGAAATGGCGGAGGAGATGCTGAGACAGGGACCCTGTGCCAGTTTTGGCATGCTGATCCATAACACCGATGTGGTGGAGAGACTGTCACAGCAGGGAATGCGGATCGTCAGCGATGTAGATGAAGTGAAGGACAGGGAACGTGTCCTGATCCGGGCGCACGGCGTACCGCCGGAAACCCTCCGTTCGCTCGAAGCGCACGGAGCGGCCATTCGCGATGCCACCTGCCCGAAAGTCATGCACATCCATCGCATTGTGGAAAAAGCCAGCTCGGCGGGGCGTTTTGTCGTCATCATCGGGATGAAACAGCATCCGGAGGTCGAGGCTATCAGCGCCAGATGCGCCGAGCATGTCATCCTGGAAGACGCAGAAGAAACCGCCTCGTGGATCTCGTCCCACCCGGAGGTCTGGGAGATCCCGATTACCGTGGTGGTACAGACCACGCAGACGAAAAATAATTTTGACAAATGCGTGAAAGAAATAAAAAAAAGATGTACAAATGCAGAAATATCTGATACAATATGCTTTGCAACATCTACACGTCAGGAAGAGGCCGCAGCGCTGTCACAAGTTTGTGATGCCATGATAGTGATCGGCGGGCGACACAGTGCGAACAGTCTGCACCTTGCGGAGATTTGCCGACAAAGCTGTGAGAATGTCCAGTTCATCGAGAAGCCAGAGGAATTGGATTTTTCAGAGATTAAAAAATCCCCGGTTGTCGGGCTCACTGCGGGTGCATCAACGCCTGCGTGGATCATTAAGGAGGTAAGAAACAAAATGAGTGACGAAATCAGAGTCGAAGAAGTCCAGGAGGAAGCAGCGGTGGCAGAGGCCCCGGCTGTGGAAGCCGTTGAAGCTCCGGCAGCAGAAGCAGCGGAGGCTCCCGCTGTGGAAGCACCTGCCGTCGAGAAGGAACTGAGTTTCGACGAAATGCTGGAGGAGACCCTGAAGACCATATATAATGGGGAGAAGGTTAGCGGAACGGTCGTTTCCATCACGGGAACTGAGGTCAGCGTAGACCTCGGGGCCAAGTATTCCGGCTTCATCCCCACAACGGAGTTCACCGAATCCGGCGTGAAGGTCGAAGATGCAGTCAAAGTCGGCGATACCATTGAAGCGATCGTCGTCCGCGTCAATGACGTGGAAGGAACCGCGATGCTTTCCAAGCGCCGTCTGGATGCCGCAAAGGCCTGGAACGACGTGGAAGCCGCCGTTGAGAACAATGATATTCTCGAAGGCGTTGTCACGGAAGAGAATAAGGGCGGCGTCGTTGTTACCGTGAACGGCATCCGTGTGTTCGTGCCTGCCAGCCAGACTGATCTGCCCCGCGAGGCCGAGCTCTCCCAGCTCCTGCATAAGACGGTTCGTCTCCGCATCACGGAGGTCAACCGTGCCCGCAAGCGCGTGGTCGGTTCGATCCGCCGCGTTGCACAGGCGGAGCGCCGCGAGCGCGTCGAGAAGCTCTGGAACGAGATGGAAGTCGGCAAGAAGTATCATGGTGTTGTCAAGTCTCTCACCAGCTACGGCGCCTTTGTTGACATCGGCGGCGTTGACGGCATGGTTCATGTCTCCGAGCTCAGCTGGGGCCGGATTCATCAGCCCTCCGAGGTCGTCTCTGTCGGTGATGAGATCGACGTCTATGTCATCAACTTTGACCGCGAGAAGAGAAAGATTTCTCTCGGCTATAAGGATCCGAACGCCAATCCCTGGGTGATGTTCACCAACCGCTATGCCGTCGGCGACACTGCGGAAGTGAAGATCGTGAAGCTCATGACCTTCGGCGCCTTTGCGGAAGTTCTGCCCGGTGTTGACGGCCTGATCCATATCAGCCAGATTGCGGATCACCGCATTGAGAAGCCCGAGGATGTCCTCAGAGTCGGCGATGTCGTGGAAGCGAAGATCACGGCGGTCGACGAAGAGAAGCATAAGATCTCCCTGTCCATCCGCGCACTGCTGAACGAGGCGAAGGCCGCACAGGTTCAGGAGAGCGAGGAAGTGTTCGACGAAGAAGCAGGCGACGACGCGCTTGTTTACGAGGTTTCCGCTGACGGCGAAGCAACCGGAAACGCGGCTGATTTTGCGGCAGAAGAGGAATAATATACGGTCTGAATATTCCAACAGATAATTTGTATCCCCGAGGTCAGTGACCTCGGGGATATTTTATGCCCAAAATGTTTTGGAGAGAGAATTGTTGTTATACGACCTGGAACAGATAGAACTTCAGGTAGTCGGTTTCCGGGACGTTCCATAGAACCGGATGATCCGCTGCCTGCTGACGCACTTCAATCTGCCTCAGGCTCACACCGGCATCCGCAGAAGCACTGCGCAGCATGGAGACAAACTGTTCGGAGGGCATGAAGTGGCTGCAGCTGGCAGTTGCAAGATACCCGCCGCGCGGAAGCAGCTTCATCGCACGGTAGTTGATTTCATGATAACCCCGCTCGGCATTGGCGGCGGTTTTTCTTGACTTGGTAAAGGCAGGAGGGTCCAGAATAATCAGATCATAGGGCTTCTGCCCGGATGAAGAGAGTTCTGTAAGAAGGTCAAAAACATCAGCGGTCAGAAAGTCCATTCGTTCGTCAAGACCGTTGCGAATGGCGTTTTCTTTTGCCATCTGAATGGCAGTATCGGAAATATCCACCGCTGTGACATGTGCGGCGCCGCCCCTCGCCGCGTTCAGCGCAAAAGAACCGGTATGCGTAAAGCAGTCCAGAACGTGTTTGTTTTTGGAAAGGCGGGCCACTGCAAGACGGTTGTATTTCTGATCCAGGAAGAAACCTGTTTTCTGGCCGTTTTCCACATCGACCAGATACCGGATCCCGTTCTCAACAATCTCTGTAACCGGCAGGCCGGGATTATCGCCTGTCGAAAACCGGTACCAGCCTTTCTGCTGCGAAAGCCCTTCCCGCTCCCGCAGGGCATTGTCATTGCGCTCAAAAAGACCGCGTATTCTTTGCCCGTCCTTCTCCAGCGTCTCCCGGAGAAGAGGGTAGATCATATCTTTCCGCTGCTCCATCCCATAAGAGAGGCACTGTACGACCAGAAGATCGGAAAAGCGATCGACCGTGAGTCCGGGGAGTCCATCCGCTTCGCCGAAAATCACCCTGCAGCAGCCGATATCATCACCCATGACGGTTTTCCGGTAGTCCCAGGCATATTGGATACGCCTTCTCCAAAACGCTTCATCAAACCGGTCGTTGGCATTGCGGGAGAGGAGGCGGACGCGAATTTTGCTCTGCTTGCTCAGAAACCCGGTTCCCAGATACCTTCCGTTTTCCGTCAGCGCGTCCACGAGGCAGCCGTTTGGCAACTCATCCTGCGCGGTGATAACCTCATCGGCATAGATCCATGGATGCCCGCCCTGAGCGACACGACTGCCTTTTTTGGTAATTGTAAGCTGTGGAAACGACCGTTCAGCTTTCATGGAACAGAACCTCTTTTCCCAATAAATGAAGAACCGCCAATCTCACGGGATCGGCGGTTCAACCTCTGCTGGAGCGGATGATGGGAGTCGAACCCACCTTATCGGCTTGGGAAGCCGGAGTTCTACCGATAAACTACATCCGCGGATCACGAATCAGCTTTATTAATATAGCATATCTGAGGCTGAAATTCAATAGATTTTTTCAGAGGGTTTACAATCTGTTACTTGAAAAGGGCATTGCCCTGACGTATAATACAATATCATTTTTTATCCAAGAGGTTGCCCGATGCTCGACGCTTTCCTTGATGCCGTTCTCGATTCGCTGAAAATACTGCCGTTTCTCTTCGTGACCTATCTGGTCATGGAGTATCTGGAGAGTCATACGGAGGATCATGTACGGGACATTGTAAAGCGGGCAGGCTGGATGGGCCCGTTCTGGGGAAGCCTGCTGGGGGCTGTGCCCCAGTGCGGGTTTTCTGCTGCAGCGTCCAATCTCTATGCCGGCCGCGCGATCTCGCTCGGGACGCTGATTGCGATTTTTCTCTCCACGTCGGATGAGATGCTCCCCATTATGATCTCGGAGGCGGTTCCTTTCAGCAGGATGATGAAGATCCTGCTGGTCAAACTGATGATCGGTATGATCACCGGTTTTGTCATCGACGGGATCTGCCATCTGCTGTCCAGCCGCAAAACCGGACAGGCGGACGACGGGGAGGACTTCCTGATCGAACGGCTCTGCGAGAAGGAGCATTGCCACTGTGAAAGCGGCAGTATTGTGGTCTCCGCACTGAAGCATACGGGAAACATCATTCTTTTTGTGTTTCTGATCACGATCGTGCTGAATGTCGCCTTTCTCTTCCTTGGCGAGGAACGGATTACCGCGCTTGTAGGTTCACGCCCGATAACGGGGCTGTTTTTCTCTGCGCTGATCGGACTGATCCCCAATTGCGGGGCCTCGGTATTGCTGACCCAGATGTATCTCCATGGGGTCCTTCCGGCCAGCCATCTCATCGCAGGATTGCTGGACGGCGCCGGTGTGGGCGTGCTGATCCTGTTCCGGGTGAACCTGGATTGGAAGGAAAATCTGAGAATCACGGTTCTTCTCTATATACTTGCCGTCCTCTTCGGATTGCTGATTTATGGACTCGGCATCTCTTTTTAAGTGACCGCTTCTTTTCAGACGGAGGTTATGATGATCACTTATACGCAGATAACCAAATCAAAAGAGCTTGCGCCGCTTAGGGATTACTATGTTCTTGACGCCCGCACAACCGGACCGGATCCCGCCGTCAATGCGATCTCTTCGATTTCGATGCTCCAGATCGAGGACTCGGAAGTCGTTCAGGAAGCGGTGGTCCGCATTTCGCCGGAATCTGACACGGAAGCGGCAGCGGAAGATGGATACTTTCGCGAGGAACAGACCGCCGACAGTCTTGCCAGACTGCTGATGGGGCAGGTCGTGGTCAGCGAACCGACGACACTGCAGTTCGTGCGCTCTTTGCTCGAGCGTTACGAGTACGAGGGAGAAATCTTTTTTGTCCCGATCGGGAAGCTGGCATGTGCGCTCTTTCGGGATCTGAATGAAGGAAGCATTCCGGAGCTGGCGAGACAGATGGAGATCCCCGAGGTCGACAATGCCGGGCTCCTTCGCACAGCCTATTTTGAGAATGAGATTTTCCTGAAATGCCGGGAGGCGATGGGCGGCAAGATACGCAAGTCTGCCAAAGCGCTGCGGTCGGACAAAGCCCGCACACAGAAAGACCGGAAGAAAAAGCGCATCAGCGACAGCACGCTCTTCCGGTGGGCGGAAACCCTGTGGTCGGTAAGCCCGTGGGTGCTGGTCGCGGCAGCTTTCCTGGTGGTCTTTTTTGTGATCCTCAATATCCCGCGAAAAAAAGACACGACAATCGATCGGAATCAGCCTCCCGTGAGCTATCTCGTTTTATCCTGGGACCAGACCGGCAAATACGGAACCCAGACCAAAGCGAGGGGGACGGAAGAGGCTTCGATCGAATTCCGCATTCCCTATGGCGTATACAATGTCCTGAACAACAATTCCATTCCGGTTGAGCTGAATATCATCACTGACGAGAAAGCCAAAGCGGCCTCTGCGACAGAAAAAACAGAGGAAGAGAAAAGTGATGAGTCCGGCATCGACAGCGCCGAGGCGGATATCGAGACGGAAAAAGCGAGTGCGCCGACCGCGCAGGAACTCAGCGTGGGGAACAGCGGCGAGGAAGAAGAGGACTACGGCCCGACCAAGGTAACCATGCGGCCGAACAGCAGCAGGCAGATCATCGTCGATACCGACCAGTATCTGACACTCTCCGAAGAGGCAAAAGACCTGATCTTTTTCTATGTCTCCGAAGTGCCTGAGGAGCGGGAATCCGACACCACAGGACAGGACAACGGCAGCGGCAGGGTCGTTTATGCCTATGTCAAGGGGACCGAAGTTCGATTCCGCAAGTCGCCGTCGCTGGAAGGCGCGATCATTGACTCCATGCAGAACGGTCAGCAGGTCGAGGTGCTCGGCGTCACCGGTGAATGGACCCATGTGAAGGTTCAGAGCGACAAGGGCTATATCTTCTCGCAGTTTCTGACCAGCGAAGACCCGCAGGCGGCAGCCTATGCGGAAAAGATTGCGGCGGCCAGAGCTGCCGAGGAGCAGGCACAGGGCAACACCGCACCGACAGATGACCAGACGCAGGAAGCCGGTACTGAACTCAGTAATACTGAGCCTGCTCCTGAGGCGACGGCGAGCGACCAGAGCGCCGTAGGAGACGCCGCGAACGCGGAGAGTGCGACGCAGGACGGCGTGTGATTTTGAATTTCAATCCGGGAGGAGCGGAAAACTTTGACCAGTCAGAAAAAGACTACGTTTGTTTTGCTTCTCCTGATTGCTGCGCTGCTGTCCGGCATTGTGCCTACAGCCGCAGCGGAAGGCGGCCAGAGCCCGCTTCACGTGATCGAATCGGATGAAGTCGACCGTCTGTTCCGGGACTATGTTGCGGAGAAGGGGCTGGACGCGGATCTGATCTCCGTTGCCTATGTGTATCCGGAGACCAGCGAGACCTGGTATCATCTGGAAGACAAATGGTATTACTCCGCAAGCCTCTACAAGGTCCCGCTCATGATGATCCTGGCCGAGAGGGAATCGGAAGGGGAGCTGACGCAGGATTCTGTCATCAACGGAATGACCCTTTCCGATATCGAAGAGACGGTCCTGGTCGATTCGAACAACGATGTGGCATATTCGACCATGCTCAGCATCGCGCAGCCGGATGTGTGCCGGGGCATGTTCTTGCGCTATGCCGGTCTTCCGGAGGACTATTACACATGGGACTTTTACGGCGGCAGCTATTTCACGGCCCGTTTTATGTCCGATGTCATGACGACTCTGTACCGGGAGCCGGAGCGGTTTCCCCATCTGATATCCAGAATGAAGCAGGCGCAGCCGGGACATTATTTCCGTCTGAATCTCGGGGACAGGTTTGAAATTGCCCAGAAATACGGCAGCTATCACGAAATGGACGGTGCGGATTGGAATCATACCGCAGGCATTGTTTTTACCCCGCATCCGTTTATCCTGACGGTCATGACCCGTTATGGCGGTATGGCGGAGACCGTGATCGCCGATCTGGCCGAACTTTTCTGCGCGTACACGCTCCAGGCCGATGAGCGGCTGGCAGCCCGGCAGGCAGAGGAACGCACTGAGGAGAAAAGCGAACCCGCTCCCACGGAAGAGAACGGGGATCCCGCACAAGAATTGTTTCAGGAAGCGGTTCAAAACGATCCTGACAAAGAATTGGTCTCACAGAATTCGGGAAACAGCCCTGCTCCGGCTGAGGAGCCCCGAGAGGGGAAGGAGTCTGTGGACATCCGGACAGACGGGGCGGGAAGAACAAGATTGTTTGTCCTCTCGGCGGCAGTCGGACTTACTGTTTTTCTGATCGTTCTGGCGACAGTCCTGAAAAAGAAAAAGCGCTCTGCCCGGCAAAGCAGGCAGAGGCGAATAAGATAAGAAACAAAAGGGTACTGCATGAAGCACATTTTGAAAAAAGGAATATGTCTTCTTCTGGTTCTCGGCTTCTGCATCTCATGTACGGCATGCGGAGGCAGTACGGGCTATGGCGTCAAAGCCATCATGACCCTTGTCGATCAGGAGTATTCCATCGCATTCCGCAATGACGACCCGACAGCGTACTACGTGATCGGCGCCATACAGGCTCTGGACGAGGAAGGCAAACTCGGAGAGCTCTGCAGCAAATGGTTCGGGCAGAGGATCATTTCGTTCCCCCGCACCAACATCAGGCTGAGCGAACTGCCGGAACCCGAGTACAGAGAGTTCATCATCGGTCTGGATATCAACTCCTTCCCCCTCGCCTACGCGGCGAACGGGCAGTATTGGGGCTTTGACGTGGAATTTGCCATCGCCGTTGCGGAGAAGCTGGGATGGCTGATCAAAATGCAGCCGATCGAGAAAGAGAACGTGTATATCGAGCTCTCCTCCGGGAACATCGACTGTGCCTGGGGCGGCCTGGCGCTGGATCCCGCTGAGGTGGAAAGCCGGATTTATTCCAGATACGGACCCTATGTGGAAAACGACATTGTTGTAGCGGTCAGATCAAACAGCTACACCATGAACAAGATGATGCTGAACGGGAAAAAGATGGTCATGCCGTCAACACCGGAGGCCATGGATGCCCTGAACACGGATCAGAAGCTGATCAAACGCCTCGGTCAGATTACAAGGCTTGCCGGGGGCACGACGGAATGCTTCTCACAGCTCTATGCCGGAAAATGCGATGCGGTATTGACCGACAGCACGGCGCTGTATTACTTTAACAGCCATTAATCGAAAAGGCGGGATCCCCTGTGCCGAAAAGCGCAGGGGATCCCGTTTTACTGCCAAAAAAGAATCCTGTTCCGGTGAAACTTACTTGAAGAGAATCAGAGCAATGGCTTCCAGCGTCTCATCGCCGTTGTTCTTCAGAGAATGACCTTCGCCGTCGTCGACGAAAGTGACATCTCCCGGACCGACTGTGACGAGAGTGCCGTTGTCGTTATACTCTCCCTGCCCGTTTAAAATGTAATAGGTCTCGCCGTCGCCGTGGTGGATGTGCCAGCCGACTTCACAGCCGGGCTCCAGATACAGATGGTTGAAGACGCGGCCTTTGTTATACATCTCTTCGTTGGTTTCCAGGATCAGGCGCATTTTTGCCATTCCGTCTCCGTCGAACATCTTCTTCTGAACATACTTGGCATCTGCATTTTTACGAACCATGGGAGATCTCCTCTCTAAATCGAATGATATCAAATTATAACGGACGAACTGAAAAATAGCAATAATATTTCTCTGATTTCGCGGGTTATCGTTTAATTAGGGCCTGTTAACTGACAAAAATCGCTGTTTTTTTACAATTTATTCTTATTATTTTGAAAAAAGGGCTTTTCAAAAAGAGTTTTTTCATTTATATTATGGACACTTCTTAAGAGATGATCAAATTTGATTGTTCTTAGGCAGCAGCATATCTAGGATGGAGCTGATTATCCATGGCTATTGAAATCGGCAGTATACAGGAGGGGAAAGTAACAGGTATCATGAATTTCGGCGCGTTTGTCGCCCTGCCGGGCGGGAAGAGCGGACTGGTCCATATCTCCGAAATATCAAATACCTTTGTGAAAGACGTACATGATTTTTTGCAGGTCGGACAGATTGTGAAGGTAAAAGTCCTTGACATCAACGAACAGGGAAAAATCAACCTTTCCATTAAACGCGCACAGGAAGAAGAAAAGAAGGAAAAAGAAGAAGCACCAACACCAAAACCGATGCCGGCGCCCAAAACACAGGGACCGGAAATCGGCGCGGTTGCACCTCCGTCAGGGGATCTCAGCTTTGAAGAAAAGCTGAAAAAATTCATGCAGGCTTCCGACAGCAAGAATGCGGACAAACGCAGGAACACGGAGCGGAAGCAGCACGCGAGACGAAAATAAGCATGGGTTTTCCGTAACGGAATAAATCACGGGCATACTTTGACTGAAACTGCCGAAGTATGCCCGTGCGCGTTATGATCGGAAAAAGACTTATGACCGGATAAAGTCGCAGCTGCTGAGAAGATCCCAATTGCTGTTGTAGCGCATATAGACGAAGTGCCCGTTGTTGAGCGCGGCCATGTAGATCCCGCTGTCAAGATCGGTGTTGATGAACAGCGTTTCTCCGAAATTGGAGGGAAGATCAAAATTATAGGTGTTTCCGTCTCCGAAGCTGAGACGGAGCCATACTTCGTCTTTTGTGAGAATAACCCGCGAGGAGACGGACATCGCGGCAAAGTCCTGGCCGACGGTGTAGGGGAGCAGATGGGCATCCCCGAGGTAGACGACCCAGTTCCCGCAATAGGGCAGATACATCTCCAGCAGATCGGACCAGCGCTGCCTGTCGGGGAAGACGCCCTCAAAGCTGTTCAGCCAGTTGCGGGCGGCGTTCAGATCGCCCGCGCTGCACAGCATGAAAAAGTCACGGGTATAGTCGGTATCTTCGATGATCCGGTCCGGATAGTCGGCGCTGTCGGCGTAATCGCCGAGCGAGCGGAACATTTCCGTCAGGGCATCCTTCAGCGGTACCAGCTGAGCGTCCGGCTCATCATTCAGGCGGATATCGGTCTGATCGCTCCCGCAGGCCGCACGGAGCTCATCGACACAGCCGCTCCCGAGCCGCAGCGCTTCCGCAGAGGGCAAAGAGAAAATACTGGTCTGCTCGGGGTCCATGGAGATGCCGGCATAAATACGGCTGACATCGTAACTGGAGAGGAAGTGGAAAATCGACACTGCTTTGCGGTATTTGCATTCGAGTGCTTTTTCCCTGCTGTCGGAGAAGCTGCCCAGGTCCTGAAAGGCGGACATGGCTTCGCTGTAAGCGCCGCTTTCCAGGAGCTGTTTGGCGTTTTGATAGGCTGTCTGATTCTGACGCAGCGCCTCTTCCTCCGCTTCTTTCTTCAAGCGCTCCGTTTCCCGGTCGATCCCGCTCCTGCACGCGTCGGCAAGAGAGACGCTGTCCTTATACTCGCCAAGCGCCTCAAAACGCTCTGCGGCCTCTTCATAAAGCACCATGGCAGCGGTTGTATGATCATCCAGCTCAGATACGGAGTGCCCCGCACTCTCGAGAGACGCTTCTTCCCCGGCTTCTGCGGCTTCCATCAGGCGGCCCGCTCGCAGATAGGGTATTTCCTGCTCAAGAAGCACAGCGCTATCGCGGTAGGACGGAATCTCCTGAAAAAGCGTTTCGGCGGCATCCCAATCCCCGGAACGAAGAAGATTCACTCCGCTGCGGTAACGGTGCTCACGATAGATCGCTCCCGGGGCAGCCGCCACGATCAGCACAAGCAGCAGGAGTACCGGAATGATAAAAATGAGATGTTTCTTCTGGAAAAAGCCCTTTTTCATCGACATCACCACTTCCCTGCGTTTCATAACAGCTTATAGTACAAGTATACCATGCAAATGCGGGAGTTTCAATCGGCTTTCAAACTTTTAATCCCATTTCGTTGACATCGGGTTTTAAAATGACTATAATATTTTCGATATTATGATCTATATCGGAGGATTCAGACATGATTGCAATTGGTTCTGACCATGGCGGCTATGCACTGAAGCAGGCAATTATGAAGCACCTGGAAAGCAAGGGAGACAAGTATACCGATTTCGGCACATACAGCGAAGCAAGCTGCGATTATCCGGATTACGGCAGAGCGGTGGCAAAAGCGGTCGCGGCAGGAGAGTATCAGTTCGGTATCATCATCTGCGGTACAGGAATCGGGATTTCCATTACGGCGAACAAAGTCCCCGGGATCCGGGCGGCGCTCTGCGGAGACTGTTTTTCAGCGGAAGCGACCAGACTGCACAACGACGCAAATGTGCTCGCCCTCGGCGCTCGTGTTGTGGGAGAAGGCCTTGCCTGCAAGATCGTTGATACCTTCCTCGACACGCCGTTTTCCAATGATGAACGCCACATTCGGCGTATTTCCAAGATTGAGCCCTGAGAGGGCGAGCGAATAAGGAGTATTTGCTTTGGCGCGCAACTCTGATTTTTATCGGGGGAGAAGACAGAAGCGTAATTACTGGCTGATCCCCTTTATTATGCTGATTGCATTGATCACGCTGCTGGTTGTGCTTTTTTACGGCCTGCAGAAATACGCCGTGATCAGCGACGACAAAGTAAAGGTCGTATTCTCGGACACTGCGGAGACGACGGAAAGCGCGGGCCAGCGAGAAGAAGCGACGACAATGGTTTTTGACACCGTTGTGCCGGAGATCATTTTCGAAGCGCCGGATTATTCTCGCGTTGTGGCAGTCGCCGGGAAAAGGGTCAGGCCCCTGCGGGCTGTCTATATCAGTGCAGACGAGATCAGCCAGGAGCGGCTGGAAAACGCGGCCATCAACCTCATCGACGGGAATGCGCTGATGATCGAGATGAAGCCCAGAAGCGGACAGCTGATGTGGAACTCCTCGGCATCCCTGGCGGTCAGCTACGGTCTGTCCACCGACAATGACTTTACCAACTCTCTGCCCAGTCTGATCCCCACGCTGAAAACCCGCGAGGATGGGAAGGAAGTCTATATGGTCGCCCAGATCAGCTGCTTTATCGACGAAATGCTTGCAACAAGAAGCACCCAGTATGCGCTGAGAACCGAGAGCGGCTTCAATTACAGCGACGAGAACGGCACCTGGGTGGACCCGTACAACGCGGAACTCAGAAACTATATTATCCAGTTGGTACGGGAACTGTATGACATGGGCTTTGACGAGGTGGTCCTCGCGGATGTGATGCACCCTGTCGGCGCGACGGTGCAGACCGCGGAAGGGGAAACGATCAAGGCAAAATTCCTCTATTCCCGTGAGATGTCCACCGAGCCGGATCCGGTTACGGCGATCTGCGGGTTTGCGGTTTATGCGGCCAACGAGCTGGAAGACCGTCCGGGGCTGCTCTCCATCTACACCGACAGCCCGCAATCACTTGTCCGCTATAATGAGGACAGCGGTCAGAACGCGGTGTTGTTTATGAAGATTTATGACCGGGTGTTTTACCGCACGGACCGTTACACCTATACCTACAACCTCCAGGATATGGAGGGGAGCGTGCCCTTCGGCAATATTCAAGACCGTTTTGTCCCGGTGGTCATTAACCTGATTCCCCATGACAACAGCTCCTGGGTCTATATTGAGAGACTTGCGGAGGAATGAGATATGCTTGAGAAGACCATCACCGTTTCTCCGGAGCCTTTCCGTATTTCTGCCCTCTTCCGGGAACTTCAGGATATTGCGGGCGAAGCCGTGATCCCCTGGCACGCAACCGGACCGGAGCTTGAAAAACTGGGGCTTATGTGGGTCGTCGTCCGCTATGAGGTCAATCTCGAGCGGCAGCTGATCCCCGGGGAAACCCTGACGCTCTGCACCTGGGCATCCCCGGTTCGGCATCGGCTCAGCCAGCGTAATTACCTCGCCTATGACCGGAACGGCAGCTGTGTCCTGCGCGGCGCCGGGATCTGGGCGCTGGCCGATCGGAAGACCCGGGCCATGGTCGACCCGGAGGAACGCCATGTTGAGTTCCGCGCCGAGACGAACGGAAAGGAACCGCCCCGGCCGGGGACGCCGAAGAAGCTTGCGCTGCAGAGCCGCGCCGCCTACACGGTGACGGAAGAAGTTCTGGACATGAACGGGCACATGAACAATACCCGTTATTTTGACCTGGCACAGGATCTGGCAGGCGAGACCTTCCCGGTGCAGGAGCTGCGCCAGGTGAGGGCGGTCTACAGCAGTGAGGCCAGGCTGGGGGATATGCTTTCGGTCGAATGGGGGCAGGACGGGAAGGAATGGTACTTTACCGGAGAGAAAAACGGAGAGACCTGCTTCCAGATCAGCTGGCAGACAATATGATAAAAGGCTGAAAATTGTTTGACTTTAGAACGGTTTCCGTGTAAGATAAAATCAGAAAGCAGAGATCATCGCGATCTTTTGCGATTAATTAGACTGATAAAGGAGTACAGTCATGTACAAGGTAGTAACCAAGCGTTTTTTGAATGACGCAAAGAGTATCTGTCTGTTTGAAATCGAAGCGCCGCTTGTGGCAAGGCATGCCCAGGCGGGACAGTTTGTCATTTTCCGGCTGGATGAGCAGGGCGAGCGCGTCCCGGTCTCCGTCGCCGGCTATGACAGGGAAAAGGGCACGGTCAGCGTGATGGTTCAGGCTGCCGGAAAGACCACCAGGATGCTTCACACCGTGGAGCAGGGCGACTACATCTCGGACTTTGTCGGCCCGCTGGGCAAGGCGACGGAGATGGAAGGCCTCAAGAAGGTCTGTGTGGTCGGCGGCGGCGTCGGCTGCGCCATTGCCTATCCGATCGCGAAGGAGATGCACGCGCGCGGCATTGACGTCACCTTCATCGGCGGCTTCCGCAGCGCGGATATCGTCATCCTGAAGGACGAGCTGAAAGCGGCCTCCAACAAGCTCATCATGTGCACGGACGACGGCAGCTACGGCGAGAAGGGCTTTACCACGGTGTTCCTGAAGCAGGAGATCGAGGCCAATATCGCCGAGGGCAAGCCCCAGTTCGACCGCGTGATCGCGATCGGGCCGGATATCATGATGAAGTTCCTGGCCGATGTGACCCGTCCCTATGGGATCAAGACCATCATCTCGCTCGACCCGATCATGGTGGACGGCACCGGCATGTGCGGCTGCTGCCGCGTCATCGTCGGCGGCGAGACGAAGTTTGCCTGCGTGGACGGCCCTGACTTTGACGCCCATGAGGTGGACTTTGACAGCCTGCTGAAGCGTGCGGCGTTCTACAAGGACGAGCAGGATGAGGCGGCAAAACATATCTGCAAGATCACGGGAGGAAAGAGAAATGGCTAATCTGAAAGTCAACATGAGCATGACGAAGAACGAGATGCCCGAGCAGGATCCTGTGGTTCGCGCCGGTAATTTCGACGAAGTAGCCCTCGGATATGATGCGGAAACCGCAATGAAAGAGGCAGCGCGCTGCCTGGACTGCAAGAACTCTCCCTGCCGTACCGGCTGCCCGGTGAGCGTGAAGATCCCCCGATTCCTGGAGAAGGTACGCGACGGGGACTTCGACGCTGCCTATGAGATCATCACCAGCACCAACTCTCTGCCGGCGGTCTGCGGCCGTGTGTGTCCGCAGGAAAAGCAGTGCGAGTCCAAATGCGTGCGCGGCATCAAGGGCGAGAGCGTCGGCATCGGACGGCTGGAGCGTTTCGTGGCGGACTACCACATGGCCAAGGAAGACAAGCCTGAGCCTGTCGCCCCCGCTTCCAACGGTCACCGGATCGCGGTCATTGGCTCCGGCCCCGCGGGCCTGACCTGCGCCGGCGACCTCTGCAAGCTGGGCTATGACGTGACCATCTTTGAAGCCTTCCATAAATCCGGCGGCGTTTTGGTCTACGGTATCCCGCAGTTCCGTCTGCCGAAGGAGATCGTGGCGGCTGAGATCGAGAACCTGACCAAGATGGGCGTCAAGATTGTGAACAATGCCATCATCGGCAAATCCATCACTGTGGACGAACTGTTTGACGACGGCTTCGAGGCAGTGTTCATCGGCTCCGGCGCAGGGCTTCCGCAATTCCTGCATATCCCGGGCGAGAACCTGCTGGGCGTCTACAGCGCGAATGAGCTGCTGACCCGTACCAACCTCATGAAAGCCTATCGCGACGACTATGATACGCCCATCAAGCACTTTAACCGCGTTGCGGTCGTCGGCGCAGGCAACGTCGCTATGGACGCAGCCCGCGTCTCCAAGCGCCTGGGCGCCGAGCATGTGTACATCGTCTATCGCCGCGGCGCGGACGAGCTGCCCGCCCGTAAGGAAGAGGTGGAGCATGCCGAGGCGGAGGGCATCGAGTTCAAGCTTCTGAACAACCCCTGCGCCATCCACGGAGACGAGGAAGGACATGTCACCGGGATCGAATGCATCAAGCAGGAGCTGGGCGAGCCGGATGAGAAGGGCCGCCGGAAGCCGGTTCCCGTTCCGGATTCCAACTGGGTCCTGGATGTCGACACGGTGGTCATTGCCATCGGCACCAGCCCGAACCCGCTGATCCGCAACACCACCGAAGGCCTGACCTTCACCCGCAAGGGCGGCATCGAGGCCGATGAGGGCGGCGTGACCGCGCGGCCCGGCGTGTTCGCCGGCGGCGACGCCGTGACAGGCTCCGCCACGGTCATCCTGGCCATGGGCGCCGGCAAAGCGGGCGCCAAGAGCATCGACGAGTACATCCGGAACAAAAAATAACAAATCGTTCACTTGACAGACAGTAGCGCCTGTGTTATTGTCTGTCAAGGATATAAAGGCGGGCGCCTGTGGTTTCCCACGGGTGCCCGATCGATTTTCCGGAAGAAAAAAGGATGTGATTCTTTTTGAATTTTGATTATGACGTTATTATTGTCGGCGCAGGTCCCGGAGGGATCTTCACCGCCTATGAGCTGATGAAGAGCGGCCTGAAGCTGGCCGTATTTGAACTGGGACGCCCGCTCGACCAGAGGAAGTGCCCCATCGACGGGAAGAAGATCAAGTCCTGCATTCGCTGCCCGGTCTGCAGCATCATGAGCGGCTTCGGCGGCGCGGGCGCGTTTTCCGACGGAAAGTACAACATCACCAACCAGTTCGGCGGGACGCTGTATGAGTATATCGGGAAGCAGGAAGCGCTGGACCTCATGCGCTATGTCGACACGATCAATCTGGATCATGGCGGGGAGGGAACCAAACTCTATTCCACCGCAAACACCCAGATCAAGAGAATGTGCCTGGAAAACGGACTCCATCTGCTGGACGCGCAGGTGCGGCATCTCGGGACGGACATCAACTATGTCGTGCTTGAAAACCTGTATAACGAGCTGAAGGAGCATGTGGATTTCTTCTTTAACACGACGATCACAAATGTCAGCAGAACGGACGACGGATATGAGATCCATGTCGGTGACAGCGTTTATACCTGCCGCAACTGCGTCCTGTCGGTCGGCAGGAGCGGGAGCAAGTGGCTTGAGGGCGTTTGTGAGAGCCTCCATATCCCCACAAGCTCCAACCGCGTCGACATCGGCGTCCGTGTCGAGCTGCCTGCCGAGATTTTTGCACATCTGACCGATGAGCTCTATGAGAGCAAGATCGTTTACCGGACTCAGAAGTTTGAGGACATGGTCCGCACCTTCTGTATGAATCCCCACGGCGTGGTCGTCAACGAAAACACCAACGGGATCGTCACAGTCAACGGCCACAGCTATGAGGATCCGTCCAAACACACGGAGAATACCAATTTCGCGCTGCTGGTGTCGAAGCATTTCTCCGAGCCGTTCAAGGATTCCAACGGCTACGGCGAGAGCATTGCCAGACTCTCCAACATGCTGGGCGGCGGTGTGATTGTGCAGCGCTTCGGAGATCTGGTTCGAGGCAGACGTTCCACCGAGGCGAGGATCCGGGAGAGCTTCGTCACACCGACTCTCGCTGCGACACCGGGAGACCTGAGCCTCGTGATCCCGAAACGGATCCTGGACGGCATCATCGAGATGATCCACGCCCTGGACAAGATTGCCCCGGGCACGGCGAATGACGACACGCTGCTTTACGGCGTGGAGGTCAAGTTCTACAACATGGAAGTCGAGCTTGACAGCCATCTGGAGACCTGCAGCAAGGGCCTGTATGTGATTGGCGACGGTTCCGGCGTGACCCATTCGCTCTCCCATGCCTCGGCAAGCGGCGTCTATGTGGCGCGGCGGATCATGGAGACAGTGTCGTGAGAGGGAAACACGAAGCGCCCGAAGCCCCGAGAATCCAGAGAAGAACAGGGGAGAAGTCGCAAAACTTCCTGCACGGCGCCGCGATCCTGACGCTGGGGGTCGTGATCATGAAGATCCTCGGCGCCATCTACAAAGTGCCCCTCGCCAATATACTGGGGGACTACGGTTACGGCATTTTCCTCTCTACCTATAACGTATACAATATTTTTTTCACGCTTTCGACTGCAGGTCTTCCGGTCGCATTGTCCAGGATGATCGCCGTGACGAACGCGAACGGGAAAATTGCCACACGGGAAAAGACGTTCCGCACTGCGATTCTCACCTTTGCGGTCATCGGCACGGTGTTCTCGATGATTATGTTCTTCGGGAATCACTGGCTGGCGGACTTTTATCTGAGAAAGCCGGATGCTGCCCTGAGCGTTCGCGCCATGGCCCCGGCGATCCTGCTGGTCTGCCTTGTCTCCGCTTACCGCGGCTATTGCCAGGGCAACGGCAACATGATCCCGACAACCGTGGACGAGGTGCTGGAAGTTCTCTTCAAGGTGATTTCCGGTCTGATCATTGCGGGGGCTCTGGTGAAAACCGGGCATGGTCTTCCCGAAGCCTCGGCAGGCGCCATTCTGGGCGTTTCGATCGGTTCGGTGATCTCGCTCGGGTATATGATCTTCTATAAACGGTGCAACTACAGTCCGGAGCTTCCGGATGAGAGGGAGGAGACCGGCACGACCGCTCAGATCGCGTGGAACATCCTGCGCATCGGTATCCCGATCTCTCTCGGCGCCAGCATCATGGCGATCCTGAGCTCTTTGGACCCCGGCATCTGCCACAGCCGCCTGGCGGCCGCGGGTTTTGCCGAACACGAGGCGGGTGTCCTCTTCGGCGTATACGGCAAAGTCCAGACGCTCTTTAACCTGCCTGCCGCGTTCATGACTCCCTTGACGATTGCGATTGTCCCGGCAGTCGCCGGCGCCATTGCGAGAGGGAACCGGGCGGAAGCGGAGCAGACCTCCGAGGATGCCATGCGTATCGCGTCTGTTATCTCCATGCCGATGGGCGTGGGGCTTGCGGTTCTCTCGTACCCGATTGTGAACGTACTCTATCCCAACAGCAATGCAGCAGGCCCCGGATTGCTCAGCATCATGGGTGTGGCATCCTTTTTCGTCTGCATTGTGCTGATGGAGAATGCCATCCTGCAGGCTTCCGGGAAGGAGCGTCTGCCGATGATCGCGCTGATTTCAGGGTCGCTGCTGAAGATCCTGATCAACTGGACCATCATCTCAATCCCCGCTGTGAACATCTACGGCGCGCCGATCGGGACGCTGATCGGTTACCTCTGCATGGCGCTGCTGGACTATTACTTTATACGCAGAGCGCTGGGACAGAACCCGAATCTGCATCAGGCGTTCGGCAAGCCTGTGCTCTGCAGCCTCATCATGGGTGCGTTTGCCCTTGCGGTGTATACGCTCTGCACCCGGATCCTCGGCTCGGCGGGAAAACTCGGTATGTTTGTTTCCATGCTGCTTGCGATCCTCGTGGCTGTCGTCGTCTACCTGTTTGCGGTGGTGAGAACAAAGAGCATCACAAACGCGGATATGAAACTGATCCCCGGCGGAGAAAAAATCGGAAAAGTACTCCATATGCAATAAAAAAACACCCACTTGGGTGTTTTTTATTGCACATGATGTTCGAAATCAGAAATGGGTCTCCATAAGCCAGCCGGAGATCAGCTCTTCTTCAATGCTTACGCCCTTCTTCTTGAGGCCTTCTGCAATGAAAGCTGCGGTCTCATTCAGGTTCAGATCCTGAAGATGATCGTAGTTTGTTGCGCCCATCTGGGTGTCATCGGTTGTGCGGCCCTCGATGTAGCCGCAGTTGTAGCACATATTCAGAGGAATTTTGCGGTGGGAATCAATTACCATTTCACTGCCGCAGCGCGGACATTTCATAGAGAAAACCTCCTGTTATTGTATCTTGCGGCCGGCCGGGATTCGACCGGCCGCAGAGAGCGTTTGAATATCAGGCCTCGTCGAGACCGTCGTCGCAGATCAGACCGTAGCCGCCCTGCCGACGCTTGTATACGACGGCAATCGCGTCTTCTGCGTCCATATTGCGGAAAACGAAGAACTCGTGATCAAGCAGATTCATCTGCAGGATTGCTTCCTCGGCCGACATCGGCTTGATCGAGAAGCGCTTGTTGCGGACGATCTTGAATTCATCGGCGGGCTCTTCTTCAGTCGGCGCGAAGGAAGCGGAGGCGGAAGCCATGGCGTCCTTCTCCAGAGCACCCTCACGCAGCCTCTTCTCCAGACGGGTCTTGTTGCGGCGGATCTGGCGCTCGATCGCGGCGACGCCGGAGTCCACGGAAGCATACATATCGCTTGTCAGCTCACTGGCACGGTAATAGGTACCGTTGTTGTGAATCGTAATCTCTGCCCGGTAGCGTCCACGCTCCAGGCTGAAAGTGACAAAGGCTTCGGCCTCGTTTTTGAAGAAGCGGTCCAGTTTGGAGATCTTCTTGGTCGAATACGCGCGCAGATCTTCAGAGGAATCCATCCGTTTTTCAGCGAAAGTGAATTTCATATCTGTCAACTCCTTTCCGGAAGAGGCTTTACTCTCTCCCTGAACCTATATTAACATATTTTCACTGGAAAGAGAAGACAGAAAAATAATTTTCTGTCAATTTTCCCGGATGTATTTGGAAATACTTGTCAAACGCTTCAAATTGATATAAAATATCCGGGATATCTCAGTGGATGAATTGGAGTATTTATGCAAGAATCTGATTACGGAACACTGTATATTGTGGCGACGCCCATCGGGAATTCTGCCGACCTGTCGCCCCGGGGGAGAAAGATCCTGGAGGAAGCGGACATCATCGCAGCCGAAGACACCCGCCGCTCGATGGTCCTGCTCAACAAGCTGGAGATCCGCAACCGTCTCGTCTCGAACCATAAGTTTAACGAGCACGGAAAGGCCGGATGGTTTATTCAGGAAATGCAGGCCGGAAAGAACGTCGCTGTGATCACGGACGCCGGGACGCCCTGTATCTCCGATCCCGGGAATGAGCTGATCCGCGCCGCTGTGGATGCGGGGATCCGTGTGGTCGGGATCCCGGGCTGCTGTGCCGCCGTCAACGCGCTTGCGGTTTCCGGCTTTGATCTCAGCAGCTTCGCGTTCCTGGGGTTTTTCCCGCGTGAAAACGCGGACCGGCTGCGCCTGCTGGAGCTGATGCGGCAGGACCGCAGCACCAGGACCTTTGCCCTGTACGAGTCGCCGCGGCGCATCATGGGGCTGATCGAGTTTCTGATTGAGCAGAAGGCGCTCTGCAGCATCTGCCTGATGAATGATATGACCAAGCTGCATGAGATGAGCTTCCGCGGCAGCCCGGAACAGGTGAAAGAACAGCTTCTTGCGAAAGGGAACTACGAAAAAGGCGAATATGCCATAGTCATTGAGCTCTTTGAAGAATACCGCTACCAGAAGCAGGAGCATCTGGTATCCGCGGAGGCCATGCTGGTGGACGCTATGGTACGGGGGCTGGATACAAAAGCGGCCATCACTGAGCTGCTTGCGGACAGGAACAACTTCTACAGCAAAAACGAACTGAAGTCCGCTGCCCTTCGGCTGAAGAAGCTGTTTGCGGGACAGGGCTGATCTCGGCTGGGAGCAGCCGGAGCCCGGCAGCACAGGGATACGCAGAATTTTATATACGGAATCGTCGGAAAGACAGATCGATCATACGAGGTGCAAAATGGAAAACAAGAGACCGACAGGACACAAGAAGAATGTGACCGGAAGCGGTAAGTCCGTATACCGCAGAGGAGAAGGACTCGGGACCGGCCCGATCGGGAACGGCGGGCCGAACAATTTCGGCTCCAACACGCAGAACATCCAAGAGACCGGGCGAAAGACCTCAAACCGCACCGTCAAACGGAGCGGAGGGGCGCTCTCTCTGGTGGCGATCGCCGCGCTGCTGCTCTTCGGTGGGAACAATCTGTTCGGCGGGGAACCGACGGAGACCTATCAGACCCCGACGCCGACAGCTTATGTCAGCACGCCGAGGCCCACCGCGACCCCGACGCCGACTGCCACGCCGAGGCCCACCGCGAATATCGATTTCGGGATTTCACCGGACAGCTTCCAGAACATCTACTCCGGCAATTCCAGCACTGAGGTCACGAGCACAAACACCACGACGGCGGACACGACCGTGAGCTCCGGCGCGCGTGAAAAACGCACGGTCATCAAGGGCGACGGTACGGACAAGGTCACGGTCATGATCTATATGTGCGGGACCGACCTGGAGTCCCGGAGCAGTATGGCGACCAAGGACCTGGTCGAAATGACCAAGGCTAAGCTCTCCAGCAACGTTCGGATTATCGTCTATACCGGCGGCTGCACCCGCTGGAACAACTCCGTCGTCTCCTCGGACCGCAACCAGATCTATGAGGTCAAGAATGGCGGGCTGGAACGGCTGTCGGCGGATATGGGCAATGCGGCCATGACCAACCCGGATACGCTGTCCGGTTTCATCAAGTGGTGCGCACAGCGCTACCCGGCCAACCGCAACGAGCTGATCCTGTGGGATCACGGCGGCGGCTCTGTCAGCGGCTACGGCTATGACGAAAAATACCCGAGAAGCGGCAGTATGAGCCTGGCGGGGATCAATCAGGCCCTTAAGGACAGCGGCGTCACGTTCGATTTTGTCGGTTTTGACGCCTGCCTGATGGCAACGCTGGAGACCGGGCTGATGCTGGATAACTATGCCGATTATATGATCGCGTCGGAAGAGACGGAACCCGGCATCGGATGGTACTACACCAACTGGCTGAACAAGCTCTCCTCCAATCCCGGCATGCCGACGGTGGAGGTCGGAAAGAACATCGTGGACGACTTTGTCTCGACCTGTGCCTCCCAGACCCGCGGCCAGAGCGCGACGCTGTCGGTGGTCGACCTTGCCGAACTGACCAAGACGGTGCCATCCCCGCTGAAGAAGTTCTCTAAATCGCTGACCACGATGATCAAGAATAACGAATATCAGCAGATTTCCACGGCGCGCAACGGAACGCGTGAATTTGCCCGCAGCTCGGTCATTGATCAGATCGACCTGGTCCACTTTACCAAACGCCTCGGCACCAAAGAGAGCGAGGCTCTGGCGAAAGCCCTGCAGAAAGCCATCAAATATAACCGCACCTCCGACAACATGTCCGACTCCTACGGCATTTCGATCTACTTCCCGTACCGGCGCACCAACAAGGTCGACGCTGCCTGCTCGACCTATGACGCAATCGGTATGGACGAGAGCTATTCCGACTGCATCCGGGCCTTTGCAAGCCTCGAGGTCAGCGGACAGGCGGCCTCCGGTGTCGGCGGCTACAGCATGCCGTCGATCCTGACGGGCGGTTACGGCAGTTCCTCCTCCGGCGACATGGATATGATTTCCGAGCTGCTGAACGCCTTCCTGGGCGGGGGCTATACAAGCGTACCGGGGTATTCCTCTTCCAATACAGGCTTCTTCTCCGGCCGTGCAATGAACGAAGAAGAGACGGCCCGTTATATCGCGGATAACAGCTTTGACCCGACTTATCTGGTCTGGAACGTCAATGCCGACGGCGAGGAAGTCATCGCGCTGCCGGATGAACAGTGGGCGCTGATCGAGGGCCTGGATTACAACCTCTTCTATGACGACGGCAACGGATACATCAACCTCGGCCTTGACAACGTCTTCGACTTTGATGACAACGGAAACCTGCTGGCGCCGGAGGACAACACCTGGATTGCCATCAACGGCCAGCCCGTCGCCTACTACCACGAATATACCGTCGGCGAAGGGGACGACGCCGTTTCCACCGGCTTTGTTCCGGCACTGCTGAACGGAGAGCGGGTCAACATCATGATCCGCTTTGATCCCGAGCATCCTTACGGGACCATCACCGGACTCCGGCAGGTTTATGATGAGAATGTGACCGAGACCGTCGCCAAAGGGGTGCCGGCCCTGACCGACAGGGTGGAGACAACCGAGGCGGACTGGGTTACCGCGGCCGAAGAGAAAAACTTCTGGAAGGTTGGGGACACGCTCGACTTTATCTGCGAGTACTACAGTTATACCGGCGTGTACCAGGACAACTATCTGCTTGGTGATCCCATGACGGTGGAGGAAGAGATGGAGATCTCCTATGTCGACCTCGGGGACGGCAATCTCCGTCAGAGCTTCCAGTTTACGGATCTCTATCAGCAGACCTACTGGACGCCGGCGCTGGAGCGCTGAACAGAAGAAAAAGACAGGCAGCCGGAAGGCTGCCTGTTGATAAAAGCCGGAGATCGGGATTGCCGTGTCAGCGGAATTGATTCCGTTCCTCGTCGTAAACAAAACCGACAGACCGGAGCGTCTCTGTCAAAACGGTCCTGTCGGTATCGAGATCCTCACAGAGAGCATCCAGAGAGGGATATTGATCGCGCAGCTTCGTGTTGATAAAGCTCAGAAGGATCATTGGGTCCGATGGAATAGCCATGATAAAAACGTTCCTTTCTTTGTTTGGAAGGAGAACTTTATGAATATCGGAAAGAAAGCGCTGGAAGAAGCGAAAAAGCGGATACTGAAAAAACGCCTGGAGACCGGACAGGGGAATGCACCCGGTGCGGTTGTGGTGGAAGAGGACCTGCCATCGCCGAAGCTGTACGCCTGTGAATGGTGCGGAGAGCTGTTTGAAGCGACGCTGTTTCCGCAGAGCTGTCCTCAGTGCGGGAGAATCTATACAGACTATGTGGAAGAACTGGACACCGGCAGAATATATGGCGGCCGGTTTGTGATCCGGGAAGCGACCGGAAGCGAATCCAACGCCTACTTCCGCCTCCGGGAAAAGGGCGAGAGAAAGCGGATCCGTACGGACGTCGCAAGAACAGAGGACTGAGCTTCAGCGTGTATCAGCCGTCTTCCTTTCCCGGAGCCCGGTAATCCGGAAAATACTTCCGGACAAAATCGATATTCTCAGGATCCACTGTAAAAGTCCTGCCCCGCAGGGGGTTCAGGATTCCCGCATCGGTGGGAAAATCAAAACGGAGCTTCCAGGAGTAGAGTGCCTGACCGTCTTCGTGATAGCGGCGGTTGAGCTGCTCTTTCCCATACTTCCCGTCTCCGAGCAGAGGCCAGCCGGCATGGGCCATTTGGGCGCGGATCTGATGGGTACGGCCGGTCAGCAGGTGACACTCCGCCAGTGACAGCCCGTCGCGGACCTGCAGAACCCGGTATTCTGTCACTGCGTGACGGGAGCCGGGTTCCGCCTTCTCTTTTACGAAAACCTGGTTTTTCACCGCGTCCTTGAACAGCTCGTCCTCCAGCCGTCCGTCTGCAGGTTTCGGCTTTCCGCAGACAACGCAGAGATAGTACTTGTCGATCTCCCGGTCACGGATTTTCTCATTCAGAATGCGGAGCGCCTCGGCGTTTTTGGCAGCAATGACGATGCCGCCGGTGTTGCGGTCGATGCGGTTGCAGAGCGCCGGAGTAAAGGCGTTTTCCTCCTTTGGACGCCATTCGCCCTTCTGGGCAAGATAAGCCTGGATATTGGCGATCAGGGTGTTGTAATCCCATTTCCCGGCGCTGTGGCAGAGCACGCCGGGTTTCTTGTCGGCGAGGAGAATGTTCTCATCCTCGTAAACAACGCTGAGACGGGGCTTTGCGATCTTCAGCCAGGCATTCTCCTCCCGGGGAGTCTCAAAGAACTCGTCGTTGATATACAGGGACAGAACATCCCCGGCTTCCAGACGAAGATCCCGCTTTGCCGCTTTGCCGTTGCATTTGATGCGCTTGAGGCGGATGTACTTTTGTAAGAGGCTGTCCGGGAGAAGAGGAACCGCTTTTGCGACAAAGCGATCCAGCCGCTGCCCGGCATCGTTCCTGCCAACTGTGAATTCTTTCATGGCTTCTGCTCCGATACGACAAACTCCCTCCCGGACAGGGGAGGGAATTTGTCTTTTTAAAATGGATTACGGTTTGGCTTCGCTGTCGTCCACGACCTGCTCAAAATCGGCGTCAACAGGAGTGTCTTCCCGCTTGAGGTCAACGTTGATGGTGACGGGGATGGACTCTTTGACCTTTTCAACGGCGTCTGTCGCAAAATTGCGGACCTTCTGGTTGCTCTCCTCGTCCATGACGTTGACAACAGCGCCGTCGGATTTGACGACCTCAACCGTGCAGCCGAAACCGACCGTGGCCAGAACGCCGGCCAGCATGACCCATTTTGCATAGGCCAGACCGACAACCGCGCCGACGACGCCGACATTGACCGGGATGTTGACGATCTGCTGATCCTTGCGCTTTATGACGATGCGGGAGACATTGCCCTTGCTGACCAGTTCTTTCAGCTTGCTGATGGTGCTTTGAACGTCCATAGTGTTGATCTTCCTTTCGTTTGATGATTTGAGCAGATTATAGCATCGGGAAGATTGGGATACGTGAACAGTCTATAAAAAGAAAATGAAAAGATTATTGAATTTTGAGATACCGGGCCGCTGCTTTCAGCATCAGTTTTTTCTTTCCCACGGTGTCAAATTCCAGCTCCACCAGCTGATCGCCGCCCATCGGAGTGAGCTTCACAACAGTTCCGTCGCCGAAGGCATTGTGGTGTACTCTCAGCCCGGGCGAGAGCTGCGGGAGCGGAGCGGGCTCCTGCGGCGTGACGGCAGGCCTGGAACGGGCTTCTGTTTTCCTGTGGGAAGACGGGGAATAACCCGCGGCGCCCTGCGAGCGACGGCCTGCCTGGAAGCCCGAACCGCTGCGGGAATAAGCCTGGCTCCCATAATTTCCGTAGGAGGGAGAGGAACTCTCGTCGGTTTCCAGCTCCGATTCTTCCAGAAAACGGCTTGGGCGGTTGGCTGTGGTTTTTCCGAAGAGCATGCGCTGCCGGGCATGGCTGAGAATCAGTTTTTCCTTCGCCCGGGTAAAGGCGACATAGCAGAGACGGCGTTCTTCTTCCATCTCATCCTGTTCGCCGATGGAACGCAGACCCGGAAAGATCCCTTCCTCCAGACCGACCACATAGACGACGGGGAATTCCAGACCCTTGGCGCTGTGGATGGTCATCATCACTACGCTGTCCTCTTCCCGGTCCAAGCAGTCGATATCCGTATAAAGCGCGATGCTGGCAAGATAGCCTTCCAGGCTGCTGTCTCCGGTTTCCTTTTCAAAGGTGAGGATGCTGCTCTTAAGCTCCCGGACGTTTTCCGCGCGGGTCTGATCCTTTTCGTCTTTGCTCTCCTCCAGCAGACGGAGATACCCGGTCTTCTCCAGAACCTGGTCGTAGATCTCGGCGCAGCTGAGCGCGGGATCCTGCAGATCACGGATCATCCCGGCAAACTGGCGCATCCGCAGGGCCGGGCGGGTCAGATCCGGATAGAGATCCGCCTTTTCCAGAATCTCAAACAGCGGGACGCCGTACTGCAGCGCAAGAGCATGGGCGGTTTCCACGCTCCTGTCGCCGATCCCGCGGGCAGGGACGTTGATGATCCTTGTCAGACGCAGTTCGTCCTTCGGATCAGCGATGACGCAGAGATAGGAGAGGATATCCTTGACTTCGGCCCGGTCGAAGAAGCGGGCACCGCCAATGACGCGGTAGGGGATACCGGAGCGCTTCAGCGCAAACTCCAGCTGGCTGGACTGGGCGTTCATGCGGTACAGGATCGCGTGGTCGCGCCAGCGCATCCCGCGGGAAAAGTCCGACAGAATGGAACCGGCGATAGCGGAGGCTTCTTCGTTCTCGTCCCGCGCGGTAAAGACCTTCACGGGATCGCCGCGGCCCAGACCGGTCCAGAGCTCCTTGCCTTTGCGCTCTCGGTTGTGCCGGATCACGTTGTTCGCAGCTTCCAGAATCTGTTCGGTGCTGCGGTAGTTTTCCTCCAGGCGTACCGTACGGCAGCCGGCAAACTGTTTTTCAAAAGAGAGAATATTCTCGATGGTTGCGCCGCGGAAGCGGTAGATGCTCTGGTCATCGTCGCCCACGACGCAGAGGTTGCGGTGCTCGGCCGCCAGCAGGGAGATCAGCAGATACTGCAGATGGTTGGTGTCCTGGTATTCATCGACCATGATGTACGCAAAGCGCTGCTGCCAGTAGCTGCGGCGATCCTCAAAGCGCTCCAGCAGCAGGACCGTGTTCAGGATCAGATCGTCAAAATCCATGGCATTTGCGGCAAACAGCCTCTTCGAATATTCCTTATAGAGCTCCGCAATCCGGATCCCGCGTGCATCGCGGCTCTGTCTGGCATTGGAGGCATATTCCTCGGGAAGGATCTTTTCGTCCTTGGCGCGGCTGATTGCGGACAGGATGCTGCGCGGCTGATAGGCCTTTTCATCCAGATTCTGGTCTTTCAGGATCCGCTTGATCAGACTGAGACTATCGTTGGTATCGTAGATGCCGAAGCCGGAGGAATAGCCGAGGAGTTCTGCATCCCGCCTGAGAATACGCAGGCAGGCAGAATGGAAGGTGCAGGCCCAGATCTCTTCCGCCCGCGCATCCAGACTGGACGCAAGGCGAGCCTTCAGTTCGTCGGCGGCTTTGTTGGTGAAGGTAATGGCAAGGATCTTCCAGGGCGGGACCGGACGTAGAACGGCGTACCGCTCCGCCTCCGGTGAAAGCGTGCGCAGCGCCTGAAGCCCTTCTTCTCCCGCGTCGACCGGCAGCTCGTCCGAATCTGACCCGACGCCGAAACGGAGCAGATTCACAATTCGCTGGATCAGAACGGTGGTTTTCCCGCTGCCGGCGCCGGCCAGAATGAGGACCGGCCCCTGCGTGGTGAGCACGGCCTGCCTCTGCATCGGGTTCAGAGAGGCGAAATAATGCTCCAGCCATGCCCTGCGCGCGGAACTGTATTCTGTTTTGAAAGCATCGTTATTCATGCGCGTATTCTAACATATTTCCTGAATGTCATCAAGCGCGGAATGACCATGTTTTCGTATTTGAATCATTGCAATTCAAACCGTGTTGTGGTAACATAGCGTGAATAAAACTGCAATTGGAGCGCTGATATTTTTATGCCCAGATTGAATGATGAAATCAACAGAAGAAGAACGTTTGCGATCATCTCGCACCCGGACGCCGGTAAGACGACCCTGACGGAAAAGCTCCTGCTCTACGGCGGAGCCATCCAGCTGGCCGGATCTGTCAAGGGGAAGGCGACTGCGCGACACGCGGTATCCGACTGGATGGAACTGGAGAAGCAGAGAGGAATCTCAATCACCTCGTCCGTCATGCAGTTTGAATACAACGGCTTCTGTATCAATATCCTCGATACCCCTGGACACCAGGACTTCTCGGAAGACACCTACCGCACCCTGATGGCAGCGGATTCGGCCGTCATGGTGATCGACGCGGCAAAGGGTATCGAGCCGCAGACCAGGAAACTCTTTAAAATCTGCGCCATGCGCCACATCCCGATCTTCACCTTTATCAACAAGCTGGACCGCGAGGCGAGGAGCCCTTACGATCTGCTGGAAGAGCTGGAGAAAGAATTCGGCATCGGCACTTACCCGATGAACTGGCCGATCGGCTGCGGGAGAGACTTCAAGGGCGTTTATGACCGGCAGAACCGGCAGATCCTGGCTTTCCAGGAGTTTCACAGCGGGCAGAACCGTATCTCGTCGATTGCCTGCAGCCTCGATGACACAGCCCTGCTGGATGAGCTGATCGGAGAGAGGCTGCGCCAGACGCTCGAAGACGACGTCGAGCTGGTAGACGGAGCCGGTTACGATTTTGACCTGGAGGCGATCCGCGCCGGGGAACTGAGCCCGGTGTTCTTCGGCTCCGCGCTGAACAACTTCGGTGTTGAGCCTTTCCTCAAGAGCTTTCTTGAGATGACGGTGCCGCCTCTTCCGCGTACAACGGACAGCGGCGTGATCGACCCCTGCTCGGACGGTTTTTCGGCATTCGTGTTCAAGATCCAGGCCAACATGAACAAAGCTCACCGCGACAGGATCGCCTTTATGCGGATCTGTTCCGGCATGTTCGAGAGGGAGCGCGAATACTATCATGTCCAGGGGGAGAAGGCCCTGCGCCTTTCCCAGCCCCAGCAGCTGATGGCTTCGGACCGCGCCGTCATCGACAGGGCCTACGCCGGCGATATCATAGGCGTGTTCGACCCCGGGATCTTCTCGATCGGCGATACCGTGTGCGAGAAGGGGATGAACATCCGCTATGAGGGAATCCCAAGCTTCGCTCCGGAGCACTTTGCCTCGGTCGAGCGCATCGACACCATGAAGCGAAAGCAGTTTGAAAAAGGCATCATGCAGATCGCCCAGGAAGGCGCCATCCAGATCTTCCATGAACCCAATACCGGCGTGGAAGAAGTGCTGGTCGGCGTGGTCGGCGTGCTGCAGTTTGAAGTGCTGGAGTACCGGCTGAAGACGGAATACGGCGTGGACATCCGCAGAAGGACGCTCCCGTACGAACTGATCCGCTGGGTATCCGGCGATAACGTCAACATCCCCATGCTGAACCTTACCAGCGACACCAAATGGGTACAGGATTTCCGCGGCAACAACCTGCTGCTTTTTACCTCTCCGTGGTGTGTGGATTGGGCCCTGAACAAAAACGAGGGACTGCAGCTGCGGGAGTTCAACCACAATGACTGACAGATGAACCGGAGGCTTCCATGGCAGACAAAATCAAGATTGAAATATTGAAAAACGATACCGTCGACGCGCTGACGGCAAAGCTTTCCGATCCGGAAGGGAGACCGGACGCGGGTTCCGCCGCGGCGTCATCGGCCGCCTTTGCCGCCGCTCTGCTCGAACGGGCGGCGAGAGAAGCTGCCCAGGGTCCGGAACAGAACGAGAAGCTGGAGTGGTATGTCCGCAACACGGAGATTCTGCGATCCTATATGGTGAAGCTCATCGACGAGGACGTAAAGTGCCGTGGCCCGCTTCGCCGCGCGATGACAGAGGGCGATGAGCACCGCATCGAAGCCTCCAGACAGACGGCGGTCAGCATCTGCCTGGAGATCGTCAACATGATGGGCAAGACCCTCGAGATGGCCGAGGAACTGCTTCCGTACGCGGACAGGACGGCGAAGTATCACCTCGCGGAGAGCGCGGACCTGGCATACGGGGCCTCTCTCGCGGCGGGGCGCTATGTGCTCTATATGAGCAGTCTGAGCAGCGACGATACCTATCAATATGTGATGCGGCGGGAGAACGAACTGACCATGCAGGAGCAGAAGGCGGTTTACGACCGGGTGTCCGCGGCTGTTTCAGCCGCCGGAAGCGAAAGATAGAACTTGCACTTTAGGCGATTTTGACTTATAATATTTTAGTTATGTTATCTGCCATTTGAGGAGACTGTAATGGATACGATTGCCAACCTTCTCAGCACAGCAATCAGCTATATCAAGACAATCGGTATCGCAGACGCGATTGATATCATCATTGTCGCCTACCTGATCTATAAGGCGATCTGGTTTGTGCGGAGAACCAATTCCAGAAATCTTGCGCGCGGGATTATGCTGCTGATCGTGATCCTGCTTTTGTCGTATCTGCTCGGTCTTACGATGATCAACTTCCTGCTGCGCCGAGCGATGGAGCTGGGGCTTATCGCGGTTGTGATTCTCTTTCAGCCGGAGCTGCGCCGTGCGCTGGAGCGCTTCGGCAGCAGTCTGTCTTCAAACCGCAGTATCTCCACCCCGGAACTGGAGACGGCCATCTCCCAGGTCGTGCAGGCCTGCACGGATATGTCCGCGTCCAGGACCGGCGCGTTGCTGATTTTTGAGCGGGGTGTGGATCTGGGCTCCATCATGAACACCGGCACCATTGTGAATGCCGATGTGACGACGGAACTGATCAAGAATCTGTTTTACAACAAAGCGCCGCTCCATGACGGGGCTGTGATCATCCGCGAAGCACGGGTCGCTGCGGCTGGCTGCGTGCTCCCGCTGACACAGAGCCGGAACCTGAGCAAGGATCTCGGCATGAGACACCGGGCCGGTATCGGCCTGAGCGAGCAGTCGGACGCGGTCGTCATCATCGTCTCGGAAGAGACGGGGGCGATCTCGCTGGCACTGGACGGGACCCTGAAGCGCCACCTGAACGGAGCCACCTTGACGGAACTGCTTCATCACGAGCTTGTTGTGGATGAGGAGAAGAAGACCTGGATCGACCGTGTGAAGGAAACATTGCAACACCTATGGAAGAGGGAACAGAATGGAGCAGAAGAAACAGAAAACAGCGATATTTGACAGCAAAATATTCTGGATTGTGATTTCCCTGCTGTCTTCGCTTGCCATCTGGATCTATGTCGTCAGCACGGAGAACTCGGTGGTGACGCAGATTTTCCGCGGTGTACAGGTCGAGATCGTCGGAGAGGAAGCGCTCCGCAACTCCAGGAATCTGATCGTCACGGATGTGGATACCAACAACGTCCGTGTTGAGATCCGCGGCCCCAGAAGAATTGTCGATGCGCTGGATTCGGAAGACCTGACCGCTCAGATCGATGTGAGCAAGCTCAGCAGATCCGCCTATGCGTCCATGAAGTACAAGCTGGTCTACCCGGACGGGGTGGACACGCGCAATCTTGCCGAGGTTTCTTACAGCCCGGAGACGGTGAACTTCATGGTCTCGAATCTCAACTCGGTGTCTGTTCCGGTACGCGGCGGGTTTGAAGGCAAGCTGGCCGACGGCTACACGGCCGAGTCGCCGATGTTTGAACCGTCCACCATCACAGTGACCGGGCCGGACGCCTATCTGAAGGACGTCTCCTATGCTTGGGTGAGCTTCGGCGTCGGACAGACCGTCTCCAGCAGCCACACCGAGGACGCGCCGTTTGTTCTGATGAACAGCAGCGGAGACGCCGTTTCCACCGAGTATCTGACCGCCTCGGAAGAGACCGTCACAGCGACGCTGCCGATCCTGCAGATCAAGGATATCCCGCTCTCGGTCGAGCTGATTGAGGGCTCCGGCGCGACGACGGCCAATACCGTTGTCACCATCACACCCGACCGGATCACGCTGGCGGGCGATTCGGCCATCCTGGACGGCATGAACCGGATCATCCTCAGCACGGTGGATCTGTCCGAGTTCCGCAGCAGCTTCTCCGAGACCTATACCATCCCCTTTGACAATTCCCTCCGCAACATCAGCGGCGTCACCGAGGCGAAGGTGGATATCGAGGTCATCGGTCTGAGCACCGAGACCTTCACCGTAAAGAACATCTCCGTTATCAATCTGCCGGAGGGCGTCAACGCCGAGATCATCAGCGAGAGCATCGACGTTGTGATCCGCGGCACGGAAGAAGAGCTGGCTCAGCTGACGCCGGAGAGCATCCGCGCGGTTGCCGACCTCACCGATTACAAAGATTCCACAGGACCCTTTATGGTGACGGCAAAGATTTACGTGGATGGCTTTGTGGATGTCGGCGCGGTCGGAAGCAATCAGATCTCGGTTGATCTCAGCCGGTCTTAAGTCCAAAACAGGAGAAGCCTATGACTCAGGATGCCATTGTGACCAGGCTGCTTCCCAACGCTATGGCGGAAGTGGTCGTCACGCGTTCCACCGCCTGTGGGAGCAACTGCGGCAGCTGTGAAAGCTGCATCTTCCAGTCAGAACTGAAAGCCGTCGCAAAAAACAGCATCAACGCCAGACCCGGTCAGCGTGTCGTGATCGAAAGCCGCACATCGAAGGTTTTCTCAGCGGCGATACTGGTTTATGTCGTTCCGCTGCTGTTCTTTATCCTTGGTTTTGCGCTCGCTTCGCTGCTGGGCGCGTCTGAGGGCATTGCGATCCTGGTGAGTTTTGTGTTCCTCGTCTTCGCCGCGCTGTTGCTGGTTCAGGTACAGAAGAGAAAGACCGCCGAGCAGCAGATCCAGTTTGAAATCATTTCATAACACAGAGGTAAAACATGATCAGAAGTATGACCGGATACGGCAGCGCCAAGGGGATTGTTGCCGGCCTTTCACTCAGTCTTGAGCTCCGCAGTGTCAATAACCGCTATCTGGATCTCAATATCAAGCTTCCACGCGGCTTCCTGTTTGCAGAGAGCGCCGTAAAGGCCTATATCCAGGACAGGGTCTCCAGAGGCAAGGTGGATGTCTTCCTGACCCTCGATTCCGTCGAGAGTGACCAGACCCGCATCCGGGTCAACGAGCGCCTTGCCGCGGCATACCGCGACGCCGTCTGCGCCATCGGAGAAGAGCTGAATCTTCCTGCCACGCCTTCCGCCCTGGACATCGCCCGCTTCCCGGACGTGCTGTCGCTCGAGAAGGAGGAGTTGGACCAGGAAGCCTTTCTGGAAGCGCTGAAGCCGCTGCTGGACAGCGCGATCGGGGACTTTAACCAGATGCGTGCCAGAGAAGGGGAGAAGCTCTGCGAAGATCTGCTCGCCAAAGCGGACCGCATCGAAACGCTTGTCGGAGAAGTTGAACTGCAGAGTCCCAAGACGGTGTCCGCTTACCGCAGCAGGCTGGAGAACAAACTGCGCGAGGTCCTTGAGGATACTTCCGCCGCGGAGGAGCGCATCATCGCGGAGGCGGCAATCTTTGCAGACCGCATTGCCACTGATGAGGAAACGGTCCGCCTGCACAGCCACCTCTCCCAGCTCAGGACGCTGCTTAATCAGGGATCGCCCATCGGGCGCAAGCTGGATTTCCTGATCCAGGAGTTCAACCGCGAGGCCAATACCATCGGCTCCAAGTGCCAGGATTCCGAGATTGCCTACACGGTAGTAGAGCTGAAGTCGGAAATCGAAAAAATACGGGAGCAGGTTCAGAACATTGAATAAGCAACAGGAACTGCAGCTGCTTGCAATCGGATTCGGAAACTACGTTGCGGTCGACAAGATTGTGACCATTCTCTCTCCGGACTCGGCCCCGATCAAGAGGCTGATTTCCGACAGCCGGGAGAAGGGACTGCTGGTCGATGCCTCCTTCGGCAGAAGCACGAAATCGGTTCTGCTGATGGAAAGCGACCATCTGATCCTCTCTTCTCTTACTCCGGAAGAACTGTCCGCGCGCATTCTTGCGAATGAATAAAACGGAGGACACTGCCCAATGGCGGAAAAAGGGAAACTGATCATACTGTCCGGGCCTTCGGGAGTCGGGAAGAGCACGATCGTCTTCAAAGCGATGCAGGAGCGGAGCATTTTTTGCTTCTCCACTTCTGTCACAACCAGAGAACCGAGACCGGGCGAAGTCCACGGCAGGGAGTACTTCTTCATCGATCAGGAGCGTTTTGACGAGATGGTCGCCGCAGATGAACTGCTGGAATATGCCAGCTATGTGAACCACTCCTATGGGACGCCGCGCAGCTTCGTTGAAGAAAAACTCGAAGAGGGAATGAACGTTATCCTGGATATCGAGATCCAGGGCGCACGCCAGGTCTATGAGAAGATCCCGGAAGCCATCACGGTTTTTATCCTGCCGCCGTCTATGGAGACTCTGCGGGAACGGCTCATCAAGCGGGGCACGGATTCCCGTGAGACCATCGAGGCGAGGATCCGGCGCGCCTGCCAGGAGATCGAAGAGGCGGACTTTTACGACTATCTGATCGTGAACGAGGACGTGGAAACCGCCGCGAAGGAGTTTAACGCCATCATCACGGCCGAGTATTGCCGTTTTGACCGGACAAAGGCCCTCGCGCTGAGAGAACCGGACTTCAACTGCTGACAATGAGCCTGAGGGCTTATTTCAACAATACGCACACCCAAACAGACAGAACAAAGAAAAGGAATTGATGTTATTATGATGCTTTATCCCCCGGTAGCCGAACTGGTAGACAAAGTCGGAAGCCGCTATCAGCTTGTCAATCTCGTTGCGAGACGCGCAAGAACGCTCTCCGCCGAAGCAGAGGACCGTGAGGTCATGCTGGAGAAAAAGCCTGTCTCCACGGCCATTGACGAAGTATACACCGGAAAACTGACCATCCGCTGATCGGCCCGATGTTCGCGAGGATCGCAGTTTCCGCGGCAAATTACAGCATCGACAAGCCTTACGATTATCGGATCCCGGAGCAACTGGAAGGGAAAGCAGGACCCGGAACGCGGGTGTTTGTTCCCTTCGGCAAGGGAAACCGCGTCTCGGAGGGCGTTGTGCTGTCCGTTGCCGAGACCAGCGATTACCCTAACTGCAAGGAGCTGATCCGGACTGCCGAGGCCGAGCCGCTTCTGACACAGGAACAGCTTCGTCTGGCGCTCTTTATGCGGGAGCGCTACTTCTGCACGGTCTATGAGGCGGTGCGTTCCATGCTCCCTGCGGGCTACTGGTTCGACAAGACCGGCAGACAGAGAAGCAGGGATAAGACGCGGGAGATGCTGCGTCTTGCCGTGCCGGCGGAAGAGGCAGCCCAGTACGCCGAGACAAAGCTGCTGCGCGCGCCGAAACAGGCTGAGGTGCTCGAATTGCTGGCAAGCTTCGAGGTCCTCTCAGTACAGGATGTGATGCAGCACACCGGAGCCGGGCGGCCGGTGCTGAAGCGCCTTGCCGAGCTCGGTCTGGTGGAACTGTACCAGCAGGAGGTGCTGCGCCGTCCCGAACTCAGCGATACCGAACGGCAGCCCATTCCTCTTCTGAACAGGGAGCAGAGGGAAGTGCTGCACGCCATCCGCGAAGAGCGTAAAGGAATGCAGGCCGGCGCGGTCAGCCTGCTTGCCGGCGTGACGGGCAGCGGGAAAACCAGCGTCTATGCCCACCTCATCAGCGAGACCCTGGAGGAGGGGCACGGCGTTATCCTTCTGGTTCCCGAGATCTCACTGACGCCGCAGACCCTGTCGCTGTTTTCGTCCTGGTTTGGCGACCGCGTTGCCATTCTGCACAGCGGGCTCTCCTCCGGCGAGCGATACGACGAGTGGAAGCGCATCAAGCGCGGCGACGCGAAGCTTGTGATCGGCACGAGGAGCGCGGTGTTTGCGCCGGTTGCGGATCTCGGCCTTGTCATCATCGACGAGGAGCAGGAGGACAGTTACGCCTCCGAATCCGTTCCCCGCTACCAGGCGTGCGAGATTGCGCGTTTTCGCTGCATTCAGTCCGGCGCGTTCCTGCTCCTGGGCTCAGCGACGCCGGATATCGGAAGCCGTTATCTGGCCCAGCAGAGGGAATACGGCTATCATAGGCTGAATCACCGTTACAATGAGCAGCCGCTTCCGGCGGTCCATATTGTGGATATGAAGCAGGAGCTGCTTCAGGGCAATTCCTCCAGTCTGAGCAAGAGTCTCCGGGACGCCATCCTGGAACGGATCGAGCGGAACGAACAATCCATCCTCTTCCTGAACCGCCGCGGCACCAACAAGCTGGTCACCTGCGGCACCTGCGGATATATCTATCGCTGCCCGCACTGCTCGGTCTCGATGACCTGGCATGCCAACCGGCGCCGGATGATCTGTCACTACTGCGGAACAAGCAGATATCTGGATTCCAGATGCCCGGACTGCGGCGGTATGCTCAACTTTTTCGGCGCGGGGACCCAGATGGTGGAGGACGAACTGAAGGAGACTTTCCCGGGCGTCGGGATCCTTCGTGTCGACGCGGACTCTGTCAGTCCGGTCGGTTCTCACCAGGTGCTGTTCCAGCGCTTTGTGGAGGAAAAAATCCCTCTGATGGTCGGGACCCAGATGATCGCAAAGGGGCTGAACTTTGACAACGTCACTCTGGTGGGCGTGATTTCGGCTGATCAGGGACTGTATTCCAACGACTACCGGGCGGGGGAGAAAACCTTCTCGCTGCTGACCCAGGTCATCGGCCGCTGCGGCCGGAGCACAAAGCCCGGAGAGGCGTATATACAGACCTATACCCCGGATAACGAGATCATCCGGCTCGCTGCGCAGCAGGATTACGAATCCTTCTATGAGGCCGAGATCGAAATGCGGCGGATGCAGAAGGCCCCGCCGTTTGAAAACTGGGTCGGTCTGACGGCAACCGGCGTCCGCGAGGATCAGCTGCTTCATGCGCTGAAAAAATGCCGTGCGCAGCTTGAATCTGTCTTTGCCGCAGAGGGCGAGACCGTTGAGATCCTCGGTCCGATCCCGATGGCAGTGGTGAAGGTAAGCGACCGGTATCGCTACCGTCTTCAGCTGCGCTGCAAACTGAATAAAAATATCCGCCGTATTCTGGCATCGACCTTGATCTCATGCAGCCAGGATCCGGAGATGAAAAAGCTGTCTTTCTATGTGGAGAATGACGCTTCCTCCTGATTCCGGAAGAATACGCGCGGAATACCGATATCTCAAATGATCGTAATATGAAGGAGTATAAGGATGGCTCTCAGAAATATCCTGACAGAGGAAGATCCTTCCCTCTATAAAAAATGCCGGGCCGTGACCGAGTTTAATCCCAGACTGCATCAGCTGCTGGACGACATGGCCGAGACGCTGGAGCAGGCGGACGGCGTCGGGCTTGCAGCGCCGCAGGTCGGCGTGCTGCGCCGCGTCGTTCTCGTGCTGGAGACCAATGTTCCGGAGGGCGAAGAGCCCTATGTGATCGAGCTGGTGAATCCCGAGATTATCGAAGCCACCGGCGAGCAGCACGAGGCGGAAGGCTGTCTGAGCGTCCCCGGACAGTACGGGATCGTTTCCAGGCCGGCTGTTGTGACGGTCCGGGCCCAGGACCGTGACGGCAACTTTTTTGAAGTAACCGGCGAGGGCCTCACGGCGCGATGCTTTGCTCACGAGCTGGACCATCTGGAAGGGATCGTCTTCACTTCCAAGTGCGAGCGGATGCTGACCGAAGAAGAGCTGCAGGAGGCTCAGAACAGGGAAGAAGCGGAGGAATAAGATGCGGGTCATTTTTATGGGAACGCCGGACTTCGCAGAGGCTTCCCTGCGGCAGCTGATTGCAGACGGGTTCGAGCTCTGCGCGGTGTTCACCCAGCCGGACAAGGCGAGAGGACGCGGCATGCAGACAAGCTTTTCTCCGGTCAAGGAGTGCGCCCTGGAGCATAATATTCCTGTTTTCCAGCCGACGACACTGCGGGACCCCGCGCTCCTGAACGAAATAAAGGCTTTTCAGGCGGATATCATCGCAGTCGTGGCCTATGGTAAGCTCCTCCCGGACGAGCTGCTGACTTCCGCGCGCTTCGGCGCGGTGAATCTGCACGGATCTCTGCTGCCGAAGTATCGCGGCGCAGCCCCAATCCAGTGGGCTGTGCTGAACGGAGATACCAGGACCGGTGTCTGCACCTTCTATCTCGCAGCGGAGATGGATGCCGGAGATATCATCTATGAAGAAGAGACCGTCATCGGCGAGATGGAGACCTCCGGCGAACTGTATGACCGGCTGAAGGTCCAGGGCGCCGCGCTGCTCTCCCGTACCCTGCGGGATATCGACGCAGGGGTTGCTCCCCGCATCCCGCAGGACCATACAAAGGCAAGCTATGTGACGCGGCTGGGCAAAGAGCTCTCTCCCATCGACTGGAACAAAACGCCGAGGGAGATTGTCAAGTGGATCTGCGGTCTGCAGCCATGGCCGGTTGCGACCATGGAGCTGCAGGGTCAGACGGTGAAGGTCTTTGCCGCGGCGTACAGCGACCAGAAAACCGACTCCGCCCCCGGGACCGTTCTCTCCGGAGGAGAGAAGGGGATCCTGGTATCATGCGGAGGCGGAACTGCCCTCTACATCACAGAGCTGCAGGCGCCCGGTAAGAAAAGAATGTCCGCAGCGGATTACCTGCGCGGACATCCTCTGAAACGATGATTGCACCCGCGCGCACTGCCGCACTGAAAGCCCTGGAGGGCTGCCGCAAAACGGGAGAGGCTGTATCGGTCAGATGCGACCGGCTTGACGACTCGCGCCTTGCGGAGCGGATCACCCATGGGGTGCTGCAGAACGAGCGATTTCTCGACCACTGCCTGTCCCGCTTCCTGAGCGGCGGAACGGCAAAGCTGCATCCCAAAGTCTTGGATATCCTGAGGATGTCGGCTTTCCAGATCCTGTTTCTGGACAGAGTGCCGGCTTCCGCGGCGGTCAACGACGCGGTGCAGCTCTGCCGGAAAGGCAGGCTCGCCTATGCATCGGGCATGGTGAATGCGGTTCTGCGCCGTCTCAGCGAGCAGAAGGCGGAACTGCTTCAGGAAAATATCGATCCGGCCGTACGATACAGCTGTCCGGACTGGCTTACCGACCGGCTGCTGGCGGAACATGACGCGGAGTTTGTCCGTGCTTTTTTGGAAGCCGGACAGACAGTGCCGGATCTGAGACTGCAGATCAATACCGCGCGCTGCACAACGGAAGAATACCGGAGGATGCTGAAGGACAGCGGTATCCCTTGCCTCTCGTTCAATGAGGCTTTTGCCTCTGTTCTGGTGCCCACCGGACCTGTTGAGGAGCTTCCCGGCTACCGGGAAGGACTGTTTTACGTCCAGGACGACGCCGCAAAGGCCTCGGTCCGCATTGCGGGTCTGCGGAGCGGCATGAAGGTGCTGGATGCCTGCGCGGCGCCGGGCGGAAAAAGCATCTCAGCCAGCCTGGAAGGAGCGGAGGTTCTCTCCGCGGATGTGAGCGGGAAACGGCTTGCACGCTGTCGGGAGAATTACAAACGTCTCCGTATGGACATCCCCGTCAGACAGATGGACGCCACGGTGTTTGATCCGGCATGCCGGGAAATGTATGATGCGGTCATTGCGGATGTCCCGTGTTCCGGGACCGGCGTGATGCGGAAGCATCCGGAGATCCGCAGAAGGACCGAGGCGGAGCTTCAGCAGTTGAAAGAAGTGCAGAAGCAGATTCTGTATAACCTCTCCCGGTATGTCCGGCCGGGCGGCACACTGCTCTATTCAACCTGCTCCGTTTTGCCGGAGGAGGATGAGGAGCAGGTGGCTGCTTTCCTGCGAAACCACAGGGAGTACCGCCTTGCGCCCGTAGCGCTGGAGGGCTTCCAATGCCCCGGCGGGATGCTGCGCTCCTGGCCGCAGGATCACGGAAACGACGGCTTCTTTGCGGCAAAACTTGTGAAACAGGATTCTTCAATATGACAGATCTATTATCTCTCACTCCGGAGGAACTGAGAATCCGGATCAAGGAGTTCGGTCTTCCGGAATACCGCGCAAAACAGATCCAGGAATGGCTGACACGCGGCTGCAGGGACTTTGCCCAGATGTCCAATCTCCCGAAGAACCTGAGAGAGACGCTGGCGGAAGAGTTTACACTGACCGCGCCCGTGCTGCTGCGCAGGCAGGTCTCCAAAGAGGACGGGACCGAAAAGTTCCTCTGGGGACTGGCCGATGGAAACTCTGTTGAGACGGTCTTTATGCGCTATCACTACGGCAATTCCGTCTGCATCTCCAGCCAGGTTGGCTGCCGGCAGGGCTGCTGCTTCTGCGCGTCCACCATCGGCGGTCTGGTCCGCAACCTGACAGCGGGCGAGATGCTGGATGAGGTGCTTTTCTCCGAAAAGGAGGCGGGCGACCGCATTTCCAACATCGTGCTGATGGGCATCGGGGAGCCGCTGGACAACCTGGATCAGGTGCTCCGCTTTCTGCGGCTCATCAGCCACCCGGACGGACGCAACATCGGGCTGCGGCATATCACGCTGTCTACCTGCGGCCTGCCGGAAGGCATCGACCGCCTGGCGGATGAGAACATGCCGATCACGCTGTCGCTGTCGCTCCATGCGCCGGAGGACGCCCTCCGCTCGAAGCTGATGCCCTCCAACAGGGGGATCGACACGGTGCTGGATGCCTGCAGGCGCTATCAGGAGAAGACGGGACGCCGGATTTCCTTCGAGTATTCGATGATCCGGGATACCAACGACAGCCCCGCGCAGGCGGAAGCATTGGCGGCCCATGCGCGCAGGATCGGAGCACATGTCAACCTGATCCCGCTGAACTATGTGGAGGAACGGGGACTGCAGCCCTCCAGCGGATCGACGATCCGCGCGTTCCAGAGCATCCTGGAACAGAACGGGGTTACGGTGACGGTGCGCAGACGGCTCGGAAGCGATATTGACGCCTCCTGCGGCCAGCTCAGAAGAAAATATACAAAAGCACAATAAGAAAGTAGGTGAGACAATGAACTGCTTTGGCCTTACAGACCGCGGCGTAACCAGACAGGAGAACCAGGACAGCTTTCTGATCGAAGACTGTGAAAAAGCCTCCTGCTCGATCCTTGCGCTCTGCGACGGGATGGGCGGCGCAAACGCCGGCGGCCTGGCGAGCGAGTTGTCCGCCAAGGCTTTTGTCAACCATGTCTATCACCACCTCTCGACCTTCCCGACGAGGATCTCGGACTATCCCCGCGTGATGAGCGACGCCTGCGACGAGGCAAACGGCGTTGCCTATGCCTATTCGCAGTTCGGCGATCATCTGACCGGCATGGGGACGACGCTGGTTGCGGCCGTTCTGCGCCGCAACGGGACCGGCTATGTCCTGAATGTCGGCGACAGCCGCGCCTATCAGATGCACCGGCGCAGCCTGAAACAGATCTCCAGGGATCACTCTCTGGTGGAAGAGCTTGTCGAGGCCGGGATCATCAACGCCGAACAGGCCAGGCACCATCCTCAGAAGAATGTGATCACCCGCGCCCTCGGCTCGGACAAAGAGGTTGAGGCGGATATCTTTTCCGTCAATCTGACGCTCGGCGACAGCCTGCTGCTGTGCTCAGACGGCCTGTCCAACATCGTGCCGGAGGAAGAGATCGCCGCGGTGCTGATGGATTCGGACGACGCGGAGAGCGCCTGCCGTGATCTGATGGAGCTGGCCCTCTCCCGCGGAGCACCGGACAACGTGACAATCATCGTATGGAAAAGATAGATCAGGAAATGAAGCGCTGGATCGGGCAGACGCTTGACGGCCGCTATGAGATCGTCTCTCTGGTGGGTGCAGGCGGAATGGCCTGGGTCTTCCGCGCCACCGATCACCGCCTGAACCGAGATGTGGCGGTCAAGATCATGAAGGAGGACGCGGCCTCCGACGAGTCTGTCCGGAGCCGCTTCTGTGCGGAATCCCACGCGGTTGCCATGCTCTCGCACCCCAACATTGTCGCGGTGTACGATGTGAGCCACAGTGACGAGCTTGAATACATCGTAATGGAGCTGGTGGACGGCGTCACGCTTCTCCAGTACATGGAGAAAAAGGGCGCACTCCCCTGGAACGAGGCGCTGCACTTTGCCCGGCAGATCGCAAAAGCGCTCGCACATGCCCACAGCCGCGGCATCATCCACCGTGACATCAAACCCCACAACATCATGCTGCTGCGGGACGGGACCATCAAGGTCGCGGATTTCGGCATTGCTGCATTGGAGAACGAGCTGCACGAACAGAACGGGGAAGCGGTGGGTTCCATCCACTATATCGCGCCCGAGCAGGCGCGCGGCGAATACCCCGACCCGCGCAGCGACATCTATTCCCTCGGCGTCGTCATGTTCGAGATGTTCACCGGACGCAAGCCCTATCTCGGAGACACGATCCAGGAGATCGCCGTCAAGCATATGAACGCCGATCCTCCCTCCATGACCGGGCTGAACCCCTCGCTTCCGCCGGAGCTTGAGCGCATCACCCTGAAGGCGATGTGTGCTGACCGCACGCGCCGCTATCAGACCGCCAATGAGCTGGTGGAGGACATCGACCGCTTCCTGTACGACCGCGAGAGCGTCTCGCCGGAGGAGGAAAACCCGCTTAACGCGCTGGAGAATGATCCGGAAGAAAAGGCCGCGCATCGGCGGCTTCTCCGTCTGCAGCGGCGTAACGCGGGGCGCGTTTCCTGGCTGGGCGGCAGCTTCCTGCTGCTGGCGGCATTCCTTGGCTTGATGCTGTTCCTGTGGAACTTCTGGATCCACGATCTGTTTCAGCCGGCGGTCCGCGTCACGCTGCCGGACTTTGTCGGGCAGAACTATGACAGCATCTCGATGAATCCCGATTACCTGTCCACCTATTCCTTCCATGTGCTGTATATGGTGGACACGGAGCACGCGCCGGGAACGGTCCTTTCCCAGTCGCCGAATCCCGGGCGCAGCATCATGATGAGCCCCGGCGGGGTGGAAGTCAACCTCTCTGTCGCAACGGGCGATACGGTGGCGACGGTGCCGGATGTCAGCAATATGGACTACCGCACTGCGACGGCGCTGCTGCGCCAGGTAGGGCTCTATATCGAGGTCGTCAATTCTTATGCTGAGACCGTTGACCGCGACCGGGTGATTCGGACAGATCCCAGCGCGGGGGCGGAGGTCACCACGGCGTCCCTGATCTATGTCTATGTCAGCTGCGGCACAGAGAAGCGCATCCTCACCGTACCCAATCTCATTGGGCTGTCAGAGGAGGCGGCGATTTCACAGATCGAGTCCAACGGTTTCAGCTACGGCTGGTCGCAGCGTGAGCGTTCCGACCTGATGGCCGGGACAGTAGTGGGACAGAGTCTGACAGCGTTCTCAACAGAGGAGGAACACAGCATGATCTATCTGACGGTCTCGGAAGGACCGGAGCAACTGCCTTGAGAGAACCCGGATTGCTTATCAGAGCGCACGGAGGCTTTTTCGACGTGGAGACGGAGAACGGCCTGCTGCGCTGTAAGGCGAGAGGACGCCTCCATCTGGACGGACTGGAACCGCTGCCGGGTGACCGCGTGATCTGGGAACCGGATCCGCATCATGCGGAATTCGGAATCCTGACCGGCATCGAGCCGAGAAAGAACGTATTCGTCCGGCCGAATGTGGCAAATCTCGATCAGCTGGTTTTCATTGCGAGCGCGGCGAGGCCCCATACCGACCCCTATCTGATCGATCAGATGAGTGTGGTGGCGGAATCGGCCGACTGCGAATTTCTGCTCTGTGTGAACAAGACGGATCTTCTGTCCGCTGAGGAATATGAAAAGCTTTATCGGGACTGCGGGTTTCAGGTCCTGTCCGTCAGCGCCGCCACCGGCGAAGGCCTGGATGGGCTGAAAGCCGCCCTGAACGGAAAAGTCTCTGCCTTGACGGGCAACTCCGGCGTCGGGAAAACCAGCCTTCTGAATCTGCTTTTCCCCGGGCTGGAGCGGGAAACCGGAGAGATCAGCCCGAAGCACGGCCGCGGCCGCCACACAACACGTCTGACCGAGCTGTTCCGTCTGCCGGACTCCGGTTACGTCGCGGATACGCCGGGCTTTGCCGCACTGGAGTTCTCGCGGCTCACCAGGCTGGAGCCCGAGGAGATCGCCTTCTGCTTCCCGGAGTTCCCGGCGGGAAAATGCCGCTTTCCGGACTGTATGCACCGTTCGGAACCGGATTGCGCCGTGAGGACTGCGGTCAATGCCGGAGAGATTGCCGAGTCCCGTTACCGATCCTACCTCCGTCTTCTTCAGGAAACACCCAGCCAGGCCTACTGACCTGCCAGCCGGTATTTTATTTCCGTTTCTCGAACCGAGAAGCGATTATCACATCCAACCGAAAGGAGAACACACCCATGTCAGGACATTCCAAATGGCACAACATTCAGAAAACCAAAGGTGCAGCAGACGCAAAACGCGCACAGGCCTTCACCAAGATCGCCCGTGAAATGATCGTCGCCGTCAAGGAAGGCGGAAGCGGCGATCCACGCTCCAACTCCCGTCTGGCCGCCGTCATCGCCAAGGCGAAGGCTGCCAACATGCCGAACGACAACATCAAGCGCACCATCGACAAGGCGCTCGGTTCCGGCAGCACCGAAAACTACGAGAAGATCGTATACGAAGGCTACGGCCCCTCCGGTGTCGCGGTCATTGTCGAGACCATGACCGACAACCGCAACCGCACCGCGGGCGAAATGCGCCACTATTTTGACAAATACGGCGGAAATATGGGTCCTGCCAACTGCGTCTCCTGGTCCTTCGATAAGAAGGGCGTCATTGTCATCGACAATGAGGACGAGGATCTGGATGAGGACACCGTAATGATGGATGCTCTGGAAGCCGGCGCGCAGGACTTCGAAGCGGACGGCGACGTCATGACGGTCTATACCGGTGTTGACGACGTAGCCAGTGTGGCGGACAAGCTGACCGAGGCGGGTTATCATCTGCTCTCCGCCCAGGTCGAGATGCTGCCCCAGAACGGCACCGTGAAGCTCACCAATGAGGACGATATCAAGAACATGCAGAAGATGCTGGACATGTTCGAGGATAACGACGACGTCCAGAACGTCTGGCACAACTGGGAAGACGCGGAATAAAAGTAATAGATCCATCCGTTACAAAAAAATGATTTTTCGCGGATAAAGTAAAAAAACTGAAATCTTTTCTTTCACAAAACATACAGAATAACAGGGCACCAGATGAAATCACAATTCTCTGGTGCCCGTTCATTTGCTTGAGGTATCTTTTCTTTAGATGCATTCTTTTGCGGAATCGATATGATTCTTTCGATTGTATTTCATCCATCAACTTTTCAGAGACATAATAGAAGCTCAGATGTGCCGGATGAATTTTCTGGTTTTCTTCGAGTCATCTGCACCCATGGTGGGTGAGAATAATTAACAACGGAATATAGAAAAGCCACTGCGAATCTCCTAATATACTGAGTTGCGACACAACAGCGAAGGAGAAGAGCAATGGCTTCGCAACTCAGTATACTAAAAAA
>JAFTGD010000048.1 GCA_017458065.1 Oscillospiraceae bacterium
ATGCCCTTGTCGGCAAAGTACTGGACCGCACCGGCGTGATAGGGGACACCGACGAAGGAGGACGCAAACTCCAGGCTCAGCTCGTTGGCCTTGTCGTGGACCTTGGCCAGGTCGTCAAGATTCTCATACACACCGCAGAGGAAGTTGTAGACGTCGACGTCGGCAACATCGTTGGAGGCGATGACCACGGCGCTGACCGCGACGGTGGTGGCATCCTCAGGCATGCCGTAGGTGTCGGCGGGGATCACAGCCTTGGCGTAGAAGGGGGAGGCCTCGATCAGAGCGTCGATGTGCTCGTCATCCAGGCTGACCAGATACACGCTCTTGCTGGCCGCGAGGGAGGTGATGGCGGTGGTGGGGGCGCCGGCGACGACGAAAGCGGCGTCGATCTGGCCGTCCTGCAGCGCCTCAGCGCTGTCGGCGAAGGACTGGTAGGTGGGCTTGATGTCGTCTTCGGTCAGGCCGTAGGCGCCGAGAACGTCGATGGCGTTGAAGTACACGCCGGAGCCGGCGGCGCCGATGGAGACCGCCTTACCGGCGAGGTCGGCAACGGTCTTGATGTCGGGGTTCAGGGTGACGATCTGGACCTGCTCCATATAGAGCGGGGCAACGATGGAGAAGCTCTGAATCTCGCCAAGCTCTTCGAAGGTGCGCTCACCGGCATAGGCATAGGCCAGAACGTCGGACTGGGAGAAGCCGAGCTGGGCGTCGCCGATGTCAATGGCGTCGATGTTGGCAGCGGAGCCACCGGAAGTGATGGCGGTGACATTGGTGCTGGTGACATCGCTCACCTTCTGGGCCAGGACACTGCCGAAGCCATAGTAGGTGCCGGCTTCGCCGCCGGTGGTGAAGGTAAGCTTGCTGCCGCCGTCTTTGGGGGCAACTGCGTCATCTGCGAAAGCCGTTACGCCAAGGGCGCAGATCATGGCAACCGCGAGCAGAACTGCGAGCAATTTTTTCATGTTGTTTTCCTCCTGTAACTTGCGTGTTTTAAAAATGTGCGCTATGATAATACAACAAATTTGATCAGAATGCAAGAGTAAATGTGTGACAATATTAAAATATACCTGTATACACATTGTGGAGAACAGATATCATGCGTATCAAACTGATTGCCTTTGACCTGGACGGCACCCTTCTGGACGACGACAAGCACCTGCCGCCGGAGAACCTGGCGGCGCTGAAAGCGGCCAAAGAGGAAGGGATCCTGCTGGTCCCCGCCACGGGGCGCATCCTGAAAGCCCTCCCGGAGGAGCTGCCGGCGTTGGGGTTGTTCCGCTATTTTATCTTTGCAAACGGCGCCGAGATCTACGACCTGGAGACCCGGCAGGCGCTGCACCGCGCCCGCATCGCGCCGGCGCTCGCCGTCGAGTTCTGCGCATACATGGACCGGCTGCCGGTCCTGTACGACTGCTATCGCGGGGAACGGGGCTATATGACCGCGTGGATGTATGAGGCGGCGCCGGACTTCTTCGAGGCGGAGCCGCATATCCTGAAGCTGGTAAAAAGCCTGCGCCTCCCGGTGCCCGAGCTGAAGGAGAACATCCTCGCCGTTAACGAGCCGCTGGAGAAGCTGCAGATGTACTTCCGCCCCGAGCACATGGACGAGCGGGAGCGCCAGCTGCGGGAGATCCCGGAGCGCTTCCCCGGGCTGATCGCCTCCTCGTCGCTGAAAAACAACATCGAGATCAACAGCGCCGAGGCCGGGAAAGGCAACGCGCTTCGGAAGCTCTGTAAAACGCTTGGCATCCGCTGCGCCGAGAGCGCCGCCTTCGGCGACGGGCTCAACGACGCGGACATGCTCCTGGCCGCAGGACACGGCTGCGCCATGGCAAACGCCGTGCCTCCTGTCAAAGAGAGCGCCGACGTCATTGTTGAGAGCAACAACGACGCCGGCGTCGGGAAGGAGATTTTCCGTCTTCTGGAACGGCGTATATAAACCTGAAACAACTCAGCCTGCTTTCCGGCATGATCCCGTTCTTCCGATTATAATTATAAAGGAGTAAAGCAATATGAAAATCGTAATCATCGGAGATTTCCCTGCCGCGGCAAAGGAACAAATAAAGAATCATTTCCCGGAAGACTGGGAAGTAAAAATCATTCTTCCCCATCAGGCCGAAGAAGAGCTGCAGGATGCAGACGTGCTGATTCCGGAACACATCAGAGTCAACGCGGATTTACTGGAAAAAGCACCCAGGCTGAAGCTGGTTCAAACCGGCGCCGGATATGATAACGTCAATCTCGAAGACTGCACCAGATTCGGAATTCAAGTTTGCAACGCCTCCGGCGTGAATGCAAATGCAGTGGCGGAACACGTCATGGCTTTCATTCTTTGCTGGTATAAAAATATCCTATCCCTTGATTCATTTCTGAAAGCTCGCCGGGATGAGAGTGAATTGGACTACAGGGGCGCGGAGCTTTCGGAAAAAACAATCGGAATTGTCGGGCTTGGGCATGTGGGAAGAAAAGTAGCGGAGTACTGCAATGCCTTTCATATGAACGTGCTGGGCTACAGCCGAAAGCCGGTTGATCTGGGCGGTGTGCTGCAAACAGATCTGGACCGTGTTTTTCGAGAGAGCGACATTGTCAGTATTCATATCCCGCTGAACGAAAGCACGCGCCACATGATCAATTCCGATGTGTTCGACAAAATGAAATCGGACGCCCTATTGATCAACACATCCAGAGGCGCGGTCGTGAACCAGGACCAGCTGGTCCTGGCGTTACGGCAAGGCCGCATCGGCGGCGCCTGCCTGGATGTGTTTGAGGAGGAACCCCTGAGCGCGGATCATCCTTTGCGGGATCTGAACAATGTGATCCTGACTCCCCACACAGCCGGGCTCCCGGACGGAGTCAGGTATCACAAGAAGCGCTATGACTTCTTTCTCCGCAATATTAATAAAGTAATAAACGGTGAACTTCCCGAATGCAGACTGAATGTTGTTTGACAGAGGCTGCCCTGAAAACGAAGGCAGCCTCTGTTCTTTTTATCCGCCGAGGTAGGCCTTGCGGATTTGTTCGCTCCGGGCAAGCTCAGCGCCGGTTCCCGAGATGGCAACGCGCCCGGTCTCCAGGACATATGCGCGGTCCGCGATGGCAAGGGCCATTTCCGCGTTCTGCTCCACCAGGAGGATTGTCGTCCCCGCGTCGTGGAGCGAGCGGATGATATCAAAAACCTGCTCTACCAGGATCGGGGCAAGGCCCATGGACGGCTCGTCCAGCATCAGCAGCTTCGGATGGGACATCAGAGCCCGCCCCATGGCTAGCATCTGCTGCTCGCCGCCGGAGAGCGTCCCGGCAACCTGCTTCCGCCTCTCCTTCAGACGCGGGAAGCGTTCAAAGACCGCCTCCTTGTCCTCCTCAAGCTCGGCAGGAGGCGCAGTATAGGCGCCCATATCCAGGTTCTCTTCCACCGTCATGCTGGTAAAAATCCGCCGGCCCTCCGGCACATGTGCGATCCCGAGCCGCACGATCCTATGTGGCGCGGCGGCGCTGATGCCCGTGCCGAGAAATTCGATCGAGCCGCCTCTCGTGCGCATTAAGCCGGATACTGTTTTCAGGATCGTGGATTTGCCGGCGCCGTTGGCGCCGATCAGGGTGACGATTTCCCCTTCGTTGACCTCAAAGCTCACGCCCTTGACCGCGTGAATGGGACCGTAATATACGTTCAGATCGCTTGCTTTCAGCATCAGGCTTCCGCAACCCCCTTTCTTCCGAGATAGGCCTCGATGACCGCGGGGTTCTCCCGGATCTGCTCCGGGCTCCCCTTGGCAATCACTTTGCCGAAGTTGAGCACGCAGATGCCTTCGCAGATGCCCATGACCAGGTTCATATCATGCTCTATCAGCAGCACGGCGATCTGGAAGGTGTCCCGGATCCTGACGATGTTTTCCATCAGCTCGGCGGTTTCCGAGGGGTTCATCCCCGCGGCAGGCTCGTCCAGTAGCAGAAGCGAGGGATTTGTCGCAAGCGCGCGGGCGATTTCCAGCCGGCGCTGGGCTCCGTAGGGGAGGCTCCCGGCAAGCTCATTGGCGTGGCTCTCCAGGCCGAAGAGCGAGAGATATTCCATCGCCCGTTCCCGGGCGATTTTTTCATTTTTCCAGTAGGACGGAAGCCGCAGAATGGAGGAGGCGAGGCTGCAGGTCATGGAGTTGTGCAGTCCAATCAGGACGTTGTCCAGCACGCTCTGGTTGTGGAACAAGCGGATGTTCTGAAACGTCCGCGCGATCCCCATGCGGTTGACCTGGACGGTGGTTTTCCCGGCGGTGTCGGTTCCGTCGAGAAGGATGCTGCCGCGCGTCGGGTTATAGACCTTGGTCAGCAGATTGAAAACCGTGGTTTTCCCGGCGCCGTTCGGGCCGATCAGCCCGGCAATCTCAGTCCGGCCGATGGTCAAATCCAGATCGTCCACCGCCCGGAGTCCTCCGAAATCGATGCCCAGACGCCGGCACTCCAGAATCGGGGATTTATCCAGATCCCGTTCCGGGATCAGCACATTGCTCGGAAGCGGAGCAAGCTTTCCGCGTTTGAATTCCTTAGGCACTCTCGGCCGCCCCCTTCCGTTTGGGAATCGTTCTCCCGATCAGCATCTTGAGCGTGGGGTTGTTGGTCGCAAGCATCACCAGGATGAGCACGATGGCGTAAATCAGCATGCGGTAGTTGGAGAAGCTGCGCAGAGCCTCCGGCAGGATCGTCAGCGCCGCCGCCGCAATGACCGATCCGAGCATATTCCCCAGACCGCCGAAGACGACAAAGACCAGAATCAGGATTGAGGTGTTGAAGTCGAATTTATTTGCGACAACGGTGGAATAGTTCAGCGAGAACAGCGCGCCCGCCGCGCCGGCCATCGCGGCCGAGATCACAAAAGCCATCATTTTGTATTTGGTGACGGGGATGCCGACGCTCTCCGCGGCGATGCGGTTGTCGCGGATCGCCATGACCGCGCGTCCCTGACGGCTGTTGACCAGATTGAAGATCACCGCCAGGCAGAGCAGGATCAGGATAAAGCCGCCGGTAAAGCTTGCGATCTTCGGGATATTCCCGATCCCCATCGGTCCGGCGATGATCATTCTTCCCTCTTCGGCAAGCCCGGTACGGTCTTCCAGCAGGCTCACATGGAAGCCTCTGTCGTCCAGTCCGAGATACAGGTTGTTGAAAATGCTCTTGATGATCTCACCAAAGGCGAGCGTTACAATGGCAAGATAGTCCCCGTTAAGACGCAGGACCGGAATCCCGATCAAAAAACCGACCAGCGCGGCAAAAACCGCGGCGACCGCAAGCGCAATGGCGAGGCGGAGCGGAGCACTGGCAACCGCCTGCTGAAGCGCGATGGCCGTTGTTGCTCCGGCAAACGCGCCGACGCTCATAAAGCCCGCATGGCCGAGGCTCAGCTCGCCCAGCACGCCGACGGTCAGGTTCAGGGAGAGCGCCATCGCCACATAGGCGCAGATGGGAACCAGCATTCCTTTGAGCGTTGCCGAGACGCTGCCCGCGAGGACCATCGGCTGCAGGATCGCATACGCGGCAATCACCACCGCAAAGGTGAGGAGATTCCTCCCAAAATTCTTATTCCGATTCATCATACGCCTCATACCTTCTCGCGGACTTTTTTGCCCAGCAGCCCCGCCGGCTTGACGAGCAGCACCAGGATCAAAACCAGAAACACCACCGCATCGGACATCTGGGTCGAGATATAGGCTTTTGCCATGATCTCAATGATCCCGAGCAGCAGGCCGCCCAGCAGCGCGCCGGGGATCGACCCGATCCCGCCGAAGACCGCCGCCGTGAAGGCCTTGATACCGGGCATGGAGCCCGTCGTAGGGACCAGCGTCGGGTACGCCGAGCAGAGCAGCACACCTGCGATGGCCGCAAGCCCGGAGCCGATGGCAAAGGTCACGGAGATGGTGGTGTCCACATTGATGCCCATCAGCTGGGCCGCCCCCTTGTCCTCGGAGCACGCCCGCATTGCCTTGCCCATTTTGGTCTTCCCGGTGAACAGCACCAGCGCCGCCATGATCACAAGGCAGACAACGATTGTGACGACGGTCACATAGGAGATGCGAAGCTGGCCGTCAAAGAGCTGGAAACCGGTAATCTTGATCTTCTTGCCGGCTTCGTTCACCGTCTGGCGGATAAACGGGTTGGAAAACACTTTTGGGCTGGAGGTCCAGAGCAAAAGCGCGGCGTTTTGCAGAAAATAGCTGACGCCGATCGCCGTGATCAGGACCGCCAGCGACGTGGCCTGCCGAAGCGGCTTGTAAGCGAGCTTTTCGATGACGATGCCAAGCGCGGTGCAGACCGCCATTGCCGCCAGCACGCCCACAAGCGGCGGCAGATGATACTTGGAAACGGCAAAAAAACAGATATAAGCGCCCACCATGATCACATCTCCGTGGGCAAAGTTCAGCATCTTTGCAATTCCGTATACCATGGTATAGCCGAGGGCAATAATCGCGTAAATGCTGCCCAGGCTGATCCCGCTGATCAGGAATCCTAAAAACCCCATTGCTCAAATACCTCTGTGTTCTGCGATGTCAGAGGGATGGACGGTCTATGCCGTCCATCCCGATTATTTCAGCCTCAGTCAAGACCGACGTAAGCGCCGTCCTGGATGACCATGCCCTTCGGGCTCTTGGAAACCATCCCGCTGGCATCCCAGGTCATGCCGTCTCCGGTGATGCCGTCGTAGGTCATTGTGGTGAACTGCTCGATCATGGCGGCGCAGATCTCCTCAGCGCTCATATCGGCGGTGACGCCGGCGGCTTCACAGGCCTGCGCGTAGGCATAGACGCAGTCATATGCGTCTGCGGCGAACTGGTTGGGGACCTCTCCGAAGCGCTCCTGATACTTGGCAACGAAGGCCGCGGTGCGCTCATCGGCAGAGTCGGCGTTGAAGGGAGTCAGCAGCATGACGCCTTCGGCGAGCTCCGTGTCAAAGCCGTCCAGAGAGAGGATGCCGTCCATGCCGTCTACGCCGAACCACGCGGGATAGTAGCCGGCCGCGTCGGCCTGAGAGAGGATCAGGGATGCCGCGTCATAGTACATGGGCAGGAACACCAGCTCCGCGTCCTTGCTCTGCGCGTCCGCGATCTGGACGGAGAAGTCGGTGTTGTTGCCGTCAGCAAAGGTGGTGTCACTGACGACATTCAGGCCCAGCTCTCCGGCAGCCGCCATAAAGGTCTCATAGATGCCGCGGGAATAGACGTCGTCATTCTTCCAAATGACCGCTACATTCGTGGCAAGGCCCTTATCCGCGATATACTGCGCGGAAGCGGAGCCCTGGTTGGGATCGGTAAAGCACATCTGGAACTGGTTGTCCTTGCCCTCGACAACGGCGACCGCGGAGGCGGAGGGAGTCAGCGCAAAAATGCGGTCGGCATAGGTCTCGGCGGAGGTGGCCTCAGCCGGCTTGGAGGTAACAGAGCTCATGGAGATCTGCATGCCCCAGTCCTTCAGGGTGTTATAGGCGTTGACGGCCTTCTCGGCGTCATGCTGGTCGTCTTCATAGCGCAGCTCAAACTGTACGCCGCCCATGGCGTTGACTTCTTCAACGGCGATTTCCGCCGCGTTCTTGACCGCGTTGCCGTAAATGGCCGCGCCGCCGGTCAGGGGACCGGTCCCGCCGATTTTGATCGCGTCGTCCGCATATGCGGTTGCGCCTGCGGCGGCGATTGCGGCGATCATGACGAAAGCCATAACCATACACATTGTTTTGCGAAGCGTTTTCATGTTTTTTCTCCTTCAAATAGTGGATATTTATGTTGCTTTTTGCGGGCAAACCCGGAGGACGCGCGCTGTCCCCCGGCCTTCCGGGCAAAAAAGAAACCGGCTCCGTCCGAAAGACAGAGCCGGCAACATACTTTGTTGTGTGCCTACCTCATCCTGTGCTTTCGACGGGTCACATCGCAGGAGACAATAATAAGAATCAGCGCAAGCAGAGCCAGAAGGGCCAGAACTCGCAGATCCACGGCAACCAGGGCAACAAAAATGGACACCGCAACAGCGATGCCCAGAATAACGGCGATCATGAAAGACACAGGCGCAGCAAAAGCCGCGGCGCAGGAAGCGTCGCATGCAGCAGCCATTTTGTCATAAGAAAAATTCATGTCTGTCCGTCCTTTTTGGAAGTGCTGAAATCTTAGCACACGCCAAGTCAAATTGTCAATGTGTAAAAATGATCTGTTTTTTCGGTGTGAAATCGCGAAAGTTTATGCAAAAAGGAGAATTTTATCCCATTGCCGCCGCCTGTTTTCACTGCTCAAAGCCCATGCTCACGCCCGTTTCAGAACGGGTTTTCCCTCCGCCCGGCGCTGCCCGCACGGGACAGGACGGAAGTCCCGTCTTCCTCTGTGCGGACAAATGAAAGAAAGATCAGACGAAAGAACTTGCCATATGCCGAGCTGCTGTGTTAAGCTGTATCATATCCCATTCCTGCATTCATTCCAGCAAATTGAGCGGGTCCATTCACATTCACAAACAGAAGGGAGCATCACCATGCTGATCCTGGTATGCAACGTCGGCAGTACCTCTTTGAAGTATAAGCTTTTCAACATGCCCTCGACGGACATCCTCGTCGAGGCGAAGACCGAGCGCGTCGGACGTGACGACGCCATTTTCTCCTATCGAAACAACCAAAACGGGTTTTCCGAGAAACTGGAGGGCCTCTCGGTCCCGGACTATGCCGCGGGGATCCGGCTGTTCCTGCAGTATCTGCTGGGCGAGCGCTCCGGCGCGCTGGATTCCGTGGAACAGCTGGAAGCCATCGGCTTCAAAACCGTACTGGCCAGGGGCTATTACGGGGTGCACGAGCTCACAGACGAGGTCATCGCCGCCATGGAGGCCTATATCGAGGTCGCCCCGGCTCACAACCCGCCGTATATCCAGGCCATCCGGGTCTTCAAAAGCATTCTGCCGGACCGGCTGATGGTGGGCTGCTTTGAGACCGCCTTCCACACCACCATCCCGCTGGCTCGCCGTATCTACGCCCTGCCCTACGAGTGGTACGAGCAGTACGGCATCTGCCGTCTCGGCTATCACGGCGCCTCCCACGGCTACATCGCCCGGCAGATCCGGGCCAGGGCCGGGGAGCACTTCAAGCTGATCTCCTGCCACATGGGCGGCAGCGGCTCCATCTGCGCCATCGAAGACGGAAAATCCGTGGACACCTCCTTCGGCTTCTCACTGCAGACCGGCATCCCCCACGCAAACCGCGCCGGCGACATCGACGCCTACATCATCCCCTATCTGCTCTCTCAGGGCATGGAGCTCGGCGATATCATGAAGGGCATTGACAAAAAGGGCGGGCTGCTCGGCATCTCCGGCGTCAGCAACGACCTGAGGGATATCCAGGACGCCGCGGAGGCCGGCAACGAGCGTGCGGCGCTTGCCATCGATGCCTTCTGCGAGTCCGTGATCCGCTACATCGGCGGCTTTTACGCAGAGCTGGGCGGGCTGGATTATCTGGTCTTCACCGGAGGCATCGGGGAGAACTCCGTCCTCGTGCGGGAGAAGGTCTGTTCCCGTCTCGCCTGCCTGGGCATCGCCTTTGACCCGGAGGCCAACCGCTCTGTCCGCGACGAAGGGCTGATCTCCGCACCCGATTCGCCGGTCAGGGTCCTGGTCCTGCCGACAAATGAAGAAGTCGGCATTGCACAGACCATCTTTGAACAGTTCGCATAACCTCGGCGCGAACAAGCCATCCCTACTATCGTCCTAAACAAGGGGCTGCCTCATCTGAGGCAGCCCCTTGCCGCTGTTTTTACTGTCCCCGGAGCGGGAAGCCCTCGGGCAGACCCTGGATTTCCAGCGTGTCGTAATAGCTGTACCAGACGGTGTTGCCCTCCTGCAGGCCGGAAAAGATCTGCACCCGGTCGCCGTCGGAGAGCCCGGTTTCCACCGTGACCGGGGCGGCGAGGGTCTCCGTCTTGCTGTCAAAGGCGGTGTAGACAACCGACTCGCCGTTCTGCTCCGTGAGCGCCGCCGCCGGAATCAGCAGCACATCCTTCCGCTCTTCAATCGTGATGTTGGCCGAGGCGTTCATCCCGCCGAGCATATGGCCGTTCCGCGTGAGTTCCACAACGGCGCTGTACTTGCTGTTGCCGCCCTCGTTGCTGGCGGTGGTGTTCACCCGGGTGATCACCCCGGAGAAGGACTGGCCCGGCAGCGCGTCCAGCGTCACAACAGCCTCCTGACCGGCGCGGACATAGAGGATGTCCAGCTCGTCGATCGTGATGGAGACGGTGACGGTCTCCTGCGGGGTGACGCTGAGGATAGCGGTGCCGGTTGTGGAGTAGCGCGTCTCCTGCGCTGCGGACGCAGAACCGGAAAAGCCCCCTGCGCCGGAACCGCCCGCCGCGCCGCCGCCGGACAAAAGCCCGCTCAGATCGATGCCGCCGGAGGGCATACCGCCGCCTCCTGCGCCGCCGCTCTGACCCCTCCCGGATCCGCCTCCGGTTTTCTCCTCGTCCGCTTTCTTCTCATCGGTTTTTTTCTCGTCTGAGGCGTCCTTCGGGAGCGTGTCGCTGGAGCCGAGATATACCAGAAAGACAAGATTGTCGTTTTTATCAAAGGCAAAGGCGTAGATTCCTCCGGTCCGGACAGAAGCCGGCGTCCAGCTGCCGCCTTCTACGAGGACGGTGGATTTGGTATAGTAGGTCTTGTCCGGCTGCATCTCGCCGTCTTCAGTCACAATATAGACTGTCTCCGCCTCATCGGACGCTTCGTCGGACTTTTCGAAATATGGTCCTCCGTCAAAGGCATCCCCCGTAAACTCGGTATATACCTCTTTCTCGGTCTCGCTGCTCACCCACTGATACGCCGCGGCAAAGCCGCCGCTGTACTTGTTGGTGAAGCTCTCTACCGCCGTGACAAGGAAGGCGGTATCGGTATAGTCCGGGATCTCGGTGTTCCAGGCCTGCAGCATGGCGCTGTCGGAGCCTGTAACAATGCCGATGACGTTTGCAAAGCTGCCGTCCTGATTGTCTACCGGGGCATTGGCCAGCAGCTTCAGCGCCGGCGCGGAGGACCCGTCCACCGAGAGCAGCTCCAAAATCCCGTCGTCCACCCCGGAGACGCAGCCGTCGCAGGGGGCCTTCAGAATACCGTCCTGATACATCCGGAACAGGTCCGCCATGATATCCTCATACTGCCGGTGTTCGGAGGCCAGCACCTCGTAGTCGCCGCCGGAGGAGGTCCCGCTCAGGACAAACATGGTCCCGTAGGCCGAAACGATCCGTTCCTTCTCGATATAGACGTTGTTCACGATCCCTTCTGTGGCGATCGCTTTCCAGGCGCTGTGCACATACAGCGTCCCGCTGCCGAGGGCCTCGCCGCTCTGGCTGCGGATCTGTACCGTCTCGCCGATGCTGCCGAAGCTGTCGGCGATGGTTGCCGTGGCCTCGCCGTCGATGACCGTCTCGACGCGCCCGTCGGTCTCGGTCCCGTCGGACAGAACCACCGTGACCGTCTTCCCGATGCCGAGGCCTCCGCCCGCCCGGAAGCGGACTGCCATCATGCCGTCCAGTGAGACCACCGCCAGCGCGCCGTTTTGCAGGACCACATCCTGCACCGCGTCCCCGGCTTTGGCATAGACCGCCTTGACCCGGCCGGACGCGGCTGCGGACAGATAGCTGTAGTCCGAACCGCTCTTCAAAGTCTGCATCTCGAGGGCGACTTCATCCATGACGCCCCGCAGCGTGGAGATCGCCTCCATCACCGACACCCGGTCGACACTCGCCACCGGATCGCCCTCGCGGACAAACTGGCCGTTCTCCACCAGGTATTCCGTCACCTTGACGCCCTGGGGAACCGTGACCTCTTCGGCCTCCTGCTCTTCCAGCGTGCCGGTCCCGGAGAGGGTCTTTCGGAGATCGCCCCTCCTGACTTCCGCGGAGAGGATGCTGGCATCCGGTTTGCCGCTGTTCTGTCTCGCATCCAGCAGGAAGGGGATCAGTACCAGCAGCGCGGCCAGCAGAATCGCGACGACGGCGAACACGGCGTTCCGTCTCTTTTTCTTTTTTGCGGTTTCCATCCCTGCCTCCTATCCGCCGTAGTGCAGCGCGTCAATGGGCTTCATCTTCGCGGCCTTGTTCGCCGGATACAGGCCGAACACCACGCCGATGAAGAAGCAGAACAGGACCGAGATGAGCACAACGGTGCCGTTCAGGCTGAAGCGCATGCTCAGGCTGGAGACGACCACGCCGATGATGCGCAAGATCGTCCAGGAGAGGAAGATCCCGATGGCGCAGCCCATCATGCACAGGACCACCGCCTCCATCAGAAACTGCCTCAGGATGGTCCCGCGGCTTGCCCCGATGGCCTTGCGGATGCCGATCTCCCGGGTGCGCTCCGTCACTGTGACCAGCATGATGTTCATAATGCCGATGCCGCCGACCACCAGCGAGATGCCTGCGATGCCGCCCAGCAGGATGGAGAGGACGGAGGTGATACTGCTCATGGCCTCTTCCATTACGTTCATGGAGCGGATGGAGTAGGCGTCCTCATCCTCCTGGAAGCGCTCGTTGAAGAGCCCGTCGAGCACTGCCTCGGTCTGATCCACGGCCGTATTCTCGCCCGGGCTCACCACAAAGCCTGTCACGGCCTCCGTAACGGTAGTGGAGAGGCGCATGAGCGAGGTATAGGGGATATACGCCACATAGGAGCCGTTCAGCACGGCGGTCAGGAGATTTTCGTCCTCGGAGAGGACCCCCACGACGGTATACTTCATGCCGTTAAAGGACAGCTCCTCCCCCAGACAGTCGACAAAGCCGATCAGGTCCGAAGCGGCGGCATAGTTGAGGATGCAGACGCGCGTGTTGTTCTCGATATCCGCCCGGTTGAGGAAGCGCCCCATCGTGAGCTGGAGGCCTTCGATCTCGTAATAGGGCGGCGTTGTCCCGTATACGGTAAAGGTCCCGCTCTCGGCGCCGTACTTTCCGGTCACGGAGGCGGACGCCGTCGGCGCCATGCTGCCGACTTCGGGCTTCTCCCGGGACCAGTCGTCCAGATCCTCCAGCCGCACCGGGTACCCGTAGTCGTCGGAGATCGTGACCGTCAGCAGGTCGCTCGCCAGCGAGGAAACCGCGTCCGTGACCGAGCTGGTCGCGCCGCTCACCAGACTCACCAGTACCACCAGCGCCATCACGCCGATGATGATGCCGAGCATCGTCAGCATCGCCCGGAGCTTGTTGGAGCTGATGCTCCGCAGCGCCATTTTGAGAGACAGCATTACAGACTCACCTCCGTCAGACGCCCGTCCAGGATATGGATCACCCGCTTTGCCTGCCGCGCGATATCGTTGTCGTGGGTGATGAGCACAATGGTGTTGCCCTGCTCATGCAGCCCGTGGAAGATTTCCATGATGTCCTTTGTGGTATGCGAATCCAGATTCCCGGTGGGTTCGTCCGCCAGGATTAGGGAGGGCTTCGTCACCAGGGCGCGGGCAATGGCGACGCGCTGCTGCTGGCCGCCGGAGAGCTCGGTGGGCTGATGCTTCGCCCGCTTGCTGAGCCCGACATGCTCCAGGGCCTCGCGGACCCTCGCCTGCCGTTCGGCGCGCTTGATCCCCTGATAGATCAGGGGAAGCTCCACGTTCTCCTCCGCCGACATCTTGGCGATCAGGTTGAAGTTCTGAAACACAAAGCCGATCTTCTCATTGCGGATCCGGGCCAGCTCGTTCTCACTGTAGTCCTCGATGGGGATGCCGTCCAGCTTGTACAGGCCGTCGTCCGCGGTATCCAGGCAGCCGACGATGTTCATCAGGGTGGATTTGCCGCTGCCGGAGGGTCCGATGATGCTGACAAACTCGTGCGGATAGATGTGCATGGTCGCGTGGTCCAGCGCCCGCACCCGCTCATCCCCGATCTGATAGATCTTGGATACGTTGTTGAGTTCTATCATTCCGCCGTCCTCAGCCTCTCCCACCGGGGAAGCCGGCCCTGTTCCCGCCGAAGCCGCCGCTGTTGGGACGGGTTCCGCCGCCCGGGTAGCCGCCGTTAAAGCTGCCGCTGCCGGAGGGCGTATTGCCGCCGTAGCCGCTGTTGTTGCCGCTGCCGAAGACGCCGGCGCCTGCGCCGGGATAGCCGCCTCTGCCGCTGAACGGGTTGGTCTGGGCCCTGGTGTAATAGACGGTGTCGCCCGCCTTCAGCCCGGAGGTGATCTCGGCATAACTGCTGTTGGTGATGCCGGCCGTCACCTCCACCAGTCCTCCGAACTCCTGCGTCTCCTCGTCATAACGGGTATAGACATACGAGCTGGCACTGGTCTGATGGAGCGCCTCGATCGGGATGATCACCGCGTCCTCCACGCCTTGGATGCGGATCACCACACTGGCGGACATGCCCTGCAGCATCTCCGGGCTCTTGTCCAGCGTGACGACTGCGGAATACCGCGTCACGCCGGAAGTGCTGCTGGCGGTTTTGTTGATCTCCGTCACGGCGCCGCTGAAGGCGTCCTCGCCGATGGAGCTCACCGTGACCGAGGCCGACTGACCGAGCTCCAGGGACAGGATGTTGCTCTCATCCACATTGATCGTCACCTGCATGCTCTGATCGGGCGAGAGCGTGACAAGGGCCGTCTCAAGTTCCTCGCTGACCGCGGTCTCGTCATAGTCGACGCTGCTGACGCTCCCGGCAAAAGGCGCCGTCACCCCGCCGTACTGGTAGAGCCCCATCAGCTCGATGAGCGTGTCCTCCAGCTCTTCTCTCTGCTTCAGCAGGGTCTGGTACCGTGCCGTGTAGGCGGTGGAGGTCAGTGTAAAGAGCGTCGAGCCCGCATAGACATTCTGGTTCTCCGCAGCATAAACATAGGCGACCGTCCCCGTAATCCCGGAGATCCGCATCGGGCTGTGGATGGCAAGCCTGCCGCTGCCCAGGACGCCGCCCTCCCCGTCGAGGACCCGGACTTTCTCATCGACCGCCGGTCCGTTGTCCGAAACCAGGATCGTGGCGGTCCCGTTTTGCACGCTGTCCACGGTCCCTTTTATTTCCTTATCGTCCGCACGGAGAAGCGTGACGGCGTCTCCGGCGTTCAGAACGGAGGTCTTGATCTCCGTCGCCATATATCCGTCAAGGGAGAGAACGGCGAGGGCGCCGTGCTCGTACATGCAGGAGGCGATGTCGTCCCCCTGCCGGGCGTAGATCTGCTTGATCCGCCCCGCAACGCCTGCCGTGATGGTGCTGCTCACACTGTCGCTCCCGGCTGCGGTAATCTCGCTGTCGAGACTGCTCAGCGAGCTCTGCAGGCTGCTCATGGCCGTCAGGACAGAAGCGGGTTCGGTCTTCACCAGCAGCTGGCCCTCGCTGACGCTGTCATGCGCCGAGACCAGAACCTCCTCCACCGTCACCCCCGCTGGGATGCTGAGGCTCTCCTCGTCCACGTTCATCAGCGTCCCGGAGCCGGAGACCTGGGTGCTGATGCTGCCGACGCTGGCCTCGGCGGACAGCACTTCGCCCGCCCTGGAGCTGACGCGCTGCGCGACCCGGCGGCGCAGATACCACACACCGCCAGCCAGCGCCAGCGCGAGGATCAGGATCACAATGACCGCGGTGCGGATAATCCTGCGCCGCTGTTTCTTCTTCTTTCGGTTGAGGGCATCAAACAGAGCGTCATCCTGTTTTTCCGTCTGATCCATGGGACTATGCCTCCTTGCGTGGTTGGTAAGCTGCATTTTACCGCGCAAAATTGAAGTGATACTGAAAACCCTGTGTGTATTTTTTTGCCTTTCTGGAAATTTTCTGTGAATAGTCGCCCTTCCGGTACGCGTCCTGCCGCGCCCAAAAAGGCGGTCTTTAGAAAAAAGCGAGAAAGACAGTGGCGTTTTTGCGAAGTCTGGAGTATAATATATTAAACTCTCTATCAAACTTGGAGGTCACTGTGAAAAACATCATTCGTATTTTCTGCCTGCTTATGGCAATTGCCGCGCTGACGGCTGCGCTGTCCGGCTGCGGCTTCAGAAGGAATGCCCCGGGCGCCAACGTCACCGTCATCGAGACGGCCGCCCCGACGGCGACGCCTGTCCAGACGCCGGCGGCTACCCCTGCGGCCACGGCCGCCCCGACGGCGATCCCTTCGCCCTCGGCGACGCCGACTCCTACGCCGACGCCGACTCCCACCCCGACACCTACGCCGACGCCGACCCCTACGCCCACACCAACCCCGGCTCCCACACCGACGCCCTCCAATCTCCCGCGCGTCACCAAGAGCCCGACGGACGAGAAGGTCCCCATCGGCGGCAAGTGCCAGTTTGTTGCGAAGTATGAAAACGCCAAGTGGGCGGAGTGGCACTTCGTGAGCAAGGACGGTACACGGGACATCGACTATACCGTCGCCGAGAAGGAATTCCCGACCATGAAGATCATAAACGGCTACGCCAAAGACATGACCCTTGAGAACGTCCCCGAGACGCTCAACGGCTGGCGTGTGTACTGCCGGTTCAGCAACGATTTCGGCTCGGTAAACACCGAACGGGCCACCATCACCGTCAGCGGCGGCGTAGCGGCGGACGGTACGATCACCGGGCTGCCGAAGGTCACCAAGAGCCCCACCGGCGAGACGGTGAAGGCGGGCGGCAGCGCCTGGTTTGTCGCCAAGTATGAAGACGCGATCTGGGCTGTTTGGCACTTTGTAAGCCCGGACGGCACCACCGATCTCAGCTACAGCGACGCCGCAGGCCAGTTCCCCTCCATGCAGATCGTCGGCGGAGACCAGAGCACCCTGCAGCTCAAGAGCATCCCCGCTGAGCTGAACGGCTGGAAGGTCTACTGTGCCTTCCGGAACAACGTCGGCACCACCAATACTGCGCAGGCGGCGATCACGGTTCAGAGCGACACGACCGCGCAGAACATTGCGCCGACGCAAACCCAGACCCCGTCCTCCGGCACCGTCATCGTCGTCCAGAACAACACCGGCTACGCCGGGTCCTATGTGGAACCCATCGCCGGGCGCGGCACCATGACGATCACCGGCGGCCCCACGCAGTACAACGTCTTTGTCCGCTGGTCCGGCAGTGCCTGGGAGTATGCGGAATGGACCTTCAGCGGATCCTTTAACGACGCCGGCGTCCTCACCTATAACGACGCCGTGATGACTGTTTTCAACACCGCGGATAACACCTCGACGGTTCAGTTCCAGAACGGGAGCGGAACGCTTGCCTATTCCGGCAGCGGCTCCATCGGTGTCGTCTGGACAGAAAACAGAACAGACGCCTCCGCGAGCAACACCTTCTTCCAGAAGCAGTAATCCCGCCGCGCCCGCCGCAGCGTGGGTCCGATCTCCCCGCTCGGCTCAAAAAGCCATTCCCCATATAATTCTCTAACAATCGCGCGACCCGCTTCCGACAACTAAGCCGGAAGCGGGTCGTTAACATTAAAATATGACAAAACGCTTCTTATGCAGGATGACCGTGTTTCCTGTTTCACCCGATCAGGGTTTTTGCGATGCGCAGGAGGTCGTCCTCGGCGCCGACATTGCCCGGGAAGATCACATAGGGGAGCCCGGGGAACCTGCTCTCCGCTCCGGTCTGCCAGACCGGGATACCGGGGCGGATCTGCCCCTTGACCAGGGCCTTGCGGACCCGAAGCGCCTTGGTGCCCACATCGCTGGAGGTGATGCCGCCCTTGGCCACGATGAAGGAGGGCCGGACAGAGAGCTTTCCGATCACGCTGGTGAGCGCATCGGAGATCCGGGTCGAGATCTGCAGCTGGCGGTCCCTGTCCGCAGTGGGGAGGTCCAGACGCTCCCGCCGGGTATAGACGGCGACCGACTTCCCTGCCGGCAGGAGCTCGGCCAACAGCGAGAGCACCCGCGCGACTTCCTTCTCAAGGCCGTTTTCCTCCAGCACCCGGTGCTGGTCGAACTCGATGAACTCGATGGGCAGGCCGCCCATCCTCAGCGCCTCCAGCTGACGCGTCGTCTTGTTGACATGGGAGCCGACGAGGATAATGCCGCCGCTGCGGTTATCCCGGTCCACCAGGTCCTCCCGGGTGAGCAGCGGGATGTCCCCGACCCCGCCCAGCACCTTCGGCAGGGCTGCTGCGGTGCGGAAGAGAAATTCCTTCCCGGCGGCGATGGCCTCGCAGAGCGCGGTTGTAAACACCGCGACGTCCTCATAGTCGGCGCTGTCCACGGTGATCTTGCCGAAACCGGAGACCGCTTTCAGCTTTGCGGCGATCCTGTCCGCATCCCCGGCCCGCAGCTCCTCCAACGTGATCCGGCAGCAGCCGGCAGCGGGGAAGCGCCCGCCGGACTTTTCCTCGCACCACTCGGAGAGGGAGGACGCGGTATAGCCGAAACTCTTGTCCCTTGCAAACTCGGTCTGTCCCGCAGGGACCAGCGAATCCCCCTGGAGGACATAGTGGACGTCGTTCAGGGTATAGCGCCCGCCCTGCGGGAAAAAGGGATAGATCACCTCGCCGTCAAAGCGCTTTCCGGTGTTCGCCTCCAGCGTCTCGCGCAGGACCTCGGTCTCCATGGGCCAGTGGCCGCGCAGCGTCGAGTCGCCCCGGCTGAGCAGGACGAAATCCTGTCCCGCCGCTGCCGCGGCGGCCGCCAGGTTTTCGGCGATCTCGCGGTGCTGGGCGCGGCTCTCGGCCAAGGTCAGGCCGCGGGAGTTGGTGAGGACAAAAAACATTTTTTCCGGCGCGCGGAAGGCCTCCAGCATGGTCTCCCGGTCCCAGTGGGTGTAGACATAGATGCCGTTCACTGTCTGGACGCCGGTGGGGTCGTCGTCCAGAACAACGATCTTGCGCTTCAGCCCGGCGAGGGCCGCTTCCAGCCGGGGCCGGATGTCTCCCGCATGAGGCGGGAGCAGCTGCAGCGCCGCAGCGGGGATGACAGGGTAAGAAGTCATCAAAATGCCTCCTTCAGACAGCGGTGTACCCGGTCCCTCCCACAGGGGGAAAGAACCGGGTACGCCGAATCGTAAACCGGGTGAATTATTTTTTGGTCAGCTTGTGCGCAACGTCTACGATATTCCCGACGGTGACGCCGTTGACTTCCAGCAGTCTCTCGTAGGGCGCGGACTGGCCGAACTGATCCTGGATGCCGAGACGCCAGACTCTGCCCTTGCCCATCTCGGCCGCCACACAGGCGACTGCCGAGCCGAGGCCGTTGATGATGTTGTGGTCTTCCACCGTGATGATCTGCTGGCAGTCCTGCACCGCGGCAACCACGGCGTCGGTGTCGATGGGCTTCACCGTATGCATGTCCAGCACACGCGCCTCAATCCCCTGCGCGGCCAGCGTCTCCGCAGCCTCAATCGCGAGGCGGACCGTGTCGCCGTTTGCGACGATGGCGACATCCTTGCCGTCACGGAGCTGATACGCCTTGCCGATCTCAAATTCCACGTCTTCGCCGTAGATCTCGGGGATGGCGTCGCGGGTAAAGCGCAGATACACCGGGCCGTCATACTCGGCCGCCGCGCGGACCAGCTTGCGGGCGGACCAATAATCGGCCGGCATGATGACCGTCATGTTCGGGATCGTACGCAGGATACCCATGTCCTCGATGGCCTGGTGGGAGGCGCCGTCGTTTGCCGGGGTCACGCCACCGTGGGAGCAGGCGATCTTCACATTCAGATGGGGATAGGCGATCTCCTGGCGGATCATCTCGCACATGCGCATGCTGCCGAAGGCCGCATAGGTCACGACGAAGGGGATCTTGCCGCAGGTGGCGAGGCCGGCGGCCACGCCCGCGCAGTTCTGCTCGGCAATGCCGACGTTCAGGTACTGCTCCGGCAGCTCCTTGCGGAAGGCGCCGGTCTTGCAGCTCTTGCCGATGTCGGCGTCGACAACCAGGATGTTTTTGTTCTCTTTGCCCAGGGCGACGATCTCATCGCCGAAGCCGTCTCTGGTGGGGATTTTCTTACCTAAACTCATTTTCCTGTCCTCCTCACTTGACATACTGAGCGTCCAGCTCTTCCATGGCCTGCCTGTACTGCTCGTCATTGGGCGCGACGCCGTGCCAGCCGCACTGGTTCTCCATAAAGCTCACGCCCTTGCCCTTCACCGTCTTGCCGACGATGCACTTGGGCAGGCCGTTCTTCGACGCGAGGGCCTTGTCCAGCGCGTCTACGACCTCGGCCATGTCGTTGCCGTTAATCTCGTAGACCTCAAAGCCGAAGGCCTCGAACTTCTTTGCCAGGCTGATGGGCGGCATGATCTCTTCGCAGGTGCCGTCCAGCTGCAGGTTGTTCCAGTCCACAAACACGACCAGGTTGTCCAGCTTGTACTTGTACGCCGTGCCGCAGGCTTCCCAGATCTCGCCCTCGTTGCACTCGCCGTCGCCGACGGCGCAGAACACGTTGTAGCTCTTGTTGTCCAGCTTCGCCGCCAGCGCCATGCCCGCCGCGCAGGCCAGGCCCTGTCCGAGGGAGCCGGTGGAGATGTCGATGCCGGGGCACTTGGTCATGCTGGGGTGGCCCTGCAGGGGGGAACCCTCCTTGCGCAGCGTGTCCAGCACTTCCATCGGGAAGTAGCCCTTCATCGCGAGCGCCGCATACTGGGCCGGGCAGACATGGCCCTTGGACAGGACGAAACGGTCCCGGTCCGCCCACCTGGGGTTCTGCGGGTCCACATCCATGGCGTGCCAGTAGCAGGCCGTGACAAATTCCGCCACCGACAGAGAGCCGCCGGGATGGCCGGACTGCGCCTTGTAGATCATGGAAATGGCGTTCTTCTTCAGGTCGATACACTTGTTTTGCAGTTCTACGATGCTGAGATTTTCTTTCATAGATGACATCCCTTCCTCGTGTACAGAATTTCGGGTTTCCTGTTGGTGGTCTTCGGTTTCGGACTTCGCGGCAAGTTGTCATGTTGTATAGTTGTATGATAACTTTACCATATTATACCTGAAGCTATAGAAAAGGGCAAGGCCCTTTTCTAACTTTTTCAACTTTTTTCTGTTCCGGAAGGGCTCCAAAATCGGCCGCGCCGGCTCTTTCGCACTTTTGGCGTTCACAGCCGGGTTGCTGAAGCAAAACAAGGAAAATGGACCCGCTTATTTACAGGTTATTTTTCTATCTGTTTAGAGTCATCTGCACCCATGGTGGGTGAGAATAATTAACAACGGAATATAGAAAAGCCACTGCGAATCTCCTAATATACTGAGTTGCGACACAACAGCGAAGGAGAAGAGCAATGGCTTCGCAACTCAGTATACTAAAA
>JAFTGD010000049.1 GCA_017458065.1 Oscillospiraceae bacterium
CCCCGAGCTGGAGCAGAATATTAAGTACATCACCATGAAGCTGGAGGAGAACGAGAACTCCACCAAGGTCCGCCTCCTGAAGGTGAAGGAAATGGTCCTCCAAAACGCCCATCACTACGCCTGAACACCCCAAAGCCCACCGCGGCCCGAGCGATACGCCCGGGCCGCTTTTTTTCAGCGGTTGGGCTCCGCGGTGCTCGATGATTCTTTCCTTCTGTCCTGCGTCCATCAGGAAAGAACATCTCGCCCGCTCAAATCCGTGGTGACGGTCGTGACAGTCTATTCTATAACCTTCCATATAGAGCAAAATAATGGTCTATAGAAAAGTTATGGATATAAGTGTCACGAGTGTCACCCGCCGTCGGGACAGGTCTTTTTCCCCGCGCAGGAGAAGGAACCTGCAATGTCCGCGCCCCAGCCTGATGCCGCAAGCCCGATGACCGAGCAGACCTGCCGGAAGTGATAGCGGACATCCACGTTCGTGAAGCGCAGGACCCGGATGCCCATGTCGCCGAGCGCCTGATCCCGGAGTTGATCTGCGTATCTCGCGTCCAGCTCGCCGTGCTGACAGCCATCCACCTCCACCACCAGGCTGGCGCTGCGACAGTAGAAGTCCACGATATACTCTCCGATCACCCGCTGCCGGTACCAGTGCAGCGGGTGGTGTCTGAGAAACTGATACCACAGTGTTTTCTCCTCGGGCGTCATGTCCCGCCTCAGCTCCCGCGCCCGCATCAGGTAATAGTCCCGCGCGCCGACGTCCGTGTCCTGCATGTCTGCCTCCTTCCGGTAACATATGTTTCTTTGCTCTCCGTTTGTCCGCCATCCGCGGACATTTTTCAGCGTTTGCTCTGCGCCCCCGAAGGGGAGGGGAGCGCCTCCTCCGTTCTCCTATTTCCCCTCGGAATCACGCCGCACAGATCGCGCCTTCCTGCTCCAGCTCTTCCCAGGTCATCTGACCGCCGGAATACTGCCCGCTTCTGTGGAATATGTTCCAGGGGTCCTGTTCCGTTTCGCCGCCGAGCTTTACCGCGTCTGCCAGGACTTTCCGCAGGATCGTTTCTTCCTTCATTTTCCGGTGCCGCCCCTGATCCTCATCGCTGATGCCGTCGTCCCAGACCTCATAGCAGACAAAGAGATCGTCCGGTCCGTTTTCGATCATCCATGCGTAGTTCCAAATGGTGTCCGTGTTGATCAGCAGACCATCCAGAAGGTCCAGTTTCAGATCCCGCATCCGCAGGTGAAAATCCTCCGTGAACTCCGACAGGCTGTGATACAGCTTCCCCGTCTCGATATACTCCACTTCAAAAGCACCGTTCACATACTGGAACGCGGCCGCCTCCACACAGAACCGCTCTCCGCTTGACCAGCCGCTTTCGTCCCTCAGCCCCGTACAGTCCCGCAGTTTCACCATGTCCTCACCCCCTGTGTCATTATTCTCTTTGTTGTCATTATAAAGGAAATCCTTTCAAAACACAAGGGTTTAAATTAAATGTTAACATTTAATTTACAAATGCTATCCTTGACAGTTGAAAGGAATTCCTTTAGTATCATTTGTGAGGTGAGCTTATGGATATTTCTACCAAAATCAGACTTGCCGTGGCATACCGCGGCATCACCGAGACAGAACTTGCCCGCCGTCTTTCCATGTCTCCCCAGGCCTTCGGCCAGAGGCTGAAAACTGGGAAGTTTTCCTCTGCCGACCTGGATCGCATCGCCGCCGCTCTCGGGGCAAAGTACGAGTGCTATTATGAGTTTGAAGACGGCCAGAAGATCTGACCACTCTGTAACCGATAAACCGGATCATTCGATCCGGTCTTTTTTTATGCCCAAATCTCCCGAGCCATCCTGATATTTCAGGGAGGCGAGTGGATGTGTCGCTTGCTGTGACGTCGTCCGTGGAAAAACTGCGGACGATTTTTCTTTTTCTCTCTGCTACACTGACCCCAGTACCGCAGAAAGGAGACTCCCGAAACCCATGAGAAACAGCCCGAATCAGCTGAAAAATCTGGAAAAGGGAGTCTCTTATCGTTTTACCAGCGAGACCGCCGGTGAGGCAGGCCGCAAGGGCAATCCCGCGTCTCAGGCTTCGCGGAAGCGTAATCGTTCCATGGCCCAGCTTGCCCGTCAGGTTGCCGACTCGGTTGTCAGCTCCGGCGACGCCCGCGAGGATCTCCGGGAGCTGGGACTCAGGGACGAGGACCTCTACAACGCCTCCCTCATCGTGGCGGGCGTCTTTCGCAATGCCGCCGCGGGTAATATCCCCGCCGTCGAGAAGTGGGAGGAGTTTCTCGAACGCGCCGCAGCGGAGGAGAACGGAGCCCTCGATCAGGAGCAGGCCCGCGCGCTTTCGATCATGCGAGCCAACTATCTTCCGAATATCTCCTCCAACTTCGGTGCTATCAGCGTCTGTGCCCTCAAGCACCGTTACACACATTATGAGGTCTCCGGCGGCCGCGGCAGCCTCAAGTCCTCCTGGGCCTCCCAGACGGTCATCCGCCTCATTATGGAAAACCCCGATACCCACGCCCTGGTGCTCCGGAAGGTAGCCAATACGATGCGCGATTCCGTCTACGCACAGTACATCTGGGCCATCGGCATTCTCGGCGTCTCCAGCTTCTGGGAAGCCCGGCGCAGTCCGCTCGAGCTGATTTATCTTCCAACCGGCCAGCGCATTCTGTTCCGCGGCGCGGATGATCCCATGAAGATTAAGTCCATCAAGGTGCCCTTCGGCTATATCGCCATCACCCACTTTGAGGAGAAGGACCAGTTCGCCGGTCGCCAGGAGATCGACACCATTCTCCAGTCTACCATGCGCGGCGGGGAAGTCTTCTGGAATATTGAGACCTATAACCCGCCGCTCTCCCGTGACAACTGGGCTAACAAGGACAGCGAGGAAGAACGCTCCGACCGCATCCGGCACCGGAGCTCCTACCTTGACCTTGACAATCCTTCCTGGCTCGGCGAGCAGTTCATCGCCGAGGCCGAAGAGCTGAAGCGCCGCGACACGCGCCGCTACCAGCATGAGTATCTCGGCCTTGCAGTCGGTTCAGGCGGGAATGTCTTCGATAACCTCGATTTCCGTCCCATCACGGACGAGGAGCTCCGGTCCTTTGACCGGATCTATATGGGGGCTGACTGGGGCTGGTTTCCGGATCCCTTCGCTTTTGTCCGCCTCCACTATGATCCGGCTCAGGAGACAATCTATCTGCTCGACGAGCTGTACGCCAACAACATGACCAACGAGGAGACCGCGAAATGGATTCTCTCCCACGGCTACAACGATGCGCAAATCACCTGCGACAGCGCGGAACCGAAGAGTGTCGCCGACTACCGCTCCCAGGGACTCCCCGCGAAGCCGGCGGTAAAAGGCCCCGGCTCCATCGACTACGGCATGAAGTGGCTGCAGGGCCGAAAGATCGTCATTGATAAGCGCCGCACACCTCATGCTGCCGAGGAGTTCAGTCTCTATGAGTACGACCGCGACAGGAGCGGAAACTTCGTCTCCGGTTACCCCGATCGCAACAATCATTTAATAGATGCTACTCGTTATGCTTTGGAGCGCATCATTCGTAACTACAGATCAAATGCATAGTATTATCGACATTCTCAAATCCCTCGGCTATACCACCGTCCCAGCGGAGTGGTATGACCAGATCGGCATCTGGCTTCAGTGGTATCAGGGCCGTGTCCGCGGCTTCCACGACTACCGCGTCTTCAACGGCATCAAGCATGTCCACTGTACCAAGCTCACCGCCGGCATGGCAAAGGTTGTCGCCGAAGCCTGGGCCGACCTTCTGATGAATGACAAAGTCGTGATCACTCTAGAGGGGGATGCCGAGCAGGCTTTCTTCGACGAGGTCTGCATTGGGAACAACTTCCGTCACATGATGAACCGCTATGAGGAGTTCGCTTTCGCTCTTGGTACCTCCGCCGTCGTTGTCCGACTCACCGGCATCCAGGTCGACGAAGAGGGGAGCGCAGTCTCTCCCGCTGACGGCATCCGGCTTGACTTTGTCCGGGCCGACGGCATCTACCCCATCTCCTGGCAGAACGGATCGATTCACGAATGCGCCTTTGCCACCAATCTTGCCTTCGACGGCAGAAGCTATGTCTATCTCCAGATCCACTGCCATCCAGAACAGGGCACTTATCGCATCGAGAACCACTTGTATTTGGACAGCAGCGGAAGCCTCCGGGAGGTGCCCCTCACCGAGCTTCCCGGCTACGCCGGTGTCGCGCCGGTCTTTCATACTCATTCTGATCGCCCGCTTTTTGTCCTCAACAGCCCAAATATCGCGAACAACCTGAACCCAGATGTTCCGATGGGCATCTCCATTTTTGCCAATGCCGTCGACCAGCTGAAGGACTGTGACAACATCTTCGATTCGCTCAATTCCGAGTTTGTCCTTGGCCGCAAACGTATCATGGTTAAGCCCGAAGCGATTCGGAACATCGACGGCGAGCCCCTTTTCGATGCCAACGACCTTGTTTTCTATATCCTGCCAGAGGACAGTGCCAACGGCTCTACCGTAAAGGAGATCGAGGCTTCTCTCCGCACTGATGAGCACTTCACCGGCATGCAGCTTGCCCTCAATATGCTCGCCCTCAAATGCGGCTTCGGTTCCAACCGCTGGAAGTTTGACTCCGGCCGCATCGTCACTGCGACTCAGGTTCAGGAAGCCACCTCTGACGAGTTTCGCACTCAGCAGAAGCACCAGCTGATTCTCGAGCAGGTTCTGATTGAACTTGCCCGCATCATCCTCCGACTTGGGAATCGTTTCATGGGTCAGTCACTCAACGAAGAGATTCCGATATCCGTTGACTTCGACGAGAGTGCCATCGAGGACAAGGCTGCTGAGTTCGAAAAGGACTGCCGCATGCTGGAACTTGGCGTGTTTGGCAGGGACGAGTTCCGTGCCAAGTGGGTTAACGAGGATCTGAAAACAGCAAAGTCAGCTATTACCGAAATCAACGGCGAAGCACAGCCGTGATTTGCGGATCAACGCACCGATCCGCTATATATTATTCCGAGGCAAAAGCACCTGCCTCAAAATCATATCATTTTACCATATTCTCCCGTTTCCTCGATTGAAAGCCCAAGGAACTGGGTTTCAATCGAAATGTGACGAGCATCGGAATGAGCGAGTTTTCCTGTTGCCACAGGGAAACGAGTCGATATGGAGATTGTGAGGAGCACATTGGCACTTTCACGTAGTTTTCTCAAAACCCTCGGCCTCAGCGAGGATCAGGTTTCCGCCGTCATCGACGCCCACAGCGAGACCGTCACCGCTCTGACCCGGAAAGTCTCCGACCTGGAGTCCCGCTGCAGCGATATGGCAGAGAAGGCCGGTCGTCTTCCGGAACTTCAGAAGGAACTGGACGATCTGAAAAAGGACGATTTCAAATCCCGCTATGAAGCCGAGAAGAGCGCCCATGACGCGTTGAAAGAAACCGTCAGCAGAAAAGAGGCAAGGGTGGCCAAGGAAAAGGCCCTCCGCGCCTACTATGAGGGGAAAAACATCAGGGGCGGCAATCTCTCCATTGCCATGCGGGCCACCGATCTCGACAGTCTGCAGCTGGACGATTCCGGCAGGCTCTCCGATACCAAAATCCTTGATGACCTGGTTGCCGGGGACTTCAAGCCTCTTGTGACCACTGCCCAGCGGACAGTGTCCAGCGGCGGCAGTCTGGAAAACCACCAGCGCACCGAAACCTCCCTGAACGAGTCCATGAACAGACTCCTCCGGGGCAATTAACGAAAGAGAGGAACTTATGAGCGGATCTATCGTAAGAGAAAACATGGCGGGTCTGATCCCTGAACCCGTCACCAAGGAGATCTTTCAGGGAGTCGTGTCCAACAGCGCTGTGCTGAAGCACGGTCGCAGGCTGGCAAACATGACTGCTAAAACCCAGAGCATCAACGTTTTGGACATGCTGCCTCTGGCCTACTGGGTCGACGGCGACACCGGTTTCAAGAAAACCAGCTCCATGGCCTGGGAGAAGAAAAAGCTCTATGCCGAGGAGCTGGCTGTCATCATCCCCATCCCCGAGGCCGTCCTGGACGATGTCAATTATGACATCTGGGGCGAGGTCAAGCCCCGCATTGTGGAGGCCATGGGCCGCCGCATCGACGAGGCGATCCTCTTCGGCACCGGCAAGCCCAGCACCTGGCGCAAGTCCGTCGTGGACACCGCCAAGGACGCCGGCTGCAGCGTGACCGCGGGCGCGGGCACCCAGGCCGACCCCTATGACCTGTATCAGGACATCATGGGCCCGGGCGGCGTCATCGCCAAGGCGGAGGAGAGCGGCTACACGCCCACCCAGATTCTCGCAGCCATCGGCATGCGGGCAAAGCTCCGCGGCCTGACTGATAAAAATGGCCAGCCCATTTTCAAGGCGACCATGCAAGAGGCCAGTTCCTACATCCTGGACGGCGTCCCAATGGATTTCCCGCTCAACGGTGCCTGGGATCCCGAGGAAGCCCTGATGATCGTGGGCGACTTTCACGAGCTGGTGTATTCCATCCGGCAGGATGTCACCTACAAGCTCCTGACCGAAGCCACCATCGTCGATCCCCAGAGCCGCGAGATCATCTACGCACTCGCCCAGCAGGATATGGTTGCTCTGCGCTGTGTCATGCGCCTTGGCTGGGAGATCCCGAATCCCGTCAGCGCCTATCGCGCCAGCCTGGACGACTACAGCCCCTTCGCGGTCTATCTTCCTGCCGGAGACTAATCTCCGGCAGAGAATGAGGAGGTCTCCATATGTTGACGGATTATAGTTACTATAAGAATGTCTTCCACGGAGACCTTCTTACAGAAGATAATTACGAGAAGTATGCAAAGCAGGCTGATGTTTGGCTGAATTACTTCACCAACGGGGCCTTCGCCCAAATTGAAGCCCAGCGAAGCGGGTTCAATTTGGAGAGGACAGGCAGTGGAGTGACCGAGCCTTCCTGTCGCTACAGGGAGGCGAGTGGATACGGAACTTGCCTGGACGACGCTGAGTGTGCCATTTCCGATCTATGCTTATCCATGGAGACCGATGCGGCTTCCAATCCCTCCATCGCCAAAGAGACCGTCGGCAGCCATTCCGTCACCTACCGCACCGGAGAAAAGAGCGATTCACTTTGGAGGGAGAAGATATATGGTGTCATTTCCCGTTACCTCATGACCACCGGTCTTCTGTACCGGGGCACCTGCCTGGTATTCAAACTATGATAACTCCGTATTCTGTCAGCCTGATCAACTACCATAACGACACGCCTTTTCTCACTGTTCTCCGCGGCGTCATGCTGCAGGCCATGGACGGCCGGAGCGTCCAGCGCCGCGGGGACATGGACGAGTCCAACACGCGGCTCTATATCCCGCTCTCGGTCCGGGCGGTGAATCCCGTGGGGGAGAGCGTCAGTTTTCTCCCGCCCCGGGAGTATGCCCGCTGTTCCGACCCGGAGAAACACTGGACCCTGCAGCCGGAGGGGGAGGGCGCCGGGCGCTGCTCCTTTTTCGTCAAGGGCGAGCTGACGCAGCCCGTCTCCCTCGCCGAGGCCCGCGAGCGGTACGATTTTGTCTACACCGTCGCCGGCTGGCAGCTGCACGACTACGGGAGCAGGTCTTTACAGCACTACGAAGTCACCAGCAAGGTGAGCAGCCGATACTATGCCTATGAATATTGATATTACCCAAATCCTGACGTGGCTGTCTCAGGCCCCGCAGCTGATGGGCGAGCCGCTCAACTGGAACTACCTGCCCAGCTATGCCGGCTGGTCCCTGACGATCCCGAAGTCTGAGACCCGAACGGACATCCTCGGCAATTCCCGCACCTTCATCCAGCTTAAGATCACCCGGCGCTGTTCTATTCAGTCCAACGCCGACCGCCTCGCGGTCGTTTCCGCGCTGGAGGATCTCGCCGCCTGGGCAGCAGAAAATCCGCCTGAACACGCCCGGCTCCGCGTCTCCGGGCTCCCGGAATTCACCAGCCGCAGCTCCTCCGGCACCGAAGACATCTCTATTATACTGAATTTGGAGGAATAATGAATGCCTGATCTCACCTTTAATACCCCCTCCGGCCAGACGATAGCACGAGAGCTTCTCATCGCTTATCTCAACACCGGCACTGCCGCCTCTCCCGTCTGGAGCCCGCTCGGCAAGCGCGTGGAGGACAGCTCCACCGAGCTGGACTGGGAGTCCGATATCTCCCGCGACATCCTCGGCGCCACCTACGGCGTCCTCAAAAAGCCCAAGATCACCCAGACCTTTGACCCCTGCGACCTCGACGGCAGCGACGAGGCCCAGCTCAAGATCTGGAACCTCGCCGTCAAGGATCAGGACGCC
>JAFTGD010000003.1 GCA_017458065.1 Oscillospiraceae bacterium
TGCACCAGTTGTCCTGCCAACGGCACAGCTGGGTAGCTACGTCTGGACGAGATAAACGCTGAAGGCATCTAAGCGTGAAACTCCCCCTAAGATAAGATCTCCCATCCATTGGAGTAAGGGCCGAAGAAGACTACTTCGTTGATAGGCCGGCGGTGTAAGCACGGTGACGTGTTCAGCCAACCGGTACTAATAGCCCGAGGGCTTGACCTACAGTATGCAGGTTGATCCTTGTATCTCCTCTTCTCTGTTCAGTTTTCAGGGTGTATCCTGAAATAGTTGGTGTTTTTAACGGTGAGGGTCCACCTGTTCCCATTCCGAACACAGAAGTTAAGCTCACCTGTGCCGACGATACTTGCCTGGCGACGGGCCGGGAAAATAGGTCAATGCCAACACAGAGCCGCTCAAATGAGCGGCTCTGATTCTTTATACGGCTTGACGATCGGCCGATTTGTGGTATGATACAGACACCGTATAAAACCTCTCCTCAGTAAGAGCGGAGAGAACACCTGAAAAAACAGAGGAGGAAATGATCATGGCAAACAAATATGCGGGCACCAAAACCGAGAAAAATCTCTGGGAAGCCTTTGCCGGTGAGAGCCAGGCCAGAAACAAGTACACTTATTTTGCTTCTGTCGCCAAGAAGGCCGGCTACGAGCAGATCGCCGCGCTCTTCCTGAAGACCGCGGACAATGAGAAGGAGCATGCCAAGCTCTGGTTCAAGGAGCTGAACGAGCTGGGCACTACCGAGGAGAACCTGCTGCACGCAGCTGAGGGCGAGAACTTCGAGTGGACCGATATGTATGAGCGCATGGCCAAGGAAGCCGAGGAAGAGGGCTTCCCGGAGCTCGCCGAAAAGTTCCGCGGCGTCGGCGCCATCGAGAAGGCGCACGAGGAGCGCTATCGCAAGCTTCTGAAGAACGTCGAAGAGAAGGCAGTCTTTGAGAAGAGCGGCGTCAAGGTCTGGGAGTGCCGCAACTGCGGTCACATTGTCGTCGGGACCAAGGCCCCGGATGTCTGTCCGGTCTGCAACCACCCGCAGGCGTACTTTGAAGTACACGAAGAGAACTATTAATGCTTATGCACCCCGCCTCCGGCGGGGTGCATGGCATGGCTCGGTACACGAAGAAAACGACTGATCGCAGCAAAGCTTGTGCACCCCGCCTCCGGCGGGGTGCGTGTCATCTTCGGCAAATGAAAAGGCAATTGATCAAGAACCACAAAAAAGCGGAGAGACGGCTTGCACAGCTGACTCTCCGTTTCTTTTGCGTGATAATGATCTCTCAGAACTCCGCCGGATTTGTGACCGGCCGGATCTCCAGCTCCAGAGTAGTGTCGGCGTCGACCTCGGCGAGAATGAGGCTTCCGTCCTCATCCCAGATAAGACCTCCCGCATTCGTTCTCGCGCCGACAATTTCGTAACTAGGCTTCGGGGTGAAGCGGCAGACGCTGTCCTCGCTGATGATCATGCGCTCGGCGCCGGGCTCGGTGATGACGCCGGACATGGTCACGTAGGGCTCATAATACCCGCCAAGCTTCAGCTCGTAATAGCCAAGGACCTGGTTCACCCCCACGGCGTCAGGGGTATCGGCGTTGTAAATCTCTGCCTCGTTGTTGTAGACGGTCCCGTTGTTGTTGAAGACAATGCCGCTGTTGGCATAAACGATACCGGCGTTGTTATAGACCTTACCGCCGTTGTTGAAGACCGTTCCGGCGTTGTTGTAGACGACTGCGCGATTGTTATAGACCGTCCCGCCGTTGTTGAAGACCGTCATACCCTCATAGGCGTAGAAGCTCTCCCCCTCAGCGACGGTGGCCGTGACGGTGCTGTCCGCGCCGTCAGAACTTTCCTCGCGGCCGAGGATGACGCCCTCAGCGCCGGAAACGGCATAGGGGCCGTCCGCCTCGATCTGCTCGGCAAAGGCCGCCGCTTCAGCGCGCTCCTCAGGGCTCTGTTCCGGGACTTCCGGCTCTTCCTCGTCGATGCCGTCGGGCCCTTCAAATTCGGGCAGCTCCTCTGCGGGCACGACCGATTCCGGCAGCGCGTCTTCCGGAGCGGGCGCCTCCGACACGGTCTCCTCTTCCTCGACCCGGGGAGAGACTCCCTCGCCGGGGAGTGTGGGCGCGGCAAAGGCCGCCGCCGGGAAGAGGCAGAGCAGCAGCGCGAGAGTGAGAATCAAAACAAGCGCTTTTCTGTTCATCTCATGTTTCCTCCTTTCGGATGCTTGTAAGAACAGGATTATTATACCCTTTTCTCCGGAGGACTGTAAAGGCGGGGAATTCTAAAGAATTGTGAATATTTCATGGGCTGCGGTTTTTTGTTGAAGCGCCGGAAAAGTAATGGTATAATAAGAAGTCAAATTATGACCTTATACTAATATCTGATAGAAACCTTTAAAGTCTTTCGGCCAGAATTGTGCCAAATATCGTTGCCTTTCTTGACCATATATCTCCATTATGCTCTGCGAAAGTCGCCTCATCTGGCGCAATTCTGACTCGAAAGCTTTTTTAAACCTTCTTATCAGATATTAGTATTACAGCGAAAAACCGAAGGGAACAGAAGGTATTGTTCTATGAAAAAGATATGGATCCCCCTTTTGACCGTGGCGCTGCTTCTTTTCTGCCTCTGCGGCTGCGGGGCGGCGGCTGTCTCGGCAGACCCGACGCCGAGCCCGGCGACCGAGCCTGAGCCGACTTCCACGCCGGAACCGACGCCTACTCCGACCCCGATGCTGAGCTTTCCGGACGGGAGCACGTACCGGGTGGATGAGACCAGACTGACGCTCCACAGCCTGACGCATAAGGACGTGGCGGCGACGGCGGAGCTGCTGAAGCAGATGCCGGATCTGGAGCGCATCGACCTCGGCACGGACGGCGCCTGGACCAGGACTGAGCGCGTTGAGCTGAACGCAGAAACCGCCTCGGTGGAGCGTCCGGCGGAAGCGACACGCGACCTCACCTGGTCCGATCTTCGGATGCTGCAGGAGGCTGCGCCGCAGGCGGATCTGGACTACCGCTTTGTCTTCTACGGCCGCTATCTCAGCACGCTGGATAAGCAGATGGACCTCAACCACAGCGTCATGAGCGACGAGGGCGCCGCCGTACGCGAGATTCTGCCCCTGATGAAGAATTGCCGGAAGCTGGATATGGATTCCTGCGGGGTCTCGTCGGAGGCGATGGCCAGGATCCGGGACGACTATCCGGATATGGAGGTCATCTGGCGCATCTGGTTTGCAAACGGCCAGTTCACCATGCGTACGGACTCCGAGCGTCTCTGGTGCGCCAACTTCTATCCCTATATGACGGACGAATACACACAGGAGCTCAAGTACCTGACCAACCTGAAGTATCTGGATCTGGGTCACAATCTGGACCTGCACAACTGGGACTTCATGCGGTATATGACGAATCTGGAAGTGTGCATCATCACGGCCAGCGGCTGGGACACCCTGGACATGCTGGAAAACTGCACGAAGCTGGAATTTCTGGAGATCGTCCCCTATGCCCATATCGAGCTGGATCTCCATCCCCTGGCAGGCATGCAGGACCTCGAGCACCTGAACATCTGCGGCATGGGACAGACCGAGGGCTGGGAAGTCCTTCTGGGCATGCCGAAGCTCAAACGGCTCTGGATCGGAACTCACACGGCGTACTTCTTCCCGGAGGGGGCGATGGACCAGATCCTGGCCGCACATCCTGATACGGATATCCTCTATCTGGTGGACGGGGCTGCCACGGGCAGCTGGCGGCTGAATCCCGACGGGACCGTGCCGGAGCGCTATACCCTGCTGCGGCAGCAGTTTGACTATGATCATTGGCAGCAAGTGGCACCCTATCCCTATAATGATCCCAAATACAACCCGCCCTGGTAAGAGGATGAAGATACGGTCTTTGATCCCCGCGCTGATCGTCTGTTTCATGCTGCTCTGCGGCTGCGCATCGGCAAACGGTGCGGAAACACGCTCTGAGAGCGGGCAGAAAAGCCTCACGGCCGCCGAGGCGGACTCCGGAGCGGCGGAAAGCCTCGAGCAGTCAGTGGAGACCGAGCAGGCGGAAGCAACCCCGGTCCCCGTGCGGACCCCGGCGCCTATCCCGGAGATCCGCTTCCCCGATGGGAGCATGCACAAGCTTCCCGAACGCAGGGTCAATCTCTCTTCCCTCACACACGGTGAAGTGGAAGCGTATGCGGAAGTCCTCTCTCAGATGCCGAAGCTCCGGTACGTGAATCTTGGTGAAGAGGGCAGCGAGGAGCAGCCGCGGGATCTGAGCTGGACAGATATCCGGCGCCTGCAGGAGGCCTGCCCGGATACGGACTTTTGCTACGGCTTCACGCTCTTTGGGAAGCGCTTCACCACGCTGGACGAGGAGATGAACTTCCACCACATTGAGATGGACGACGAGGGGGCCGCGGTGCGCGAGGTGCTGCCCTGCATGACAAAGTGCCGCCTGCTGGATATGGACTTCAGCGGGGTTTCCTCCGAGGCGATGGCAGGGATCCGGGATGACTACCCCGGGATCAAAGTCGTCTGGCGCATCTGGTTCGGGACCAACTGCAGTGTGCGGACCGATGTGGAGCGCATCCTGGCGTCCAATCTGGACCATAAACTGCAGGATACCAACACGCAGGATCTGAAATACTGCACCGAGGTCCGCCTTCTGGACATCGGGCACAACGAGATGCTGACGGATTTCAGCTTCCTGGAGTATATGCCGGATCTGGAAGTCGCCATCCTTGGCATCTCCGGTATGCGGGACTTCCATTCCCTCGCGGGATGCACCAAGCTGGAGTATCTGGAGCTGAACACCCTCTACTGGAATCAGGATCCGGATCTATCCCCGCTGAAGGACCTGACGAATCTGGAGCACCTGAATCTCTGCCGGCTCGGTCATCTGCAGCACTGGGAAGTGCTGAAAAACATGACCGGGCTGAAACGGCTCTACTTCGGCTGCTTTACCTATGTCCCGGAGGGGGCGAAGGAAGAACTGGAGCGGATCTTCCCGGACACCGAGATCGACTGGAAGACGCCCACCGGCTGCGACGACGGCTGGCGCTTTGACGGCCACGGCGGATATGTCGAGCGGTATCAGCTGCTGCGGGAGCAGTTTGAATACTCCAATTACACCAATGTGAGTTCCGCATGGTGGAACGACCCGATGTATTATAAAGAGGGAGAACCCCGCTACCGGCCTTCGGACTGGTGGTAATACGACGAACAAGAAACAAACGACAGGCGGTTTTGCTATGGACGAGAAGAAAACATGCAAGGTTTCGGTCCTCTGCGCGACCTACAACCACGAGGAATACCTGCGGCAGACGCTGGACGGCTTCCTCTCCCAGAAGACGGACTTTCCCTACGAAGTGCTGGTCAATGACGACGCCTCCACCGACGGGACGGCGGCCATCATCCGGGAGTATGCCGAGAAGTATCCGGAGGTGATCCGCCCCTTCTATCAGGAGGAGAACCTCTATTCCCGGCGCATCAACCTCTACGACGTCGTCTTCTTCCCGGCGGCGCGGGGCGAGTATATCGCGGTCTGCGAGGGCGATGACTACTGGAACGACCCGGAGAAGCTGCAGCTGCAGGTTGACTGGCTGGACGCCCATCCGGAGTATTCCGCCTGTGTCCACAACAGCATCGGCCGCTTTGCCGACCAGCCGGACCGCGTTCTGTTTTCCCAGGACGGGGATCGGGATATCCCCTTCGCGCAGGTGGTACAGGGCATGTCCCACGCCTACCACACCAGCTCGATCCTGGCGCGGCGGGAATTCATTCTCGACCCGCCGGATTACCGGAATGTGGCCTATGAACAGGGCTACTTCACCGACTACGCCGTGGGTGTGCGCCTGGGCCTGGAAGGGAAGGTGCGCTTCATCGACCGTTGCATGTCGGTCTATCGCATCGGCAGCAACCCCTCCGCCTGGAGCAAGGGCGTCGGACAGGAATACGGCAAGCTCAAACGTTTTGTGAGCGGCGAGATCGCCATGCTCAGGACCGTGAAGAAGCACCCCCTGACCCCGGAGCAGGAAGCGGCGGTGGATCAGGTGCTCCTGGAGCGGGAGTACGAGCTGCTGTACATCGAGGGCAGAGTGGACGAGATGGTGAAGCCGCCCTATGACAAGATCCACAGGAGCATGGGCAGAGGCCGCGTCATTTCCACCCAGGTCAAGCGGATGTTCCCCCATCTGCACCGGCTGTACCGCAGACGCCGCGGTTATGAAGACTGAGAGGCGGCATGGGTAACGGAAGCAAGGTCGCCAGCAATTTCCTCTGGCGCTTCTTTGAGCGATTCGGCGCGCAGATGCTCAATATTATCGTAGGCATCATCCTCGCCCGTAAGCTCGGCCCCGGTCCCTCGGGGCAGATCGCGGTGGTGCTGGCGGTTATCAACATCCTGAAGGTCTTCGCCGACAGCGGCATGGCCAACGCCCTGATCCAGAAGAAGGAGCCGGACGATCTGGACTATTCCTCGGTGTTCTTCTTTAACCTGGGCTTCAGCCTGCTGCTCTATCTGGGGCTGTTTTTCGCAGCGCCCGCGATTGCCAGGTTCTACCGGGAGGACAGCTATGTGGCCATCCTCCGGGTGCTCGGCCTGCTGGTGGTGATCTCGGGCCTCTATAACGTACAGCTTGCGTATGTGTCCAAGACCATGCAGTTCAAGCGCTTTTTCTTTGCGACTCTGGGCGGGACGGTCTTCTCCGGCACGCTCAGCATTGGGATGGTCTATCTCGGCTTCGGCATCTGGTCTCTGGTGGCGCTGCAGCTCAGTAACTTTGCGGTCAACACGCTGATTCTCTGGTTCACGGTCAACTGGCGGCCAAAGAAGCTGTTTTCCGTCGAGCGGCTGAAGAAGCTGCTCTCCTTCGGCTGGAAGCTGCTGGCGGCGTCCTTCCTGGACACGCTGTATCTGCAGATTTATTCTCTGGTGATCGGCAGACGCTATCCGAAGGAGGAACTGGGCCAGTTTGATAAAGGCCGCAACTGGCCGGATCAGATCACCACCAGCATCAACGCCTCCCTGGACAGCGTGCTGCTGCCGGTGCTCTCGGCGGAGCAGGACAACGTGCGCAGCCTCCGGGAGATGACCCGCCGCGCGATCAAGACCAGCTCCTTTGTCATGATGCCGATGATGGCAGGGCTTGCCGCCTGCGCAGCGCCTCTGGTGCGGCTGCTGCTGAAGGACCAGTGGCTGCCCTGCGTGCCCTATATGCAGATCTTCTGCGCGATCTATGCTTTCTACCCGCTGCACACGGCCAACCTCAACGCCATCAAGGCCATGGGCCGCAGCGACATCTTCCTCAAGCTGGAACTGGTGAAGAAGGCTGTGGAGACCAGCGTCCTGCTGATCACCCTGCGCTACGGCGTTCTCGCCATGGCGCTTGGGCAGCTGTTCTGCGACATCCTGGCCCAGCTCATCAACGCCTGGCCCAACAAGAAGCTGCTGGACTATCCCTACTGGACCCAGCTGCACGATCTGCTGCCCTGCCTGCTGCTGTCGCTTGCGATGGCGGGCTGCGTGCTGGCAGTACAGCTGCTGGGCTTGCCTGACCTGCTGACGCTGCTGATCCAGGTCCCGCTCGGTGTCGGGATCTACGTCCTCGGATCGAAGCTTTTGAAGCTGGACAGCTTTGACTATATCCTCAAAACCGCAAAGAACATGATCTCCAGAAGAAAGGCGGGCGGTGCCCAGTGAAAAAACTATTATTGCTCGGAGGCGCCCGCTATCTGCTGCCTGTGATCCGGGAGGCAAAGGCTTTGGGCTGTCATGTGATCACCTGCGATTACCTCCCGGACAACATCGCCCACCGCTATTCCGACGAATACCACAATGTGAGTATCACCGATCTGGACGCGACGCTGAAGCTTGCAAGAGAGCTGCAGGTGGACGGCGTGATGTCCTTTGCCTGCGACCCGGGGGTGGTGACCGCGGCCTATGTGGCCGAGCAGATGGGCCTTCCCAATGTTGGGCCCTACGAGTCGGTCTGCATCCTGCAGGACAAGGGGCGCTTTCGGACCTTTCTGAAGGAACACGGCTTCAATGTCCCGGAGGCGCGGAGCTTTGACCGTATCGACGATGCGCTGGTGCAGGCGGATACCTTCCGCTATCCCCTGATCGTAAAACCGGTGGACAATGCCGGCAGCAAGGGCGTCGGCCGTGTGGACAGCCCGGAGGCACTGGAAGACGCCATCCGCTATGCCCTGGGCTTTACCCGCTGCGGACGCTTCATCCTGGAGGACTTTATCGAGAAGGACGGCTTCTCCTCCGACACCGACTGCTTTTGCGTCAACGGGGAGCTGCGCTTTGCCTCCTTCGACAACCAGTATTTTGACCGGAAGGCCAACAACCCCTACGCGCCGGACGGCTATACCTGGCCATCCACGATTCCGGCCGAGAAGCAGAAGGAGCTTAGACGCGAGCTGCAGCGCCTGCTGCACCTGCTGCATATGGAGACCTCGGTATACAACGTGGAGGTGCGTCTCGGCACCGACGGCAAGGCCTACCTGATGGAGGTCTCGCCCCGCGGCGGCGGAAACCGCCTCAGCGAGATGCTGGAATACACCACCGGGACGAGATTGGTGCACAACGCCGTGCGGGCGGCCCTCGGCCTGCCGGTGGAGGAGATGCACGACCCGGTCTATCACGGGCACTGGTCCATCGTGATTCTGCACGCTGAACAGGCGGGCGCTTTCCGCAGTCTCCGGATCGCGGAGGATGCACGGCCCTCGGTGGTCGAGGAAGACCTCTGGGTGCAGCCGGGCGACCGGGTCGAGGCCTTTTCCGGCGCGAACAAGGCCATCGGTACGCTGGTGATGAACTGGCCCAGCGAAGAGGAGCGGGATGCGCGCATGTCGGACGTCTCCGCCTGGGTACAGGTCGAGGTGGACGCCGATGCATAAGGAGATCGGGGGATATCTGGAGCTGGAGCGCTTCACCGGCCCCATGCTGCACGGGGAGGCTCTGGCGCTCTCCAGCGGGAGAGCCTGCCTCAGCTATCTGATCGAGCAGCGCGGGATCCGGAAGATCGTTCTGCCGGATTATAACTGCGACGTGGTGGAGAAGGCCTGCCGGGACCATCGTATCGAGGTCCGTTTTTATCCGGTCGGTCTGGATCTCCGGCCGAAGGATCTGCAGGTCGGAGAGGACGAGTGGCTCTACCTCGTGAACTTCTACGGGCAGCTGACGGAGGAAGAACTGCGCAGCTTTGCTGCGCGGTATCCCAGGCTGATCGTGGACAACGCCCAGGCCTATTTTACGCCTCCGATCCCGGGGGTGGACACGCTCTATACCTGCCGCAAGTTCATCGGGGTCGCGGACGGAGGCTTCCTCTATACCGATGCCCCGGCGCGGGAGCTGGAACGGGACGAGTCCCGGGAGCGCATGGACTTTGTCCTCGGGCGCTTTGAGCGCTCGGCAGGGGAATTCTTCGCCGCATCAACCAGGAACAACGACGAGCTGACGACCAGCCCGCTGCAGATGTCCGCCGTGACGCGGAACCTGCTGCACGCGGTCGACTATGAGCGCGTAAAGGCGGTACGGACGGAGAACTTCCGTCAGCTGCACGAGGCGCTGGGCGGGCGGAACCTGCTGAAGCTGCGTCTGTCGGAGGGACCCTATGTCTACCCCCTGATGCGGCCGGAAGGACAGCAGCTCCGCTGGAAACTGATCGAGAAGAAGATCTTTATCCCTCAGCTCTGGGGCAATGTCCCGGAGGAACAGCCGGGGGACTCGGATGCCTGCAGGCTTGCCGGGCAGATCATCCCGCTGCCCTGCGACCAGCGCTATGGCGCAGAAGAGATGGCGTTTATCATCGAGGCCGTGAAAGACTGCCTCGGCCTTTGAGAAGGAGAACCCAACATGGCGATCAATGTAACACGTTCCTCCATGCCTCCCTTTGAGGAGTACTGCGAGGAGATCCGGGAGCTCTGGGACAGCCACTGGCTGACCAACATGGGGGCAAAACACCGGCAGCTGGAGGAGGACCTGAAACGCTATCTCGGCTGCGGGGAGCTGACGCTTTTCACCAACGGTCATCTGGCGCTGGAGAACGTGATCGAGGCCTTCGAGCTTGAGGGAGAGATCATCACGACGCCCTTCACCTTCGCCTCCACAACCCATGCTATCGTGCGCTGTGGCTGTCAGCCGGTGTTCTGCGATATCGACCCGGTCAGCTATACGCTGGACCCGGAAAAGCTGGAAGCGCTCATTACCGACCGGACGGCGGCGATCCTGCCGGTGCATGTCTACGGCAATCTCTGCGACGTCGACCGGATCGGGGAGATCGCGGCCCGGCACCATCTGCCGGTCATCTACGACGCGGCCCACAGCTTCGGCGTGTTCCGCAGGGGCGTGAGCTCCGCCTGCTTCGGCGATGCGGCGATGTTCAGCTTCCACGCGACCAAGGTCTTCAACACCATCGAGGGCGGTGCGGTCTGCTGCCGCAGCGAGGAGATCCGCCGCAGACTCTGCGATCTGAAGAACTTCGGCATCCACGATGAGGAGAACGTCCCCTATGTGGGCGGCAACGCGAAGATGAATGAATTCTGCGCGGCAATGGGCATCTGCAACCTGCGGCACCTGGAGACGGAGATCGAAAAGCGCCGTCTGGTGGCCGAGCGCTATGACGAGCGCCTGAAGAACGTGGAAGGCCTGCGTGTGAACGCTCCGCAGGCCGAGACCAAGCCCAATTACGCCTATTATCCGGTGGTGTTTGACGGCTTCCGTCTGACGAGGGACGAGGTCTTTGCCCGCCTTGCGGCGGAGGGGATCATCCCCCGGAAGTACTTCTACCCCCTGACCAGCGCCTTCGCCTGCTATGAGGGACAGGACGGCTTTGACCCCGCGGCGACGCCGATCGCGGCGCACATTGCGGCGCGGGTGCTGACCCTGCCCATGTACGCCGACCTCCCGCTGGAGACCGTTGACCGCATCTGCGATATCATCCTGAAACCATGAGGCCGATACTCAGAAACAAATATTACCTCTACCTGACCGAGTTCTTCGCCGGGATGGCGGTGATGGCGGTGGAGCTGGGAGCGAGCCGCCTGCTGGCGCCCTATTTCTCCTCCTCGCAGATCGTCTGGACCATCATCATCGGCACCATCATGATCGCCATGGCCCTCGGCAACATCTACGGCGGGCGAAGCGCCGACAAAGACCCGAACCCGGACCGGCTCTACCGGCGGATCGTCATCGCGGCGGTCTGGATCGCGCTGATCCCGGTGGTGGGGAAGTATATCATCCTCGGCATTTCGGCGCTGCTGATCTTCTCCGTGAATGCCAATTACCTGATCTGGGCGGCCTTCGGCGCCTGCATGCTCATCTTTGTCTTCCCGCTCTTCCTGCTGGGCACGGTGACGCCGTCCCTCGCCAAGTACACGATGGAGAACCTGGAGGACAACGCCCGCATCGTAGGGACACTGGGCGCTGCCAACACCGTCGGCAGCATTATCGGAACCTTTGTACCGACTTTTGTCTCGATCCCCGCGGTGGGGACCTCCGCCACCTTCCTGATCTTTGCGGGGATCCTGCTGGCGCTGGCGCTGATCTACTTCATCAGCGCTAAAGTCAGAAGCACCGCGGCCGTCGTCGGGACGCTGCTCTTCCTGCTCAGCTGCGCGCTGGGCTTCCGGTCCAACTTTGCGTTCTGGAAGGACAACCTGCTGTATGAAGGGGAGTCGGTCTACAACTATCTGCAGGTGGAAGACACCGATGACAGTGTGATCCTCTCCACCAATGTGCTCTTCGGCGTCCAGTCCATCCTGAGGAAGGACGCGGGGCTCACCGGTATGTATTACGACTATGCGATGGCCGCGCCCTTTATGGCGGGGGCAGAGGAGAAGCTCGCAGCAGGAGAGGACTTTGATCTCCTGATCCTCGGCATGGGGACCGGGACCTACGGCAGCCAGTGTGCGCGTTATTACCCCTCCATGCGCATCGAGGGTGTGGAGATCGACGAGAAGATCACCAGTCTTGCGAAGGAATACTTCCGCATGCCGGAGGAGATGACGGTCACAACCTATGACGGCCGGGCCTATCTCAACGCCGTCGACCGGAAGTACGATGTCATCATGGTGGATGCCTACCAGGACATCACCATCCCCTTTCAGATGTCCTCCGTGGAGTTCTTCACCCAGGTGCGGGAGCACCTGAAGGAAAACGGCGTCATGGTGGTCAACATGAACATGCGCGGGGAGAAGGAAGGAAACATCAACCAGTACCTCTCCGACACCATTGCGGCTGTGTTCTCCGAGGTCTGGACCGCGGATGTCCCGGGCAGCACCAACCGTGAACTCTTTGCCTCCGATCATCCGGAGATGCTTACTGAGATGGAGCGCAACACAGTGCTTTGCAGGGACGCGGAACTCCGCGGCCTGCTGCAGCGTGTTCGCGAGAAACTCACCGCCTATGAGGCGGGGGACTACCTGATGACCGATGACCGCGCCCCGGTAGAGCTGCTGGGGATGCGGGTCATTGACGATCTGATCCGCGACGAGGTTCAGTGGTACAAGCGGATCTATGAAGAATACGGCATCGAAGGCGTCATCGGCAGCCTGTGATTGCCATAACTGAACAAGGACTGCGTCACCTTTACCGGCGACACAGTCCTTGTTCGTATATGCTTGTATGGATATTCAGCTTTTGTTCTCCTGGCTCAGTCCAGGGAATATTTGGCCTTGAAGCGGGCAAAGTATTTGTCGAACTCCTCGTCTTTGCGGCTCATGAGGCTCTCCACATAGTCGTGGGTATCGAAGGAGTCCTTCTCCAGCTCGATCATGGCGACGGCGATGTTAGAGCAATGGTCAGAGATACGCTCAAAGTTGGTGATCAGGTCATTGAACACAAAGCCGTGCTGCAGGGTACAGATGCCCTTCTGCAGGCGGTCGATGTGGCGGTGCTTCATCTCGTCGCTGAGATCGTCGATGAGCTCTTCCAGCGGCTCCACCATGTGGGCGCTCTCCTCATCCTGCTCTGTCAGAGCGCGGAGAGCGAGGCTCAGGACCTCTTCCACGGCGGACTGCATGACCTGGATCTCACGGACGGCATCGGGACTGAGCTCGATCTGCTTGTCGTAGATCTCTCTGGCGTTCTCCGAGATGTTGGTCGCGTGGTCCGAGATGCGCTCCAGGTCGGTGATGGCGTGGAGGAAGCGGTACAGATCCTCGTTCTGCCGGGTGGTGAGCTCGGAGGAGCTGACCTTGACCAGGTAGGTGCCGATCCGGTCCTCATAGTGGTCGACCTTTTCCTCCAGGTCCTGGACCTCGGCAAAGCCTTCTTCGGTGTAGCGGGGGAGCAGAGCCAGGGCCTTCTCAAGGTTCTCCTGAACATGGGCGGCCATGGAGCAGACGACGATGCGGCTCTGTTCGATGGCGATGGTCGGGTGGGCCAGGAAGCGCTCGTCCAGCAGATCCCAGTCCCCGGGCTCTGCTTTTTCCTCGGTAGCGGGTTCGTCCTTCATGATGAGACAGGCGAGCTTCCCGAGCAGATTGATGGCCGGCGTCAGGATCAGGACGGTCACGATACGGAACACCGTGTTCAGCGCCGCCACCCGCACCGGGTTCATGGTGGCGTTCAGGAACGAGAAGGGATGGGCGGCGTTCAGCGCGTAGAACACCACGCCGCAGAAAAGCGCACCGAAGATATCGATGATCAGATGCACGAGAGCGGTCCGGCGGGCATTCAGCGAAGCGCCCATGGCGCTCAGCAGCACGGGGAGCGCGCCGCCGACGGCAATACCCAGGATGATGGGATAGGTCTCGGCGAAGGAAAGCGTCCCCGTCATACTGATGGCCTGGAGAATACCGACCGCGGCGGCGGAGGACTGGATGATCGCCGTGAAGACGATCCCGACCAGCACGCCCAGCAGGGGATTGGAAAAGCGTGTCAGCAGAGAGAGAAAGGCTTCGTTCTCGCGGAGCGGCGTCACGGAGCTGCTCATGGCGTTCATGCCGAACATCAGCACCGCAAGCCCCAGCAGAATAGAGCCGAGATGGGTGCGGACCGGCTTCTTGCTGAACTTGTAGAGGCAGATGCCCACGATGGCCAGAACACCGGTGATGAACGTCATCGAGAAGATCATCATGATGCCCTCGCCCTGATCCAGGGACGAGAGACTGACAATCCAGCCGGTGATGCTGGTACCGACGATGGACCCGAGGATAATGCTGACAGCCTCATTGAACTGCATGAGGCCGGAATTGACGAAGCCGATGGCCATGACGCTGGTGGCGGAAGAAGACTGGATCAGCGCCGTCACGGCAATCCCCAGCAGAATCCCCTTGACGGGGTTGCTGGTCAGACGGTAGAGGACCTTTTCCAGCTTGTCTCCGGCGACCATGCTGAGGCCGTCGCCCATCAGCGAGATGCCGTACAGGAACAGCGCCAGACCGCTCAGAAGCCCGATCAGGTTCAGCACATTCATCGATTGGTTCCCCCAATCCGATTATTAGCCCTATAAAAGACCATTTTATAGTATAGCATAAAAGCGCGGCCCTGACCACTGGCGAAATGCCTAAAACAGGGCGTTCAGAGCGCTCAAAAACTGCAATTTCCGGTTGCCGAACGGAACATTCGCTGTTATACTGAGTTTATACAAAAACAGAAGGGGGCTTTCCCGTGAGAGATGTGAAAAAAACCTGCCGGGTCGCGCTTGTACAGGCCGAGCCGGTGATGTTCGACAAATCTGCCGGCGTCAAGAAGGCATTGCGCTGCATCCGAAGCGCCGCGGCGGAGAAGGCGGAGCTGATCGTGTTTCCGGAGCTTTTCATCCCGGGCTACCCGATCGGGATGAACTTCGGCTTCAGCATGGGGAAGCGCACCGAAGCCGGCAGAGCGGACTGGATGCGTTACTATAACGCCTCGCTGCTGGCGGACGGGGAAGAGCTCGGGGAGCTGGCGGACGCCGCCAGGGAGGCGAAGGCCTATGTCAGCATCGGCTTCTCGGAGCGGGACGCCGTGAGCGGCACGCTCTACAACAGCAACGCGATCATCTCTCCCGATGGCAGCATCAGCATCCACCGCAAGCTGAAGCCCACCGGCTCGGAGCGCGTGGTCTGGGGCGACGCCAACAAAGATTACTTCCCCGTGGTGGACACGCCCTGGGGGCCCATCGGCAGCCTGATCTGCTGGGAGAGCTACATGCCGCTTGCCCGCGTCGCGCTGTATCAGAAGGGGATCACGATCTATATTTCCCCCAACACCAACGACAATCCGGAGTGGCAGGCGACCATCCGCCACATCGCCATAGAGGGCAAGTGCTATTTCATCAACAGCGACATGGTGGTCCGCAAGTCCTCGTATCCCGCAGATCTGAAGACCATCGACGACATCAAAGACCAGCCGGACATGGTCTGCCGCGGCGGCAGCTGCATCATCGACCCCTACGGGCACGCCATGATGTCCGCCGTGTGGGACGAGGAGACGATCCTCTATGCCGACCTCGACATGACGCTCCCGGCAGCCTGCAAGATGGAGCACGACGCCGTCGGACACTATGCCAGGCCGGATGTGCTGGAGCTGATTGTCCACGAGTAAGGCCAAAAAAGCTCTTAACGGGTTCTTAACGAAATATTGGATTTCTTTGGGCGCTGCGTACAAAAACGCAGCGCCTTTTTTGTGCACTATGCAGAAAAACTTGTGAAAGAAATGGCAAAGCTTGACGAAGTATTTGGCATATTGTATAGTTGTATTACAAGATTACAACCTGATCAATTCACAGGAGGAATTATAATGAACGTACTAATGATCGGCGCCGGCGATATCGCCAAATCCCATGGCCGCGCAGTGGTCAAGCTCGGCGGAAAGGTTTTTGCCGCGTATGATGTCAGCGAGGCGGGCCTGAAGCGCTATGCGGACGAGTTCGGCTGCGAGATGCTCACCTACGATCAGATCGAGGAGAACGTCCCCAAAGCGGATTACGTCGTCCTCAGCACCCCTCCCACGAAGCGTCTGGACTATGTAGAGATGGTCCTGAAGCACCATGTGCCCCTGTATATGGAAAAACCCATCGGCACCAGCCTGGACGACGCCGCCAAGCTCAAGGAGATGGAACAGAAGTATGACGGCAAAATCATCGTCGGCTTTGCCCACTTCTACCGCCCTGCCTTCCAGAAGATGCTTGAGCTGGTTGAAAGCGGCGTCCTCGGAGATCCGATCAATGTTTTCGACAATCGCGTGGGACCGGGTTACGGCTTCCGCGGCACCTACTTCCAGCCCTCCTGGCGCACCGACCCGAAGCTGGCCTGCGGTTTCACCATCGAGTCCATCTCCCATGAGTGGAATCTGCTGACCGCGCTCTGCGGCGAGTTTGAGACCCTCACGGCCAATACCTGGTGCACCATCGAGTCCCTCCCGACCTATGACACCAACTTCTCTGCCACGATGAAGATCAAAAAGGGCGGCGTCGCCACCATCAACGCCAGCTGGAGCGCCGACCTGGGCGGCAACTTCAAGGGCTACATCGGCACCCTGGGCAGCTGCTTCCTCCGCGGCAGCGACATGTTCGAGTTTGATGAAGTGACCTGGAAGACCTCCGACATGGCCCAGGCGGAAACGCTCCACTTCAACGATTCGTACAAATACAACCAGGACGGCGTCATCTTCAACATCCATCAGTACTTCCAGGACTGCCTGAAGTCGGGCAAGCCCATCCGCACCCCGCTGGACGAGGGTATCAAGGTCCTGAAGCTCTCCACCCTGGCGCTGGAGTCTTCCCGCGACCACAAGGAGATCATCCTCGAAGAGAGAATGTAAAACCGTATGATCCCGGAGCAGGAATCCGGTATCAAATAGAAATCCCATTTCAAAAATTGAAGGAGGAAACAAAATGAAGAAATTCCTGGCTATCGTCCTCGCACTTGTGATGGTTGCGTCCTTCTCCGTCACCGCGTTTGCGGCCGACAAGACCTACACCATCAGCATCGGACACTCAGACACCACCCAGAACCTGATCCACATCTCCCTCGAGCACTTTGCCGAAGCCGTCAATGAGCGCAGCGACGGCAAGGTCAAGATCCAGATCTTCGCCGCCGAGCAGCTCGGTTCCAACGCCGAGATGATCGAGATGGTCGAGATGGGCAACCTCGACGCCATGATGCTCCCCTCCGGCCAGCAGGCTTCCTACTGCCCGAAGTTTGCCGCTCTGAGCCTTCCGTTCCTGTTCTCCGACTACGATCACGTGTACAAGGTCCTCGACGGCGAGATCGGCCAGGAGCTTCTGGAAGGTCTGGAAGAGCACAACATGATCCAGCTTGCCTACTGGGAGAACGGCCTGCGCCAGTTCACCAACTCCAAGCGCGCCATTGAGAAGCCTGAAGACCTGCAGGGCCTGAAGTTCCGCACTCCGGAAGACAAGATGACCATGGCCATCTTCGCCGCCTACGGCGCCAGCGCCTCTCCGTTTGCTTTCTCCGAGCTGTACCTCGCTCTCCAGCAGGGCACCTTTGACGGCCAGGAGAACCCCGTCTCCAACATCTATGCCAACAACTTCCAGGATGTCCAGAAGTACCTCACCATGGTGAACTATCAGTATCAGCCGAAGGACATGATCTTCTCCCTCAGCACCTGGAACAAGCTGCCCGCCGATGTGCAGGAGCTCCTCCTCGAGTGCGCCAAGGAGTTCGGTGCTGAGCACCGCCAGGCCATCCGCGACAACGAGGCCACCTATCTCGCCGAGCTTGAAGCCGCCGGAATGGAAGTCGGCTATCCCGACACCGCCCCCTTCATCGAGCAGGCACAGAGCGTCTACACCGACTTCTACGCCGAGAACGACTGGGCCGAGGATCTGGTTGCCCGCATCAACGAGCTCAAGTAATCCCGCATCCCTTGTCATTATCCGGGGAGGCACAGCGTGTGCCGTGCCTCCCCTTTCTTATTGAGAGAGGTGGAGTACAGAATCTATGAAAGCTGCCATTCATAAGCTCAGCAAGTTTCTGGACACGATCTCGAGTATCGTTTGTGCGACGATCCTTGCGGGACTGTGCCTGATCATCGTCTATTCCGTTATCATGCGCTTTATCTTCAACAACCCCGTCACCTGGCAGTACGAGCTGACCCTGGTCGGACTCTGCTGGGCCATTTTCATCGGCATGCCGATGACCTTTCATAAGCAGGAACACCTGCGCCTGACCTTCGTGACTGACAAGCTCTCTCCGAAGACCTGGCGTGTATATATGGATGTGATTGACCTGATTTTGATCGCCTTCCTGATTGCAGGCATCGTCTGCAGCCAGTCCATCATCCAGACAACCTGGAAGACTTTCTACAAGACCATTGCCATCCGGAAGGGCGTTTACTACCTCTCCTTCCCGATCGGATGCGCGTTCTCCATCGTCCATCTGGTGGATCTGATCCTCAACCGTAAGCCCGAGGATGCGCCGAAGGCGAAGAAAACAGAAGAGGAGGTTGTAGCAGCATGAGTTTTGCAGGATATGTTCTGTTGCTGGTCGGCGGCTTTCTGCTGCTGATGATTCTGGGTGTGCCCATTGCCTTCTCCCTCTCCATCTCTGCAATCTTTACCGTGCTGGTCACCGGCAACTTCACCGTCACGGCCATCTTCCACCGCATGATCGGCAACGCCAGCGGCTACACCCTGCTCGCGATCCCGTTCTTCATTCTGGCGGCCAAGCTGATGAACACCGGCGGCGTCACACGAAAAATCTTCCGTGCCTGCTCGGCATGGGTCGGTTCGATCCCCGGCGGTCTCGGCCACGCCAACGTCGTGGCTTCCATCGTCTTCTCCGGCATGAGCGGCTCGGCGGTCGCGGATGCCGGCGGCCTCGGCCAGATCGAGGTTGACGCCATGATCAAGGATGGTTTTGACCCGGACTTTTCCGCGGCTGTCACGGCGGCCTCCGCCACCATCGGCCCCATTATCCCACCCAGCATCCCCATGGTCGTCTACGGCATGATGACTGAGGTCTCGGTCGGCGCGCTGTTCATCGGCGGCATCGTTCCCGGCCTGCTGCTCGCCATCGCGACCAGCATCCTCGTCTTCTTCATGGCGAAGAAGCGCAATTATCCGGTCAAGAAGTTCAGCTGGAAAGAAGTCGGCCAGTCCACCAAGGAGGCGCTGCTCTCCCTGCTCACCCCGATCATCATCATCGGCGGCATCTGGACCGGTATCTTCAGCCCCACTGAGGCAGCCTGCATTGCGGCAACCTATGCCTTTATCCTGTCGGTCCTCGTCTATCGCGAGCTTGGCTGGAAGGATGTTGCAAAGGCTCTTGTTGAGACAGCCCGCGACAGCGCCGGCATCCTCTGCCTGATCTGCGGCGCGGCCTCCTTCTCCTGGCTGGTCACGATGCTTGGCATGACCCAGGCGCTCAGCGATTTCCTTGTCACCCTGACCGACAACAAGTATGTCATGCTGCTCATCGTGAACATCGCCTTCCTGCTCATCGGCATGTTCATGGAGGCGCTGGCGGCCATGACCATCACGCTGCCCTTCCTGGTGCCGCTGATGGCGGTCTACGGCATCGACCCGCTGCACCTCGGCGTGGTGCTGGTGCTGAACCTGATGATCGGCCTCTGCACCCCGCCGGTCGGAACCAGCCTCTTCATCTGCGCCAAGACGGCGAACATCACCATCGAGCGGATGTACAAGGCGATATTGCCTTTCCTGGTGCCGCTCATTATCGTCCTGTTCCTGATCACCTATGTGCCGGGCTTCGTCACCTGGCTCCCGGGTACGCTGGGCTGATCCGGAATTCGTAGCGAAACTGACAGGGAGCCCGTCAAAGTACGGACTCCCTGTTTTCTGAAAATGATTATAATTGCGCGAAAAAGCGGGCAGAAACGAAGTAAGCGGTTTGACAGCAGAATAAGGCTGTGATATACTTGACAAATCCGATTCAGAGGGGTTTTGACAATGCAGGGATTCAGCCCGGTTTCCAGCAACAAGCTGTATATTCAGATCTATAATCAGCTTCATGACGCGATCATCAGCGGCCATTTTCAGGTGGGAGACAAGCTCCCCAGCGAGAAGGAACTCTGCCAGATCTTCAACGTCAGCCGTGTCCCTGTGAGAGAAGCACTCTGCGCGTTGGAGCTGAACGGCATGGTGGATTCGATCCAGGGCGGCGGCGTCTATGTCAAGGCGCAGGCCACGGCGGAGGATCTGCCCCAGATCGTGGAGCCTCAGGAGATCATCCGTGCCCGTATGGTTCTGGAGCCGGATATCGCCCGGGAAGCGGCGCTCCATTTGGACGCCGAAAACCGCAAAATTCTTGAGGATATCCAGAGAAAGTTCCTGGAAGAATCCAAGGTCGGCGTCATCACCAAGGAGACGGACAGAGCGTTCCACCTGGCGCTGGCAAAGGCCAGCGGCAGCACCATGTATGTGATGATCATGGACCTCGTTTTCAAGGCGATGGAGCAGGAGCTGTGGGCGCTGATCCTCAGCCGCACCATCGCGACGCAGAAGTACCGCGACCAGAACAACATGGAGCATATCCGGATCTGCGAAGCGATTCTCGACGGCAGAGCGGACGACGCGCATGAGTTTATGAAATCGCACATGGCGATGCTCTACGAGCGCTACTGGAGCGAATAACCGCAAGCGCGGGAACGGTCCGCATTGCGCGAACAGGAAAGAACCGCTCATACGTCCGAATATACAACAATCCCCCTGACACAGTGATGGGAAACGCAATCACTGCTTCAGGGGGATTTTGCTGTGCTGATTACAGAATTCGGTAGCTTGCGATATAAACCGTGCCGGCGGGCGCCGGGATGCCGGGGTCTTTCAGGGAGAATTCGACCCGGCGCTGCTGCGCTTCCATGCCGCAGGCAAAGTGGCACAGCGCAATGCCCATGTCGATCTTCTGCATGTCCCAGCCCTTTCCGTCCACAAAGCCCTTGCTTTGCTTTTCGTAAAAATGGACCGTATCTCCGCAGATCACGAGGCGCCAGGGCTGTTTGTTCACGGCGGAGGGCGCCCACTGCACCATCTCCAGCGTGTCTTTCAGATCGCTCGCATCCGCTTCCTGCAGGGGCGTGTCAAAGCTGTCCCGGAAAAACAGCTCTTCGAACTTGAGCCGCACATCCGCCTTGACGCCCTTGCGCATCATGCTCTCACGCAGAGACATCCTTGCGGCAGGATAGCCCAGAGGGCTCACAATGGGCATGACCTCGTCCTCTCCCAGCTTCATGGCGCGCTCAAACGCGGCCCGGTCCATGGTCCCGCCGATCCAGGTGGTCCCGATCCCTTTGGACTGGATATACAGGACGATCCGCTCAAAGGCATAGCCGAAGGCCTCTTCGGCACAGGGAACGCGCACCATCTTGCCGGCAATATAGGTGTCCGTCCCGGTGATCACGGGGCTTGACAGGCCGTTTTCCTTCGCATTCAGAATGCGCCAGGTAAAGGGAAGGTCATAGGGCGTTTCGACGGAATTGGCAAAGCCCAGGATATCGTCCAGCTCGGCACTGCTCAGCGCGCGGCCGTCGAAGGTGCGCACGCTTCTGCGGCTGCGGACCAGGTCCAGGGCGTTTTTGATATCACTCATACTGTTGCTCCTCCTGATAAAAATTAATGTGTAACAACGGAAAAATACCTTATGCTCATTGTAAAAGGACAGAGGAGTTTTGTCAATGACGCAACTTTATGTGAGTAGGAAAACAAGAGATTATCTGGCAGAATCCTCATAAAGACAACACAACTGCTGAATAATGCCACCGTGTAGCAATGCTCTCAGAATTGATCAGCATTCCGGGGATGCGGGAGATAATAAACCCACTCGTCGGTGAAAACGAGTGGGTTTTGAGTACGTGTTGTCTTGTGTGGCCCTTGAAAGCTAAACGATTGTAAAAGTCGATTAATGAACATGATTTATATATTATCTAATAGTATTTTGCAATAGCTTTTCAATGTCGGAATGTCTGTCAAAACTGTGTTCCATACGATATCCAGTTGGATACTGCCATAGTGATGGACAACAATGTTTCTCATGCCTTTCATCTGGCCCCAGTCCAGGGCATCTGATGATGAAGAGCGCAGTTCCGGCGTGAGCTGTCCCGCGAGCTCCCCAATCTGCAGAAGGTAAAAACAAATCAGATCATGATAAGCTTTGTCCGAACGGAAGGCGTCGAAGTCATTCCCGAAACGAGTAACCGTCTTTTAATGTCCTCACAGTAATCCAGGATGTGCTCCAAGCGCTGTTCATCACGCGGCTGCATAGATCATCTTCCTTTCCTTCGCTACAGCCTCGCGAAAACGGATCTGGCTGCGGCGATCAGTAGGTTCTTCCATCGAGTCGATGGTCACGAGGTCGATCGGAGCTTCCAGAGCGTTTTCGAGATCACTGTATAGTCCTCCGAGTTTGAATAAGCTGTCTATTCCGGTTCCGGAAAGATCAACAAGAAGATCAATGTCACTGTCGGCTCTGGCTTCACCCCGCGCATAAGAGCCAAACAGATAAACAGCAGGAAGACCGTATTTCCTTGCAATCGGCGCAATTCGACACCCGATTTCTTCTGTTGAATAGGGAAGCATAGGATCACCTCACTCTCATTTAACACAGTTACTATTATAGTCAAAATAAAGGAGAGAATCAACCGTATTTTGTGACTATATTTGAAGACTACGCCGCCCGCGGCGTCTTCGCTGTGGGCGGGGTATATCATGATCATGTTATACCAGCGGAACGAGTCCGGTCAATGCTGCTTTCAGACGATCCGGATGATCCACCGCGTAGAACGCAAAGCTGTCACATTCGGTATCATCACCAATCAGCGCGTCAAGGCCGACAACAGTGCGTTCGCGGTAACTGTTGTCGCTGCCGGAAAGCGCTTTTTTCCCACAGAGCAGAGACATGTGGTTCGACCGGTCGCCCTTCAGGGATGCCTCCCGGATACGGAAGAGTTCCACATCCTTGACTGTGCGGTTCACAACGGCAAGCCGCCGGTCAGTGACGTAATACCGGGTACGGCGCAGCTTGATCACATCCGTGATCAGGAAAAAAATCGGAACACAGACCAGAATCGCCGGGATCCAGAAGATCGCGGGACTCAGGGACCGACGCCCACTGCAGAGCCAATATTCGGCCACAATGAACGCGCCGCCAAGGAGCGAAACAATCATGTTTTTTACCAGAGCAGGGGTAACACTTTTATCCAGCGCCTTAAAGGCTTCCGGAACACCCTGCCAGAGAATTGTTTCATCTGCCTGTAGATTGAGCTTAGCCATGCCCTTGATACCTCCGTTTCCGTGAATAGAACCATGCTATCACAGAAGGAGATAAAAATGTCGCTCAGTACTTGGGAAAAACGGTTAAGAAAAAGTACAGATCACCAAAGAGTGTTATGAAATGAGCCGACGGTGTTTTCGCATATATTCCACAGTGCGGTGGAGGGTCTGAGAGTGATACAGCTGGTCCAGATGTCCGGCGAAATCCAGATGATATCGCTCGCCCAATGCGGCGAGCAGCCGGTTCTGCTCTTCCGCCAGGGGATCGGTCTCATGACCGAGCAGATCCTCAAAGGACAGCTGACGTTCTTCCTCGTCGGACAGGTTGTACAGACTGACGCCGATGAGACGGACAGGCCGCTTTTCCACTTGATCCAGCAGCTTGCAGGCCTCTTTGTAGATCGTGACAGAGGAATCACAGGCGGGGACAATGTGCGAGCGGGTAATGCCCTTCATGTTCGCATAGGTCAGCTTCAGGGTGACGCCCTTCCCATAGAGGTCTACCCGTTTCGCCCGGTACTCCACCGACAGACTGAGCAGAAACAGGACCTCTTTCAAAAAGTCATAGTCGCTGACATCTTCCTGAAAGGTGAGTTCCCTGCCGATGGACTTGGCATCCTCGGGCCGGTAGGGCGTGACCCGGCGGTCGTCGATGCCAAAGGCAATCTGCGTGATCCACTGCCCCTGCTTGCCCAGCAGACGGACGACCTCCGCCTGCTTTTCCTGAACGTCGCGGACGGTGCGGATGCCGGCGGCATGGAGCTTCTCCGCCGTCTTCTCACCGACGGTGTACAGCACCTGCACATCCCGGTCCAGGATGAGAGCCACAAAATCCTGCGGTGTGGGGATCTCAAAGTACCCGTCCGGCTTTTTCTCTTCGCTGGCCGTTTTTGCCGCGGTCTTGGAATAGGCGAGACCGACGGAGCAGGTGAGGTGCAGCTCGTCCCGCGTCCTGCGCTTGATGGTCCGGGCGATCTCTCGAGCCCCCTCCCAGTCCCCGGCGCGTTCCGTCACGTCCAGATACGCCTCATCCAGTGCAACGGCCTCAGCCGCGGAGGCATAGGTCTCCCAAATCTGATGCAGCTGGCGGGAGACCTCCCGGTACTTGTCAAAATTCGGGTGCATATAGACGCCCTGCGGACACAGGAGATAGGCGTCCTTGATGTTCATGCCGGAGTGGACGCCGAACTTCCGCGCCTCATAGCTGCAGGTGGCGACAACACCGCGCTCGGTCGGCAGCGAGCCGATGATCAGGGGCTTTCCGCGGAGGGAGGGATCGTCCCGGATCTCGACCGAGGCGTAGAAAGCGTCCATATCCACATGAAGGATGATCTGGTCCACTCTCTACGCCTCTTTTCCGCATCATATTCACTTGGCTATCCTACCATGTTTATGCTCCTTTGGCAACAAAAAGCAACAGGCCGCCGGTCAATAAACCGGCGGCCTGCGCGCTGAAGAGGAATACTGTTATTTGATCAGAAAGAGGATACAGATGACATGATCATGAGCGGCTTCACATAGCCTTGACGGTACCGTCGTGGCTGTAACCCGTGCTCCAGGGCAGCATATTTGCCTTGCCGAGAGCCTTGTACAGCGCGGGCCAGAGAATCACCACCGCAACCGTCGAGGCGACGGCGTTCACCAGCGTGGTGACGGAGCCGATCTTTGCCAGCGCGGCAGAGAGATCCTGCGGGATGCCGAAGATATAGGCCTTGTAGAAGTAGCCGAACAGCGGGTCCAGCACCACGTTAAACCCGAGAGAGACGATGGCGGCCAGCAGAGAGATCTTGGCCTGATTCTTGATGCTGGGCTCCCGGTCAATATGGTAGAGCTTTCTTGAAATAAGCGTTGCGATCAGGCCGATCACCAGCTTCAGAATGAAGGTCTTCGGCGCGCTGGTGATGTAGCCGCTGGTGAGATCGGCAAGGGTCAGACCCAGTGCTCCGGCAAAGCCGCCCCAGCCGCCCAGGAGCAGCGCCCCCAGCACGACCATGGTGTTGCCGAGATGGATGGCGGTGCGTTCGGTCCCGACCGGGATGTCGATACGCAGAAACTGGAAGCCCACATAGGCGAGCGCCGCGATCAGCGCGGCCTGCGTCAGCGTCAAAATTCTTTTATGTTCCACAGGGATCACTTCCTTCTTGATGGTGATCTCATGATAGCAAAAAACTGACCATATGAAAATGACCAGTTTTAATTATTTTTTACATGCCAGACTTGATCAAACCAGTTATAGATGCCAAATTACCAGGGAGAGGCTTCATAGATGCTGCGCAGACGCTCCACTTCTTCCGCGGGGAGCGGCACGCGCTGCGGGTCGGTTTCCGCCAGATAGCAGGAATCGTAAAAGGCCCGCAGAGAGACATCGTTCTTTTCCGGGCGGAGGTCCACAAAAGCGAACATCCCATTGCTGAGTTCAAAGACCCCGTGGTCCCGATAGTGGCCGATATAGGAGAGGATGCGGGGTTTCTGCTTCGCCTGCTGGCAGATGTCGTACTGCGCGGAGGTTTCCGCAAGGAAAACGGTCTCAAGCTCTCGCCGGGACGCCTCCGCGAAAGCGATTTGAATCGCCTCTCTCTGGGGGAAGCGATAGTAATCAATGGATAAAAATGGCATGGCGAGACGCCGGACGCCGAGGCGTTCCGCCAGCGTGTAGATGCTCTGGTAGCAGATGCGCAGGACGGTGAGCTCGTTTGCCTCGCCGTTCTGCCAGCGGGGAGCGGCGCTCAGAATCAAATGCTGAAACGGCAGCCCGCAGGGGTCCACCGCCGCGGCACGGCCGACGGAGAGAAAACGAAGTTTGCGCATTTCCCGGAGCAGTGGCTCGCCCCCGGCTGCAGCAAGCCGATCAAAGACAGGTCCGGAAGAAGGGACGACCGGGTTCTCGATCCCGAGGACCGCCGTGTCCGCCTGAACGGAAAAGACATCCTCCTGCGTAATGAAATAGGACATGCTGCAAAACCTCCGGGGACTCCGCATCAGCAGATGCACTTACATAGTATGCGGATAGGATTATGGAGCTATTCTACCATTCCCGGCGTACTGAGGCAATAGACAGTTTTCGTGCAGGTGTTATAAATCCTTCAAGATACTGGACATTTCCCGAGCGGGATGGTATAAAATAGAATCATACAGGAGTCCTTACTCCGCGGGAACGGAACGAAGGAGATCATCAAATGATCAAGATCCTCCCTATCGCCAGCGGTTCCACCGGGAACTGCATGCTGGTGGATGTCGACGGCAGAAAAGTGATTGTGGACCTGGGCGTCACGGCCTCGGCATTGCGGACAGCGTTAGCTGCCAACGGTTATGAGTGTGCGGACATCGATGCCGTCCTGATTACCCACACGCACACAGACCATGTGAAGGGTCTCGACGTCTGCATGAAGAGGCTCGCTGCGCCGCTCTTCATGAGCAGCACCTCGAAAGCGACCCTGCTGCGGGAGGACGCCGTCGGGCTGAACTACAATACGCGCTGTGAGATTCTGCAGGGGCTGTGGCTGACGGCCTTTCCGACCGCCCATGACTGCCCCGGCAGCGTGGGCTATCTGATCGAGACCGAAAACCACCGCTTCGGCTATGCGACAGACCTGGGTGTGGTCACGGATAAGATCATGGACCTGCTCGCCGGGGCCGATTGTATTGTGATCGAATCCAACCACGACGAGGAAATGCTCCGCTACGGCCGGTATCCCGTGTTCCTCAAAAAGAGGATCCTCTCGGAGCATGGGCATCTCTCCAACGAAGCCTGCGCAGAGGCGGTGGCCTGGTTCGCGGACAGAGGGACAAAGCACTTCCTGCTTGCCCATCTCAGCCAGGAGAACAACCGGCCGGACCTCGCCCTCGCCTGCGCGGAGAGGGCCGTTGCCGGGATGGATGTCACGATCGACGTTCTTCCCGTCTCCGGGGATCGTCTGATCCAGGTTGTATAGAGAACAAAAGACAGAAAAAACCGACTCGGGGGATCGAATACGAATCGATCTCCGAGTCGGTTTTACATCAAAATTCAGCAATAATAACGGATATCTTCAAAATAGTCCAGCCAACGCGTTTTAATCTCATCAGTATTGGCTTCGATGATGCGAATCAGCTTACGCAGGTCTCGATCGCTGATTTTTGACCGGTTGTTAGCGACCAAAGCTTTCCCTGATTTCAGAATCCAGATCTTTGTTGAATCCGGTTGGGGAGTGCCAGTTGAGATGTGCACATGGATTGGTTCTAAAGGTTTGCCTTCGTCGAGCCAGAAAAAGATGACATAGGAGCCGACTTTAAAAACTTGAGGCATGTTCAAACCCACCTTCCTGAGAAAAAGCAAGGATTAAATGGGCATTGTTCTCCAGGAAACGGCTGAAATGGTCAATATCGGTTTCCGTGAAACCATGATTGTTTTCCCAGCGGTATGCTGGAAGATAGCAGGTTGCATCCAAAAATCCGCCATCGACAGGCCGTTCAAAATATACTTTCACAGATCCGTCGGATTTCATATCAGAATGAGCAACGCCGGTACCGTCCGAGAGCGTCATATATCCGTACATCATCATGGATCCCTCCTCGAAAATCAGATACAATACTGTTAAATACGCTTATCTCTTCATATTTGTTAGATTATCACAGAGCAAGCGCTTTTACAAGATATCAATCGTAAATTCTGTATTTGCGCCCTTTTCGTCCAGCCTGCCGGTGACCATATTGAGGGGATTCGTCATTGCTTTTTTATTGAATGGATCGAGGGTTTCTGGTATACTGTAACTTGTGATTTTATGGGTTGAAGAATGATGCCAATAAAACCCGGATCTGGAAAATCAACGAAATGGATGCCGACCATGTGACCGCATGGAGCAATGGCGGTGCGACGGATATCAATAACTGTCAGATGCTCTGTAGGACGCATAACAGAACACGGGACTTGAATATTCTTCGATTGGGGAAGCAGATGTTCTTTACGTGAAAAGGGGCTATGACGGGAAAGGAAAAGCACAATGAACAGAACAATTTCAATTCTTCTGAGCGCGCTTCTATTGCTCACGATGGTTCCCGCCGCCTGCGCGGAGCGGCAAAACGCCATCATTGAACTCTACAGTGTCGATGGATACTATGAAGACGGCGTGGGAAACCGGGATACCTATTCCTATCATGTTCCGCAGATCAACGCGGACACTCCCGCGGCAGAGGAGATCAATGCGGAAATCGCCGAGAACTTCGGACAACGGGTGGAAACCCATTTTCGTTACATGGAAGACGGCTATTCCCTGTGGTCACGGCATACGGCATGGGAAGCCTACTGGAACGGCTCGCAGGTCTTTCTTCTGGTTACAGCCGACGGAGACGGCGATTACAGGGAATACGGCGCTTACGGATACGATTATGAATCCGGGAACAGAATTACCAACGCGATGATCCTGGAACAGAAGGGAATCAGCGAAGAGCAGTATCTGGAGAAGCTGAGAGAAGCTGTTTCAGCTCTGTTTGAGGAGCTGTACGTGCCGATCCCGGAAGGGGTGGAGACGACGCTCACACACGACAGCCTGCTGGAAGATACCCTGGGATGGCTCAGTGCGGATCAGCCGATCTTCCTCAACCGCTATGGAGAGATTGAAACCTGGGTTTCGATTGCAAGTCCCGCCGGTGCCGGAAGGTATGATCATCTGGTTGCGCTGCCTGACGCCAAGTCTTATGAAATCCATCTTTCCGGCGATACTTATCTGGTCGAGTCCTGCCCGGAAACAGCCAGAGCGGGGGAGACCGTGACGGTGCTGACTTATGACGTCACGGACGGAGACAAAGAGATCAGCGTCATTGGGGCTGACGGGGAGAATATCAACTGGTTTGAATATCAGTTTGTCATGCCGGATCATGATGTGGAAGTGCACTTGGAGTTCATCGGAAACGGGCTGGCGTAAGCGTGATTAGAGAGGCGAATTCGGATGATTACACAGGACGACAGGGGAAGATATCAGTGGAACGGCACTGTTGACGTTTCCTATGAGCACAAGGTCTTTAAGATCTTGTTCATTGTGATCGGCGCAGTCTGCATCCTCTTTCTCATTTTGGCCCTGCTCATGGCCAGAGATATGCTCGGAGTAGTTCTTCTCTCGGACCTCGGCGTTATGGCGGTTGTCGGCGGCGTGTGTTTCCTCTTCAATCTGAATGCCGGGAACCGGAAGCAGGCTTACACCATGACGGAGGATTGTATTATATTTGGCGTGGGAAGGACGCAGAACCCGTTCTTCTATAAAAGCATTCGGAAGGCTGTCGTCTGTACCGGCCGCAACATGATCGAGCTGCATACGCTGGTTGGCCACGGACCGGTGTTTGTTGACCACAATGAATTTGGTTTTGTAAGGGACTATATTCTTCGGCGGCTGCCGGAGAGCGCGGAAGTGGTGTGGGAATAATGTTCTTCATCATTCCTGTAACCCGTATCTTCCGCAGTCTCCGCAAGGGGGCTGCAACAATCCTCGGCGAGAGGGAAGTCCGGTCTCTGGAAAATGATGCGGCGGACTTCATCAATGAAGTCTATGATGACACGGTAGGGGATGTGATCAATAGAATAAAAACAAACGGGGAAGAGCATAAACATGTGAAGATGCGATGAGAAGAATAAACTTCATTTGTAAGGTACGAGGGAGGAACGGTCTGCACAAGCCAAAAGGAGGCGCAATATGAAAAAACTGTATTCTGTCATTCTGGTCATGGTATTGATTCTGTCCTTGGCACCGGTATGTCTGGCGGTCAACACGGACACCCTGACAGACTGGAATATCAGGATCACTGTCCCGGAGGGGAAGACAGCGGTTCTAAAAGGAAGCGAGTATTATATCTACGGCCAGCATGAGGGGTCTATCCCTTATGTGATGCTGAGGCCCTACCGCTATGATGACCCTGAGAAATTCATCGCGGATTTTACGGAGTTCATGCAGGGGCAGTATTCCGATCTGGCGGTGACATCCCCAGCCGTACAGAAAACAATCGGGAATAAGCGATGCTATGAGGTTGATTACACCTACAAGGTCAGCGGATATGATGTGCGCGACCGCCGTGTGGTGATCACGGTAGACGGTCTCACATACATGTTTGCCTCCAAAGAGATCGAATCCAACGGCATGACCATTGGGAGCATGCTGGATGATGTGGTCGCCGATTGCGAGCTTCTGGGACCCGGAGCGGCCAGCGTGCTGGTAACCGGAGATTCCGGAGAGGACTATCTTGCCATCTATGCTCCTGTGCTTGACACCTATCAGGCCTTCCTTGACGGAGCGGAACCGGAGGAGATGGATACCACAGAGCGGGGAGACTATTATTTCGTCCTGGGTGAAACCGGTATCAGCGAATTGGCACGAAGCGGCGGGGAACTCGGCTACAGCCTGAAAGATCTTGATAGGAACGGGATCCCGGAACTGCTGATCGGAGCATCAGGGTCGGAATACTACGATGAAACACTGATCTATGATCTGTTCACCGTGGAAGACGGAGTACCGGTTCGCGTTCTGGCTAGCAGCGCCAGAGTCCGGTATTATCTTGCCGAAGAGGATCTGATTCTGCACGAGGGGTCCGGAGGCGCGGCATACAATATGTCCCTACTGTACTACCTTGCAGGAAGCAAGCTTGAGCTTGCCACCGGCATTGTGATGGCAGATGCCGAATGCTTCGAAGTCTATGAAGACCGGGAAAGCTATTTTTCAGAGCGGAAAGCAAGTGACCGGGTCATCACGCAGGAATACTATTATGACCTTATGGAGAAGATGGAAGACCTGACGGTTCCTATGGACCTGACAGCGTTTTAAGGTGGAGACTCCGCCCATGAAGTCGATGACGATACGGTCGGGGACGGGGTAAAGAAGGTGAGAAAGTGACCAGACCGGAACTGCTGGCTTATGTCCGCGATTACTATTCCGTCGATCCGGATTACCCCTGGGAGGATGAGAATTATGTCCTCCGGCACGGGAACAACAGAAAATGGTTTGCAGTCGGGATGAACATTTCCTATGAGCGCCTCGGGATGAACCGGGAAGGAAGTGTGGACATCATAGACGTCAAATGCAGTCCGCTGATGATGGGGCCGTATCTGCAGCTTCCCGGGATCCTTCCCGGCTATCACATGAACAAAGACCACTGGCTGACGATTCTGCTGGACGGATCGGCGGCAAATGATACGATAACAGAACTGCTGGAAATCAGCTATGAAATGACGAAAGGAAGAAGAAAATGAGCAAACTGGTAGTATATTTTTCCTATAGCGGAGCCACGAAAAGAAAGGCTGAAAAGCTGGCCAAAGAGGTCGGGGCGGACACTTTTGAGATCAAACCGAAAGTACCGTATACCGTAGCGGATGTGAACTGGCAGGATAGTTCAAGCCGGAATGTGAAAGAGCATGAGGATCCCTCCTGCAGACCGGAGATCGCGGAAATGCCGAACCTGTCCGGCGTCGAGGAAATCTGGATCGGATATCCGATCTGGTGGTATACGCATCCGAGAATCATCGAGACCTTCTTTGATCAGGCGGATCTGAAAGGGAAAACAGTTCACCTTTTTGCAACGTCCGGAGTTACCGGGATTGAAGACAGTGTGAGTGAACTGAAGACAGCGTATCCGGATGTGAATATTGCGGATGGAAAGAGACTTTGAAGCGGGGGAGAAACCTTGCAGCGTTGGACATTTCGCGGGCGGAGTGGTATAACTTGTCACAGCATGATTCCGGCCCGGATATGTCCTGCCGCAGCGCGGGATGAAAACGGGGCTGACTTAAAAAAGAAACAACGGATCAGCACAAGGAGGAGACGGAATGAAGAAATGGATCAGCATGCTGCTGACTGCGGCTTTGCTTTTGTCGCTGGGGACGGCGGCTTTCGCCGAGGCGGCGGAAGAATTGCAGGAGCCGGATTACAGCACCGGGACGCCCTGGATGGACATTGACCTGGAAGGCGTCGTGACGGAAGAGACCGAGACCTCGCCCAAGGAGGACTTTGCGCTCTATGCCAACAAGGACGCGCTGCTCACGCTGGAGATCCCGGAGGGATATCCCTACGGCGGCACGGTCATGGACGCGGTCCTGCAGAACGCCGACGACATGAAGAACATGTTCTTAAACGGCAGCCCCTCTTCCCACGACGGGCAGCTCGCTTTTGACCTGTTCGCCCTGATGATGGACTGGGACAGCCGCAACGCGCTGGGGGTTGCTCCGCTCAAAGAGCAGGTCGACATCGTGGAGGCGATCTCAACGCTGGACGAGCTGACGGCGTACTTCCTCGAGGTGCCCACGGCGGACCAGCTCGCCGGCCTCTGGGGCAGCGGCGCGACGACGGACCTTGACGATTCCAACCGCAAGATTCTGGCGGTCTCCGGCATCGGCCTGATCCTGGGCGATTCGGCGGAATACAGCGAGCTGACCGACTACGGCGCCATCAAGAAGGCCGCTTACACCGAGCTTGCCGAAAAGATGCTCGGGAAGCTGGGATACACCGCGGAGGAAGCGGCACAGAAGATCGAGAACGCGTATGCCTTTGAGACCTTGCTGGCGCCCGGCCTTATGACGAATGAGGAGCAGCGCCGCCCAGACTATATCGTCCGCATCAACAACCACTATACCCGGGACGAGCTTCTTGAAGCGCAGGGGAAGCTTCCGATCCTGGAAGAGCTGGAGCAGGTCATCGGCTTCCCGGAGACGGACGACTATCTGGTCATGATGCCGGACTATCTGGCAAAGATCAACGAGCTCTACACGGAAGAGAACCTCCCGCTCATGAAAGACCTGATGATCGTCAAGGGCGTACTGAACACGGCCGGATCACTGGACCGCGAGTGCTACGAGTGGGCCTATGAATGCAGCAACGCGATCTCCGGCTCCACGGGGATGCTGGACGACGAGACTGTTTTCTCCTCTTCCGTCGCGGGGATGCTGCCATGGCCGGCGGCCCAGCTCTACACCGACACCTATTTGAAGCAGGAGGACAAGGACCGCATTTCCGCCATGGTGGATGAGATCATTGCTGCCTATCACGGGATCCTGGAAGAGGCAGACTTCCTCTCGGAGGAGACGAAAGCAAAGGCGATTGAAAAGCTGGACGCCATCGACAAGCGCATTCTCTTCCCGGACAGCTGGGAGAAGTATGACTGCGCGGAGCTGAACTTTGCCGCCCCGGCGGACGGCGGGACGCTGTGGGAGGCCAGCCGCGCCAACACGGAATACTGGATCCGGAAAGAGGTCAAAGAGTTCTCCGATCCGGTGGACAAGGAAGAATGGGGCGCGACGCCCGACACCGTCAACTGCTTCTACGACGCCCAGACCAACAGCATCTATATCCTGGGCGGCTTCGCACAGGGGAAGATCTATCACGCCGATATGAGCGATGAGGAGCTCTATGCCAAGCTAGGCGCCGTTATCGGGCATGAGATCTCGCACGCCTTCGACTCCACCGGGGCGCAGTTTGACAAGGAAGGCAACTTTGCCGACTGGTGGACGGAAGAGGACTATGCGGCCTTCCAGGAGCGGAACGCGAAGATGGAGGCATACTACAGCGCCATGCATCCCTGGGAGGGACAGGACCTCTACGGCAGCATCATGACCGGCGAGGCCTGCGCCGACATGGCCGGCATCAAGGTCATGCTGAGGCTTGCGGCGGAGAAGGAAGATTTCGATTACGACGCCTTCTTCCGGGCCTATGCCGACATCTGGCTGACCAAGGACACGCTGCAGATGGCCTACGCCCGCATCAACGACAACCACCCCATGGCGTACCTCCGCATCAACGCCACGCTGCAGCAGTTTGACGAATTTCTGGATTATTACGGCATCACGGAAGGGGACGGCATGTACCTCGCTCCCGCCGACCGGGTAAATATCTGGTGAGAGCGGCCCGGTAAATCCTCAAAGCCATCAGAAAAACAGAAAAGACAATGATAATGAGGGCAGGAGCCGCGGCTCCTGCCCTCGTATATCAGGCTGTTTTCACTTGTAATGCTAAAAGCGATCAGGCGATGCCCTTTTTCTTTTTATACCAGCGGTAGAGGAAGTAGGCGCTGACACAGGCAATGATGTTGACCAGGACCGTGATCCGGAAGGCGGAAGAAGTGAAGTCCTCAATCTGCTGGCCGAGAAGCGTGGCGCAGATGAGGTCCGGCATAAAGCCCAGCACCGCGCCGGAGATGTAGGGCAGGTACGGCATTTTGATGCTGCCGAAATACATGCTGACCACATCGCAGGGGAGCACGCCGATGGCGCGCATCAGAAAAGAGAGGAAGAAGCTGCTGTTTTCCCGGATCCTGCGCAGATCCTGCAGCTTCGGGTATTTTTGAACAAGCTTGTCAGAGAAGCCAAGCTCCGATGCCCGGCCCAGCAGATAGGGCAGCGTCATGGTAATCGCCACGCCCACCGTGTTGACCGCAATCGCCACCGGGAGAGGGAAGAGCTGCCCGCTCACGGCAAAGAGCGCATAGATCGGGAAGACCAGAGACAGGCTCTTGAGCGCAAAGCCCAGCCAGAGGAACAGCGCCGCCAGCAGAGGCTCGGAGGGAGTGTAGTTCAGGATATCCTCCACCGTGATCGAGCGGCCGGAAAACAGAATCAGACCGCCCGCCGCAGCCAGGCCCAAAAGCGGCAGGATGCGGGCGATCCACATGATCATTGTTCGGCTTCGTTCATTCATCGTCATAGCGGTTGTGAGTGTATCACAACGGAGGGCGAATTGCAAGGCGGGCGAAAAAGAAACTGACAGAGGGTTAAAATCCTGAATGTTTTCCTAACAACCTATTTATTTTATAGTTTTTATTCGTTTTCTGTTGAAAGCTCCCCTGGCGCCGTGGTATAATCCTGCATATTTCCGAAACAATATTCGCTTCGGGACCGAAAACCGTCAGGAAGGAGGCGCAGGCGTGGAAGCGAGGCTGACCGGCATCGACCGGCGGGAAACGCTGCAGTATCTGGGCTATCTGGGCAGCCCGATCCCCGCGGAGCTGGAGGCGGAGATCGCCCGCTGCGAGGGAGAGATCCTGCGCACGGCGAGACCCAGAGCCCACTGGCGGCTTTACGGCCTGCTGCCGGACGGGAGCCTGGAGGGGACCACCTTCACCCCGCAGGGGCAGGATGTGCCGGAGCTGCTGAAGGACTGCTCCCGCGTGATCCTGATGGCGGCGACGCTGGGGAGCGAAGCGGAACAGCTGCTGAGACGGAGTCAGGTCCGGGATATGTCGGACGCGGTGATCCTGGACGCGGCGGCCAGCGCCGCCATCGAAAACGTCTGCGACAACCTCTGCGAGGACCTGGCCGCACGCTTTGCCCCGGCTTACCTGACCGACCGCTTCAGCCCGGGCTATGGGGACTTCCCTTTTGCGCAGCAGAGGGAGTTCTTTGACGTGCTGGACATCACAAGGCAGATCGGCGTCAGCCTCTCGGAGAGCGGCCTCATGCTGCCGCAGAAGTCTGTCACCGCGCTGATCGGCGTCGCCGACCGGCCGCAGGAGCACCGTCACCGCGGCTGTCCGTCCTGTACGCTGTTTGAGACCTGCAGATTCCGGAAGGAGGGCAAAACCTGTGGAGCTTTCTGATCTGATCATTCTGGACGGGGGCATGGGCACCCAGCTCCAGGCTCTGGGCCTCCCGATGGGGCAGGCGCCGGAGCTGTGGAACCTGACCGACCCGGACAAAGTCACCTCTGTGCACCGCCGCTATGTGGAAGCGGGGAGCCGCGTTCTCTATACCAACACCTTCGGCGTCAACCGGATGAAAGCTGCCCGGATCGGACACAGCGTGGACGAGCTGGTCCGGGGCGGGATCCGCTGCGCCAGAGCGGCGGCCGCCGGAGAGAAGGTCCGGGTCGCGCTGGACGTGGGCCCTCTGGGACAGATCCTGGAGCCGCTGGGGACGCTGCGCTTTGAAGAAGCCTATGACATCTTCCGCGAGATCATGGTCGCCGGTGCGGATGCAGGGGCGGACCTCATCATCATCGAGACCATGAGCGACCTCTATGAGGTCAAGGCGGCGGTCCTCGCGGCTAAAGAGAACACCTCCCTCCCGGTCTGGGTGACGATGACCTTCGAGGCGAGCGGGCGGACCTTCGTCGGGACGACGGTCCCGGCCATGGGTCTCACGCTCTCCGGTCTCGGCGTGGACGCGATGGGCTTCAACTGCAGCCTTGGACCCAAGGAGCTGCTGCCCATGATCCGTGAGCTGCGCCGCTGGACGGACAAGCCCCTGATCCTCAAGCCAAACGCGGGTCTGCCGGACCCCGCCACCGGCGAATACCACATCACGCCGGAGGAATTCGCCGCCGAGCTGGTATCCGCGCTGGGAGACGATGTGCGGATCCTGGGCGGCTGCTGCGGCACCACGCCCGAGTTCATCCGTGCGCTGAGCGCGGCGTGTGCCGCGGCCCCGGCCGAGACGCAGGGCGTCCCGCCGGTCCCGAGACAGAGCGGCGTCAGCTCCGCCACGCGCACGGCCCCGTTCGGCGGGGTGCGGGTCATCGGCGAGCGCATCAATCCCACAGGCAAGAAGCGCTTCCAGCAGGCGCTGCGGGAGAACGACATCGACTACATCGTCGCCCAGGGGATCGAGCAGCAGGACGCCGGCGCCGACATCCTGGATGTGAACGTCGGTCTCCCCGGCATCGACGAGCCGGAGATGATGACCCGTGTGGTCAAGGCGCTGCAGGCGGTGGTCGATCTGCCGCTGCAGATCGATTCCTCCAACCCCGCGGCCATCGAGGCCGGGCTGCGCGCCGTGAACGGCAAAGCCATTGTAAACTCCGTGAACGGCAAGGCCGAGGTCCTCTCGGCCGTTCTGCCGCTGTGTAAAAAATACGGGGCCGCGGTCGTCGGCCTCTGCATGGACGAAAACGGCATCCCGCCCACCTGGCAGGAGCGCGCCGCCATCGCGGAGCGGATCCTGAACGCGGCGCTGGCCGCCGGGATCCCGAGGGAAGACGTGCTGATCGACTGCCTGACGCTGACGGTCTCGGCGCAGCAGGACCAGGCGGTCGAGACATTGAGAGCGCTCCGCTATGTACGGGAAGAGCTGGGTTTGCACACGGTGCTGGGCGTCAGCAACATCTCCTTCGGTCTCCCCGCCCGGGAGAAGATCACCGTCAGCTTCCTGACCCAGGCGCTGGGCGCCGGGCTGGACCTGCCCATTGTCAATCCCAACCAGGGCGCCGTCATGGACGCCATCGCCGCGCACCGGGTCCTGTCCGGGGAGGACCGGGACTGCGAAGCTTATATCCGCCGCTTCACCTCCGCCGAGGCGGAAGCGAAAACACCGGACAAACCGAAGCAGGGCGGCAGCATGAGCCTTGCCGACGCCGTGCTGCGGGGGCTGAAGGCGGAGACGGCCTCGATCACCGAGCGGGAGCTGGAAACCCGCGGCGAGATGGAGGTCATCAACGAGCTGCTGATCCCGGCGCTGGACCGGGTGGGAGAGCTGTACGAGAAGCAGGAGATCTTTCTCCCGCAGCTCATCAACGCGGCCAACGCCGCCTGCGGCGGCTTCGACGTGATCCGGGCGCGCCTTGCCAGATCCGGTGAGCAGTCGGTATCCAAGGGGAAGATTGTCCTGGCCACCGTCTTCGGCGACATCCACGACATCGGCAAAAACATTGTCCGCGTGGTGCTGGAAAACTACGGCTATACCGTCATCGACCTCGGCCGGGACGTGCCGGCGCAGAAGATTGTGGACACGGTCATCCGCGAGGATGTGAAGCTGGTGGGCCTCTCGGCCCTGATGACCACCACCGTCGCCAGCATGGCGGACACCATCGCGGCGATCCGCCGGAGCGGACACGACTGCCGGATCATGGTGGGCGGCGCGGTCCTGACACCGGAATACGCCGAGAGCATCGGCGCGGACTATTACGCAAAGGATGCCAAGCAGAGCGCGGATATCGCGAAGCTGGTGCTTGGCTGAACAGGAGACAGCGGAACAATGGAAGACATACGGTCATATCTGAAGGAGCACACCCTGCTCTTCGACGGGGGCATGGGCACCTATTACGGCGAGCGCAACAACACCGCCGCGGATGCCTGCGAGTGGGCTAACCTCACAAACCCCAAAGAGGTGGAGGCGATCCACCGGGCCTATCTGGAGGCGGGTTGCAGGGCCATTAAGACCAACACCTACGCCGTCAACCGGCTGAGAATGCCGGAAGGCGACTGCCGGGCGCTGATCCGCTCCGCCTGCGAGATCGCAAGACGGGCCGCGGGGGACGAGGCCTTTGTGTTCGCCGCCATCGGCCCCATCGAAGTGCAGGACAACCGGGACCGGCTGGTGGAATACTGCTTTGTCGTGGACCAGTTCCTGGAACTCGGTATACAGCATTTCCTGTTTGAGACCCACAGCAGCGATCAGTACCTTCACGAGATCACGGCCCACATCAAGATGCGTGCCCCGGAAGCCTTTGTGATCCTGTCCTTCAATGCGCAGCCGGACGGCTTTACAACCGAGGGCCGGCTGGTCCGCGACCTCTGCCGGGACGCCGCGGCGGACCCCAACGTCGACGCCGTGGGCATGAACTGCATGACCACCGCCCGGCACATGGTGGATCTGGTACGCAAGATCGGCCCGCTGGCGATCCCGCTCTCCGTGATGCCGAACGCCAGTTACCCGACCGTGCGCGGAAACCGCAGCATCTACGACGGCAACCCTGCCTATTACGCCTCCCAGATGGCAGTCCTGCGGGATGAGGGCGCAAGGATCTTCGGCGGCTGCTGCGGCACCACGCCCGCTTACATTGCCGCGACGGCAGAGGCGCTGAGGGCCCCGGCACACCTGCGCATCGAGCTGCCGGACGTACAGGAAGAGCGCCCGCCCCGGACACAGGCCGACCCCTTCTGGGACACGCTGTGCGATCCGGACCGCAAGGCCGTCGCCGTCGAGCTGGATCCGCCGGAGGGCGCGGACCTGAGCAAGTTCATGGACGGTGCGCGCGAGCTGCAGAGCAAGGACATCGACATCATCACCATCGCCGACTGCCCGGTGGCCCGGGTGCGGGTGGACTCCAGCCTGGTGGCCTGCAAGCTGCGCCGCGAACTCGGCATGAACGCCCTGCCGCACATGACCTGCCGGGACCGGAACCTGAACGCCACGCAAGCGCTGCTGCTGGGCCTCTGCGCCGAGGGCATCGGGAACGTGCTGGTGGTCACCGGCGATCCGATCCCCAGCGCCAGCCGTGACGAGGTCAAGAGCGTGTATAACTTCAACTCCCGGCGTCTGATCCGGTATATCAAAGGTTTGAACGAGACAATTTTGCCCACGCCGCTGCATATCTTCGGCGCGCTGAACGTCAACGCCCGCAACTTCCGGATCCAGCTGGATATCGCGAAGACGAAGGAAGAGAACGGCGCCGTCGGCTTTCTGACCCAGCCGGTGCTGAGTCCGCAGGCGGTCGAGAACCTGAAGCTCGCCCGCGAGACGCTGGACGGCAGGATCCTCGGCGGGATCATCCCCGTCGTCAGCCAGCGCAACGCCCTTTTCATGAACAGCGAGATTGCCGGCATCCGGGTGGACGACGAGATCATCAGGCGCTATGAGGGCGCGGACCGCGCCCGGGGCGAGGAACTGGCCGTCGAGATCTCCACAGAGTATGCCAGGCAGATCGCCCCGTATGTGGACGGATTCTACCTGATGACGCCCTTTGGGCGCACGGGCCTGATCGCCAGGATCCTGGACAGCTTCCGCCAGGAGGGGCTTATCTGAAAAGCCTTCCCATCAAGGGGGAGATATCTCCCGGCGACGGATGAAGGGAAAAGCGCAGCACACCCGCTTTCCGCAATTTGCGGAAAGCGGGTGTGCTCTGCAATGATGCCCTTTCTCAGCGGGGAAAGTCTTCGCGGCCGAGCTGGAAGGTGGCGGACCAGTTGTTGACCGAGGTGCGCTTTTCCGTGATCGCCTGCAGCATTGGCGCCGGATCGGTGATGGCGCGGCCGTTCAGCCGGTCGATGCCCAGCTCCAGCAGGGCGGGGCAGCAGCTGACGCTGGGGCCGGTGAGGATCACGCGGGCGTCGCGGCTCAGCTCCAGCAGGCGGGGGAGCGTCTTGTTGATGGCGGCGCTGCCGGTGATGATGACCACGTCGCACTGAGGCAGGAAGAACTCCGCCGCGCTGTCGGGATAGGCGCCGGGCTTCTCCTCCCGGTCCATGATCCAGAGCTGCGCCGCAGGCGCGAGGAGGCTGGCGGTGATGTTGCTGTGCCCTACCATGTACCCGATCATGCCGACCTTTTTGCCGCTGAGGGCCACGGCATCCAGCGTTTTGGACACGGGGCGGACCCAGACGCTTTCCGGCCGGTTGTAAAAGGCGTTCACCACGGCAAAGGCCTCGCTCGCCTCCTCAAAGTTCCAGGAGAGGATCGCCTTCGCCGCCTCCGGGACCGGCAGGCCGATCAGCGTATCGTACATCCGGGGCACGGTTTCGCCGGTGGTGTGCATGGCCACGCCGCAGCTGCCGTCGCTGAGGACGGCGGCGGTCCAGGAGACGCCGTGCACCAGTCTCGCGACGGTCCCGGTGCTGCCGCTGAGACCGCGGAGCAGCGTGTCATAGTATGCTGTCTGTTGAATGGATGTCGGGTTGGGGATGGGCATGGGTTCGCTCCGCCTCTCTGAATGGGATTCTCCCCCTCGCTACCGGGCGATGGGAAGCTTGACAAAGCAGGGAAATTGCAGTATAAAGAAACTGCCTATTTTATAAATAGAGTTGATAGGAAAATATCACGAAGGAGCATGAGAAAATGACGTCCGGAACAGCGACCATCAAGGCGGTTTGCATCAGCACCAAAAAGGGAGAGCAGAAGCACCCCGTGGATGTGATCGAGCTTAAGCCTCATCTCGGCATTGTCGGAGACGCCCATGCGGGGGACTGGCACCGCCAGGTCAGCCTGCTGGGGCAGGAGAGCGTCGACCGCCTGCAGGAAAAGATCAACATCCGGCTCTTCCCGGGCGCCTTCGCCGAGAATATCCTTTGCGAGGGGATCACGCTGTATCAGCTGCCCGTCGGGACCAGACTGAAGGTCGGCACCGCGCTCTGCGAGGTGACGCAGATCGGCAAGGAATGTCACGCCGACTGCGCGATCCGCCAGCAGGCTGGGGACTGCGTGATGCCGCGGGAGGGGATCTTCGCCGTCGTTCTGGAGGAGGGGGAGGCCCGCCCCGGGGACACGGTCACGGTCCTGTGATCTCCAGCACCCGGACTGTGCCGTCCTGAACCCGGAAGCGGATCTCCAGCCCGGCAAAGCCCATGCCGTACACCCGTTCCGGATCCTCCTGATAGCGGGGCCTGGGGTCGTGGGCCAGTACGGCCCGCAGCCCGTCCCGCTTCTCCGCCGGGACCCGTGCTTCCAGATCCGGCGGGATCTCCACCGGCAGGAGCCGCCCCTCGTCCGGGGCGAAGCCGCCTGAGGCCTCCGGCACACAGTCGGCATAGGGAACATAGGGCTTGATGTCATAGATCGGGGTCCCGTCGACCATATCCGCGCCCTCCACCAGCAGAACAGAGCCGAGGTCTTCCTCCTTCCGCACCGCAAGCAAACGGACACAGGAGAGGCCCAGCCCGTTCGGGCGAAAGGGAGAGCGCGTAGCGAAGACGCCCATGCGTACATTGCCGCCGAGGCGCGGCGGCCGTACCGTGGGCGTCCAGTCATGTCCGGCGTTCTCCGAAAAGCCCCAGATCAGCCAGATGTGGGAAAACCCTTCCAGACCCCGCAGCGCCTCTTCGACCCGAAACTCCGGCTCAAAGACGACGGTCCCCTGAAGCCCCGCGGCAAGCCCGGCCTGCCGCGGGATCCCGAACTTGGTGGGAAAATCCGTCCGGATCCTCGCAATGGGGCGGATCTGCAGCTCAGATGACATAGTCGAAAGCGTCGGTGTCCCGTCTCATCAGGTCCATGACGGTGTACTGGCTGAGATAATCCGTCACGACCTTGTTCAGCCCGCTCCACAGCGGCAGCGTCTGGCAGAAGGACATGCGGTTGCAGGTCTTTGCGTCCTCTTCCAGGCAGGCGACGGGGACCAGCGTCCCCTCCATGGCGGTCAGCACATCGTAGACGACGATCTGCTCCGGCAGCCTGCTCAGGCGGTAGCCGCCGCCCTTGCCGCGCAGACCCTCGACGAAGCCGTTCTTCACAAGGGTGTTGACAATGCTCTCCAGATATTTTTCCGAGATCTCCTGCCGGTCGGCGCTCTCCTTCAAAGGCACATAGCCGTCGGCCTGGTGCTCGGCGATGTCGATCAGAATCCTCAGGGCATAGCGGCCCTTGGTGGAAATCATCATAATGGCTTCCTCCTGTTTCTCTCTTTATATACCTATTATACTGTAAGGTAGGTGGGATTTCAACTAAATTTTATAAAAGTCCTGTAAAAAACTATTGACAATCAGAGAAAACGTGATATAATTCCCACAAACCCATATGAGAGGTAGGTTAAATAACGATGTTTCTTCTGTCCTCACGATGTCGATGTTGATGCCGCAGTCCGTACATTTTTAAAACAGAGATCAGAAAAATCATCCGTCAGGAAAACCTGATATCAACATTTCATCATTTGGAGGAATACTATTATGTCTAAGATCTATGCATCCGCAGACCAGCTGATCGGCAAGACCCCGCTGCTTGAGCTCACCCATGTTGAGAAGGAAGAAGGCCTGGAGGCAAAGCTCCTGGCGAAGCTGGAGTACTTTAACCCCGCCGGTTCCGTGAAAGACCGCATTGCCAAGGCGATGATCGACGACGCCGAGGAGAAGGGACTTTTGAAGGAAGGCTCCGTCATCATCGAGCCCACCTCCGGCAACACGGGCATCGGCCTGGCCTCCGTCGCGGCCGCGCGCGGCTACCGCATCATCATTGTCATGCCTGAGACCATGAGCGTTGAGCGCCGCCAGCTGATGAAGGCCTACGGGGCCGAGTTGGTCCTCACCGAGGGCGCCAAGGGCATGAAGGGCGCCATCGCCAAGGCCGAAGAGCTGGCAGGCGAGATCCCGGGCGCGTTCATCCCCGGCCAGTTTGTGAACCCGGCCAACCCCGCCGCCCACAAGGCGACCACCGGGCCGGAAATCTGGGAAGACACCGACGGCGAAGTGGACATCTTTGTCGCGGGCGTCGGCACCGGCGGCACGCTGACCGGCGTCGGCGAGTATCTGAAGGAGAAGAAGCCCGGCGTTCAGATCGTGGCGGTCGAGCCGGCCACCTCTCCGGTCCTGAGCAAGGGCACCCCCGGCGCCCACAAGATCCAGGGCATCGGCGCAGGCTTTGTGCCCGAGGTGCTGAACACCAAGATCTATGACGAGATCATCACCGTTGAGAACGAAGACGCCTTCATCACCGGCAAGAAGCTCGGCCGGGCCGAGGGCGTGCTGGTGGGCATTTCCTCCGGCGCCGCCCTCTGGGCCGCCATCGAGCTGGCAAAGCGCCCGGAGAACAAGGGCAAGACCATTGTGGCCCTGCTGCCGGACACCGGCGACCGCTATCTCTCCACCCCGCTCTTCGCCGACTGATCATCACCGCGGCGTACGCCGCAGACAACAAAAGAAAACAAGACCTCCAGTCAATCAATCAACGAGGACTGCCCTGAGACGATCAGGGCAGTCCTTGTGCGTTATGCGCTGTCAATTCAGATTCAGATGGCAAACCGCTTTCTGTACTCCGCGAAGGCTTCCCGGAACTCCGGGGTTTCCTTCTCCTGCAGCGTGCGGATATACTCATGGGTCTGGAATTCGTCTCCGGAGAGCTCGATCATGGCGAGGGCGATGTTGGAGCAGTGGTCAGAGACGCGTTCGCAGTCGGTGAGCACGTCGTTGAACACAAAGCCCTGCAGGATCGTGCAGATCCCTTTCTGCAGCCGCTCCACGTGGTTCATCTGCATCCGGTCGCAGAGCTCGTCGACGACCTCCTCCAGTGGCTCCACCCGCGCGGCGAGGTTCAGGTCCTGCTTGCAGAAAGCCGTCATGGTCATGCTGATGATCTGGCGGACGGCGGCAAAGAGCACCTCCAGTTCCTGCATGGCGGCATCGGAAAAGCGGACCTCCTTTTCCTGCAGCTCCCTGGCACTCTCGGCGAGGTTCAGCGCGTGGTCGGAGATGCGCTCAAAGTCCGAGAGAGTATGCAGATACTCGCTGACCTCTTCGTTCTGGGCGGTGCTCATCTCCTGCCGGGTGATCTTGATCAGGTAGGTGCCGAGTCCGTCCTCGTACCGGTCGGCGTCGGTCTCCAGATCCAGAACGTTATGAAACAGCAGTTCCGAGTAGTCGGCGAAGAGCGAGAGCGCGGAGAGGATCGCCCGTTCCGAGATTTTTGCCATCTCGGCGATGGCGAGTCTCGACTGCTCGATGGCGAGGGCGGGGTAGGCGATAAAGCGCTCTTCCAGCTGCAGCTCCGGGATCCCGGCCGCGTCCTCCTGCCCCGGGACGATGGCCCTGACCACGCCCTCCGTCACATCCGTGAGGGGCAGCAGAAGCAGGACCATGACCAGCCTCAGAACAGTGTTCACGCCGGCAATGGAGAAGGGGTCCATCACGTCGGAGAGGAACGGCAGATTCACCATACTGCTTACAATGTAGAACAGGCAGGCGCAGATCAGCACGCCGAAGCCGGTCGCAAGGGGATAGACCAGCGCGGCACGTTTGCCGTCGGTGCCTGCGCCGATAGCCGAGAACAGGACCGGAGCCGACGCGCCGAAAGCGACGCCCATCAGAAGCGGCAGCGCGGCCTCAAAGCTCATGGCGCCCGTCACGCTGAGCGCCTGCACAATGCCGACCGCCGCCGAGGCGGACTGGAGCAGCGCCGTAAACAGCGTGCCGACCAGGATGCCCAGCACGGGGTGGGACATGCTGGTGAGCGCGGAGGTAAACCACGCCTCTTCGCCGAGGCCGCTGACAGCGCCGGACATGGCGCTCATGCCGAACATCAGGATCGCAAAGCCCATCAGGATATCTCCGACGTGATGAAAGACCTGTTTCCGGAAAAAGGTCCTGAGCGAGATGCCGACGACGGCCACGACGCCGGTCAGCGTCGCGGTGGATACGAGGGCGGCCAGATCTCCGGCCCCTTCCATATAGCTCAGGCAGATGACCCAGCCGGTGATGCTGGTGCCGAGGATCGAGCCGAGGATCACACCGATGCCCTGGCGCACCTTCATCATGCCGGAGTTGACAAAGCCGACGGTCATGACGGCGGTTGCGCAGGAGGACTGGATCACGGCGGTCACGCCGGTGCCGAGGAGCACCCCGCGGAGCGTCGTGCCCGAGAGCTTGTACAGAATCGGCTCCAGCCTGCTGCCGGAGACTTTTTTCAATCCGTCACCCATGAGGCTCATTCCGAAGAGGAACATCGCCACACCGGTGAGCAGAGCGAGAGCGTCCAATAGATTCATACGTTCACCTGAAATCTGATTTTTCGGAACGTATTGTAGACGGCGCAGCGTTAAATTCTCCACCCGGACAACGTTAAATCCAGGTAAAATCCCTGTTCACCGGGGCGCTTTTATGATAAGATGCTGCGGAAGAAGGTGGAAAGATGATTTATCTGCTGGAGGATGACGACAGCATCCGCAAACTGGTGGTCTACGCCCTGAAAAGCCAGGGATACGAGGCGGAAGGGTACGACCGGCCTTCCGCATTCCGCGAGGCCCTGCACAAGAGAACGCCCGAGCTGATCCTTCTGGACATCATGCTCCCCGAGGAGGACGGGATCTCCGTCCTGAAGAAGCTCAAAGCCCGGTCCGAGACCGCGCAGATCCCCGTGATCATGCTCACGGCCAAGGGCACGGAGTATGAGCGGGTGGAGGGACTGGACGCGGGCGCCGACGACTACATCGTGAAGCCCTTCGGCATGATGGAGCTGATGGCGAGGGTGCGCGCCGTGCTGCGCCGCATTGGGAAAGAGCCCTCCGCTTCGGAATACCGCATCGGGGAACTGATGATCAGCCCCGACCGCCACGAGGTCACCAAGGCGGGAAAGCCCGTGCCCCTCACCTACAAGGAGTTTGCCCTCCTGAGCCTGCTGGCGGAGAACAGAAACCGCGTCATGACCCGTTCGTGCCTGATGGACAGGGTCTGGGATCTGGGCAACGAGCCGGAAAACCGCACGCTGGACGTCCATATCCGCTCCCTGCGCCTCAAGCTGGGCGATAACGGGGAATACATCGAGACGGTACGGGGCGTGGGCTACCGCCTGAAGGACGGAGGAAGATGAGAAAAAAGATTTTCCGGCATGCGTTCCTGATCGGCGCCTCCGTGCTGATACTCTGCGCGGCGCTCTTCTTTGCCCTGCAGTATAAACAGACCCTGGACGAGACCTATGACGCGCTGAAGGGGGAAGCGGCCTATGCCGCCGCCGGGCTGCAGATCGGCGGGCAGGAATACCTCGAAACGCTGGGAAGCATCAACCGCATCACCTGGATCGCCGCGGACGGATCGGTCATCTATGACAGCGAATTCCGAGAGCTCAACACCAGCCAGCGGGACTATGCCGAGGTGAAAAGCGCGCTCGAGACGGGCGAAGGGCAGGGGATCCGCAGCTCCGCCTCGGCCGGTGTGAGCACGATGTACTATGCTTTCCGCTGCGGGGACGGCACGGTGCTCCGCCTCTCCCGCCCGCTCAGCGCCGTCCGTTACGCGCTGATGGCGGTGAGCCCTATTCTGTGGATCCTGGTGCTGGTGCTGGTGATCTCCGGCGTGATGGCTTTCCGCCTCGCCGAGCGGATCCTGAAGCCGGTGAATGAGCTCAACATCGACGATCCGGACCCGGCGGGGACCTATCCGGAGCTGACGCCGCTGGTGGAGCGCATCAAAGAGCAGAAGGAAGCGATCCGCAACGAGATCGGCATGCGCGAGAACCTGCGGAAGGAATTCTCGGCCAACGTCTCCCACGAGCTGAAGACGCCCCTGACCTCCATCTCCGGCTTTGCCGAGCTCATGCGGGACGGCGCTGTCCCGGAGGACAAGGTCCGGGAGTTCTCCGGGGATATCTACCGCGAGTCCCAGCGGATGATCACCCTGGTCGACGATATCATGCGCCTGAGCAGGCTGGATGAAGAAAAGGGCTTTCCGGATCCGGAGACCATCGGCCTCTTCTCGCTTGCGAGGGATATCCTGTCGCGGCTGGAGAGCCAGGCGGACGCGAGGCATATCCGCCTGACGCTTGCGGGCGAGCACGCCGAGATCCGGGGCGTGACGCCGGTGGTGGACGAGATGATCTATAACCTTGTCGACAACGCCATCAAGTACAACCACGACAGCGGTTCCGTCACGGTGCGGATCGGCAAAAGCGGGGAAGGGACGACCCTCTCCGTAGCGGACACCGGCATCGGCATCCCGCGGGAGGAGCAGGAACGGATCTTCGAACGCTTCTACCGCGTGGACAAGAGCCACTCCAAGCAGATCGGAGGGACAGGCCTCGGCCTCTCCATCGTCAAGCACGGCGCCCAGCTGCACGGCGCCGAGATCCGTCTGGAGAGCGAACCCGGCCTCGGCACAACCGTGACCTTGGTATTCTGACGGCTGTTTTCTGTTTGTATATTGGCGCGCTTTATGGTAGAATTCAGCAAAACCCATGAAAGCGGAGCCGCTCCGTCGGACCTCGGAAGAGCCGCTCCGGGGAGATATTGAGAAAAGGAGAACAGACACCATGTCCTGTACCACTGTGCTGGTCGGCAAGAACGCCAGCAACGACCGTTCCACCATGATCGCCCGGACGGACGACGGCCACTTTGACGAAAAGAAGCTGGTCGTTGTAGAACCGTCAAAGCAGCCGAAGAAATACAAATGCGTCATCTCTCATCTGGAGATCGACCTGCCGGATCAGCCCATGCGCTACACCGCCTGCCCCAGCGTCGACGAGAAAAACGGCATCTGGGCCGCCACCGGCATCAACGCGGCAAACGTCGGCATGACCGCCACCGAGACCATCACTTCCAACCCCGCGTGCTGGCGGCGGACCCGCTGGTGGAATACCGGGAGGCGAAAAGCAGACGGGAGAAGGATGTCCCCGGCGGCATCGGGGAAGAGGACATCGTCGTGCTGGTGCTGCCGTATATCCGCAGCGCCCGGGAAGGCGTGCTCCGCCTCGCGTCTCTGCTGGAGCGGTATGGCACCTACGAGTCAAACGGCATTGCCTTCAACGACGAGAACGAAGTCTGGTGGCTGGAGACCATCGGCGGGCACCACTGGATGGCCAGGAGGGTCCCGGACGACCGCGTGGTCATCAATCCGAACCAGTTCGGCATGGACGGGTTTGACCTGGAAGACGCCTTCGGCGCACAGAAGGCGCATCTCTGCTCCAAAGATCTGCGTGAGTTTATCGCGGAGAACGACCTGGACCTGAACCAGGGCGGCGCGTTCAACCCGCGGGATATCTTCGGCTCCCGCCGGGATATGGACCATGTCTACAACACGCCCCGTGCATGGTTCATGGGACGGTATCTGACGCCGGAATCCCACCGCTGGGACGGTCCTGATGCGGAATTTACCCCCGAGAGCGACAACATCCCCTGGTCTCTGGTCCCGGACCGGAAGGTGGCCGTGGAGGACGTGCACTATCTGCTCTCCGGGCATTATCAGGGCACGCCCTATAACCCCTACACCAGCCACGACACCGGAAAGCGCGGCATGTACCGTTCCATCGGCATCAACCGCACCGGCGTGACCTCCGTCTGCCAGATCCGTTCCGGTGTGCCGGAGGCGATCCGGGGGCTTGAATGGATCTGCTTCGGCTCCACCACCTTCAGCGCCATGCTGCCGGTATACCCGAACGTGCCGAAGCTGCCGGACTATCTGAGCAAGGTCACGCTGGATGTTTCCACGGAGAACCTGTACTGGAGCAGCAGACTGATCGGCGCACTGGCGGATCCGAATTTTGCCGCCAGCATCCAGAACATTGAACGGTATCAGGACGCGGTGGCGATCCGCGGCCGTCAGCTTGTCCGCGAGTACGACCGCAAAATGGCGGAGAGCGGCGACTACGGTCTGGCCCAGGCGGCAAACCGGGAGCTGTGCGCTATGTGCCGGGAGGAGACCGTGAACGCACTGAACAAGGTCCTGCAGACCGCGAGCGAGCATATGAAAAACGGCTACAATCTGGCCGACAACTGATCAGCGAGACATACAGATATACAGCATAATAAAGCGGCAGGCCGGTCGGATGATCGATGACATCCGGCTGGCTTGCCGTATCTTGATATGATTGGCGAAAAATGAGTCCCGGGGGCGTCACTGCTGCCCGCGGCAGAGCTCCTGTTGTCTGACTGATGATTGAGCTTTGAGTCTTTGAACGTTTTTAAAGCTTTGAACTTCGGAATAAAACGTAATTTCTTGCTTTATTCCGAAGTTCATTATTGTTTTTATGTCATTGACTTCGGAATAAAACAATGATATCATAGGTTCGCAACAAGGAGGGGAAATAGATGGTTGGAAGAAAAAAGGAAATGCAGGAGCTGAATGACCTGTATAACAGCAATCGTGCAGAATTTGTTGCCGTATACGGTCGTCGCAGAGTTGGAAAAACTTATTTGATTGATGAAACATTTCAAGATCGGATCACGTTCCGACATACAGGATTATCTCCTGCAGAGCATGAGAGGAAAGGCTTTCTGAAAAAGCAACTTGATGCTTTCTACTATTCGCTGATAAAGAGCGGCATGTCGGTGGAGAAGAAACCAAAATCCTGGATGGAAGCGTTCTTTATGCTTGAGACATTTCTTAATGATATTGATAACGGCGAAAGACAGTTGGTTTTTATTGATGAACTCCCCTGGATGGATACACCGCGCTCAGGATTTATGACTGCGCTCGAAAGTTTCTGGAATGGATGGGCATGTCACCACAGCAACAGGATGGTGATTGTATGCGGGAGCACAAATTCCTGGATTCTTGACAATCTGATTAACAATCATGGCGGGCTGTACAACAGAGTAACCTATCAGATCGAATTGTTTCCGTTTGATTTAAAAGAATGTGAGCAGTTCTTCCAGGACAGAGCTGTAGCTTTTTCCAGATACGATATCGTGCAAAGCTATATGGCTGTCGGCGGTATTCCATATTATCTCGGATATTTTCGGAGAGATTTCAGCCTAGCCCAAAATCTCGACTACCTGTTCTTCTCTAAAAAGGCAAAGCTCCGCGATGAGTTCAACAGGCTCTTTGACTCGATATTTGACAAACCAGAGTTCATGAAAAAGATTGTCAGAACGCTGTATAGCAGGAACACCGGTTTTACCAGAGGAGACCTGATCAAAACAACAGGCGCAACAGAGGGAGAGACAATGTCAAAATGTCTGAATGCTCTCGTTGCCAGCGAATTTGTTGCAAAGTATATTCCGTTTGGAAGGAAAGAAAGCGAGCCGTACTACAAATTAATTGACCCGTTCTGCCTGTTTTATCTGCATTTTGTGGACAGTCAGAAAGAAACCAATGAACAGTTTTGGGAACAGAATGTTACGTCACAACCGGTTGTAACATGGCGAGGATTTGCCTTTGAAAACGTATGTTTCAACCATATTGACGAGATAAAAAGAGCGCTTGGCATATCCGGAGTTGCCTCGACATACTCTGCGTGGACAAAAAAGAGCAATGATGAGCCTGGAACACAGGTGGATTTGCTGATTTCCAGAAACGATAACGTTATCAACATGTGTGAAATGAAGTATTACGGGAGCGATTTTATGGTAAATAAGGATTACTTCAAAGTGTTGCTTCACCGCCAGGATCTGCTGGCGCAGGAGGTGTCAAGAAAGGTGTCCGTAAGAAACACATTGATTACCACCTATGGTCTTAGGCGTAATGAATACAGCAGCGTGTTCACGAACGTGATTACAATGGATGATCTGTTCAATTAAAACAATCCAAGACCTGTAAAGCAGATGATCCCGGAAACGACGGTTGTCGATTACGAAAAGATCGCATGAGGACCAATCTGGTTATGGTATAGTTAAACAGACAAAGAAATCTTTGTTCAAATGGATTGTTTGTAAAACATGATATCGTGCAAAACAGGGGCCGTGTCGAAAGACACGGCCCCTGCTGATACAGGCAAGTGTTAAACGGTTATGATGGAAATGCGCCGACGATACCGGCAAAGGCCGGCACTCCGCCCCCGCACGGAGCGGGCAAAAGGGCGTCACTGCTGCCCGCGGCAGAGCTCCTGGAGCATGGTCACATAGTCGATATCCGGCTCCTCGGCAGGCTGCTCCTTGCGCTTTTTGAGCCAGAGTGCGGCATAGCTGTTTTCCTGTTCCATAACGATCAGCCCTCCAACATTTTGTTCTTCGCTTTGAGAGTATACACCAGATAGAGGGAAATGTCGATTAAAGAGCGGAATCAAAAAGAAGAAGATTTGAAACAGAAAAACTGAGGAACGGTTACATCGTTATCAAGTTAGAAACCATTTGTCACCGTGTCCCCGACGCCGGGGATGCGCTCCGCCGGGAGGCGAAAAAAGAAAGAATGCACCCGGCCCGGATGCATTCTTTCAAAGAGAGAGGATCATACAAACAAACGATGTACGAATAAGTTTATCGGCTTTGCAGAGGGTCAAACGCTCTCAAAGTCCTTGACGATCTTTTGGTCGGGAGCGGGCGTGCAGAGCGAGACGACCACGATAAAGACACAGGAGACGATGAAAGCGGGCAGCAGCTCGTAGATGTTCCAGGCGCCGCCGAGAGGACGCACCAGATACTTCCACAGGAAGATCGTCGCGCCGCCGGAGACCATGCCGGCGATGGCGCCGTACTTGTTGCAGCGCTTCCAGAACAGGGAGAAGAGCATCAGCGGGCCGAAGGCGGCGCCGAAGCCGGCCCAGGCGAAGGAGACGATGCCGAAGACCGAGCTGTTGGGGTCGCGGGCAAAGAACGCGGCGATGATGGCGATGACCAGCACCGCGATGCGGGCGATCCGGATCTCCTGCCGGTTTTCAAGCTCGCGGTGGAACACGCCCCGGATGATGTTGTGGCTGACGCCGGAGGCCGCTGCCAGCAGCTGCGCATCGGAGGTGGACATCGTGGAGGAGAGGATGCCCGCCAGCACCACGCCGGCCAGCAGGGCGGGCAGCACGCCGTAGGTGCTCATCAGGGCCGAGATGCGTACCAGAATGGCTTCGGCCGCGGAGTTGCTCTCAAACGGGGCGATGACGCCCTTGCTGCTCATGGCGAAACCGACAAGGCCGACGATGATGGCGACGCTCATCGAGATGACCACCCAGATGGAGCCGATGCGGCGGGAGATCTTAAGCTTTTCGCCGTCGTTGATGGCCATGAAGTGGTTCAGGATATGGGGCATGCCGAAGTAGCCGAGGCCCCAGGCCATGGTGGAGACAATGGTGATGAAGCCGTACTTGCCGGGCTCGGCGCTCTGGATGGTGGTGTTGGCAAAGAGGCTGAGGTAGCCGGGCACCGACTTCGCGTTCTCGACCACGGCGTCCCAGCCGCCGGCGGAGCGGATGCCGAAGAAGAGGATCACAAACAGCGCGACCGTCATCACGATGGACTGGATCAGGCTGGTGATCGAGGCGGCGAGGAAGCCGCCCATGGCGCAGTAGCCGACGATGACAGCGGCGGAGATGAGCATGGCCGCCATGTAGCTCATATTGGGAAAGAGGTTGGTGAAGAGCTTGCCGCAGGCGGCGAAGCCCGAGGCGGTGTAAGGCACAAAGAAGATGATGATGACCAGCGCCGCGATGCCTTCAATCAGGCCGCTGCTGTCGCCGTAGCGGTGGGAGAAGAAGTCGGGGATGGTGATGGCGCCCAGCTTCTGGGAATAGGTGCGCAGGCGCTTCGCGACGATCAGCCAGTTCAGATAGGTACCGAGCGCAAGGCCGACGACCGTCCAGGTCGCGTCGGCGAGACCGCAGAAGTAGGCGAGACCCGGCACGCCCATCAGCAGCCAGCTGCTCATGTCCGAGGCCTCGGTGCTCATTGCGACCACCACCGGGCCCAGCTTACGGCCGCCCAGATAGAAGTCGCTGGAGGTCTTGTTGCGCTTGGAATAGGCGGCGCCGATCGCCAGCATACCGATCAGGTACACGGCGATGGCGATGATAATCATAACGTTAGAACTCATGGTTTTGCCCTCTTTTCAATCGGATGCTTTGCATTATAACGAAAAGAAGCTTTTCTTCAACCGCCTTTTTTCTCAAAACCGCTTGCAAATTCAAAAAATGATTCCTATAATAGAAAAAAGATAATTAAATTCATTTTTGCATGAAATATTTTCATGTAAATCGCAGGAGGGAACTCATGGCACTGGACAGATACCAGACACTGATGACCGTGGTCGATACCGGCAGTCTTACGCGGGCGGCCGAGCAGCTCGGCTGCACCCAGTCAGCGGTCAGCCACTGCCTCGATACGCTGGAAAAGGAGCTTGGCTTCACCGTTCTGCGGCGCAGCCGCGCGGGGGTCCAGCTCACGGGGGAAGGAGAACGGCTGCTGCCCGCGGTGCGCAGTCTTCTCGGCGCGGCGGAGCAGCTGCGACAGACGGCCTCCTCCATCCGGGGCCTGGAGTCCGGCACGGTGCGCATCGGGGCCTTCACGTCGGTCGCCGTACACTGGCTGCCGCCGGTGCTGAAGGAGTTCCAGCGGGACTATCCCAGGGTGGACTTCCGTCTCTTTAACGGCGACTATCACGATGTGGAGCAGTGGCTCACCGACGGCAGCGTGGACGTGGGCTTTGTCGCCCTGCCCTGTCCGGTCGACTGCGAGTGCATCCCCCTGATGGAGGACCGGCTTCTGGCCATCCTGCCGAAGCACAGCCGCTTTGAGAACTATCCCAAGTTCCCCCTCATCGAGTGTGAGACCGAGCCGTTTATCAGCCTGCTGGAGAGCTCGGACCACGACGCGCGCCGCGCGCTGGAGGCGGCGGGCGTCAAACCCAACGTCCGCTTCTATACCAAGGACGACTACGCGGTCATCGCCATGGTGGAGCAGGGACTGGGCGTCAGCATCATGCCGGAGCTGCTGCTCAAAGGCAGACAGTACGACCTGCAGATCCTGCCCCTGATCCCAGAGGCAAAGCGCACCATCGGCCTTGCCACTGCGGCGGGCGACAAGGCCGGGCCCGCGACAAGGCGCTTTTCCGACTATATCGTCCGTTACGTCACCGAGCAGGCCAGACGGGCAGAATAACAGGCGGCGGTCACAAAAAGGTCACAGAGTTTCGGACCTGTTTTGACTTGCATTTTTCAAAAGGAAAGCATAACATGATAGCGGCGGAGCAGGGGGCGGAGACCGTGTTCCGCATGCCGCGGAGGAGAGGAGAGCCATGACAAAGCAAAGGACAAAGGATATGCTTTTTGCAGTCCTGATGGGCTGCATCTGTGCAGGCTTTCTGGCTGTACTGCTGCTGAGCGGGTTGCGGGATCCCCGGGATTGGCCGAAAAGGGATGCGGCGTACACCGAGCTTACAGACTTCCGTCCGGAGGTCCGGAAGACGGAGGCGTATGCCGGAGCGGAAAAGCGCTATACGACGGTGCTTCCCGAGGTGGAGACGGAAAAAGAAAACCTGTTTGTCTATTTTGTTCACGCCTATGCGCAGGTGAGTCTGGACGGAGAAGTCCTGGCTGTCACAAATGAAGACCAGGGGCAGAGACTGGGTCACTCGCCGGGCTGCTACTGGCTTGTCGTCCCGCTGGCAGCCGCCGACAGCGGAAAAGAGCTTGAGATCGTCTCCATCCCGATCTATACCGCGGTAGAGAACCGAAATCCGCGGGTTTTTCTGGGACGATGGAATTCCGTGTTGATCGCCCTGGCGCACGAATGCCTGTGGGAGCTCATCCTGAGCATTATCTGCATGGTGTCCGGCCTGCTGGTTCTGACCTTCTCCCTGCTGCTGCACAGCAGTCGGCAGGAACGGATGCAGATGCTGTATCTGGGCGTCTTCACGCTGTCGGTAGGGCTGTGGCGCCTGAGCGATCTGCAGATTACCCCGATGGTATTGCCCCGTTTTACGGTTTTATTGTACGTCCTTGCCTTTCTCAGCACGCTGCTGTGCCCGGTGTTTTTCTGCCGCTTCCTGTACTGGCGTCATATGGGGAACCGGGAGGGCGTATACGGCTGGCTGAGCATCCTGCTGGCGGCGGAGAGCCTGGCGCTGATCGTGCTGCAGCTTCTGGGGCTGGTCGAGCTGAGAGCGGTGTTGAGCGTACCGCTCCTGGCGATCCTGATGGTCGGCGCGGTGATTGCCGTCCACTCCGTCCGGAACCTGAGCAGAGGGTCGTATAACCGGATGTTTATCCTCGACAACTGCATGTATCTTGCCTTTGTTCTGGCCGTCCTTTTTGATCTGCTGCGTTTTCTGACGGTGGGCAATTCGCGCTTCCTGACGGGGTTTCTCACGGTCACGGTGCTGCATCTGCTGGCGATGGGGATGAGCATCCTCCGCCAGGCGGCCGAACGCCAGAGACGGGCGGGCGAGCTGGAAGCGGAGCTGGCCAAGGAACATACCAGGCTGATGCTGAGCCAGATCCAGCCGCATTTTCTGTACAACGCGCTGAGCGTGATCCGGGAGCTCTGCCACCGCGACCCGGAGAAGGCGGAGAAGGCGACAGTCCGGTTTGCCGATTATCTGCGGCAGAACATGGACTCCCTCCTGATGGAAGCGCCCGTTCCCTTCCGGGAAGAGCTCCGGCATACCCAAAACTATGCGGAGCTTGAGCAGCTGCGCTTCCAGGAGCGGCTGCAGATGGAATATGACATCCCGATTCAGGAGTTCAGCCTGCCCGCGCTGACGCTGCAGCCGATCGTTGAGAACGCAGTCAAATACACCATGCGCGCACAGGTTGACGGAAGGATCGTCATCCGGACACGGGAGACCGAAACCGCGTTCCTGATCCGGGTGGAGGACAACGGTCCCGGCTTTGATCCGGAAGCGGTCCCCGAAGACGGCAAAAGCCATGTGGGCATCCGCAACGTCCGGAACAGGCTGAGCCAGATGTGCGGCGGACAGCTGTATATCGAATCCGTGATCGGGGAGGGGACAACCGCGGTTATTGAGATCCCCAAGACCCCGGAGACGACGAACCGTGCCGGGGAAGAACAGAAAAAGGAGAGGGTTTGAAGAATGCGGATCATCGTTGTGGACGATGAAGAGCTGGTGCTCGAAGGAGAGATCAGACTGATCCGGGAATGTGCGCCGGAGGCAACCGTGAGAGGCTTCCGGAGTCCGCAGAATGCGCTGGACTATCTGAAGACCTGCGCGGCGGACGTCGCGTTTGTGGATTTTGAGATGCCGCAGTGCCACGGGCTGGTGCTGGCTAAACAGATGAAAGCCCTCTGCCCGCAGATCAACATCATCTTTGCCACGGCGTATCGGGATTATTATGCCGACGCCATCAACCTGCGCGCCTCCGGCTATCTGCTCAAGCCCCTGCACGAAGAACGGATCAAAGAGGAGCTGGACAATCTCCGCTATCCGGTGGAGACGGGCAAGCGAGGACTCTATGCGCGCGCCTTCGGCAATTTTGAGGTGTTCTATAACGGCCAGCCGATGATGTTCCGCTATCACAAGACCAAGGAACTTCTGGCGTATCTGATCGACCGGAGAGGCGCGCTTGTCAGCCGGGATGAACTGGTCACGGCGCTGTGGGGTGGTGAGCATGAGCACAGCAGCTACTTCAAGCAGCTGCAGAAGGACCTCAGGGACACCTTCGCAGGGTTTGACTGCGCCGATCTGCTGATCAAACAGAAGGGAGCCATCGGTGTGCTGGCCGGCAAGATCGCCTGCGACTACTACGACTGGCTCGAGGGCCTGCCGGAAGGGCTGAACGCCTATCACGGAGAATATATGCGGCAGTACTCCTGGGCCGAATCGACCAGGCTCAGCCTGGAAGGAGACAGTCACATTTGGGAATAGGAGACGGCTCCTGTCTCAAGACAGAAAGACAGAAAGAACAGGGCGTTATGGCGACGGCCTGTCCTTTCTGTCTTTTGTTCGTACTCATGCGGGATACGGTGACAGCCTGTATCGGCGCGGCATGATCCCCGCGGCGTACGGATCAAAACAGAGCCATCACACAGTTCTGTTATTGACCCTGTCCAGGTAGGCTTCCGTGAGACTTGCCCAGGAATAGGAACTCATGTATTCCCCCCGATAGGCGTTGACCGCTTCGGGATCACCTTCAAAAAAGCGGTACATATCACAATCGAACCTCTCCGGAATGACGCGCAAAATGCCTTTTTTCAGTTCAAAGATCTCAGCAGCGCCGTATTCCTGCAGAGTGTCCCGCAGCGAGCGGATCACCGTATCCAGCTGCTTCTGTTTGGCGCGGTCATACTGCGCGTCCTCCCACAGGGCCGAGAAAACCGTCGACCTCGAGACACTGCAGCCCTGTCGGTCAACCAGAAACGCCAGCAGCTCCTTCGCCTTGGAGCGGGAGAAGAAGACAAGCTGCCCGTCCACATAGAGATCAAATTCTCCGAAGGTACGAACCAGAATATGCGGACCGGCCTTTTTCAGCCCCATCCGGTCCCGGATGTCGGCGACGTAATCGATCTCTTCCGCCAGCCGCTCGGCGCTGACCGGCTTAAGAAGATATCCGGAGGCACGGACGGCAAAGGCGTCAACGGCGTACTGCGAGTAGCCGGGCAGGAAGATGACGGATAAATCCGGATGCAGTTCCTTGATCCGGGCAGCCAGCATGATGCCGTCCATACCCCGCAGGCAGATGTCCAGCAGGGCAATGTCCGCCGTATTGGTTTTGAGCCAGGCCAGCGCGGCTTCCGCGTCTTCAAAGCCGGTCACTTCGGGTTTTTGGGGCAGCCCGCGGCACAGACGAACCGTTGAGTCCAGCACAAGCGGTTCATCATCTACACAGATGATCGTCATGGTCTACAGCCTCCTTGATGCAGCAGCTCTGTTACAGCGGTATCTTCACGCATTCCGCCTCAGCTATCTTTTATACCAGTACTCCGTTTTGCAGCAGGTGCAGCGGCGGTGCTCCACTCCGCCTGCCTCCATCAGGATCAGAATGTATGCCACGCTGTGGCATTTCGGGCAGCGGTTTTCGTACTGAATGGTGACGCCTCCGGCTGCTTTTTCCAGTTCTTCGTCTTCCAGCGCTTTGGTGTTCAGGGTTTCATTCATGATAGATCGCTCCTTCTGTATGAATCTTGTCAATGATAATAGCACGGCGTTTGTCACAAAACGGTCACACCGGCAGGCCCGTGCGGTTTTTCACGCGGCGATCACAATGACCTGGCCTTCTCTCGCATAAGAGGCCCTGTCGGACAGCAGCTTTTCGCCGCGCGTACGGAGGACGGAGTCCGTGCTCTTTGGATCATGATGGATCAGCAGCAGACGGCGGATGCCGGCAGCCTCCATCAGCTCCAGGCCTTTTTCGGCGGTGGAGTGACCGTAGCCCTTCTTCCGCTCATATTCCGCTGCGTCAAACTGCGCGTCATACAGCAGCAGGTCCGCACCTTGGCAGAAAGCGGTGAGCTCCGGGTCAAAGGCCCCGTGTTCATAGTCAGACGCGTAGACAAGGGACCTGCCGGCACAGCTCAGCTTAAAAACCATGCAGCCTCCCGGATGACGCCCCGGTATGGCCTCTATCTGCAGTTCTCCGACCGCAAAACGCCCCGGTAAAGGCCGTATCTGCAGCGCAGCTCCCAGCTCATCCAATTTCACCGGCCAGAGCGGCGGCGAATAGACTCGCTCCAGCTGGCTCACGGCGGCATTTTTGTCCTCACAAAACGGCACATACAGACTGACAGGCTGGTCCTTCTGTGACAGCAGGGGAGACATGCCGAGGCCGATCACGTGATCCAGATGCAGATGGCTCAGCAAAATCACAGGCGGTCTGGCATAGGTCTCCGGTGCGGAGAGCAGACCGCTTCCCGCGTCCAGAAACACCGTCTCGTCTCCTGCCCGGACCATATAGCAGGAGGTGCTGCCTCCAAACTCGCTGTATTCCGCCCCCCCTACGGCGATGGAGCCGCGGGAGCCCAGAACAGTCAGCTCAAATCTGCTTGTATGCATGCCTGTCTTCTCCTTCATCCGGCTCAATGGAAGCCCGGAAAACCCGCCGGGTCCATGCCTCAAAGCACGGCGGCTTTGCCGTAAAGGCGATCCTGTATATGCCCTCGCCGCTTTCGGTCACCTTGGCGTACAGGCTCTCTCCGATGTCAAGGCAGAGGTTTGCGTACGGAGCGAGGGGCTTCTCAGACGTCAGGTCTGCTCCGCTTTCCGAGACCGCCATGAGCTTGCCCCGGATCCGCTCCGTGCCGATCTGCTTCTCTTCTACGAGAGAGAACAAAACTTCCGCCGGCTGCGGCAGAGGCCGCAGTTGACCGGCCGTTTCGTTTATGTGCAGGCGATAGGGCGCGCCGATCCCCACGATATCATAGAGCGGGATCTCACCTGAGGCCCCTTTCGGCGAGACCTGCAGGGCCTTTCGGACTTCCAGCTCTTCTCTGATCGCGGCATGTGTCCCGGGCGAGATCAGGATCTGCCCCGCGGTGGTGTAGCTTTCGATCCGCCCGGCCAGATTGACCGCCGAGCCGAGCACGCCGTATTTGGTGCGCTTTTCCGAGCCGATGTTGCCGAGGATCATCTCATCCGTGTTGATCCCGATCCCCATGCCGAGGGAGTCATAACCGTGTTCCGCATTCCACCGGTTGACACGGTCCATGCGCTTTTGCATACCGATGGCCGCCGCGACCGCGTCGGCGGCGTGAGTCTCTCTCCAGGTGGGCGCGCCGAATACCACCAGCATGCCGTCGCCCATAAACTCGATCAGGGTTCCGCGGTATCGCTCGATCTCGGCATACATCTCGCCAAAGTAATGGTTCAGCATCGTGATGAGATCCTGCGCCTGCATGCGCTCCGACAGAGCCGTGAAGCCCCGCAGATCGCTCATCAGCACGGTGAGCGTCTTTCTCTGCCCGCCCAACTTCCAGCCCTCGGGGGAAGCCAGAATCTCCCGTACCACATCGTCGGAGAGGTATCGGCCGAAGGTCTCCTGCAGAAGACGGTTGCGAAGCTCCAGCCGGCGATTGAGCTCCTGGATCGTTTCCATGGCGCGGACGGCGTCCCGCATCTCCGTAAGCTCGGTGATGTCGCTGATGACAAGGATGACGCCGATCATCTCTCCCTGCTCACGCAGGCAGGAGGAAACAACACGCAGCTGCCGGACGCCCTGCGCCGTGCGATATGGGACGTAACTCTCCCTGCGAATGCCTTTTTCATACACGGCGTCGAGAACGCACTGGATAAACGCATCGTTCTCTTCATCGTCAAAAAAGGCGCGGGCGAGGGACTTGCCCTCCAGATCGTTGTTCTCTTTCCCCAGAATGGTCAAAGCAGAGTCGTTGATCAGCTCAATAACGCCGTCAAAGCGGATGGCCATGACGCCCTCTGACATGTCCCGTATGATGCTGTTGCGGAAGATCTGATCGCGCTGCATCTTATCTGCACTCCATTCAAATCTGGCTTCCATCCCAATCAGGGACGGAAGCCAACGCCGTTAAAAACGTCTGTATATAAAGGGATCGGCGAGGAAAACCTCAGGATCTGTCTGATATGACGCGTTCATGACGTTGTCATAAAACGCAAGGTATTTTTTGACCTTTTCCAGCAGCGACGCGCTGCGCTTTTCGGTCTTGCCGGAGGTTTCCTTCAGGGCATCCCGCACCTTGCAGGCGGCCTCGTAATCCTCCGTCAGATCCCGCAGGCGCCGGCTGAGCTGACGCATGATGGCAAGCAAACGGTCGGTCCGGGTCTTAAAATAATCGGAGAATTCCTCCGCGCCGATTACCTGAAGGGAGGTTCCGTCCTCCATGGCAACCGCCGTCGCACTGCGGGGGTAGGTCTCGATCAGACCCATCTCGCCGAGAAAGTCCCCTGCCTGCAGGACCGTGAGCCGGTTCTCGTTCTCCTTGCCGTAGTCGGTATAGATGCCGACGCTGCCGGAGATAATATCGTACATGTCTTGGCTGAAATCTCCCTGCCGGAAGATCACGCTGTCCTTGTCAAACGTCCTGGTAGTCATTATGCGCCCTCCTTCTCTGACAGTTCCTTGATGCTGCGGCAGACTTCCACAAAGTCACGGGTCCTTCTGCGCAGGTTGTGGCTCATCTGCTTCACGATCATGAACACGTTTGCGGGGTTCTTCTCAAAGAATTCGCCAAAAGCGTCCTCCGTGATGACGGCGGCAGAGGTGTTGTTTTCCATGGCCACCGCTGTGGCGGAACGCGGCGCCTTTTCCAGAAGGCCCATTTCGCCGAGATACTGGTCCGGATAATACTCCGTGAGCAGCTTCTGCTCCGGCGTTCCGTACGCCGCATAGACCCCGATCTTCCCGGTGTAGACATCATACATGCAGTCGCCGGGATCCCCTTCGTTGAAAATAACGTCCCCTTTTCTGAATGTTTTGATTTCCATACTGACCTCCTCAATATTTGTGACCTCGTCCGGTATCCCGTGCGAGCTCTTTTTCAAAATATATGATATCAGCTTATGATAGCATCGGGTGTCCAACAAATGTCCGTCAAAAAGTCTTCAACAAATGTCCGGGAAAGCGACCAGGGGGAGGGCGCATAAGAATATATACGGTTAAGCCGGAAACATCAATATTAAAGAAGCCAGAATCATGAAACAGAACAGAGCCGTGTGCGATATCGGTCAGGTATCGCGCACGGCTCTGCTTCGGTAAGAAAACCTCTTCTTATCTTTCCGGCTTGCTTTCGAGCAGCGGCTGAAGTTTTTTCCGGCGGAGAATGAACAGGGTCGGCAGCAGATAGACGGCGCCCCATGCCAGAATACCGATCAGAACCAGTTTCCCTGTCAACGCGCCTCCGCCGTAGTTGAGGATGCTGTTCAGCGCCTGCCCGCTGGCGCGTCCCTCAGAAATCAGCACCGTCAGATCATACAGTCCGTGAAGCGCCATCATATACCATATGTTCTTGCCGGTGCGGAAATATACGGCGCCGTAGAACATTCCGGCAAAGGCATTCACCCCGGCCTGGAAAACGGCGGGGAGAAGGCCGTTGCCCCGGTCGACGTTGAGCAGGTGCGCGCAGCCGAAGATCAATCCCGAGAGGACGATGGCGAGGAAAACGCTGCCGAAGCTGTCCTCGCCGAGGCGGTGATGAAAGGCACGCTGGATCAAGCCCCGGAACAGCACCTCCTCGCAAAAGCCGATCAGCACGGCCTGGCCCAGCAGGCAAATCCACTGGGCGGGCGTGGCGGTGGCCTCCATCATGATGGGGATGTCCGTGAGGCCGAAATAAAGGATCGAGGCAATCAGAAGCCCCGCAGACAGCCAGCCCTTTTTCAAAAGCGAGGCGTCGCAGCGAAAAAGCGCTGTCTGCCTGATCAAAAGCACCGAGGCCATCACCAGGATCGCAAACACCAGATGCGCGAGGAAATCACTCAAAAATGTGTCCGAAACAGCGACCTCCAGGACCTGGCCCGCTATGTGATACAGCTGGATGCAGATCACCGTCACCGCGATGGCCAACAGGCCGTCTTTCCATATTTCTCTTCTGGGCATATTGATCCTCCTGTTCTAATAATACACGCACAGGGTGGCCATATGGTCACCCTGTGAAGCTGTTCACTTCTTATCTTTTTTCTTCCAAATTGCTGCAGCCGCCGCACAGCCGAGGGCGGAGACCGCCGCCAGCGCAGCCCAAAGCGAGACCGCACTTTCATCGCCGGTCTTGGGGCCAAAGGGGAAGCGCCTGGGCGTCGGCGCCGGCGTGGGCGTCGGAGCGGGTTTTTGCGTCGGCGCCGGCGTGGGCGTCGGAGCGGGTTTTTGCGTCGGCGTTGGCGTGAGCGTTGGTGTCGGCGTGGGCGTCGGGCTGGGGCTTGTATCCCGTGCAAAGCGCACCAGAAGGGTTTCATCCCGCAAAACGGCAACATCAAGTTCGCCGTCGAGCAGACGATCCAGCACGTCCTCGCCGGTGAGCGTCAGGACCGAGACGGAATAACCCTTATCCGGTGTGATGACAAAGGCCAGCTTTGTGCCGGGATCGACCTTGAAGGCGCGGATGGACGCGCCCGTGTAAGTCGTCCCGCCGACGGAAACCCTGCCGTGCTTCCCGACGTCCACGGTCACAGTGCAGGGGATGCCCAGGGACACCGTCTGCACCTGCGGTGGGGCGGCGGCAAAGGCGGGGACTGACAGTGCCATCAGCAGCGCGCAGAGGAGCAGGGCGCACAGGATTCGTTTTTTCACTGGCGCATCACGCTCCTTTCGTCAAGACGCTTTACGGCTCAACCGGGCGGGGGGCGCCATCCGCCGCGTCGTCGATCCCCGATACAAGCTCCGAGGAATAAGTGACAGGGGTGGTGTAAACCCCGCCGTCGGCGCCCTCCCAGGCCGACCTGGAGATCACGATGTTGATCTCGTTATAGCACTGGTTGTCGTGGGTATCGCTCCAATACTGGGAGGCGATCACCTTCTCACCCGCGGCGACCTCTTTCCCGAAGGCGTTCAGCTTGAAGGGGAGCGTCTTGCTCGTGTCCGCGCCCAGGGTGAAGACCCCGGTGTGGACGAGACTGGCGTTGATGGTGCTTTGGGCCGGGATATGCTTCGGATTGTTGATCTCGCAGTCGTCATGGACGATGTCGGTCTCCTCGGTCAGATAGGGAATGGTCTGATCCGCCGGAATCACCAGCACCCAGGAGGGATCCCCGGTGACGGTGGCTTTCACGGCCTGCTTTCCTTTGGTCGAGGGGGTATCCTCCTCCGCGAAGGCGGTGACGCCCAGGCCGCACAAAAGCGCGAGCGTCAAAAGAAAACTGAGTATTTTTTTCATCCTTTTCTCCCTCCTTTATCCATTGGCTTCAACAAGTTCGGATGTATATTGGATCGTCCCTGCATAGCTTCCGCTGGGCGCCATGTCCCACTCGCCGGACAGGACCCAGGCATAGGGAGCGTTATAGGTATCGTCATCCTTCGTCTTGGTCCCCACGATGTAGGCCTTGCCGGTCTCCAGCGTGTCGTCGTAATTCCCGCCGTTAAAGAGGGTCTTGTCGCTGAGCACATAGGCCAGCTGGACGGAGTCGTCCGTCTCCATGGTCATCGTCCCGTCGTAGGTCATGGAGGCCTCGATCTTCTGACCGTCCGTCAGTTCTCCGCTATCGATGACGATCTTGACGTTCTTGACGTCCTGGAAGCCTTCGACGCCGCCCTCAGAGATGACCACCTCTGCCGGGATCTCAAGATGCCACAGGATCTTATTGTCCGGGATCTTGGTGGTGATCGTCTGATCGAGGGTGGTGTTGTCAGAGTCTGTATAAGTGTGGCTGTTGCCCTCGGCGGCGATGGCCGCGCTGCCCAGGCTCAGCAGCAGCGTCAGCGCCAGCAGCAGGGGGATGAGTTTTTTCATGTTTGTTCTCCTTTCACGGGGTGGGTATGTAGGCAAGAGTATTGCCCGTAGACCTGTATCAGGTTTATGGTTCAAAAATCTCTCGCAGATTTATAACGAGATGTATATGTGACTTTCTCCTCATATGTTCTACCTCCAACGGCTTTAAACCATTCATTGGAGTCGACCTCTACCTGAAGCGTGTTATAGTAGTTCAGGCCGACGTCAGTTTTACTTTGATATTTGGCAACTTCATCAGGATAAGTTGTACCATCAATGAGCGCGGGTTCAGAAATTGCTCCATTGCCCCAGTGACGTACTCCAATAAGACGATAAGAAATAGAATCTCCGGAACTTGATGTGAGCTTACCAGTATTTGAAACATATGCTAAGATCATATGTTCATTCTCGAGAACATCCCATGATACATCTTTTATTTTTACATCGCCCACATCTATTCTCGTCGTTGTTTGAAACGGGATGTGACAGTCTGATGGGATTTCCATGATCCAGGTCAGCGGTTTAGTCTCAGTATAGATTCTCTGTGTCCCCGTTGCGGTATCCCCAGAACTCCCCGAAATATCTTTTGCATACGCCGTAGCGCCAAAACTCAGCATCAGCGTCAGCGCGCATAAAAAGGCAAGCAGTTTTTTCATAAGGTTTTCCTCCTCCTTCAAAGTATTATTTTGTGACGAAAAGGGTCACTCCACCACCGCACGGTAGTTGAGCGTCGCGGCGTAGGCGCCAACGGCGGCGCGGTCCCAAGCGTCGGAGCTGATGGAGATGAACAGCTGCACCGTCTGCGCGCCCAGCTCCTTGTCATAGAGGCAGATCACGTCGTTTCCCCACGCGTCCGTGATGGCAAAGGGGATCGTCTCATACGGGTCGTCCAGATTGACAAAGGCCGCACCGTCGGTATACAGCAGGATGCGCGCGCCCTCGGGCATGTTGGTCACATCCGATACGGACATAAAGCCGATGGGCTGGCTCTCCACGCCGAAGACGATGGACAGATCCTCCGGCGTTATCAGAGTGAAGGACGGCGTCGGTTCGGGCGTAGGTTCGGGCGTCGGCTCAGGTGTTGGCTCGGGCGTCGGCTCGGGCGTCGGCTCGGGCGTCGGTTCCGGCGTCGGTTCCGGCGTTGGCTCCGGCGTCGGCTCGGGTGTTGGTTCGGGCGTCGGCTCCGGCGTCGGTTCGGGCGTCGGCTCGGGTGTCGGCTCCGGTGTTGGCTCCGGTGTGGGCTCCGGTGTCGGCTCCGGGGTTGGCTCGGGCGTCGGCTCGGGCGTCGGTTCCGGCGTCGGTTCGGGCGTTGGCTCGGGCGTCGGTTCGGGCGTCGGTTCGGGTGTCGGCTCGGGTGTCGGCTCCGGTTCCTCTGCATAGACCACCCCGGACACGAGCAGC
>JAFTGD010000050.1 GCA_017458065.1 Oscillospiraceae bacterium
GCAGTGCGGGCAGACGCAGAGAAAGCGCGCGACAACGATCACACCGATCACACAGCCGAATGCGGCGAGGACCAGGTACATCTGCTCTTTGGAGTTCTCCTGGGTAAACATCAGCGCAGACAGCCCGAAAATGACGGCGAATACCACCAGAATCAGGACAATCCTCCGACCGCGTTCAAAATCCGAGACATGAGGTTTCATCTTCTTTTCTTCCTTTCCCGATATCTTCTTATGATTTGCATATTTTAGTTTCCGATAGTCAGTTTTTTCGGATCAGGCGATCCCGCAGCCGCTTCACATATACAAGCATCATGCGGTCCAGCGTCCTGTCATAGATCATCATGACGCCGATCAGCATCCCGTAGACTGCGATATTCAGAAGAAGCTCGCTCTTCATATCCTCCAGTCCCAGCACAAAGGTCAGCAGCAGGAAAAGCAAACAGATCCCAGCCGAAACGGTTCCCAGCTTCGCAGCAATTCTCACTGTTTTGGAAGGGATCCTGTCCAGACGGAGCTTGACGATCGGATAGTATCCCAGAAAGAGATAGAAAAAAGCAGCTTCCCGGTCCGCGCAGATCATCAGGCTGAGAAGTGCCGTCACCAGCCACGTCATCCATGCATACTTACTCCCAAACTCATACAGGACCGGGATCAGGGTCAGCCCGGCGATGAGAGGAGAGGCATAGGTCAGGATCGGGATGACGCCGCTGGAGAGCATGATCACAGTGCCGAGCGCCGCCATCAACGCACAGAGTGCAAGCATGAACGCAGGTGAAAACGGTTTCTTATTCATGGTTTGCAGCCGTCCTGTCGCAGCATACCGATTCCCTTTCCCCTTCTCGCATTGGCGAGACAATAAAACAAAGACAGTATAACACAAATCCTCCCGTTTCGGTAGTACCGAAACAAAGCGGCAGGAAAAAGAAATTTTTATTCGATTTAACAAATATGAAACAGTTTTTCATGACCTTTTGAAACATATTCCGTTTATATTAAGAACCGCAAGTAACAGTTTTTCATCTTTTTCATTTTGTCCTCAACCATATAGAAAACGAAGCGGGTTTCCCGCTTCGTTTTCTTTTTCGGCATTTGTCCCGGCGCCCGGCGCTTTTTCTTGCCATCAGGTCCCCCGCATGCTATAATACCAGCGTTTCAGAATCACGGATTTTTGAGGGATTTTCATGAGATTATCGTTACGAGCCAGAACGGCTGTTTTATTATGTAAACTTCTCCGCCTTATCTCCCGCCTGCTCCACCGAGGCGGGACCGCCATGCCGGGCCGGATCGCCATGAAGATATGCCCGAACCTGCTCTCTCTTCTGTCACAAAACGTAAAGACGGTCGCCGTCACCGGTACCAACGGGAAAACGACCTGCTCCCGCATGATCGAAGAGGCCTTTTCGGAAGCGGGACTTTCGTACTTTGCCAACCGCTCCGGCGCCAACCTGATGAGCGGTGTCACGACCGAGTTTGTAATGAACTGCACCCTCTCCGGGAAGATGAAAAAGAAATACGCCGTCATCGAGTGTGATGAGGCGGCCGCACGTACGGTATTCGGCCAGCTCAAGCCGCAGGTTATCGTCGTCACCAATCTCTTCCGGGACCAGCTGGATCGCTATGGGGAGATCACGCACACGCTCTCCAACATCCGCGAGGGCATCCGTTCCGTTCCGGAGGCCAGGCTCTGTCTCAATGCGGACTGTTCGCTGACGGCATCTCTCTCCGAAGACGGTCTGCCGAATCCGATCCTGTGGTACGGGATCGACGGAACTGCCGGGCTGAAAGCCGTTCCGTCCCGGCTCTCGGACGCCAGCCACTGCATCCGCTGCAAAGCGGAATACGAATACGACTATCATACCTATGCGCATCTGGGCGGCTTCCGCTGTCCGAAGTGCGGCTATCACAGACCGCAGCCTGACTTTGCCGTGACCGAGATCCTGCTGATGGACGACAGGCACAGCGAGGTCGTTCTGCGTACTCCCTCCGGAGAAACACCGCTCACAATCAACCTCCCGGCCGGCTATAACCTGTATAACGCCGTTGCCTCGGTCTGCGCTGCAGAAGCCATCGGCATTGAGCAGCGGATCTGCATCGAGGCGCTTGGTCGTTTTTCCTGCGGTTTCGGCCGTATGGAGAGCTTCCCCCTCGCCGGAGGCACGAGAATGATCCTGGTCAAGAACCCGGCGGGTTGTTCCCAGGCGCTGGAGTATCTCTCCGGGATCGACAAAGAATATATCCTTGTCGTCTGCCTGAATGACCGGGGAGCCGACGGAACGGATATCTCCTGGATCTGGGATGCCGATTTTGAACTGCTCGGACCCATGTCCGAACGGATCCGGAAGTTCTATGTCTCCGGAGACCGTGCGGACGATATGCGTCTGCGGCTGAAATACGCAGGCCTGCCGGATGAAAAGATCACGGTGGAGTACAGTCCGGAGAAGCTGACGGATGCGCTCGCACAGGAAACTCTCCCCGTCTATATCATGCCCACCTACACCGCAATGCTGGATCTGCGGACCGTGATCGTGCACCGCTGCGGCGGTGCGGAGTTCTGGGAATAAGCCTGAGGATAGGAGTGATTGAACCATGGAACTGAAAATCTGTCATCTCTATCCTGACGTGCTGAACCTTTACGGGGACGGCGGCAACATCATCTGCATGCAGCAGCGTCTCAAATGGCGCGGTATTCAATCGGAAGTGAGTCGGGTCATGATCGGGGATACCCTGCGTCTGTCGGACTGCGATCTTCTCTTTATCGGGGGCGGACAGGACTTTGAACAGGAGGTTCTCCTCCCCGATCTGCAGAGCGGAAAGGATCGGGAGATCATCGCCGCGATCGAGGACGGTCTGACGGTGCTGACGATCTGCGGCGGATACCAGATGCTGGGACAGTATTATGAGACCTATGACGGGGTGCGCTGTGATTTTATCGGCGCGTTGGACCTCTATACCGTCGGCTCGAAACAGCGTATGATCGGCAACACCGTCTGTCACTGCACGGAAGAATGCGGCGGCAGTACGATCGTCGGCTTTGAAAACCACAGCGGCAAAACCCGTCTCGGTCCCGGAGTCAAACCGCTTGCCCATGTGCAGGTCGGCTTTGGCAATAACGGCGAGGACAAGACGGAGGGGGCCCATTACCGCAACGTCTTCGGCAGCTACAGCCACGGTCCCCTTCTGCCGAAGAACCCCGCCTTCTGTGATCTGCTGCTTCTGACCGCGCTCCAGCGCCGCTATGGTGATGCGACATTGGAACCGCTGGACGACCTTGCCGAACGGAAGGCCCATGACGCCATGGTTCAGCGCCTGACCGGCCAGAGATGAACAGCATGCAGGATCGGCTGATTGACCTCCATACCCATACCACGACCTCGGACGGAAGCTTTACCCCTGCCGAACTGGTCGCGCTTGCATCCAAGCTGGGGCTCTCCGCCGTCGCCATCACGGACCATGACACCATATCCGGTTATCCTGAGGCCTGCAAAGCGGCAGAAAACACCGGTGTTGAGGTGATTCCCGGTCTGGAAATCAGCACCAGATATCACAGTGCGGTGCATATACTTGGATATTATGTAAACATCAATAATCAAGCGCTTCTCAGCGAGCTCTCCTGGATTGTGTGGGAGCGTGATCAGCGTAACGAGAGAATCAGAGCACTTATGCGTGAGGACGGGCTACCGGTCGACTATTCCGGCATGAAAACCCGCTTCGGCGATGTCGTCGGGCGGCCGCATTTTGCCCGTCTGCTGGTGGAGTACGGACTCGCTGTCGATGTCAGAGACGCTTTCCGGCGCTATCTGGAGCGGGGGCAGAGATATTTTCAGGCGAGGACCTTTCTCAGCATCGAGCGCTCGGTCGAAATCATTGCGCTCTCCGGCGGCATTCCGGTCCTTGCCCATCCCTTTCAGTACCGGCTGGACGAACCGGAACTCCGGGAGCTGATCGAATACTGCATGCAGCACGGGCTCCGGGGAATCGAATGTCTCTATTCCGGTTATACAGAGGAACAGAGTCTATACCTGAAACATCTGGCTTCGGAATACGGGCTTCTTGTTACCGGCGGAAGCGACTTTCACGGGAGCGCAAAACCGCATATCCAACTCGGGTGCGGAACCGGGGATCTGGCTGTCCCCTATGCTTTGCTTGAAGGTCTGAAGGAAGAACAGAACAAGAAATCTCTCAAAAAATGAAGAAAAACAAAACCGATCTGCGCAGCCGTGAATGTTGCGGAATGGCAGATCGGTTTTCCGTATTCTGTTGTACTGTCAAAGGGCGTAGCTCTTCATCTGGTCAATGATCAGCTTGCCAACCGTATCGGCGAAGAATGAGAAGTCGCGTATCCGGACAAAGTCCTGTCCGTAGACCATCCTGGCGGCGGGCAGATCCTCGTCCTCACCGGAAAAAATACAGATGACCGACACGCCCTCCGCCCGCAGTCGGCGGACCTCATGCGCCGTGTCAGTGAGAGCACGGAGCTCATCATAGCTGACCCCGACATCCCGCTCGTCTTTCCGGATCTTTGCGATATCCAGGGGCTTGACGTCCGAAAGGATAATGAGCATCTTATGCTCGTAGGCAGTGCCCGCCATCAGGTTCCCCGCTGCCCGGATCGCCAGGCCGTCCCTGTTGCAGCCCTCCGTGTAGTAGTCGAAGATGCTGCTGTTGTCACTGGCAGAGGAATAGTCGTTGAAGAGCCGCAGTACCGTAAAACCGCTCATGGAACAGAAGCTCATTACTCTGCACGGCACACGGCACCGGGACAGCGCCTCAGAGATGATATACGCCTGGGATGAAATCTTAGCGGCTCTTGTGACCTGAGAATGAGACGCATCAAGAAGAATGTCCACGCTGATATCTCCGGCATTCCCGTTCTCGGTTTTTGCAAACACTTTCTCATCGCCGAGCTTCGCCGCTCTCCATGCAAGAGCGGGGTTCACGCTGCCGGAGCCGGATTTGATCTGTGCCGGCTGCATATGCAGCAAAATCGAGTTCATGATGTTGGTGCTGAGACGGGAAATGAGCAGCCGGTTTCGAATCAGGTTTTTCCGGTAAAAAGCGCGGTTGTTTGCAATCAGCTCTTCCTTACGCTTCCGCTGGTGCATCTCAAAGGTGTTGTAAACACCGTGAAGCTCGACAACCTCCCCTCTCGTATAGAAGAGATGCGTGAACTTGTGATTCCCTGTGCAGAGCTGTTTCTCCAGCTGAATGACGCGCGCCGTCGGATAGAGGGCCTTTCCGAATTTTGTCTCCAGGAAGTCGCGCATCTCCGATTCCGTCAGCTTTGTGCTGAGGGAATAATCGCCGTTCCAGCTATGCGCAGGTCCATGGTTGAGGTCCTTCTCGTGAATGACGATCCTCCCCCGCTGCAGGAAGCTGTCGACAGAGAGCCTCCTGAGATGGGGCATGCGGTACTTCAGCCGGATTTTGCCGTCCCCATACAGTCCGTGATGCTCATAGAAGTACTGCATGGCGGTTTCCACGATCTCATCCGTTGTCATATCGATGTCGAATTTCAATTCCGTTTCGGCAGGAACAGGGCGGATCCTCTCCAGTACGGGGCGGCCCGGAAGCTCCTTCCGGAACAGAAGGGGCTCCAGCGCGTCCCAGAAGATGCTCTCATAGAAAGCGGAGTCGCGATACCTGTCCAGCATATAGAACAGCTTTTCCAGCTTTTCATACTCATAGTGGCGTCTCGCGGAACCGTAAATGATGTTCCAGTAGATATCCACATTGCCGTTGCTGTCGTAGGCTTTGAAATCCGGTGCAAAAGAATAGTCCTTTGCACAGTTCCATATGATGTTGTCAGCGCGCCTTTTCTGAAGGTCGGTGATGTTCTGCGTCATAGTTGCTGATTCGGGTCCGGCGGTCCTCGGTGTCATCCGTCATTGTGAGCGGTCTGCCTTATGAGAAAATGTCTTCTTTCCTGAGCTTGCCGTCGATACGGGCGGAGACAATGTCCTCCACAAGCGTCCGCTCAAAGTCGTCAAAACTCTTGTTGATGATGGCGATGTTCAGCGCCTCCCGCATGGACAGGCCGTTATATACGAGGTTGACGGAAGCCAGCAGACCACGCAGGTCCAGTGCCTTGGTGGATATCTCGGAGCTCTCGCACTTCTGGCGGATCTCGGCAAACAGCGCCGTGAGCTGGGAGCAGTATTCCGCTTTGAGTGTCGGATACTGCTGCATCAGCAGCTTCTCAAGGTTGGCGCCGGAGATCACCGGCATATTGATGACCATGAAGCGCGACGCGAGAGCCTCGTTGAGCTCGCGCGTGCCCGCGTAGCCGTAGTTCATGGTGGCGATAAAGCGGGTAGACGGCGCAAGACGGATCCTGCTGTAACCGGGCACATCAATGATCCTGCGGAAGTCCAGCGTCGCGTGCAGGACGGCAAGAGACTCGTTCTTCGCCATGTTGATCTCATCCAGAATACCGAAGCCGCCTGCCTCGGCACAGGCATAAATGGGGCCTTTCCGGAAGGTCACTTCCCCGTTGCGGAAGGTGTCTGTCCCGATCAGGGTCGAGGCGTCGGTATTGAGATAGAAGGAAATATCCCACTCCGGTCTGCCGAAGACAGCGGAAAGATTCTCGGCAAATACGTTTTTGCCGGTTGCTTTGGGACCGACGAGCAGGATGTTCTCCCCGGAGAGGATGGCCGTGATCGCCAGCTGCCAGATATCCTTCCCATAATATTTGAACTTCGGCGAAGGAATCCGGAGCGCGTCGCTCTCCGCGACAGGATAGCTGCTGCGGTATTCCTCAATGCGGGATAACAGTTTTTCGTCTATCCCCTCTTGTCTCAAAAAATCAAGCATGCTGCGCACCCTCCCGTTTCGGTGTCTGGTATTGGTGAAAGTTTATTATGAACCTCTGTATTTGTCAAGAGTCAGAGATCGGAAGCAGTTCCTTGACCCAGGCAGTCAGCTCGGCGCCGCTGTGGACAAGCTTGGCGTCCAGCAGCTCGCCGCCGGAGATAAAGGGACGGAGCTTCTCTGCGGTCTTGCCGATTCCGCTGCCGCCGGAGGTGGCGAAGGCTGCGACCTTTTTGCCCGACCAGTCATAGCTCTTGCAAAAGCTGCTCACGACCAGCGGCGCACAGCCGTACCAGATCGGAAAGCCGATCAGCACGGTGTCATAGTCGGTAAAGTTTTCAATCTTCCCCTCCACAGGCACATCCTTCTTGGCAAAGAACTCCCGGTTGCAGCGGGCCAGCGGATTGGTGTACTTAAGATCCGCAGCTGAGTACGGTTTCTTCGGCGTGATCTCATAAAGATCGGCCCCCAGCGCCTCAGCCGCATCCTTTGCCACCCGCGCCGTTGTCCCATTCTCCGCACTGAAATAAGCGATCAATGTCTTCATGTTCAACCTCTCCCATTGCCTGTGCAATTTACAATTCAAGTAATCATACTGTACCTTATGACTTTAGCTTATACACACGATTTCGATTGTTCCCTTCTGCAACGACAATGTTTTCCGCAATAAGTTCAGTCAGCAGTTCTTTCACACGAGACACTTTTAAACCAAGCAGTACCGCGATATCAGAACTTTTTGCAGAGGCATTATCTGTCAGATACTGAATGATCATATTCTTTTGCAAAGTCTTCTTAATCGCCGGTTTTTTATCGCCGGTTTTTATCGCCGGTTTTTTATCGCCGACCGGCGATAACGGTAACGATAAAACAGTTCGATTTGGGTCGAAAGACTGCGTGATCGTCGGTTCGGTCCAGCCCTGCTGCTTCCAGACATACAGGATGCTGGGGATACCGCTGCCTGCGCGCTCACGGATATCAATCAGGTTGAACATCTTCATCATCACGCCATTCCTCGGATCGGATAGGCCGCCGGATTTGGCTTCATCAAGCTCAACACGGAAGTCCCCAGGGTTGGACATAGTAATAAGGTTACGTTTTTTTACGATGACAAGCCCCCGGCGACCGTAATAGTCGGCGTTGATCAGGCAATTTGCCAGTGCTTCGCGGATTGCTTTATGCACCGGCGTGTCATCCACACGGAAACCGCCTTTCATCTCGAATGGCACTTTCAAATCGAGTTGAATTTTGTTATAAACATGGAAGTAGAAATCAAAAATGTTTCCGCTCCAGTCACCGGAGGAGGAAATGAATCGATCTGTCCAGCGGTGAATGTCGTCGTATTCTTCCCGGTAGTCGAGGAAGTATTGCGGATACTCGCGAACGATCTCATACTCATACCCGAACATCAGGAGTCCGGCGGAGGTCGGATGTACCCTGCCATCTTCACCAATTCCCGTCGCGCCCAGTTTCATTAAAAACTCGTCATTGTCCAGGTTTTCCCAAACGTGATTTGGGCGAGAGAGCTTCATGCGCTGACGATAAGCACGGATACTCTCAGCACAAAAAGCGGAACTATCCATGTTTTCCAGTACCAACATATCCTGGGTTTTCATATCTGCATCGCGATACATGGCGCGTAGTTCTTCATCGGTGCAATGATAATCGCCCTCGCCATTGCGTCGATAGGTGCCGGATACGGGGTTGCCGTCCACATAAACAGGCTTGTAATAACGCTGCGCCCGAGGTACTTCAATCACAATAATGTGATCGCCATTGACCTCTTCAATGTGCACATGCTTGTTCGTAAGAACATTCACACTGGTTTTCTTTGGATTGTTGACCAGATCCCAGAACTCCTTTACCAGTTTTTCAGGATCCGGCAGGTCAACCGTGTGCAGAGACTTGTCTTTGTATTCCTCCACGCCCAGTAGAATGATGCCGCCCAGCGTGTTGGCAAACGCGGAATAGGTCTCCCAGATGCTGCGAGGCAGACCGCTCAGAGCTTTCTTAGCTTCAATGCGATTATTCTCCCGATACTGCTCCAGTTTATTAAAATCTATCATAGCTGTCCTCCTCTTCGAACACCAACTCAACACTATCGCAGAGATAGCAGTTAAAAACCTTGCAGATCTTTACAGGATCGCCGCGCTGACAAGCTCTTTTCCTTTGTTTATCCAGTGCGGTGGTGGTCACCCTGGCCTTGATTCGAAGATCCTTTTTTCTTCACAACCTTATTGATCAACAGCCTACAGAGTTTGCTACAGTTTTCTTCTTCTCTTTTATGGCTAAAGAACATGATTTTACGAAAAGAAATCAAACCGTTAGTTTTCCTCGTTGGCATACCTCCATACAAAGCCGCCGGCACTCTTCCTTCCTGCCGTACCATTACAGGCGTGACGAATAGATGTTTCAGAGATTCCCACTTCAAAAGCGGCTTCCTTGATACTTAGAAATTCCTTAATAAACTGTCCTTCAGTATCGAACTGGTTAACATGTTTAACTGTATTGTGCTCGAGAGTTATCTTTTGGGGCTTTTGGAGATCATCTATTTCATAACTCCAAATATAACCACCCGCTGTTTTGTTTTTACCCACTCCACGGCAAACACTCTGTATAGCCCCTCTTGAAATACCTAGTTCATGCGCAGCCAGTCTCGCACTGGGAAATGATTTAATAAAATCACCGGTTTTGGTAAATTGATATACCATCTTATATTGTTGTTGTCCCCAATTTTTATGAGCACATTTTTCACATCCTGAACCTGCAACACGCTTCTTGATTTTCGCTTGCCATTCATAGCCGCAAATTGAGCATTTCCACCATATTTTTGTCTCACTGCCCTTTGAAACCATCTGTGGTGTTAATAGCTCATTTTTAGTTGGGTGCCACTCTGCTGCTAAATCTTTATGTGTTGTGGCTAAATCATTCTTTCCAGGGATTACGACCTTTCCAGCACAAGCGGGGCAACCAGAACCGCGGATACGTTCTCCAAGAGAAGTCAACCAAGAATAGCCGCACACTTTGCACTTCCAATAATACTTATCTTTTGAATATGTAGCAGGAATATGACTAGGAAGGATTTCTCCGTTAAGTGTGTAATCCCATTCCGCAGCCAAAGATGGGAAGATTTCTTCGATATTTCCTCCTATAGCAGTATTTCGGAAAAGGGAGATAATGCGCTGTTTGTCTTTTGTGATATTCACTTTATTTTTTGTTTCGACCCTAACGATAGTCAACAATTCTTTGATTGCCTCCGAAAGGGAATCATCACTTAAATCTTTAAGTATTATTGTTGGATCTTTGCGTTCAATCACGGGACAGTCCGGTTCTCGGATTCGAATTAATGTAATTCCATTTTTTGTACATAGAGTATCTTTCTTTTGATCTCTGCTGACAAGATTATGATAGCGTTGACCATCGTATTCTATCCCAATCTGTAAATCAGGAATGAAAATGTCTAGTTCACTTCCTTCAAGACAATCTGGACGATAGCTACTGACCACCTTATCAAAATGCTGTTCAATATAATATCGGATAGTCTGCTCGGCCAATGAGGTTTGGAATCTTTTACTGCACTCTGAGCAACCAACTCCTTTTTTGCGATCAACTATGCGACATTTATATTCATGGCCAAATCTGCATAACCACCATACGTTTTTATTACTAGATGCACCAACTTCCTGAGTAGTAAGTGGTAGATTTTTCGTGGGGTGCCATTCTGCAGCAAGTTCTGGATTTATGGTAGCTAAATCATTGTATCCGCTTTTGATAACGTTTCCAGCACATACAGGGCATCCAGAACCTCTTCCGACACGATTACTGATTGTTGCCTCCCAATCATGACCGCATTTATTGCAGCGCCAGACTATCATCGCGCTTGAGTGTGAAGTATAGTCAGAAGGTGTAAACGGTAAATTCCTTGTTGAATGCCACTCTCTCACGAGTTCGGGATGCTCTTCATTAAGTGTTTTAGCGCCAGACTCAATAATATTCCTACGGAAAGTATTTCCCATAGTTTTTCTGGCGCATTGAGGACAACCCTCACCAACAAATCTACTTTTAATCTCTGCTGACCATTTGTTTCCACATTCTTTGCAAATCCACCACACTTTTTTATGAGATCCAGAAGATACAGATTGCGGTGTCAAGGGTAAATTGGAGTCAAAATCCCACTCCGTAATAAGCGTGGGTGCTTTTGTTGCCAAATCGTTGAAACCTTCAAGAACCAATTGGCCAGAACAAAATGGACATCCCCTTCCAACAGCTCTGCTATCAATTTTCGCCAACCACTCATGTCCGCATTTTCCAATCCACCAGACTTTTTTGTTGGAATGTGATGCGACCATTGAGGGCAAAAGATCTCCATTTTTTGTTGGGTGCCATTCCGAGGCGAGAGCGGGATTCACAGATAACAAATCGTTAAAACCTACAATGAGTTTTGTGGTGTGTCCCATTGTAAAGAATCTCCTCCCTGACGATAGTCGAATAATATTATTTTTTATAATTGCAAAATGAAAATATGATCTTGAGCTAAATCCTTAATGAGTTGTGTCGAGCAAGACTAATTCAAAGAATTTCTAAAGCTAGATTCATACTGAGATAGGAAATGATCAAAGATTCACGTGCTTGATATTCAAAAGGCTTTATCATACTTTGACACATTCGGACGAAATCAAATTCTGCTTCAATTGGGAGAATCTTTTCTTGGAGAGTCATTTCTTCTATAGTAAGGAAATTGACTTCGTAACAGGGTACAAATGTATCACTCATAAACTAGTCTTCTACAACTAAAGATTGATGTTGCATTTTGTAAATGAGCTGTTTTATTTCAGTATCACAGTATAGAAATATCGGCATGTTTTGCAAGAAAAAGGATTGCCATCCTTGTTAAGAAAGCAATCCTTTTTGGCGGAGGGTGCAGGATTCGAACCCGCGTGGAGTTGCCCCCTAACGGTTTTCAAGACCGCCCCGTTATGACCGCTTCGGTAACCCTCCGTAAGCAAGGGGGATTATAACAGATTTTGCGGCACAGTGCAAGTGCCTTCCTGTTATGATTCCCCCGCTGTTTTTTATTTGAGCAAAAGCTTTTTCGCGCTGTTGTAGATCTGCGTGCCGACCTTCTGGCCGTATTTCTTCACCACGGCGCGGTAGACCAGCTGCTTCTTGTTCTTGTCTTCCCGGTATTTCTCGGCCTGAGCCTGGATGAATTCCACTGCGGCGGCATTGATCCCGGCGGCTTCGAGTGCTGCCGAGGCGGCAGGATCGACGGGCTTCGGCGCCGGTTTCACGGCTGCGGTCTCGGCCTCGGCGGACTGGACAGGTTCCGCAGGGGCAGGCTGCTCGGGAGCTTCGGCTTTCACTTCATCGGTTTTCTTTTCTTCCGGTTTTGCCTGCTCAGGCTGCTTTGCTCCGCGCTGACGCTGGGATCTCTGTCTGCCGGAGCGCTTCTGGGCGGGCTGTCTGGCAGCATCCTGCCTGACTTCCGGCTGAGGAACTTCCACAGGCTGGACGGTTACGGTCGGTATTGCGGGCGGCTCCGCTGCGGTCCCCTTCTCTTCATCGGGCTGTTCGGTGATTTTCTGCACCGGCTGAACCTGCTGGCGGCGGCTGTTGTTTGCCGGCTGCACTTTTGCCGGTTCGGCTTTGGGTTTCAGGTCGTTGGTCTTGCGGATCCGCACTCTCAGGCCGTTGCCGCGTTTGTTCCAGAACTCTGCGACCTTCGCAAAGCCGTTATCGTTGCTGATAATATCGTAATACAGCTCCTGCGGTCGGGTGCCGATCAGATAACCGAGATAGCTGACAAGGGCGAGGTCAAGGCTCTGTTTGCCGCTTTCCGCTTCAATAAAATGAAGCTGACCGCTGCGCATGTTAGCCAGCGCGGACATGCCGATTTTTGCCGCATTGCGGGTAAAGAAGCAATAGACTGCGTCTTTGTCGCCGAGGCGGCCGAGAGCGCTGAAGCCCTCTTCGTGGACATTTTCAAAATCAATCAGATAAATCATATAGGTACCTTTCTGTTTTTAAAAGAATTACGCTGTGCTCAGCGACGCCAGGTTCTGGGCGCGAACAGAACCAGGATGGGATAGATCTCCAGGCGGCCAAGCAGCATGGCAAGGGATAACAGAAGCTTGCTTCGCACGGTGAAGAAAGCAAAGTTCCCCGCCGGGCCGATCACCTGCGTCATGCCGGGCCCGACATTGGACAGGCAGGACAGGGACGCGGTAAAGCTGGTGGCGATATCCGTACCGTCAAAGGAGAGCAGCATGGAAAACACCAGCAGCAGAACAAAATAGAGCGAGATAAAGGTGTAGGTAGCGCGGATCGTTTCGTTCTCGACCCGGCTGCCGTCCATCTGGACCCGAAAAACGTTGCGGGGACGGCTGATTCGTTTGAGATCGGCGCGGGCGGATTTCATCAGGATCATAATCCGCGACATCTTGATCCCGCCGCCGGTGCTGCCGGCGCAGCCGCCGCAGAACATCAGCAGGATCAGGACCCACTTGCAGATCTCCGGCCATTGGGTGAAGTCCGAGGTCCCGAATCCGGTTGTGCTGATCACGGTTGCGACGTTAAAGAACGCATCGTGCAGCGCCGCACGGATGCCGTAGCCGAGGTTCCTACAGAGCGCCGCAGCAATCACAAGGACCGCCGTCAGAATCAGCAGGAGGAAATCCCGCAGTTCTTCGTTGGTGAGCGCCTTGCGGACCGAGCCGATCAGGATAAGGTAGTAGAGGTTGAAGTTCAGCCCGAACAGGATCATGAAAACCGCGAGGATCGTCTCGATCGCCGGACTCTGAAAGCCCGAGATGCTGTTTGCCATGGTGGAGAAGCCTCCGGTCCCTGCCGTGGAAAATGCGTGCAGCAGGGCATCGTAAAAGCTCATCCCGGCAATACAGAGGACAAAGGTCTCGATCAGGGTCAGGGCAATATAGATCAGATACAGGATCCGGGCGGTGTGCCGCACACGAGGAACCAGCTTGCCGACGTTCGGGCCCGGTACCTCGGCGCGCATAATATGCATCGAGTGCTCGCCGCTCATCGGCAGGACCGCCATCAGGAAGACCAGAACGCCCATACCGCCGATCCAGTGGGTAAAAATCCTCCAGAACATGACGCCGCGCGGCATCCCGTCAAAGTCGGAGAGGACGGTCGCCCCGGTTGTCGTCAGCCCCGAAACGGTCTCAAAGAACGCATCGACATAGCTCGGCAGGCTCCCGGAGAACACAAAAGGCAGCGCCCCGATAAGCGAAATCAAAATCCAGCCGAGCCCCACAATGACAAAGCCGTCCCGCGCGACCAGACTGTTCTTCTCCGGCTTCGGGAGCAGCAGCAGACAGCCGGGCACAGCGGCAACCGCCATCGTCTTGAGAAACGGGACAGGCGTTTCCCGATAACACAGCCCCGCAATCAGCGGAAGCAGCATCAACGCCGCGAAGATCAGGAGAATCATCCCCAGAACGCGGCAGATCATCCGATAGTTCATCGTTCGTTTTCCAGGATCTGGTCCAGGCTCCGCAGCCGTCCCGCAGCCGTCACCACGATAGCGTGATCGCCGGGCTGGATCACCGTATTGCCGTCCGGGATAATGCTCTTGTTCCCACGGATCAGAGCGCTGATGAGGATATTCTCCCGCAGCTTCAGGTCCTTCAGCGCAACATGGGTACAGGCAGAGTCCTCATGCACGATGAATTCGAGCACCTCTACCTTGCCCTCAACCAGACGGTAAAGCGTCTCGACACTGCTGTCGGCGGAGTTGCCGAGGGCACGCACATAGCGGGCCAGCTGCTCTGCGACGATTTCCTTCGGGGAGACGATGCTGTCCAGGCCTGAATTGTTCAGGATCTCAGAAAAATGCTCGTGATTCACTTTTGTGACGACCTTTTCCACCTTGCAGCTGTTGGCGTAGAGCGAAGTGATGATATTGTCCCCGTCGTCCCCTGTCAGCGCGACAAAGCCGTCGGCCGTGGCGATCCCGTCCTCCTGCAGAACATCGCTGTAGGTGGCGTCACCGCAGACGATGTGGGCTTCGGGGATCAGGTCGCACAGGCGGTCGCACTGCTCGCGGTCGCGCTCCACGACGGTCACTTCGATCCCGCTCTCCTCCAGCAGGCGCGTCAGATAGACGGCCGTTCGGCCGCCGCCCATGATGATCACCCGGCGGACCGGACGCTTGTACTCCCCGATCGCGACAAAGAAGCGCCGCAGCTCCTTCGAGGCTCCTGTGATGCTGAGACGGTCCCCTGCCTGCAGGACGGTATTGCCGTTCGGGATCAGGGCGCTGCCGTCGCGTTCAATCAGGGCGACCAGAACCTTTGCACCGAAGCGGGAGCTCAGGTCCTTCAGCTGCAGTCCGTTCAGCACTCCTTTTTCGGACACCTTGTGCTCGGCGATCTCCACGCTGCCCTTCGAGAAGGCATCGACGCGGGATGCGCCGGGGAAGCGCAGGATACGGGAGATCTCCTTGGCACATTCATACTCGGGGTTCACGATCTGCGACAGTCCCAGCGCCTCGCGCAGGAACTGGACCTGATGCAGATACTGCGGATCCCGGATGCGGGCGATCACATGCTTCGCGCCGAGCTTGCGCCCGACGATCCCGCAGACCATATTGACCTCATCCTTCTCCGTGGCGGCGAGCAGCAGATCCGCGGAAGCGACGCCCGCGCCGCGCAGCGACTCGGGATCGGCGGCATTCCCCTCCACGCAAATGACGTCGAGATCGTTTGAGACGGATGCGATGGTATCCGCGTCCCGGTCAATGACCGTGACGTCGTTCCCCTCTTCCGAGAGAAGCGCCGCAACGGAACGGCCCACCTTGCCGGAACCGGCAATCACGATTTTCACGCCAGATAGCCTCCAATATCAAAGGGATGAAAGCGCTCATCCTTCCTGAGATAGAGCGGATGGTGCGGGTGCCCGCGTTTGGAACAGTTTCCGGCGCATACCCAGTCCGCCCCGTATTCCTCCGCCGCCTTCCGCATATCCCGTACGCAGTCGGTCAGCCAGGCGCGCTTTTCGATGATGGCGCCCCAGGCGGCCCAGACAACCGGCCTTCCGCCGCAGGAAGCGGCCCGCTCCAGCAGAGCGCGGAATGCTTCCATGTTTTCCCGATGCAGCTGTTCGTTGCGTACAGGGTCCATATCGTCCGGTCTGGTTGCCCGCTGGGCATAGACGTTGAACATCAGCCAGCTGTCATAGCCGTTGGTATCGGCAATGCGTGAGACGGATTTCAGCGTGGGATCCAGATTGTCAGGCTCCGCGGTAGAGGGGTTTATTCCGACACAGATCACAGGATGCTCCCCTTTTGTGCCGAGCACATAACGGTATTCCGTATAGAAATCCGGTACATAGAGCCAGCGTTCCCGGTCATAGCTGTCCGAAGTGCTCTTTTCACATGCCTCGCGATAACTCAGAATCTCAAGGCAGCTGGTATCAGACTGTGGAATATGCATGATGCGTTCCTCTCAGACCAGCGCGGACAGAAGCTTGATCAGCAGCGGGATCGTCAGCATCGAGCAGACCGTGCTGTGCTGTACGCCCTCAGAACTGAAGATGCCGTCTCGCCCGTACTGGATGGCAAGCACCGAGACAATGACCGCACAGGGCGCGGCCGCGATGATCGTGCAGGTCATCAGAAGCACGGCGTCGCTCGTGAGCAGCCGCAGCACGAAGAAGGTCAGCACCGGAATCACGATCAGCCTCGCAAGACTCAGGATAGCCAGTCTGGGATTCCGAAACGCGTCAATCAGGCTCACACTGCCGAGGGACGAGCCGATCACCATCATGGACAGCGGCATGGTCGCACCCGCGAGGGACGAGAAGACGCCCTTTACGGCAGTCGGCACCGGGATATGCGTCACAATCAGGATGATTCCGACCAGAGTCGCGATCAGCGGGATGCTGAACATGTCCTTCAGACGCAGGCCCTTGCCTGTGCTCTGCTCCCTGCCCTTCAGGCGCCAGACGCCGTAGCTGTAGAGGAAGACGTTAAAGGGAATGCAGGACATCGATACGATGAAAACCGCGTAGGATCCGTACAGCGCGTCAGCGATCGGAAGAGCAATGAACATGTTGTTGCTGACCGCCATCAGGATCTCATAGGACGGCGCGTTTTCCTTCTCTACCGGAATAAACCGGCAGAAGATCACCGCGAGGAGATAGCCAAGCAGTGTCGTGACGAAGGTCAGCAGCAGGATCTCTCCGAGGTTGGTCAGTTCCCGTTCCGAACCGGTGGATATCATAGAGCTCAGGATCGTACCGACCATGAAGACATCCAGAACCAGCCGGCTCATGGTGCGGGTGAACTCTTGCCCGATGATTTTCTTCCGGGCGAGGAAGTAGCCGATCACCATCAGCGCGACAAAAATGACCATTTTGTTCAGCAGAACCGATATTTCCATAGACGGCAGCACCTCAGATATGCAGAATCAGCTTGGCAATGTGGATGTAGATCAGCAGCGACACGGTATCCGTGAGCGTGGAGATCAGCGGGTTTGCCATTACAGCGGGATCCACGCCGATTTTCTCGGCGCCGATCGGCAGCATGCTGCCGACAACCTTGGCAAAGATAACGATGAACAGGATGGAGAGACTGACGGTCAGGGCAACGGACACCGTGATGCCGTCGTTGTGCATGATCACCCCGTCCAGGACCAGCATCTTGACAAAGTTCACTGCGGCAAGCGTCAATCCGCAGAGGAAAGCCACACGCAGTTCCTTCCACATGACGCGGATGGCATCTCGCGGCTCGGTATCGCCCAGCGAGAGTGAACGGATGACTGCGGTGCTGGACTGTGCGCCGCTGTTTCCTCCGGTTCCCATCAGGGTCGGGATAAAGGCCACCAGCGCTGCCTGTACGGCCAGCATGTCTTCAAAATGGGTCAGGATCATGCTGGTGAAGGTCGCCGACAGCATCAGGAACATGAGCCAGGGAATGCGGTTTTTCCAGATCTCGAAGATACCGGAACGGGAATAGGGCTTGTCCGAAGGCGTCATGGCCGCCATCAGTTCGAAGTCCTCCGTGGTCTCCTGTTCCATGACGTCGATGATGTCGTCGACCGTGACGATGCCGACCAGACGCCCTTCGGTATCGACAACCGGCAGGGCCATCAGGTCGTAGTCGGAGAACTTCTCCGAGACACTCTCCTGGTCCTCCGTCGTCGTGGCGAAGATCACGTTCCGATCCATGAGGTCCTCGACAATCGCGTCGTCGTCAGCCAGGAGGAGATCCTTGACCGTGACGATTCCCTCCAGTTTGCGATGGGCGGAGATCACAAAGCAGATGTAAATGGTCTCCTTATCCTCGCCGATGCGCCGGATCCTTGCAAACGATTCCTTTACGCTCATGTATTTTTTCAGATCGACAAACTCTGAGGTCATGATGCTTCCGGCGGAGTCCTCAGGATAGTGGAGATACTGGTTGATCAGGGCCCTGGTCTGCGGGGTGGCGGTACGCATGACACGTTTGACCACATTCGCGGGCAGCTCCTCCATCATGTCAACAGCGTCGTCAACAAAGAGCTCATCAAGGATTCCGGCAAGCTCGGAATCGGTCATGGAGTTGATGATACGTTCCTGATCGGGCGTCTCGAAGTTGGCAAATACATCCGCCGCCATCTCCTTTGAGAGAAGACGGAACACCATGGGCATACGGTTGTCTTCGATCCCGGAGAGAAATTCCGCCACGTCGAACTCGTTCATCTCTTCCATCCGCTGCTTGAGGGTACGCATGCTGCGGTTGTCCAGCAGAGCGATCAGTTCGTCATTTCGCTGCTCCTGAAGCGCTTCGTAATCCAGGGCTTCTGTGCGTTCCATTTCGTCCATGATCCTCACCTCCGGCAATTACTGAAAACGCTTTATTTTATCATCAAATGAGGAAGAACACAAGGGGCGAAATAACTCTTGCCCCACTGTGGAATGCATGGTATAATAATATGCTTATTTTAAATGTATTCAGGAGCAAACTGCATGAATGAGTTTAATTCGATCGGCAATGCAAGACTGATAATCCGCGAGGTCAGCAAGGTGATCGTCGGGAAAGACGAGTCTCTGATCAAGATCCTTCTGGCTGTGATTGCGGGCGGACATATTCTCATGGAGGACATTCCAGGCGTCGGCAAGACCACCATGGCGATCTCCATCTCCAAGGCGCTCGGGCTGGACTATAACCGGGTCCAGTTTACCCCGGACGTTCTTCCCTCTGATATCACGGGCTTTTCCATCTTCGACAAAGAGACCGGAAAGATGACTTATCAGAAGGGCGCCGTCCTTTGCAATCTCTTCCTTGCCGATGAACTGAACCGCGCCACCAGCAGAACGCAGTCCGCGCTTCTGCAGGCGATGGAAGAGGGCATTGTCACCGTCGACAACCACACCTACCCGGTGCCTCAGCCCTTCGTTGTCATTGCGACGCAGAACCCCACCGGCGCCAAGGGTACGCAGATGCTGCCAGATTCGCAGATGGACCGTTTTATGCTGCGTCTCTCCATGGGTTACCCCTCTCATGACGACGAAATCGAGATGATCCGCCGAAAGCAGAAGGGCATCAGCACCGAGACGGTCCAGCAGGTTGTGAGCCGGGACGAGCTGATGCGCATCCGGAAAGAAGCGGACCAGGTCTATGTAAAAGACGAGATCATCGACTATATCGTCCGCCTCTGCGACGTGACGCGGAGCGACGGGCGCATTGTGCAGGGCGCAAGCCCGCGCGCCTCTCTGGCCCTCACCGCGCTGAGCAAGGCCACGGCCTGGATCCAGGGCCGGGACTATGTGCTTCCGAAGGACATCCGTTTTATCTTCTCGGACTGCATTGAGCACCGGCTGATCTGGTCTCAGGAGATGCCGGATGCCGCCGCCAAACAGGCCGCGCTGAACGATCTTTTTGCCTCTGTACAGGCTCCGCGCATCTCATAATGCCGATCCTGCATCTCTTAGGCTATCTGCTGCTGGCAGGGCTTGCCTGGCTGTTCCGGGCAAGTTATGTCGGCTGGCTCGGACCCTATATTTTCGCCGCTGCGGTTTTATTGCCGCTGGTTATCCTGCTTTTCTCTCTCCCGTCCATGATGGGCCTGCAGGTCACCCTGTCGGCTCCCGGACGCGTCATGAGGAAGAACCCGGCCGAGCTCACGGTGGATTTCAGCAACCGGCGCCTGGTCCCGATCCACTCGCTCACGCTGCATATTGAGATTCGCAACCGCTATACCGGCGAGCGCTCACGGCAGAACTATATCTTCCGCAATCTGGAGAGCAGCCAGAGCAGGCTTCCGCTCCCCACGGACCTGTGCGGCGAGCTGGAATGCGCCGTCCTCCGCTTTGAATGCCGCGACGCGCTGGGGATCTTTTCCGTCCGGCGGAGAGGCAATTCCGTCTGTTCCTGCACGGTAATGCCGCAGGCAGTCGAGAGCGACGAGCCGATTAACTTTGAAGCGGCGCTCAGCACCGAGACCATCCTGAAACCCAAATACGGCGGCGGCTTTGCGGAGGACCACGATCTCCGCAGCTATCGGCCCGGCGATACGGCCAACAGCATTCACTGGAAGCTGACCTCAAAAATGGACGAGCCGATCGTCCGTGAGGCCCTGGTACCGGAGAACAGCACGATCTTTGTTGTCCTCTCCCGTGTGGGCGAGGAGGACCGCGGCCTTGAAGTGCTGCGTTGGCTCTCCCGTACTCTGCTTGATATGGATGAGCCGCATGTGATCGTCTCTGACAGCCTCTATTCCGTCGGCAATGAAGAAGAGACCGACAGCGCGATCGCTTCCACGCTCTCCTGGCCGATGAGGGAGCCCTGCGGCTTTGACGCCAAAGGCGCACGCTGCGTCTTTACTGTCTCCGGCGGGGAGGTGCGCTGGCAATGAACCGATATCTGAATCGGGGCGCCAATCTCCTGCTGCTCCTGCTGGGGATGCTCAGTCTCTGCCGGCTGGTGGAGGAGAGCTTCCATCTGATCCTCCCCGCCGAGACCTATCTCTGGCTCTCGCTGCTCTGTTTTCTGCTCTGGATCGCGACAGCCTTCCGATTCGGCATTCTGATCGGCATGCCGCTCAGCGTTGCCCTGCTGATCTATCTCTATCAGGAGAAGTCCCTGGATCTGGCCTCCGAAATGCGGGACCTGATCGACCACATCAATAACGCCTATTACGGTTATTATTCCGGTTCCAACGCGTCGGTTGCCGCGGACGGCTTTTCCGGCAGCCACGAAGTTGCGATCCTTCTGATTTTCTTCATTCTGACCGCGTTCGTCGCCGTGTCGCTTCACTCCGGCTGCTTTCGCGTATCGCTGGTGCTTCTGGCAACGGCCCCGATCTTCACGGTCTGTATCGCCATCAATGGCAGCCCCGGCATCCTTCCGGTGGTAGGGCTGCTGCTCTTCTGGACCGGACTGCAGCTCGGGGGAGATTCCTTCCGTTTCGATGACGGAGCCGGCAAGGCGCTTCTTTTCGGTCTGCTCCCCTGCCTGCTGGTGTTCAGCGCCCTGCTGCTGCTCTATAACCCGGACAATTATATTCCGACCGAATACGATATCAGCCTGTCGCAGCGCTTTGACAAGCTTGGCAGCGCTCTGGCGGAAATGCTCAGCGACGGTGAGGAGCCTCCGCAGAGCACGGCAGCCGGTATCCCGAGACAGACTGCGTCGCCGGAATACCGCGCGCCGAACGGCTGGGACCGCGGCAGCGACGATCTGGATCTGACCGCGGTGTTTGACACCTCGAAGCTTTATGAAGAGGCTTTTCAGGTGGCGTCCGATTCCGTCGGCAGTCTTTATCTGCGCGGGAGAAGCTACGGAGAGTACAACGGGACGGCATGGTCCGCCGCGGTTGAGAACACCCACGGAACCGCGCTCAGCTATGTGGGACATGCCATTGCGGGACATGAGGATACGGTTCTCTACAGCTTCCAGCTTCAGAGCCCGGTCGTGTATGATGTGCTCTATCTCCCCTACTATTCCATTTCCGACAACCTCAATGACGTCAAAATTCCCTCAAACGGGTACGGCAATTACAGCGGCACCTTCTATCTGACTTCGGTCGGAGCGGACCGTCTGCAGAACCTGGTACAGCTCCCCTCTCAGCTGCAGTCGGATGAACTCCAGTACCGGGAGTTTGCACATTCGTATTATACCCGGCTTCCCGATTCCACCAGAACGGCAATGGAACAGATCTGCCGCGAACAGGGCTTTTCCGCGGATCAGAATCAGGTGATCTGGTCGGTTGCCGACTATGTCCGCCGTCAGGGCGTCTACGATGTCAATGTCGCGCCGTACCCCAGCAGCGATTATGCGGTGTGGTTCCTGACGCAATCGCATCAGGGTTACTGTATCCACTTTGCCACCGCGGCCGTAGCGATCTATCGCACGCTCGGGATCCCCGCACGCGTATGCGAAGGCTATCTGGTGAACAACACCGTTCCCGGACGCTCTGTCCGTGTGAACGGTTCGGATGCCCATGCCTGGGCAGAGGTCTATCTGGACGGTATCGGCTGGATCCCCGTTGAGGTGACCGCATCGGC
>JAFTGD010000051.1 GCA_017458065.1 Oscillospiraceae bacterium
ACCGCTTGGCAGCGGGGATGGCCAAGCGCCGGGGGCCACCTTCTTGGGAAGGGGGCTCCCAAGAGCGAGAACCCCAATATAACCTATATTCTCTGCACAATGTTCGGGGCTATGTTACCCACCATCAGTGCAGAAGAGCCGAAAAACGGGAAAAATCCGCTGCAGGCAGAGCTGTCCCTCTTTTTTGAAGAAAACTCCGTCCTTCTAATCGAACGTGACTCCGGCGTGATTTTCGATTTAACCGATCCGGAACTGAAAATTGACGGCTTGAGCAGCTTTGTCATCAATGGTTTGCTGAACGCGCAGAAGGAGAAAGCATATCTCACCACGACGGGCTATAACCGCAACATGATACGGTTTTCAAAATAAAAGAAAAATTCAAATCAGGAGGGAAAAGCCATGCTGAGCATCGAGAAAAAAACCGACGGAAGTGAACTGACTATCGCCCTGTCTGGGCGGCTGGACACTACCACCGCGCCGGAGGTGGAGAAGGAATTGAAGGCTTCTCTGGACGGTGTGACCGCCCTAACTATCGACATGGAGGCGTTGGAGTATATCTCCTCCGCCGGGCTGCGAGTGCTGCTCTCCGCCCGGAAGACCATGAACAAACAGGGAGAAATGAAGCTCGTTCATGTCAATGAGACGATCCTGGAAATCTTTGAAGTCACCGGTTTCTCGGATGTTCTGACGATCGAATAAGCGCACGAAAGCTGATAAACACAAAAGCCTGTCTTTTGTACATACTGCTCTGTCTGGAGAAAGCGATACCCTCCAGCCACAAACGGATCAAAAACGAACCTATGTTGATCGCAAACAGAACAAGAATTGAGGAGAGAGGAAAATGAGAACAAACAGACTGCTGGCCGCGTTGCTTTGCGTAGTGCTGGTCATTTCAAACCTGTCAGGTTTTGCCTTTGCGGATGAGACTCCTGCGGCGAAGAGCGGCGAAGAGCAATTTGCGCAGTGGAATCAGGACGCTCAGGCGTTGAACGCGCTGATTGAATATGTCACGGCGATAACGGATGCTGATTCTCCGGACTTCATTCCGGAGGCAGACCGCATTGCTACCTTTGATATGGACGGCACGCTGATGGGCGAGCTGTTCCCGACCTATCTTGAAGTGATGCTGCTGACCGAGCGCATCCTGGCAGACCCGTCATGGGAGCCGGATGAAGAGATGCTGGAATTTGGCCGCATGACCCGCGACCACGCGCTGGACAAGTCCTTCCCGTCCGATTACGATTACGAGTTCTCCTATCACCAGGCTAGGGCCTTCGCCGGCATGACGCTTCCGGAGTATGCCGATTTTATCGCCCGCTTCCTCACGCACAAGGCGGACGGCTTCGAGGGCATGACCTACGCGGACGCCTACTATATGCCGATGGTGGAGGTGCTCGATTATCTCCAGGACAACGGCTTCAAATGCTACATCGTCTCCGGAAGTGACCGTTTTATCATTCGCGCGTTCATCGACGGCATGGCGGACATTCCCTATGAAAACATCATCGGCTCTGATACCGCACTGGCGGCGAGGGATCAGGGCGACACGGACGGTATCGAGTATGTATTCACCGGTGACGACGAGCTGGTTCGCACGGATCGGCTGCTCATTAAGGATCTTAAGACCAACAAGGTGGTACAGATCGCTCAGGAAATCGGCCGCCAGCCGGTGCTGTCCTTTGGCAACAGCTCCGGCGATGTGAGCATGAACAACTACGCCCTGCTGAACAACCGCTATCGCGCCGCGGCCTTTATGCTGGTGGCGGACGACGATGTGCGCGACTACGGTAACCCCGATAAACACGACGAGCTAACTGAAAAGTGGCAGGGTATGGGCTACCATGTGATCTCGATGCGGGATGACTGGAAGACGATCTACGGCGAGAACGTGGTCAAAACCGGTAGTTTCCACTGGCTCGAGGACTACGCGGATAAGTCCGATGAGGAGCGCGCTTCCGATGAATATACCCTCGAGCAGGTAGTCGTACTGAGCCGCCACAACCTTCGCGCCCCCTTGTCCAGCAACGGCTCGGTGCCGAACGAACTGACTCCCCATTCGTGGATCGATTGGTCTGCCGGCTCCAGCGAGCTGACGCTGCTGGGCGGTATTGAGGAGACAAGCATGGGCCAGTATTTCCGGAAGTGGCTGGACCAGGAGGGCTTGATTCCCGAAAACTATGTTCCGGAGGAGGGCGAAGTGCGCTTCAACGCCCGGAGCAAGCAGCGCTGCATTGCCACAGCCCGTTATTTTGCCGCGGGTATGCTGCCGCTGGCGGATATCGAGGTGGAGCATCCCAGTGACGCAAACGGCACCGAGGATTTCATGGAGCCCGTTTTGCATTTCTATAGCGATGAATATGCTGCCGACGCCACAGCGCAGGTTGCGGCGCAGGGTGGTAAATCGGGGTTCTACGGTCTCGCGGCGCAGAACCGGGATGTGATCAAACTCATTATGGACGCCGTCGACATGCAGAAGAGTGAAATTTACCAGAGCGGGAAATACGGCGATCTCATGACGGATGGTATCGGATACATGATGAAGGCCGACAAGGAGCCCGACATCACCGGTGCGATCAAGCCGGCGTATCAGGTGGCGGATGCATTGCTCCTGCAATACTACGAAGAGCCCGACGCCGTAAAGGCAGCCTTCGGCCATGAATTGACGGATGAGGACTGGGCGGCCATTGGCGCATTCATGACCACCTGTCTTGAGATGAAACACGGCGCACCCCTGGTGGCCGCCAACATCACGAATCCCTTGCTCCGGGAACTGGAGTCTGAGCTGAAGAATGAGGATCGAAAGTTCAGCTTCTTCTGCGCCCATGACTGCACGGTGCTCGGCACCCTCTCTGCTCTGGGTGTGGAGGACTTTACGCTGCCGGAGAGCATCGAGACCAAGACGCCCATCGGCGTGAAGTTGATGTTCGAGCGGCGTCGCGATGTGGAGGGCCAGGCCTGGTACCGCGTGAGCCTGCTGTATCGCAGCACGGAACAGATCCGCAGCGGGGAGATGCTGACGCTGGACAACCCGCCCTTGCGCTATGATCTGCGCTTTGAGGGCGTGGAGATGAATGCGGACGGGCTGATCGCCGAGTCGGACTTGTTCGAACTGTTTGACCGCTCCATCGATGTGCTGGATGAACTGGAGGACACCTACGCGCTGCAGGCTGCGGCGTGAATACGGGTTTCATACTATTCCTTGATAAGAGATTCGGGAGACGGTTGATTTATTATAGAAAACCTTTATCCCGACGGCTTATAATAACGAAACCCCTACCTGACACGTTGCATCAGGTAGGGGTTTATGATGTGATACGCAGCCGGAAATCGAACCCACGGCCTTCAGAGCCGGAGGTATCAGGCTGCGGTGGCAGAAAACTCGTATCAAGACAGGTTTGCGAGTCTTACCCGGTTTCCGGGAATATCCATATGGGAAGTCTCGGATGCACATGACCGGAAAGGCTTTCAAAAGTAGTCACATCAGGAAAGCTCCCGATCATAATCCCGCCTTGCGTAGATCACACGGGCAAGTGTAACACATTTTTTCTGTTCATCTATCCAGTAAAACAGATAATAGTTCTTTATACGCCCGCGCCGATATTCATGCTTCAGAGGCCGAATCGGTGTATGTGCGGGACTTGCATAGGGGAATTCGACTATCTTTTCCGCAGCGGCAATCAATTCGTCGGCGAGGTCATAAGCAGCCGAAGGATTTCCCAACTCGCGGCTGATATATTGCACAATTTCAACTAAATCATTCCTCGCGGAGGGAAGAAATTCCAAACGATACATTTCTATTCTCCGATTGCTTCCCGCATTGCTTTCAGCACCTCTTTGGAGGAATATCTCTCATCCGTCCTCTCCGCTTCTCTCTCCGCCTCCTGCAGCTTGAAATAAACCTCGCTTTCAAAATGCAGGTTTTCATAAGCTTCCATGCTGAGGACAACCATGTCGCCATAGCCGTTCTTCGTCAGAAAAACGGGCTGATCGGTCTTATGTACTGTTCTTGAAATATCCGCAAAATGATTCCGAAGATCGGACACCGGTCTGATCATATCCATTTCATCAACCCCCTTGCTTCGATTTTAGCATAATTGCGCTAAAAATCAAGTGTTTCCTTAGCGCGGATAGCGCATTACATAAAAGCTGTAATGACAATACAATGCAAAAAATGAATAAAAGGGTTGCTTATTGCACAGTTTAATGCACACGGCAGGCGGTTATTCCGCATTTCTTTTTGGCAATGCGGTAGGGGAAGACGTTAGTGTAAAGCATCATCAGGCTTGAAAAGGAGGTATAGAGGATGCTTAAAGAGCAAATCATGAAAGACACCTATAGGATACGACAACTTATGACACGCGATGTGAAAAATGAGTGAAAAAAGCCCGAGAAGCACGGAAGATATGAGAGCCTGTGAAGGCCTATGATAAGGGAAAATTAACGTTTTTTATGCTTCGTGATGGAGCAGATTCAGGCATAAGAAGGTGCGAGTATGGCAAACAACAGACTTGCCAGAACAAACGACGATTTTCGGGCGCCAACAAAATGCTGAACAATCAGGCATCTTCTTAACGGGGGATGCCTTTGTTTTTATGTAAACTAAAACGGATAGAATCTAAAATAGCTCTTGCATTTCCGCACGGGTTTGCATATTATATAAACAAGAGTTAGCGGCAACGTTAATTTGGGGCTGGTCGAAAGACCCTGGTCCACCGAACGGCGGGGGAAACCCCCGCCATTTTTTTATACAGAGGAAATGAGGACGTACAATGGCAAGAAGAATCCTTAGAAGTATTATGAAAGCCCAATGCTCAAAACCGTGAATACTTGAAAGTCCTTGGAATACATGGTATAATACGCCCTGCTGTGAGGAAAACCATTGAGAAATACCCCAAACGGTTGAAAAAACCTTACGCAAAACGACACAGTTTTTATGTGGTACTCTTTCAGCAGTAAAAAACTGATAACAGCGAAAATCAGAGAAAAGCTGTACCACGAAAAGAACGAGACATGATCCAATGCTTCGTGATGGAGCAGATTCAGGCATAAGAAGGTGCGAGTATGGCAAACAACAGACTTGCCAGAACAAACGACGATATCCAGCGCGTGCTCTCTGAGCTGCTGCGCTCGGTCAAGGACCCCCGCGTCCAGCAGGGGATGATCAGCGTGACACGCGTTGAGACGACGGGCGACCTCCGCTATGCGAAGGTCTGGCTCTCTGTCTATGGCATGAAGGACGAGAAGGAGTTCAAGCGCGGGCTGAAGTCCGCCTCCGGGTGGCTGCGGCGCGAGCTGGGCAGTTCCATGAGCCTGCGTTATACGCCGGAGCTGGTCTTTGAACTGGATCACAGCATCGAATACGGGGCGCACATCAACCAGCTGATTGAGAATCTGGACATCCGGCAGGATGAACCCGAGGAGACAGAAGCATGACGGTCAACGAGTGTTCCAAAATCCTGAACGCGCATGACGGATACCTTTTATTAACACACAAAAATCCGGACGGCGACACTGTAATGAGTGCCGCCGCCCTTTGCCGTGCCTTGCGGAGAAAGAACAAGAAGGCCTATCTTTACCGCAATCCCCAGATCACGCCAAAGATGCTTCCTTTTGTGGAGAAGCTCTTTGCGCCGGATAACTTCAAGCCGAAGTTTGTGATCTCGGTGGATATCGCGACGGAAAACCTGTTCCCCAACGGCTTTGACGGCCAGGTGGACCTGGCCATCGACCACCACCCCTCCAACACCCATTTCGGCGCGGCGGAGCTCATCGACGCCGAACGTTCGGCCTGCGGGGAGATCGTCCTGAAGCTGATCCGGGACTACACCGGAAAGCTTGCGAAAACAGAAGCGACGCTCCTGTACATCGCCCTGACCACCGACACGGGGGCCTTCCAGTACGCCAACGTGAACGAAGAGACCTTCCGCGCAGCGGCGGAGCTGGTACACGCGGGAGCGGACAGCCACAATGTGATGCTCCACTTCTTCCGCAAGACGTCTTTGCCGCGGCTTCGCCTGGAGGGGATGCTCTACTCCGGGATGCACGTCTATCGGGACGGGAAGCTGATCGTCGCGACGGTGACGCAGCAGATGATGCAGGAGGCCGGTGCAACGGAAGACGACTGTGACGATCTGGCAGGTCTGTCCGGTCGGGCGGAGGACTCCGCCATGAACGTGACGATCCGCGAGATGCCCGACGGCAGCAGCAAGATCTCCGTGCGTTCGATGCCGGGGATCAGCAGCTGCGCGGTGTGCGCGGCCTTTGGCGGCGGCGGACATGAGATGGCCGCAGGCTGTACCATTCAGGCCACGCCGGAGAAGGCGGAACAGCTGCTGCTCGACGTGATCGACGAGCTCTGCGGAGCGCAGCTGTGACCGGGATCCTTCTGATCGACAAGCCGGAGGGCTGGACCAGCAACGACGTGGTGCAGAAGCTGCGCGGGGTGCTGCGGGAGAGGCGCATCGGCCACGCCGGAACGCTGGATCCCATGGCGACAGGGCTGCTGACGGTTTTTGTCGGACGGGCGACAAGGGCGGTGGAGTTTGCCGAAGCGGATGCCAAACGCTATCGCGCAGCGCTGCGGCTCGGCGTCGTTACGGACACGCAGGATATCACCGGGACGGTCCTGCAAAGCCGGGAGGCGGAGGTTTCGCAGCAGGCGCTGGAAGAGATTCTCCCACGCTTCACCGGGGAAATCATGCAGGCGCCGCCGATGTATTCCGCGGTGAAAGTCAACGGAGAGCGGCTGTATAAGCTGGCCCGCCGGGGTGAAACCGTGGAGCGCCGGGAGCGAAAGATCAGCATCCACAGCCTCCAATTGTTGGGCAGGGAAGGAGAGGACTGGGGCCTGGACATCCGCTGTTCCAAGGGCACCTATGTGCGCACGCTTTGCCATGACATCGGCGAGGCGCTCGGCTGCGGTGGCTGCATGGCGGCGCTCCGGCGGACGGAGGCGGGGCTCTTCCGTCTGGAGGATGCCCACACCCTGGACGAGGTGATCCGGGCCGCGGCGGAGGGAGAGGCGGAGCGACTGCTTCTGCCGACCGACACGCTGTTTCAGCCCTGGCCCGCGCTGACCGTTGACGCAAAAGCTGAAAAGCGCATCCGGAACGGGAATGTCTTTCACAGTGCGGAACCGGCGGGAAAGCGGAGACTCTATTCCGAAAAGGGAGAATTCCTCGCCCTGGCCGAGGTCCGGGACAGCGAATGCCGCACGATAAAATCCTTTTACGAGGTATAACAACTTATGAGTGAATTGCGCAGAGCGGTTGCGCTCGGCTTTTTTGACGGGGTGCACCTCGGCCACGCGGCCCTGCTGGAGCGTGTGAAGGAGCGGGCGGCGGAAAAGAATGCCGAGCCCACGGTCATGACGTTTGATGTCCACCCGGACACGCTTGTATTCGGCAAGGAGGTACTGCTCATCAACAGCGCCCCCGAGCGGGAGGAGATCATCCGGCGGGTTTACGGCATTGACACCACCATCTTTCTGCACTTTAACCGCAGCATGATGCAGATGCCCTGGCAGGAGTTCATCTCCTCGGCGGTGGAAGAGCTGGGGATTGTCTCAGTTGTGGTAGGGCACGATTTCTCCTTTGGCTACAGGGGAGAGGGGAAGCCGGAACGGCTGAAAGCCTGGTGCGAAGAGCGCGGGATCAGCTGCGACATTATCCCCGCGGTCAAGCTGGACGGGCGTGTTGTGAGCTCCACGGAGATCCGTGTCCTGATCGCGGACGGCAAAATTGAAGAGGCGAACCGGCTTCTGGGCCATCCGCACACGCTGTCGGACGTCATCCATTCCGGCTACCATCTCGGCACGAAGCTTGGCAGCCCGACGATCAACATGGCGTTTCCCGCAGGCGTACTCATTCCCCGGCATGGCGTCTATGCGGCAAAGGTGTGGCTGGATGACGATACAAGCTATGAAGCCGTGACCAACGTCGGCGTCCGCCCGACCGTCAGTGAAGGAGAACGCGTCAGCGTGGAGAGCCATCTGCTGGACTTCAGCGGCAACCTGTACGGGAGACATGCGAGGGTCGAGTTCATGCACTTCCAGCGTCCCGAGGCCAGGTTTGAATCCGTCGAGGAGCTCTCCGAGCAGATCCGTCGGGACACCGAGGAGACAAGGGCCTGGTTCCGTCAGCATGAGGCGTGATATGGCGCACGGTGCAGCAAGACGCGGTGTACGGCCTTGATGGCCGGAAAAATGAAAACAGATACAATTGCCCGCTGATCGAAGAGTTGGTCAGCGGGCAAAGAATCTATTCAGGACAGGAACATCGCGTCGCCGAAGCTGAAGAAGCGGTAGCGGTTCTCCACCGCGACGCGGTAGGCGTTCAGCATATGCTCGCGTCCGGCGAGGGCGGAGACCAGCATGATCAGCGTGCTCTCCGGGAGATGGAAGTTTGTGATCAGGGCGTCGATGCAGCGGAAGCGGTAGCCGGGATAGATAAAGATATCGGTCCAGCCGGAACATGCGTGCAGCATGCCATTTGCATCGGCAAAGCTCTCCAGCGTGCGGCAGGAGGTGGTTCCCACGGCGATCACACGGCCGCCGTTCTCTTTGCAGCGGTTGACGCAGGCGGCGGTGTCTTCCGGGATGATACAGAACTCGGAGTGCATCTCGTGGTCCTCAATTTCATCCTCCTTTACCGGACGGAAGGTCCCGAGACCCACATGCAGGGTGACCGGGCAGATGGGGACGCCCATCCCGCGGATCCGGTCCATCAGCTCCGGGGTGAAGTGCAGACCGGCGGTCGGCGCAGCGGCGCTTCCCAGCTCACGGGAATAGACCGTCTGATAGCGCTCCCGGTCAGCAAGCTCTTCCTTGATATAGGGAGGGAGAGGCATTTTCCCGAGACGGTCCAGAACCTCGAGGAAGATCCCCTCATAGCGGAACCGGATCCTGCGGTTCCCTCCGGGAAGAATCTCCTCCACCGTGGCGGCGAGTTCTCCGGTGCCGAAGATCACCTCAGCGCCCTCGCGCAGGCGCTTGCCCGGGCGGCACAGGCATTCCCAGCAGTCGCCGCCGAGCTCCTTCAAAAGCACCAGCTCGGCTGCGCCGCCGCTCGGACGGTGACCGATCAGCCGCGCGGGGAGCACACGGGAGTCGTTGACCACCAGACAGTCTCCGGGACGCAGCAGGGTGGGGAGCTCATAAAAATGCCTGTGGCTGAGCTCGCCGGTGACCTTGTCCATGCAGAGCAGGCGGGAATGGTCCCGTTCCGGAATCGGCGTCTGAGCGATCAGCTCCGGCGGAAGGTCAAAATAGAAATCAGACTTTTTCATCGATACCCCCATACAAAAAGCACAAGCCTTTCAGCTTGTGCTTTCATCCTGGTCGGAGTGCGGAGATTTGAACTCCGGGCCTCTTGGTCCCGAACCAAGCGCGCTACCAGCTGCGCTACACCCCGTCAAGCTCTGTTATTATACTCCTTTTTCTCTGTTTGTCAAGGCATAAATCGATTTTTTAGAGGCCAAAACTCGAAAGAGATGGATATAATTTACAACAAAATTTATATAAAACTATTAACAAATAATTCATGATCTTTTTCTTGTTCTGCGTATACTGTAAACTAATATAACTCACTTTTTGGAGGATGATGAAAATGACAGTTATTCCGGTATATGACAAGCTGATTGCACCGGATTCGGATGTATACTTTCGCAGGGACCAGTTCCGCTATCTGGCGGGGAATGTCGGGATCGATGAGAAGGTGATCCTGCTGGTCTCCAGGGAGGACCAGACCAGAGCCGAGCGGACAGAAGAGAGCTTTTATCCCATCGGTCTCTCGGGCACGGTAGCTGAGATCAGCAATGACGGATACGCGGTCGTGCACGCGGGCGGAAGGGTGAATATCGAGAGCGTGGTCATCAATCGTGACCGCTCCATCTCCCTGATGACAAGCCGGCGTCAGGATATCCAGGATCTGACGGAAGAGGAAGCTGCCGAGAAGCTGGAGCAGGCCAAAGAAGCCGTGAAGGAGTTCTCGCAGGGTTACCAGTGGGGAGCCGCTGCAGCCGCCTATGTGGAGCATATGGAGTCTCTCGGCACGCTGGCAGGGATGCTCTCGATCTGGATGAAGGCGTCCAACGAGGAGTACTACGAGATCCTGCAGGAGGACAGCTGCCTGCGCCGTGCGGAGCTGATGGAGAAGCTGATCTATGAGTTCCTGGAAGTGACAAAGGTTACCAACGACGCCAATTCCGCGCACCAGAAGGAATATCAGGATATCTATAAGGAATCCGCCATCAAGAAGCAGCTGGAGTATCTGCAGCGCGAGCTGGACGAGATGCACCCGGAGCAGGTCTCGGACATCCGGAAGTTTGAGATGAAGATCGAAGAATCCGGAATGAACGAGACGGCACGCGCGGAGGCGACCAAGGTCCTGAACCGCCTGAAGCAGGAGGGAAACAAGTCGCCGGAGTACGGCATGCTCTATGACTATCTGGACTTTGTTACCTCGCTGAACTGGAAGAAGACGGAGCCTGAGATCATCGATCTGGACGAAGCGCGGGATGTGCTTGAGGCGGATCACTATGGGCTTAAGAAGGTCAAAAGGCGCGTGATCGAGCAGATCGCCGTGATGAACCTGAAGCGGGAGCAGTCCGGTTCGATCCTGCTCTTTGTGGGGGCGCCTGGAACCGGCAAAACCAGCGTCGGCCGCAGCATTGCGCGGGCGCTGAAACGCGAGTATGTCCGCGTCAGTCTGGGCGGCGTACGGGACGAGGCGGACATCCGCGGGCACCGGCGGACCTACATCGGCGCCATGCCGGGCCGCATTATGGACGGAATCCAGAAGAGCGGCGCTTCCAATCCGGTTGTGGTGCTGGACGAGGTGGACAAACTGTCCGCCTCCTATAACGGAGACCCCGCCAGCGCGCTTCTGGAGGTCCTGGACCCCGAGCAGAACGACACCTTCACGGATCACTATATGAACGTTCCTTATGACCTTTCGGATGTGCTGTTTATCTGCACGGCGAACACGACGGATACCATCCCGGAGCCGCTCTTAAACCGCATGGAGGTCATCCAGTTTGAGGGCTATACGCCGATCGAGAAGCTCTCCATCGCGCGGGAGCATCTGCTGCCCTCTGCCATGAAGGCGATGGGCATTGGTCCCGGACAGATCGACATCTCGGACGAGGTGATCAACACCCTGATCTCCGACTATACCCGGGAGGCTGGCGTGCGGGGACTGCGCAAGCGGATCGATACTCTCTGCCGAAGCGCGGCGGTGGAGCTGGCAAAGAACGGCGACAAGGCCTTCTCCGTTACGCCCGAGCAACTGCGGGACGATCTGGACATGCGCCCGGTGCGCCACTCCCATGTCCCTGAGCGGCAGAAGCCGGGCGTCGTGACGGGACTTGCCTGGACCAGCGTCGGCGGAGAGATCCTGTATATCGAATCGCTCTTCACCAAGGGCGGAGGGCATGTACAGACCACCGGCAAGCTCGGCGACGTGATGAAGGAATCGGCTCTGATCGCGGTGAGTCTGGTCAAGAGCCTCTTCCCGGAGAAGGCAAAGGTGTTTAAAGACAACGACCTGCACATCCACGTCCCGGAGGGAGCGGTGCCGAAGGACGGACCTTCCGCAGGCGTCACGATGACGACGGCCATCGCTTCCCTGGTGACGGGGATCGCCTTCCCGGCCAACTGGGCGATGACGGGCGAGGTCTCCCTCCGGGGAGCGGTCACGGCCATCGGCGGGCTGCCGGAGAAACTGCTGGCGGCGCACCGCGCCGGGGTCGAGAAAGTGTTTATCCCGGCGGAGAACATGGAGGATCTGCGGGATGTGCCGGACGAGGTCAAGAACGCCATTGAGATCGTCCCGATCTCTGAGGTCACGGAACTGCTGACCTACGCCGGAATCCTGAGGCCGGAGAAAGAGAAAAAGAACCCGGACCTCGTGACAGTCTGAGAAAACCATAGACGACAGAAAGGGCGCTCGCTTTTGAGCGCCTTTTCTCATACGGGTGAAAAAATGAATTTTTTGTTGATTTTTTGTGAAGGGAAGATATAATAGAATTGTAAAACGTTTTGAAAAGAAAGAAGGAGTTCTGCTATGAATCAGGACCGTGAACAGCTCGGCAGCAGACTTGGCTTTATTCTACTCAGCGCTGGATGCGCCATCGGCTGCGGCAATGTCTGGAAATTCCCCTGGATGACGGGTCAGTACGGCGGAGGAGGCTTTGTGCTGGTCTATATTCTCTGCCTGCTCCTGCTGGGCATTCCTGCCATGACGATGGAATTTGCCATCGGAAGAGCATCCCAGGCAAGCATGGTCGGCATGTACCAGAAGCTTGAGAAGCCCGGCCAGAAATGGCATATTCACGGCTATCTTGCCCTGCTCGGCAATGTTGCGCTGATGGCTTTCTACACGGTCGTCACGGGTTGGATGATGTACTATTTTGTGAGATTCCTCACCGGGAAGAGCGCTGACCTCGGCTTTGTCGCCATGATCACCAATCCCGGCGTCAATGTGCTCTATCTTGCCATTGCGGTTGCGGTTGGCTTCTTTATCCTGAGCTTTGACCTGCAGGGCGGCCTGGAGCGCGTGACCAAGTACATGATGGTGGCGCTGTTTGTGCTGATGCTGGTCCTGGCGGTCCACAGCGGCCTGCTCTCCGGTGCCAGGGAGGGAATCAGGTTCTATCTGGTTCCGGACTTCTCCAAGATCAACGGCTCGGTCATCGTGGCGGCAATGAACCAGGCTTTCTTCACCCTCAGCATCGGTATCGGATCCATGGCGATTTTCGGCAGCTATATCGGGAAGGAGCGTTCCCTGATGGGCGAGTCGGTCCATATCATTCTGCTGGATACCTTCGTCGCCATCATGGCCGGCTTCATCATGTTCCCGGCCTGCTTCACCTATGGCATCGAAGTCAACGCGGGACCTTCGCTGCTGTTTGATACGATGGCGACCGTTTTCAACAACATGTCCGGCGGCCGGCTCTGGGGCTCGCTGTTCTTCCTGTTCATGGTTTTTGCCGCCTTCTCCACGGAGCTTGCGGTGTTTGAAAACATCCTCGCAGGTATCCGCGAACTGACCGGCTGGAACCGCCCGAAGGGCTGCCTCGTCTGCGGGATCGGGATCTTCCTGATTGCGCTGACGACTGCGCTGGGTTACAGCGTGCTCCATTTCCAGCCTTTTGCGGATGGCTCCGCATGGCTGGACTTCTGGGATTTCATCGTCAGCACCAATCTGCTGCCTCTCGGCGCCTTCATCTTCGCCGTGTTCTGCAGCTATCGCATCGGCTGGGGCTGGGATAACTTCGTTGCGGAAGCCAACGCCGGCAAGGGCATAAAGGTACAGAACTGGATGAAGCCGGTCTTCAAGTACTTTGTTCCGGTCTGTGTCATCGTGCTTTACATCTACGGCCTGGCCACCTTCGGCTGGAAATAAGAGATGACCGGCTCCAATTAAAACAAAGCATGAAACAGCGCGGCTCCCGTCTCACTGACGGGAGCCGCGTGTTGACGAATGTGCGCCGATAGGGCCGGTCTGCCGACCCGGGGGACAGGAGATCAGGCCTTGTTCCAGGCGCTGATATTCTCCCGCAGCCACTGGGCAAACTCATCAATGCCCTCGCCGGTGCGCGCGCAGATGGGGATGATCTTCATATTGGGGTTGAGGCGGAGGACGTACTTTTTGCAGGCCTCGAGATCAAAGTCAAAATAGGGCAGGACGTCGATCTTGTTGATGAGCAGCACGTCGCAGATAGAGAACATCAGAGGATATTTGAGGGGCTTGTCGTCGCCTTCGGGAACGGAGAGGATCATGGCGTTTTTGACCGCGCCGGTATCAAACTCCGCCGGGCAGACAAGATTGCCAATGTTTTCAAGGATGGCAAAGTCCACATCCGCTGTGCCGAGGCCTTCCAGCCCCTGCCGGGTCATGCCGGCGTCCAGGTGGCACATGCCGCCCGTATGGATCTGGATGACCTTGACGCCCGTCTCCTCAATAGCGGCAGCGTCCACATCCGAATCGATATCTGCCTCCATGACGCCGATGCGGAACTCGTCCTTCAGCGCGGCGATGGTGGCCTTAAGCGTCGTGGTCTTGCCGGAGCCGGGGGAGCTCATCAGATTGAGCAAGAAAGTCCTGTCTTTTTTCAGATCCTCGCGAAGCTTGTCGGCCTCGCGGTCGTTGTTCTCAAACACACTCTGCTTGACTTCTAAAATACGGTAGCCTTCCATTCCTGCACCTCTGTAATCAAATGAATTCTGTCAGGGCAGACAGACTGTCTGCCGAGCCGGGAGCATTATAACACGTTCGCTTCCTGTGCGCAATCCCGCCGGGCTTATAAAGGCTGTTTTTTGATCTGGGAGAAGCGCCGGGGATACCGGGACGGCGTGGAGCGCCGTTTCCCGGAGAGAATCAGCGTTCTGGATGCGTCGAGCCCGGGGACAGAGTAGGGGAGCACGGATGCTTCCTCTCCGCCGAGGAGTTTGATGGCGTTCCTGCTCTCCCGGACCTCTTCCTCGGCGGCGGGCCCCTTCATGGCGATGAAACAGCCGTTTATCTTTAAAAACGGAAAGCAGAGCTCCGCCAGCACATTCAGCCGGGCCACCGCGCGGGAAATGACGATGTCATAGTTCTCACGCATCTCTTCCGGCGCTTCTTCCGCGCGAAGATGGAGGCAGCGGACATCCGGAAAACGGAGTGCGTCGCAGACCTCCTGCTGGAATTGGACCCGCTTCATGGTGCTGTCCAGAAGCGTGAGATCAAGCTCCGGGCAGAGGATCTTCAGCACCAGGCCGGGGAAACCTGCGCCGCTTCCCACATCCAGGACACTTTTTCCCTGAAAGGGCACCTGACCCAGAACTGCGGCGCAGTCCAGAAGGTGCAGCCTGGCGACGTCTTCCTCTCCGCTGATGGCGGTGAGGTTCATCTGCCGGCTGCGCTCGCTGAGCAGCTCGTAGTAGAGACGGAAGCGGTGCAGGGTCTCCTCCGTATAGGGGAGGGCGAGGGCCTGCAGACCCGCAGAGAGGATTTCTTCCAGCTGGACGGACATCAAAAGAGTCTCCTTCCGACGATTTGGGATATCATATCATGTTTTTTTGAATTTGTGAAGAGACGCTTGATGTTTTCAAAAAGCTGTGATATGCTTCGCGGGAAGGATGTGAGACGATTGAGAATGCGAAAGCGCCACAATCTGGAACCCCGGATGGAGCGCTGCAAAGACTATCTTGTAACAGACCCGGCGGCCCGCAAGGGGACGTGGAGACAGCCCGGTACCGGCCTCTGGCTGGAGATCGGCTGCGGGAAGGGCAGCTTCACCTGCGCGGTGGCGGAGGCAAAGCCGGACTGTAGCCTTGTCGCGATTGAGAAGGTGCCGGACGCTATGATCCTTGCCATGGAGCGCGCGAGCCGAGCCGGGCTGAAAAATGTCTGTTTCCTGGACTATGACGCGGCAGGCCTGCGGGAGATCTTCGAACCTGGCGAGCTGGACGGGATCTATATCAACTTCTGCGACCCGTGGCCGAAAAGCCGGGATGCGAAATTCCGCCTGACAGCGCCTGCTTTCCTGCGGATCTATGCGGACCTGCTGCCGGTCGGGGGAGAGATCCGATTTAAGACGGACAACGGTCCGCTGTTTGAGTGGTCGGTGGAACAGTTCCTTCAGGAGGGATGGACCCTGCGGGAGCTGACGCGGGATCTGCATGCCGGCGGTGTGACGGGCATCCTGACGGACTATGAACGGCGTTTTCTGGGGGAGGGCGTGCCCATCAAACGCCTGGTCGCGGTGCGGGGGGAGAACACCCTGGACCACCGGGCGGGAGAGCCGCCCAGACTCCGGAATGCCGCTCTGGCCGACGCAAGAGCAAACCAGAAGGAGAAACAGGAATGACCAGATACATCTCGTGGAACGTGAACGGCCTGCGCGCCGTACAGAAAAAGGGCTTTGTCGAGAGCGTGATGCCTCTGGACGCCGACTGCATCTGCCTGCAGGAGACCAAGCTGCAGGAGGGACAGACCGATCTGACGCTGCCGGGATATGAGAGCTACTGGAGCTACGCCGAGCGCAAGGGCTATTCCGGTACGGTGATCTTCACAAGGAAAAAGCCGCTCTCCGTTCGCTACAATCTCGGGATCCCGGAGCACGACACCGAGGGCAGAGCGGTGACGCTGGAGTTTGAAGATCACTTCCTGGTCTGCGTCTATACGCCGAACGCGCAGGACGGCCTGAAGCGCATCGACTACAGGATGCAGTGGGAGGACGCCTTCCGGGCGTATCTCTGCGGGCTGGATCAGCAGAAACCGGTGATTGCCTGCGGCGATATGAATGTTGCCCATGAGGAAATAGACCTCAAAAACCCCAAGACCAATATCGGAAACGCCGGCTTCTCTTACGAGGAGCGCGGCAAGTTTACAGAGCTTCTGGCAGCGGGCTTCACAGACAGCTTCCGCTGGCTTTATCCGGACCGTGAGAACGCCTATTCCTGGTGGAGCTACCGCGCTGCCGCCAGAGAGCGTAATGTCGGATGGCGGATTGACTACTTTGTCATCTCCGACCGGCTCAGAGAGACTGTGCAGGACGCCTATATCCTGCCGGATATCATGGGCTCTGACCACTGCCCGGTGGGACTGGACCTGAAGGCATGAGGATTGGACCGGTCGAGCTGAAAGGCCGCATCGTTCTCGCACCGATGGCCGGAGTGACGGATTATGCATTCCGGGAGGTCTGCCGCCGCTGCGGCGCGGCCCTCACCACGACGGAGATGGTCAGTGCGCGCGCATTGACATATGGGGACCAGAAGAGCCGGGAACTGCTGTTCCAGTCAGAAGAGGAAACCCCGGCCGCGGTACAGATCTTCGGCCACGAGCCGGATGTGATGGCGGAGGCTGCCCGGATGGCGATCGAGTATTCCGGCGCTGCCATTCTGGATATCAATATGGGCTGCCCGGTGGGGAAGATCGTCAAGGGCGGAGACGGCTCGGCTTTAATGAAGACGCCGGAGCTCGCGGCGCAGATCGTCGAAGCGGTTGCAAAGGCCGTCAAGGTGCCGGTTACGGTGAAGTTCCGGAAAGGCTGGGACAACGGCAGCGTAAACGCCGTTTCTTTTGCCAGACTCTGCGAAGAGGCGGGGGCATCCGCCATCACCGTCCACGGGAGAACCCGTGCTCAGCTGTATGCCGGACGTGCGGACTGGGATGTGATCCGTGAGGTCAAACAGGCCGTTTCGATCCCGGTGACGGCCAACGGCGACGTGTTCAGCGGGGAGGACGCGGCGCATATCCTGCGTTATACAGGCTGTGATCTGGTCATGATCGGCCGGGGCTGCTTCGGGGACCCCTGGCTCTTCGCGAGGGCCAATGCCGCCGTCAACGGAGAACCGGAGCCGATTCTGCCGCCGCTCTCCGAGCGGCTGGATACCGCCGTCAGGCAGATGGAACGCCTTGCTGAGCGGCGGGGTGAGCGCTATGCCTGTATGGAGGCGCGGCACCAGATTCCATGGTATCTGCACGGCGTCCCCTATTCCGGCATCTACAGGCAGCAGCTGGTTCACGTAGAAAGTCTCGCGGATATCCGACGGATTGTCGCCGGGGCAAAACGTGATTTGAAATAAAAGAAAAAGGTTAAAGATGCGTAAACATATGCAATTTGTGGCTTGAACAGCGTTTTTGCGTATGTTATAATGATTGTATAAAGGAGTACGTGCAGTACACTTTTTCGAGTATGGTTAAGAGGAGATAATAGAAAGGTGAAACGGGTAAAGGTTTCAAACAATGTGATCCGGCGTCTGCCCAGGTATCTGCGGAAGCTGGATGAGTTACAGGAAAACGGGATTAACAGGATTTCTTCTTTTGAGCTGGGCCAGCAGCTTGGCCTCACCCCCTCGCAGATCCGGCAGGATTTCAGCTGCTTCGGAGAGTTCGGGCAGCAGGGTTATGGTTACAATGTCGCAGGTCTGCGCGAGCAGATTGCCTCGATCCTCGGTATGGACCGCGGCTACAAGGCGGTCCTGATCGGAGTCGGCAACATCGGTCACGCCCTGATGGACAACTTCAGCTTCTCTGACTGCGGCGTACAGCTCGCAGCCGCCTTTGATATTAAAGAGAGCCTGATCGGTACGGAGTTCAAGGGAGTGCCCATTCTTGCGTGGGATCAGATCGAAGACTATCTGAAGAACAACGAGGTCGCGATTGCGGTGCTCTGCGTGCCGAAGACCGCCGCGATCACAGCGACGGATGTCCTGACGAGGAACGGGATCGAAGCGATCTGGAACTTCACCAATATCGAGCTGACGGAGCCGAACAGCCCCATTATTGTGGAGAATGTGCACTTCTCGGACAGCCTGCTCTCTCTGAGTTACTTCGTTTCGGAGCGTATGGACGAGCATGCCGGACAGACGGCAAAAACGGATAAATAAAGCAGATCTGAGTTTCACAATGGATACGCCCCCGCTCCGAGCGGGGGCGCATTTTTCAGGGAGGGAATCGAATGGGAGACACCATTGCCGCCATTGCCACCGGACAGCAGGTTTCGGCGATCGGCATTGTGCGCATGTCCGGCGAGGAGAGCATCCGCATTGCCGAACGGGTTTTTGTCCCCTATGCGGGCGGAACACTCTCAGAGCATCGGGACCGAAAGCTTGTCTATGGCGAGCTGCGCAGCGCGGAGAACCAGCTGCTGGATATCTGCATGTGCACGATCAGCCGGGGGCCCGGCAGCTACACGGGAGAGGACACGGTGGAATTCCAGTGCCACGGGTCGCCCATGCTGCTGAACATGCTGCTGCATGAGCTGTTCCGGCTGGGGGCCAGACAGGCAGGCCCGGGGGAATTCACCAAGCGGGCGTTTTTGAACGGCAGGATGGACCTGAGCTCCGCCGAGGCGGTCATCGACCTGATCGACGCCGAATCCGCAGAAGCTGTGCGCAACGCAGCCGGACAGCTCTCCGGTGCGATTTTCCGTAAGGCGGGCGGCATCTATACGCAGCTGCTGGACATCAGCGCCCACTTCCATGCGGTGCTGGATTATCCGGATGAGGACATCGAGGAGTTTCAGATCCGGAACTACCGGGAAATCCTGCTCGAGGGACAGAGAGAGCTTGAACGCCTGCTCGGCACCTTCGAACGGGGCAGAATGATGAACAGCGGGATCCCCACGGCGATCATCGGGCTTCCGAATGCGGGGAAGAGCTCGCTCCTGAACGCGCTTCTGGGCTATGACCGGGCGATTGTGACGGAGATCCCGGGAACAACGCGCGATACCGTTGAAGAACGGGCGCAGATCGGCGGCGTTTGCCTGCGGCTGATCGATACGGCGGGCATCCGTGAGACGGAGGACCGCGTCGAACGCCTCGGTGTGGAGAGAAGCCTGGCCGCGGCGGAAACGGCGTCGCTGGTCCTGGCTGTGATCGACGGAAGCCGGGAGGCGGAGGAAGCCCTGCCGAGGATCCTCCGGGCGGCAGAGCGGGCGGAGAAGGCCGTTATCGTCTGTTCCAAGCTTGACCTGCCCTCCAGACTGCAGCTCCCCGAGACCTGTCTGCCGGTCGTCCGGGTCAGCAGCACAAGCGGAGAGGGGCTGGATCGCCTGGAGGAGACGATCCGGGAACTGTTTCCGGCACCGCTGGTCCCGGCAGGAGAGATCCTGACCAACGTGCGCCAGGCGGACGCGGTCCGGCGCGCTGCGGAGAGTATGAAGGCCGCCTGCGAGGAACTGGAGCAGGGCCTGACCCCGGATATCATCCTGACCGAGACCGAGAACGCCATGCAGGCGCTGGGAGAGCTTACCGGCGTCAGCATCCGGGAGGACATCACCAACCAGATCTTCTCGCGCTTCTGTGTCGGAAAATGAATCAAAGATTATCAAAAAGCACTCTCGCAGATCCCGATCGGGTCTGCGAGAGTGCTTTTATAACGAGATGACAAATCAGTAGACTCTACGGATCTCATATCCGCGGGAGGAGTAGTATCCGGTAGCAAGGGAAGTGGTCACAACACCGGTAGCGGAGTTTGCCGCGTGGACAAACATGTTGTCGCCGATATAGATGCCCAGGTGCCCCACATAATTGTTACCGGAATAGAAGCAGAGCATGTCGCCGGGCTGGAGATCGGCCGGAGCCACGTGGACGCCGTCAGAGGCCGCGTCGTTTGCAACACGGCTGGTCGTATAGCCGAACTGGGAGTAGACATAGCTTACGAAGCCCGAGCAGTCAAAACCGGTTTCCGGGGAGTCGCCGCCCCATTTGTAGGGATAGCCCACATAGTTCAGCGCATACGCGGCAATTTCCTTCCCCAGGTCGGCGCCCACCGCGGTGCTGAGGCTGGCGGCGGGCTCAAAGACGCCTTCCGTCACAAAAGAAGCGGAGACAAAGCCTTCCTGTCCGTTGTAGATCACCTTGACCCAGTCGCCGGAGACGCCCGTCATCCTGACTGCCGTACCGAAATTGAGTTCATCAAGAATACCGGCTGACATGGAAGGGGCTTCTCTCAGCCGCACGCTGCTCCCGGTGATGAATCCGTCCGTCATTTGGAAGGAGGCCGGATCATAAGCGCCCGCTGTCGCTGCGGTGCCCGTCACAGCGGAGGAACTCTGGTCTTCAAGACTGATATAGTCGGAGTGGATATATCCGCTGATCCCGGTTCCGGGGACGGTGACAGCGGTCCAGTCGCCGGAGACACCTGAGATCACGACTTCGGTTCCGCTGTCATAGGTGCCGACGATGGAATAAGTCGTTCCCGGGCCGGAGCGCAGCCTTACCAGATTCCCGGTCACTCTGCCGATTTTGCTCGCAGCGGCTGCGGAGTCCGCAGCGGCGGGAGCAAGGGTCGGCGACGGAGCGGCCGGCGGGACGTAAGCAGCCGGAGGCTGAGAATCAGTTATGGCGGTGTTCACGGAGGGATCTGTCACAGTGAGAAACGACCCAGCGTCATTGGGGGCAACAATCAGCTCGTCACTGGACGGGAAGGCCGCCGAAGAAGCCTGCGTCTGCACGGCGCCGTCTGTGGGCACCTGGACGATCTGCTCCGGAGGAACAGCCGCTTCCGGAATCGGGGCGGCGGTTTCGCTGACAACAAAGACCGTGGAACCGCCCTGGGAAGAGCCGGTCCCGTTCACCGGGTAAAACGGCGTCCCTCCGTAGAGGTTGGACGTCTCGTCTTCGATGACGGCGGCATTTGGCGAGCCTTCTTTCACAAACTGGCTGTAAATGAAGCCGTCTTTGCCGTCGATGCGCACCGCGGTCCACTCGCCGGAGGAGCCAGTGATGGTGAGCGCCTTCCCGGTGCTGTAGGTGCCGAAGACGGTGGAAGAGGTACTCGGACCGGCGCGGAAGGAGACATACATGCCGTTGATATAGCCGGGGACTTCAACCGGATTGACTGAGATCTGCATCGAAGCCTGCGCAGGGCTCTCCTCCGGCAGGAGAGACAGAAACTGAGAAGAGACGTATCCGGTGCTGCCGTCCCAGCTGACCAGAAACCAGTCGGCATCGGAACGGTTGATCACTTCCACCGTTTTCCCCTGGTCGAGACTCGCAAAAATCCCGTATGCGGTTCCCGGTCCGGAACGGACATTGACCTCGCTGCCCGTGACGACGGCCTGCTCGGCGGAAGCCGCAGCAGGCAGCGCCGAGAGGAGCAGCGTGGACAGGGTCAGAAAGGGGAGAATGATCTTACGCATGGGAAGCCTTCTTGTTGAATCAGCGAGAGGCGAGAGAACGCTCCAGCCAGACCGCGGCCACGTCAATGGCGGAATACAGACTGTCTTTTTCCGTCTTCTTGACGATGCGGTCGCGGGACTTCACCGAGGAATCCGTCAGCTGAAGCTGAACCGAGACCTTGGTGGCGACATCCAGGTCTTTGACCTTCTTGGTATCAAGGATCTGCATCATGATCACATATTTATCCGCAAAGCTGCCGTAGTAGATGAAATTATCTTTCCTCTGGAGCGGATGACCCTTATACATCAGTGTTTTTGCCAAGGAAAGCACCTCCAATCGTGTTATCAAAATTAGCACACCACAGGCTATCTGTCAAGGATTTATCCGATGATGACAACGCTGTTGCCGCCCGGTGCCGGTGCGCCGTTGTAGTAGTTGTCCCAGTAATAGGAATTGTCAAAATCGTCCGTCGTGATGCCGTCTTCGATGAGATCCTGATCGCTGCGCGCGGTCTGGGTCGGGGCTTCGATGAAGACATGGGTGTCCGGGGCGAGGTAGGGATAGGTGAAGTCCGCCCAGGAGTAGCCGCTGTGGACCTTGCTCATCACCTGACGCCAGACGCGGGCGGCGGGATTGCCGTTTGAGTTGATACGCTCAGGGATGTCAAAGCCGGTCCAGACGACTGCGACGTAATAGGGCGTCACGCCGGCAAACCAGCGGTCTTTGTACTCGCCGGAGGTACCGGTCTTGCCGGCGACGGGGACATTATAAAGCTGTGCCTCGGTGCCGGTGCCCTCGTTGACCGCGTTCTTCATCATCCAGGTGAGGCAGTAGGCGGTGTTCGGATCAAAGGCGGCGATCGTCTGGGGGACGTTGTCCAGGACGATGTTGCCGCGGCTGTCAGTAACCATGGAATAGGTCCGGCTGTAGGTGAAGGTACCGTCATTGACGAGAGAGCAGTAGGCCTGGGCCATCTCCCGGACGGAAATCCCGTTTGTAAGCTGACCGAGAGACATCGGCGCGTAGGAGGCGTCGTCCGGAACCAGGCTGGTGAAGCCGAGCCGCTGGGTCAGATAGTCATAGGAGGTCTGCGGCCCGTTGGGCAGCTTGTCCACGATTTGGGCGGCAACGGTGTTGAGGGACCATTTGAGCGCCTGATAGATGGAGAGCACGCCGTAGTTTTCATAGTTGTCGTTGTGGGGATACCAGCTGGTGCCGGAGAGAACAATATAGTTGGCGTCGTTTACAAGCGTGTCGGGCGTGATGATACCCTCGTTGAGGGCCGGGCCGTAGCTTGCCAGCGGCTTGATGGAAGAACCGGGCGAGCGGGTAGCGCCGCCGTAGTTGACGCCGCCGGAGGAGATGGGCACAGCGCGGTTGAGGCCGAAGTTGATGGTCTTCTCACCGACGCCGCCGCAGAGGGCCAGAATGCGTCCGTCATAGGGATTCATGATGACGATGGCGCTCTGGAATTGCTGGTCATAGGCACCGCCCTTGGGCATCTTCGCCGGATCGGAATAGAGGTCGTCGACGATGTTCTGGATGCGGGTGTCGATACAGCTGTAGATCTGATAGCCGCCGCTGTAGAGAAGCTTTTCCGCCGCGTCAAAATTGATCCCCTTGGCGCTCATGAGGTCGCGGATCACATCGCGGATGACAACTTCCTCGTAGTAGGTGTAGATCTCCTGGTGATATTCCTGGTTCGGCGTGCGCTTGAAGACAAGCTGCTCCGCCACGGCGCTGCGCCAGGTGTCATAGTCGATGTAGCCCTGTTCGTACATCTCCCGGAGGATGACCTCCTGCCGCTTCTTGTTGTTCTCTTCGTTGTAGAAGGGATCGTAATAGGTGGGCTTGTTGGTGATGCCGATAATCGCGGCGGACTCGGCGAGGCTCAGATCCTTGACATCCTTGCCGAAGTAGGTGTGCGCGGCAATCCCGACGCCCCAGCAGCCCTCGCCGAAGTAGACGGCGTTGAGGTACCACTCCAGAATCTCCTGCTTGTCGTATTTTTTCTCCAGCTCCAGCGCACCGAAGATCTCTGTCAGCTTGCGCTGGACGGTGACCTGGTCCTTGCCTGTGAGGTTCTTCAGCAGCTGCTGGGTGATGGTGGACCCGCCGTAGCTGGTCTCCATGCGGGCGAACATCTCAACGAAAGCGCCTGCGGTACGATACCAGTCGACTCCCTTATGCTCGTAGAATCGCTTGTCCTCAATGGCGATGAGGGCCTCCTCCATGTACTTGGGAATATCCTCGTACTCCACCCAGATGCGCCGCTGGTCGCCGCCGATGGTGATGCCCTCCTGCCACTCGCCGGCCAGATCCTGATACCAGATCGTGCTGGCCTCGCTCAGTTGGTAGTCCTCCAGCGAGAGGTCCAGCTCAGGCGTCAGGCAGGTCTTGACATAGTAGGCGAAGATGCAGGTGAACAGGACGCCCGTCACCAGCAGGATCAGGAGCACGGTGCCAATGATCCGCAGTGCCGAGACCAGAACGGAGGACAGCGTGTCGACGGTATATCCGCTGACCCGCAGAATCCCTCTGGCAGCACGGCGCTTTTTCAGTTGTTCTTCCGACGCGGGGTTTTTATCAGACATGGATTCCTGTCACTCCCTTGCTTGCGGTCTGCCGACGGAAACAATTCACCAGTTTATCTGATGGCTAATCATTATACCACAGCTTGTCAAATCCGCATAGGGCGGCGGCCGATTTTTCATGCATTATTAAGAAAAGCTTGCCCTTGCGGCAAAAAACAGAGTATGGTATGATGACGGCAGCACGAACGCGGGAGCGGTTTATGACACTTCTTGGGAAAAAACTGCATACAGCTATCCTTGTGCTGATGTGCGGGATCCTGCTGCTTGGCTGCGGCCGGGTTCAGGAGATCAGCCCCGAGCCGGAGGAGGTCCAGACCGAAGAGGAAGCGGGACCGCCGACCTGGGAGCAGCGCTATGTGAGCGACAGCGCAACGGTGGCGGAAGAAAAGGAAGCGGTGCTCTTCCAGCAGAGCTGCGAAGGGGGCTTCCTGGCGTATATTAACCGCAAGGTCCGGGAGAATATCCCGGCGGAGCTCAAAGAGGATCCGAACTTTGTGAACAACGGCCGTTTTGACGTGTATGAGAGCGCGCTTTTCCGCGTCACAAAGAGCGGGAAACGCGATAAAGTACGCCGTTACCGCCCGCTCCCGGCACCGGAGAAACCCGAAGACCTGGAAAACTACTTTTCCGAGTCCCGTCCCAGGGCATTTCGCGTCCGGGAGAACGGAGAGATCGTCGCGCTGGAATCCAGCTACGAGTCCTGGCTTACCGGCCAGCGTTACCAATACCGCGACCGATACTATGTCCGGGTGCTGAAGCCTAACGGCGTCGAGATCAGCAACTGTGAGATCGAGACGGAGCCCGGACTCGGGCTGAACTGCGAATACGCGGTCTACCTCGGAGAAGACAGAATGGCCGTCCCTCAGGGGCAGGAAGTGCTGGTATTCGGGATGGACGGCAAAAAGCTCTTCTCGGTGTCAGCGCCCTTCCCGATCCGGGAGATGTGCGCCATGGGAGACGGAGCGCTCGCCGTGGTGCTGGCGGATGGGGATCAGCTGTGGGTGAGCACGATCCGCATCTCCGATCTCAGCGTGACCGTGCCGCAACGCGCGCCGGATGGCGCGCACAGCTTCTGCCCGAGCGGAGAAGACGACAGAAAGCTCTGCTTCCTGCGCAACAGCGAGGTGTTCTGCTATGATACCGTCTCGGGCGAGAGCGAAAAGCTGGTCTCACTGCTGAGCATCGGGGTGGAACCGACGTCTGTCGGGGCCTTTTTCACCGGAAACGACGGAAGCCTGCATTTCCTCCTTCACATGTCGACCGGAACGGAGACAGTGCAGGAGAACTATCTCATCGCGGCGCCGCAGACAAAAGAGACAGAAAGACTGCTGCTCACACTCGGCTTTACTGATATCTCCGACAGCCTGGCAGAGCGGATCATTGCCTTTAACCGTGTGAGCAGAACTGCCTTCCTGGAGGCAGTGGATTACCGGAACGAGCCTGAGGGCGCCCTCTTCAGTGCGCCGCTGGATCTTGCGGCGGTAAACGAAGAGGGCTATGAGCGGCTGCAGGCCCAGAACAGGCTTGCCGACCTGCGGGGGCTGCTGGAAGCGGACAGCAAGTATCAGGAAACGGACCTGTTCCACAGCGTACTCAATGCCCTGACAGACGAGACCGGAGCCATGAGACGGCTTGCAGGCCGCTTTCGGATCGAGACCATGGCATGCGACTGGAAAACCGTCGAGGGGAACAGTGTCCAGAGCATGGATGCCCTGAGAGCAATCTATTCCGAGATGCCCGCCGGCAGTATACTGTATGAGCCCTATTATACCTCCGGACGACTGATGGAGGATCTCAGCCGGGTGAACAGGCAGAGCCTCGGAAGCGGAGAGAATTTCAACGCAGAGCTCTTTACAAAACTGAAGAACTTTGCAAATCTGCAGCCGGAAGCTTATTCTTATAACAGCTATACCGCAGATCCCGGCAGCATGGAAGGCCGGATCTACAGCGGGAAGCTGCTTATGATGCAGGCGCATATCGGTTCTCTGGATGAACTCAAGTGGTACGATGCCTTCTTTGAAAGCGGGGCCTGCTTCGCCGGATGGCCCATGGAGGAAGGTTCGGCCTCGCAGCTGCGCTTTGATGAGAATCTGGTTGTGTCTGCAGCCTGTACCGAGGAACAGCAGAAAGCAGCCTGGACATTCCTGAGGACGCTGCTCTCCCCGGAGTATACCGCTGACGGATACGGATTTCCGGTGGTGGCGGAGACCTTGAAGGAGCGGATGGCCGCGGACGCCGCGGCGGTGTCTTACCGTCTTGATGAGAAGGGCAAATTCGAACTGGACAAGAACGGCAACAAAATCGAGATCGCGAGGGACAGCTGGTATTCTCCGGATTGGCGCAGGCATTTTGTGTATGCACTGACGGAGACCCAGCAGCAAAAGCTGCTGACGCTGATAGAACACAGCGTCTAATGGTACCGGAAAGAAAATTCACAGAAAGCTTCTTTACAAAAAGCAGGGAGTATGGTACTTTATGCTCAGCAGTCATTGCGTGCAAATTTTTACTATGCAAATTTAAAAAACGGAGGTAATGAATATGAAAAAATGGGTATGTCCTGTGTGCGGCTACGTTCACGAGGGAGATACGCCTCCCGAGAAGTGCCCGGTCTGCAAGGTCTCCGGCGAGAAATTCACGCTTCAGGCGGAGGAACTGACCTGGGCGGCGGAGCATGTTGTCGGCGTCGGCAAGGTCTTCGGCGCGGATGTTCCGGAAGAAGTCAGAGAAGAGATCATTGCCGGGCTGCGCTCCAACTTTGAGGGTGAGTGCTCCGAGGTCGGTATGTATCTGGCGATGGCGCGTGTTGCTTTTCGCGAGGGATATCCGGAAGTCGGTATGTACTGGGAGAAGGCCGGTCTGGAAGAGGCCGAGCATGCCGCCAAGTTTGCCGAGCTCTTGGGTGAGGTCGTGACTGACAGCACCAAGAAGAATCTGCAGATGCGTGTGGACGCCGAGAACGGCGCGACCGCCGGCAAGGCCGAGCTTGCCAAGCTCTGCAAGAAGTACAATCTCGACGCGCTGCATGACACCATCCACGAGATGGCGCGCGACGAGGCCCGACACGGCAAGGCCTTCAAGGGCCTGCTGGAGCGTTATTTCAAGTAATTTGCCTTTGGCATTTATGATTTCAGAATTCTGACGAAAGGAGAATCTCAACATGAAGTATGTCTGCAATCTTTGCGGCTGGGTCTATGATGAGGAAGAGGCCGGCGTGAAGTGGGAAGATCTTCCCGATGACTTCGCCTGCGAACTCTGCGGCGCGGGCAAGGACGAGTTTACTGCCGAAGAGTAAGTCTGGAGATTCAAAACAGAACACGGTTGAGAAGAGAATCGGATGCCCGGTTCTCTTCTTTTATGCTTGCGCAGTGTGAGGGGATATGATATAATCAATTATTCTTATGTAAACTGCTGAGAATGCGGGGCGCTGGTATGAAAAAAGACAAGGTCAGATTCTATGTCGAACGCGATGGCTTCGGGGTTGAAGCGATGGTGATTCTTATGGCGCTCTCTGTCGTTTTCCGGCTGATCGGGTGCTGGGGCCTGTGGAACAACCGGCTGTATGCGATCACGCAGATCGCGCTCCCGGTGGTGAGCGCTCTGCTGTTTGTCGCAGTGGTCTGGCTGTTTGGAAAACGGGCGCTCTGGCTGAGCTTTATCCCGGTGGTGCTGGGAGCGGTGTTTTTTATCATCAAGGCCTTCGGTTTTGAAAGCAGGATTCATATGGTGCTCTGCATCCTGCTTTACATTGCCGTGATCGCGCTGTATTTCTGCACGGTGTTCGGCATCATCCGCACAAAATGGATTCTGGTGCTGCTGTTCGGATTGCCCTTCCTGTACCATATCTTTGTTGAGGATCTGGCAGCGTTGCGCAATACGGCAAATCCGGTGACCTTCGCCGCCGGTATGCAGGAGATGGGCGTGCTCTGCATCATGCTGGGGCTCTTTTTCCTGAGCCTGTCGATGAAGAAGCGCGTCACAGAACAGCCGGAAGCGGAACTGCCGAAGATCAAAGCGCCGAAGGTGCTTCACGGGAAAAAACAGGACGAGCCGGAGAAAGGCCAGGAAGAAACGTCCGCCGTTTCCGAAACCGGAGAGCCGGGTACGGATCCTGCCGCATCCGAAGAACCCGCTGAAAACGAAGGCTCTGCCGCCGCACCGGAGAACTGATGGCACGCAAACAGATCGTTCCTGTCTATGCCGCGAACAAATTCGGCGGCAGGAAGAAAAGAATATATTTGGCCATTACCGTGATTCTGCTCCTGCTCCTTGCAATCACGGCGATTTCCATTCTTCACAGCGCTTCGGAGAGAAGAAACCGAGAATACTCCCTGAAAGCCAGGGAGAGTATGAGTGCGGGCGACTACGAAGGCGCGCTGCTGTATCTTCGAAGGGTGAAAAATGCCGAGGAGAGTCCGGAGATCCTGATGCTGATGGCGGATTGCTACGAGTCGATGGGGAACTATCCGCGCGCCCTTGAAACGCTACGCAGATTGAACACCTCAGATCCTGCAATCTCAAGCAGAATCCAGTCCATTGAACAGATGAAAATGCAGCAGGCGCAGGGGGAAAAAGTCACCGTCGCAGGGCTGGAGTTTGAAGTCACCGCGCAGACTGCGCTGCTGGACGGGATGAATATTACCGATGCGGAGCTGCAGGAAGTGACGGCGCTTTATTCTCTGGACAAGCTGTCGCTGCGAGATAACCAGATCACGGATATCCAGCCGCTTGCACAGCTGGGCGGACTGGATGAACTGGATCTGTCCGGAAACCAGGTACGGGATATCAGCCCGCTGGAAGGGCTGAAAGGGCTGCGTGCTCTTGTCCTGGACCGGAATCCGGTGAGAAATTGCGAAGCGCTGCAGGGCATGCTTCATCTCAAAAACCTGAGCGTTGTGGAGACAGGTCTGGAGAAAGAAGAGCTGCTCCCGCTGTCGGAGAAGCTGCCCGGCTGCGCCATCCGCTTCGACGAGAGCGGTGAAGAGGCAGTCCTGCTGGCGGGAGAGGTCTACCCGTTGAGCGCAACAGAGCTGATCCTGAGCGGGAAGGGACTTTCCGACATTTCCGCATTGAGCGATTTCAAGGATTTAAGGATCCTGGATCTCAGCAACAATGAGATCACGGAGCTGCGACCGATCATGGAGCTGTCAAAGCTTGAGAAGCTGAGCCTCAGCGGCAACATGATCAGCGATCTGCGGCCGCTGATCGGGCTCCCGCTGCTGAAAATACTGGATGTGTCGGATAACCTGATTGCCGAGACCGCTTCCGTGGGTTCTGTTGAGGGGCTGGAGGAACTGAATCTCAGCGGCAATCAGGTGCAGGATTTTTCCGGGCTGGGGAAGCTACAGTCGCTCAAGATGCTCGATCTCACAGATACCGGAGTCTCGGATGCGGATCTGCCGGATCTCTATCCCCTGAAAAGCCTGTACTCGCTCGACCTGCGGGAAAACACAGGGCTGAGCGACAAAGCGGTCGGCGCGCTGAAGTCCGAGCTGCCCGGCTGCGGAATTGCAATCCCTGAGCTGGTATACGAGATCGACTTCTCAGGGCATGTTGTCCGAAGCGATGAGAAGAACCTTTCCTTCCCTTCGGCGGGAATTACAGATCTGTCCGGTTTGGGGAGAATGACCTGCCTGGAGGAGTTGGACCTCCGCGACAATGAGATCGCGATTCTGTTTCCGTTTGAGGTCACCCCGTCAAAGGGCACGATCAGAAAACTGAATCTCGCCAACAACAAAATTACGGATGTCCTCTCGCTCTATGCGCTCACGTCTGTTGAAGAGCTGGATCTGAGCGGGAACCGGATCGAAGCGGTCGCAAACCTGAGGAAGCTTCCCACGCTGAAAAAGCTGAATCTGTCCGGCAATCCTGTCTCTGCGGACGCGGTCAACGACCTCAGAGCATGGATGCCCGACTGCGAGATCATATTTTGATTGATTGAGACTCTGGCGCTGACAGAGTGAAATGGAGAAAACAATGAGACTGGACAAATATCTGAAAGTATCGCGCCTGATCAAAAGGCGGACAATGGCCAACGAAGCCTGCGACGGGGACCGCGTCACCGTAAACGGGAGGGAGGCCAAAGCCAGTTACCAGGTGAAGATCGGGGACGTAATCGAGATCGCTTTCGGGAACCGTACGCTGCGGGTTGAAGTGACCGACATCAGCGAGAATGCGAAGAAGGCCGATGCAGCTGCCATGTACCGGGAGATCTGAAACGAGCGAAATGGATAGAAAAACGGCTCTGTTCATCAGAACAGGGCCGTTTTTTAAATCAGGAATGATATCAGATGATGAACGCTTTCAGAGCTTCGGGTACGGACTCAGGGTCGGAGGTAATGGAGAGAACAAAACTGATGTTCTCGTTGTTGGAGAACTTCTCCAGCCAGGAAATAAAGGAGACAAGAGCCTCCGGATCTTTGTCATTTACGAGTTTATAGAAATTATCAATGAAGAAGTGGGTGATGTCGTAATTCCCTGCGTGAACGCCGCAGATCAACCCCTTTAAGAACTCATAACTCCCGATGTCGTAGGCACCGGCTTCAATCAGACGGGCCTGATAGGGAATATCATAAGTGAGCTTGCGCTCCTTCTCAATGCAGACGACATCACCGGTTTCTTCCTTCACCGCTTCGCGGACCATATCGACCAGGCGCTTTGTCTTGCCGCTCCCTTTCAGTCCCATGAGAATGCTGACCATAGCAATCCCTCCTTGTGTATTTAGGTTATGTAATCAACCTGAATACAGCTTACCATGTTTTCTGTTCAGGCGCAAGGGCATAAATGTAAATTCACGTTTTTTTTATACAAACGGGGAAAAGTGATAATTGACGGAGAAATCACAATAATGTAAAATAACCATGAGCACAAATCCGTTTACTCTGATATGAAAAAGAGGTGTATTGTTTGAAAGACCTGAAGCATCTGATCTATTTTGAGAACCTGCTGCAGGACGCACAGAACGAGCTGGTGGAGAAGGCCAAGGCAGACGGACAGTACGCACTGGGCTATAACTGCTATTATATCCCTGAGGTGCTGCTGAATCTTCCGGGCTGCTTTTCCAGCAGGCTCCGTGCGCCCCGCTGCACGTCCACGGACGTTGCCGGATACTATATGACCAACCGGTCATGTCCCTACGCACGCTCCATTCTAGAACGTGCAATCGAAGGCGGTTACGGGTACCTTGATGCACTGCTCGGCGCGGAGTGCTGTGCGACGATGGACCGGATGGAGAACCATTTCTCCCTGCTGAATCTTGTAAAGAATGAGCATTTCTTCCTCACGCAGATTGATCCGCCGATGAAGAGCGACAAGATCAATCTGGACTATTACAAGGTTCAGCTGACGGTAAAGATCCTGGAACCGCTGAAGGAAAAGCTCGGTGTAGACACCTCGGAGGAAGCTCTGCGCAGTGCCGTCGAGAAACACAACCGGCTCTGCCGCGTGATCACCGAGATCGGCGCTTTCCGCAAGCTCCCCAATCCACCGATCACAGGCTATGAGTTCCATGTCATTCAGCTGGTCAGCCAGGTATGTCCCCACGATCTGATCCTTCCGTATCTGGAAGAGACGCTGGAAGAACTGAAAACGCGCGAGCCGGAAGAAAAGTTCCCGTTCCGTGCGAGAGTGGTTCTGGTCGGCAGCGAAGTGGACGACCCGGAATTCACGAAGCTCATCGAGTCATGCGGCGCGATGGTCGTAGCCGATCGTTACTGCTTCGGCAGCTTCCCCAGCCGTGAAGAGATTGAGATCCGGGAAGGCGAGACCGCTTTTGACGCCATCTGCCGCACCTATCTGCACTGGAACCAGTGTGCCCGTTTCATGGATGGTGTAAAAATCGACCAGCGCCATGATGAGGTAGAGCGCCTGGTGAAGGACTTCGGCGCGCAAGGCATTATCTATGAGAATATGAAGTTCTGCGAATTCTGGAGCTATGAGAAGATCCTGGCCTCCAATATCTTCATCAACGAGCGCAATATCCCGACTTGCACCATCGAGAAGGAATACGCACTCGGCGCGGTGGGACAGCTGCGGACGAGATTCCAGGCCTTTATTGAGTCTCTTGAAATCAAGCAGATCCAGGGAGGGAAATGACATGAAACTTCTGGACAAGATGATCGCTCCTCTGGATAAGGCACTGGAGCGCTTTGACCCGGTGAAGCAGTCGGAAAAGGGGACCGGAGGTCTTCGCGACCGCTATTACGACAAGACCGGCGTGGCCAAGTGGCGTGAATGGCGCGGTGTGAAGGACACCATGTACGATTACTGTGCATGGCTCAACAACATCCTCAGTATGGGGCAGATGGTGGCTTCGGCGCCGTTGCCGATCCTGAAGGGCTTCTGGGAGTACCGCTGGATGGGCTCCTATCTCGGAACCTTCATGTTTATCGACCGCCTGTTCGAAGGCTATCGCGGGCCGGAGCTCAGAACCGCACACATGAACATGCATGCCATCGTACAGAGCCTGACGAAGAAAATCGCCTTTGGCCTGAAGAACGACGCCCGTCTGGGCGGCGGACCGGACACCGATAAAATCATCCCTTATGATGAGACCATCTCGCCGCTCTACCTGAAGGGCTTCAAGGGGCTCTATCCCTTCCCAATGCAGACGCTGCCGGAATTCATCATCTGCGATATAGACCAGCACATCGAACCGTACTATATCGACGTAGCGGAGTCATACGGCCTGGCGGCGGATGTCTGTTCCCGCTGCGCGGCAGAGACCGGCGTTGCCATCGACGATGCCTTCCTGAAGGTCGGCAAGATCATGCTTTCGACCAACATGCCGTGCAATGCTTCGGAATCCACCAGCATGATCCAGCGCCGCCGCTTCGGCGTCCCGGATTTCGCTGTGACACTGGCTATGCAGCATAACAATCCGGAAGCTCTTCCGTATTCCCGCGCAACGCTGGAAGCGGCCATCGCCTTTGTGGAAGAGCACTACGGTGTCAAGTACGACTGGGACGAGTTCTTCAAGTATGCCAAGCTCATGAACGAGCAGAACACCATCGAGCTGGAAAAGTGGGATTATTTCAAGACGCCTTATTCCGCCCTTTGCGGCATCGCGGAGACGCTCTATCGTCTCTATGAATGGCAGAGCGTGAACGGGCAGGAGCCTCACTTCAACAAAAACGACCGGAAGGTCCTCAAGATCATGCGTGAGAGCTATGAGAAAAAGCATGAACCCTTCGGCGGCAAGACCCGTCACAGGGCCTTCCTCTGGGGCCCTTCGGCGGTGTACTACTGCGACTTCCCGACCTGGGTGCAGAACTGCTGGGGCATCAACATTGTTCTGAACATGGACTCGACCATGGGCTACAACATGATCAACACCGAGGACCCGGACAAGGCGATGGATGATCTGACGAAGTTCACCGAAAAAGCCACCATGCGCCATCATGCCGTGGGCGGATGGGAGAACTACAACGCCGTTTGGGAGTGGGCGAAGAACTTCAACTGCGACATGGTCCTGATGAACGACAACATCGCCTGCAACGGAACATTGGGCTATCACGCGCTCATGGAGGAACAGGCCCGGGATCTGGGATTCCACTTCATCTTCATCGAGCACGATCTGCAGGACAGCCGGACCATCTCCAGGCAGGACATGCGCAACTGCGTCAACAAGTACATGTCCGTTGTGCTGAACGAGACGCCGCTTGATCCGACGCTTGTCGAATTCGATGATTCGGATGCATATTGATCGGGAGGTGGAGACGATGAAGAAATTCCTGAAGCTTTTTCTGAAGATCCTCGGCAAGGTCCTGCTGATCGGACTGATCGGCTTTGTGGCGACATTTACTTTGTACATTACCAATGGCGAGAATAAGCTGATCTATTATGTGATCCGTCCGTTCCTGAACAAGCACTACGATTCTCAGGTAAGAGACCGGAAAATCTGATTTTTATGACACAGGGGCTGCCATCCGGCAGCCCCTGTAAAAATGACTTGTCAAGAATAGCATCGTGGTGTAAAATATATTAGTTATACCGTATATTGTACTCTGAGTTTTTATAGATAACTACTTCTTCTTTTCGATGATAAAGAGAGCAACGGGAGAAGCAGGGAAAACGGTCGGGAGCAGGAATGGAAGATTTATACAGGAATGGAATGAAGAGGCAGTCTAAGTCTGTAGAGCTGCTGGATATCGTGTTCCTTTGCTTGATGGGAGTCTATATTCTCTGCCGCTGCATATATAACTCGACCTTCGTTCTCCCGGCATACACATTCCCAGGGCGTACGTGTTTCACATTTATTCTTTATGTCTGTGCCGCCGCCGCACTTCTGAGGGTACTTCTCATCGGAGGATGGCTGAAGAATCTTCTGCCGGCTTCTGCGATGGTGATCGCTTATTTCCTGGCATACCGAACAGGACGGGAACTGGTCCTGTTAATGATTCCAATCCTGTCGGGCGGCGCCATGGGAATGGATTACCGTAAGATCCTGAAAGTCTATGTAATTGCCGTAGGAAGCTTCCTTGCGGTTACCGTTCTATGTGCTTTGACCGGGGTAATATCCAACATTGTTCATTACCGGAATGGTCACCTCCGCAGCAGCATGGGAATTGCCTATAGTACAGATTTTGCCTCTCAGATTCTATTCTTTGCTCTGATTCTCTGGCTGTCCTGGGAGCGCATCCCGGATGAGGCGGCAATCGCTTTACCGCTTTTGTCGTTTGGCATTGCATATTATATCACGGAGAGCCGGACGTCGGAGCTCGGCAGCATCTTATTCTTTTTCTTTGTTCTTCTTTTTATCATTCATAGAAGGGCTATGCAGAAAAAAAGGAGCGTTCAACAAAATACCGGCGGATTGGAGAAGGGCTTCCGGATATTACTGGTGCTCTCCTTTATCCTGTTTGCAGCTGCTTTTTTTGTCGCACTGGTTGTGTTTTCAAAGGGAGGAGAAGCCGGGCTGAAGCTGGATAGACTGTTATCCAACCGGCTGGTCCAGACAATGGAAGTCTATCGGGATCAGGGTATCCATCCATTTGGAAGCAGTTATTCGCCTATCGGTCGCGGAGGCAGTGCGATTTCGCCGGACACGATCTATTTTATAGACAGTTCCTATCCTCTGATTCTGATCCGATATGGCTGGGTGCTGTTTGCCACAGTTACCGGACTGTGGACCTGGATGGGATTACGGGTGAATAAAGCGGGCAACATCAAGCTGTTGTGTGCTATGACAGTCGTTACATTCCATGCGTTGTCCGAACACCATTTTCTAGATCTCCAGTATAATATACTACTTATATTGCCTTTTGCGGCATTTGCCGATGCGGATGGGGAGGCAGCAGAAGGGAATAAGCAGAGTAATACGGTGCACTGGCGATTACCAGAAATTGTTTCTGGAATACTGATATTGGGAATCCTAATCCTGGCTGGGCCGCGGGTCCTCAGTCGCCTTCGGACAGCCTTTTATATTTGGGGAGTATCTTCCCCCTGGGCGGAATTGAGGGCAATTGGCTGGGTTATACTCATTCTCCTTGCAGTATGTGGACTTGCTGCAGGAGTATGGAAATTAGGCAAAAAGATCCTAAATCATAAAAAACCTCAGGGGAGAGCCTTTATACTGCCTGTTCTGTGCACTGTGGTTTTATGTGTGATTCTCTGTGTCGACTCAAGCGTGATTCGTGCTGCCGGGAAAGGCTTCTCTGAGGCGGTCCAGGTTGAGAAGGCGGCTCTGGAGATTATAACGGGATCTGCAAAAGGTGCGGTTTTTGCAGAAGACGCCCCGGAACTCTACCGCAATCTGTTTCCTGCCATCGGTCGCCCTTTTTGGCATGGAGATGATCTTGCACGATATTCAGATGCAAGCGTTATCGTCAGTACTGCTGAAGATCGCCAGCGTTTTACGGACATGGGATTTCTGTTTACGGAGATATCGCCTGCGCATGGTGTTTATTCAAACGACCCGGCAGTCATCGAAGCGATGACTGCCGCAGAATACGCATGGACAGATTATGATGCAGTCGTAAGGAACATTGATCTTCAGCTAATGGCGGATCTGAATCATCTTGAGCTTACGAGAGACGGGACGGTTCTGCTGCAGAATGGAGAGGCCCTGCGGTCAGGACCTTTCATCGATCTTTTCCAGGGAGAGTATGAGGTTGAATTCTGCCTGAGAAATGCATCGGTGTCTGCAGGGGACGACAACCCTGTTTGTACCTTGCGTATCTGTGATTATTATGGTGAGACCGTATATGCAGAAGAAACCGTGGAAAGGGATGCCTTTCATGATGGTGACGGCCAATGGGTGGCGTTAAGCTTTTCCACAGGATCAAGTCGATCCCTGCGTTTCCAGGTCGTCCCATCTGATGGTGAGAAACTGGAACTTACAGGTCTGCGATATCGAAAAACAGGCAGCCTGTACTGAGCCTTGCTGAAGGTGTCGAGCAGGTATGTTTTCACTGTGATTTGAAACCGGAGGTCAGAACAGAATGAATCTATATGGGAACAAACTGTTCTTTGCCTTGCTGCTTCTTATGCTGTTCGTATTACAGGCGATTCTGTTGCGCCTGCATCCGCAAAAAGCAGAAGGAATCAATAGAAGAGTTCCAAATCAGGTCATTACTGCTGTGTTCTGTTTTTGTACAGCTCTTTTCGCTGCCAGCCTGTTTCATCTCTACCCCGGCAATACCCGTCCACCAATGCAGGATTCTTCCGTTTTCCTTTATATTGGCAAGAGAATGGCGGAAGGAAAGCTTCCTTACCGGGATTTGTTCGACCACAAGGGTCCGCTATTATATTTGCTCCAATTGCTTGGAATCCGTTTGACACCGGACAGTCTTACAGGCGTATGGCTGCTGGAGCTGCTGAACCTGTTTCTGACAGCTTTTATTTTACTGAAATTAGCTTCTTTAATCACGGATTGTGATACCAACGCCAGATTGTCGGTTTTTGCGGTTCTCGGTATCTGTGGCTGGATGGTTTGGCAGGGCGGCAACTTTACAGAAGAATACGCCCTTCCCTGGATTTCGTCTGCGGCATATATCAGCTTTCGGTTTTTCCGGAATAAAAGCTACAAGCGGCGGGATATTGTGTTGCTTGGCGGGGGATTTGCGGTCGTACTGCTGCTCAGGGCGAATATGATCGCCGCCTGGATCACGCTGATTCCTGTTGTACTGATCCTGCTTTTGAAGGAGAAACGTTTTTCTGAGATCGGCCAATGTGTCGCACTCTTTTTCACAGGAATTATGATCGTTGTTATTCCTGTGGTCATTTGGGCAGCTAAGGCAGGCTTCCTTCGTGAGCTGTGGCAGGATTATATTCTCTTTAATTTTCGATACACAGAGAGTGTAGGAGGGGGAATAAAGGAGAGAATACTGCTGACAGGCCGGTTCATGGTGGTTCTGTTTCCGGCAGCGATCGCCATGATAGTCAGTCTGCTGATTGCTCCCAGAAATCGTTTGCTGTGGTATAATCTGGCTTTCTTTGTCATCTCGGCAATCACAGCTGCAATGAGCGGGAGGCTGTATTATCATTATGCGATCGTCATGCTGCCGGCGACGGTACTTCCGTTTTGCGTGTGCTTTTCAACCACCGGAAAATGGCTGCAGAGAGAAGAACAAAAGAGATATTCTGATCCTGTGATCTCTATTCTGGTGTTTTGCCTGACGGCTTTTGCCGCGACAGGATACCGCCATGTATCATCGAAGCCCGGTGAGTCCGATCCCGTAATGACTTTTTTAAACGAAAATACACAGGCAGAAGATGATGTTCTTTTTTTGGGAAACAGCTCCTGGTACTATCTGCTTGCTGACAGAAAAACCGATAATCGATTTTTCTATCAGCTTCCGCCACTTGAAGTGAACCGGAAACTGGGAGAACAGTTTGAGCAGGAATTGAAAGCGCAGCCGTCGGATTATATCCTCATTACAGGAGACTTTGCTGCCAGAAACAGAGTCAAAGAGAGATTGAGAGAAGTATGGCCGGTATTGGAACAGGAAATACTGGCCGATTATGAACACACAACATATGATTTGTTTGAGGTCTACATCAGACGACAGGAGGATTGAGTATGGATAAGCTGTATATTGTGATCCCCGCGTACAACGAAGAAGAAAATATCAGCCAGGTAATAGAGGACTGGTACCCGATTGTGGAGAAGCACAGCGGAGAAGGGGAATCCCGTCTTCTTGTCATTGATGATGGGAGCAAAGACCGCACATATGAGATCCTGAAAGCATGTGCTGCGGATAAACCGCTGCTCCTGCCGCTCACCAAACCGAACGGAGGTCATGGGGCGACGGTTCTTTACGGGTATCGTTATGCCCTGGAACAGGGGGCGGACTACATCTTCCAGACCGATTCTGACGGCCAGACGCTGCCGGAGGAATTTGAACCGTTCTGGGAGCAGAGAAAGCAGTTCGATATGGTGATCGGCTGGCGCAGAGGTCGACAGGACGGCGGTTCACGTGTCTTTGTCACAAAGACGCTGAAAGCAGTGATTAAAGTCTGCTTCGGCGTTACGGTGACAGACGCCAACACGCCATACCGTCTGATGAAGGCTGAGACGCTGCGCCGGTATATCGACCTGATCCCAAAGGACTTCAATCTTTCCAATGTGATTATTTCGGTAATCTATGCCAAAAAGGGCTGCGCAGTAAAGTATATTCCGATTACCTTCCGACCGCGGCAGGGCGGCGTCAATTCCATCAATATGAAGAAAATCTTCAAGATCGGACAGCAGGCGCTCTCGGATTTCAGAGACATCAATCGCGCACTCTGAACGGTTCATCACCGCTATTTGAAAAGGAGATATCGGAATGGAAGCTTTTTACGGAGATAATCGGCTTCTTGCGATTCCGTTTATTGCTGTTTGTCTGATGCAGGTTTTCTGGTTCCTTGTGAAAGGGCGAAGAGAGCAGGACAGCAAACGATCATCAGGACTGACAGATCTGATTGTCTGTGTCTGCGTCGCATTCACGGTCGGAACACTGCTTCATCAATATCCGGGGACGAAAGTACCCGTGTCGACCGATTCCTCAGTTTTCCTGTATATCGGCAAACAGATGCATGCGGGGAAGATTCCCTATGTTGACCTGTTTGACCATAAGGGACCTGCGCTCTATGTGATCCAGTACCTGGGTTATCTTATATGGCCGGGATCCGCTGCGGGTGGGGTTTGGATTCTTGAGACGGTCAGTTATGCGGTTACGGCATGGCTGATGCTGAAGACAGCAGCGATAGCAGAAGAAGATTACAGGAGCAAGTACCTGGCACTGATTATGGTTCTCATTGCCTGCGGGTTCAAGATGTACAGCGGAGGCAATTTCACAGAGGAACATGCCCTGCCATGGATTGCTCTGTCAGCCTATATTTTCTTCCTCTATTTTAAAACGGGGAAGTATACCAGATTTCAGATTATAGCACTGGGCTTTTCCTGCATGGTTGTTCTGCTCCTGCAGGGCAATCTGATTACGGTCTGGGTTGCTTTCATTCCGGTCATCCTGTTCCTTTTGATCAGAGAAAAGAGATATTTGGAGGTCGGCCGCTGCATACTGGATTTCACGGTCGGTATGTTTGCTGCTTTCCTTCCGGTGCTGATCTGGGCACTGCATGACCACTTCCTGAAAGCAATGTGGGAAGTGTACATCTTATTTAATTTTGAGTATTCTGAGAACATGGCCCCGGGACTTCTGGGCTATCTGGACCTCACCAGAGATACATTGGCAAGAATCTGGCCGGCATTGGTCGCGTTGGTGGTTGCCTTGATCAGGGAGCCCAAAAATAAATTCCAATGGCTCAATCTCTGGTTCCTGATGGTATCGATTGTTCTGACACAGGTAAGCGGAAGGGCTTCACCGTATTACAGGTTGGTCCTGTTCCCAGCTGTGATGCTTCCGTTTGTTGGCTTCTTTGATGGCCTGTGGAGATTATACGGAAGAAAACGCGTTCAGCGCCGCAATGACGCAGTCGTCATTCTCAGTTGCCTGCTGCTGGTCGCCGCAGCGGCAGGACACCGATACCTGAGCAACCGGAACAATACGGAGGAGGACATTGTAGTCCGTTACCTGAAAGAGCAGACCACAGAGGATGACAGGGTCCTGATCGTGGGCAATTATGCCTGGCCCTATGTCGCGGCAGACCGCACCACAGATAACCGGTTTTTCTTCCAGTGGCCTCCCATCCAGGTGAGTGATGAGCTGTATGCCGAATTCCTGGAAGAGCTTGAAATCCATCCTTCTAATGTGGTCGTTTTGCCGGAGAATGAGAATTCAAAATTGCAGATTCCAGGTGAGGGCAAAATAGACCGTGCACTGGAACTGCTGGAACAGATGGGGTATCAGAGAGAGCAGTACGACGGGTTCCGTGTCTATCTGGCGCCGTCGAATTAAAAACGGTTTTTTGCGCAAGGAGTTAAGCCGAATGGAGAAAAAGCGGTATCGGTTCATTTTCGCAGAGCATATAAAGGGCCTGTCCGGAGCAGGGGAAAAGTGCCTCTTCGTGGTCTGGAACCTGGCTGCGCTGATCCTCTCCTCGGCAGCGCTCTGTGCGGTGAGTCTGAACTTCGCAATCGGCGATATGCCGCTGTTTTATATCTACCTTGGCTATTTTAAAGCACCGGTGATTTTCCTGCTCAACTGGCTTCCGATTTTGTTTCTGCAGGTGCTGTTTCTTGCCCTGGTGAGAAGACAGTGGCTTGCATTCCTGCTCAACAGCATTCTGACCATGCTGCCGGCGCTTGGCAATTATTTTAAGCTGAAGTTTCGGGATGATCCGTTTACTTTTGAGGATATTTCTTCCATCAGAGCGGGCCTGAAGGTCGCCGGGAACTACCAGATCACGTTAAACGCCCGCATCTGCCTGGCGTTGCTTTTTGTGATCGCAGGCGTACTCATTCTTTTTTTCTTTGCCAAAGGAAGGCCGCACAATCTGCTTCGGCTGCTGTCAGTGCTTCTGGTTCTGGCGATGGTCTGGCCCTTATGGAAGTACGTCTACTCAAACGGAGATCTTTATTATGTAAACTATCAGAGCAATTACATGTGGCTTGCAAAAGACGACAGAGACAGTTTTATTGCAACGGGGTTTCCGTATCCATTTCTGCACAGCATAAAACAAAGCGCCAACACACAGCCGGAAGGTTATAACGAAGAGGAGGCAGCCAAGCTTCTCGGCCAATATCAGAGCGAGCCAATCCCCGAGGATAAAAAAATCAATATTCTGGCGATCCAATTGGAGAGTTTCTGCGATATGGAGGCAGCCGGAGTGACCGGTATTCGGGAGGACCTCTATGAGCCGCTTCGCAAGCTGCAGCAGGAGAGCTATTCCGGCATAATGATCGCCAATGTGATCGGCGGAGGCACCATCAACGCGGAGAGAGCATTCGTCACCGGAAGTTATCGACAGATGGATTACCACAGAGCGGCTGCCTCCTATGTTCGCTATCTGAATGGGCAGGGTTATCTCTGTTATGCAACGCACCCCAACGCCGGACATTTTTATACGCGCAGGGTTACGGATCTTGATCTCGGTTTTGCGGCGTTCTATGGGCTGGACGACTATTTTAAGGAGATAACCGGAGGGGAAATCCAATGTGATGACAGCTATCTTCCCGAGATATTTCGCATGTTCCGGGAAAAGATCGCGGAAGGAAGCGGCCCTGTTTTTGCTTTTAATGTTTCATGGCAGGGACATGGCCCATACAGCGAAGAGGAGTACGTTTACGGGGACGGCGGGTGCTGGCAGCGGGAAGGGGCCTCGGAGGAGACCCTACATGCGTTCAACAATTATCTTGCCCTGATCTCCGAGACGCAGCAGATCCTCTGGAAGGAGATCCAGAATTTAAGGGATGATGAGAACCCGATTGTTGTGATCCTGTTCGGCGATCACAAGCCGCTTTTTTATGAGTATATCTATGAGGAATTGGGAATATCCAATGATATGGAGACCGAGCAGGAGCTGAAAAACTATCTTGGCACCCCATATCTGATCTGGGCAAACAATGCGGCAAAAGAAATTGCCGGAGATCGGTTTACAGGGAGCGCCCCGACAATAAGCCCATGCTATCTGATGGTCCAGTTGTTTGACCGGCTGTCATGGAAGGGATCTGCTTTTATGCAGTTTACAAGAGAGGCAATGCAGCATCTCCCGGTTGTCTGCACAAGAGGCGTTTATGTAGAAGACGGTGTGTTCACGAGAAGTGTAAGCGAACAGGGACAGACGCTGCTGAACAGGTATGCGGATTTGCAATACTATCTCCGGTATCGTCCTGAACTGAGCCGATAAACAGGAAAGAAGGGGAAAATCCATGACCATTCAGTGGCTGGGACATGCCAGCTTTCGTATCACACACAATGGATACAGCATTGTGATCGACCCGTATAACAGCGATTATATCAACGGCTACCCGAAACTGTCGGTCAAAGCGGATAAAGTTCTGGTGAGCCATGAGCATTTTGGACACAATTACCGGGAAGGCGTAATCCTTTCGGGACGGCCGGAGTCGGACTGCCCTTTCGAGATTGAGACGATCCGGGTCCCGCACGATTTTAAAATTGGGAATTGGCGCGGCTTCTGCCTGATCCATATCCTGAAGGCGGATGGAATGAAAATCGTCCATATGGGGGATCTTGGGACACAGCTTTCCGGTGGGGAAATCAGCAAGTTGTTTGGCGCGGATGTCATGATGATCTGTGCCGGTTCCTGCACAGCGCTTCCGGCACAGGAGGCGAAACGTGCGACGGATGAAGTGATGCCCAATGTGATCATTCCGATGCACTATCGGGATGGAAACCGGGGTGGACACAGGCTGGAGACCGTTGAAGAATTTAAAAACTATTTTGAGTCTGACGCGCTCTTCCATTACTATGACACAGATACCCTCGAGATTACCCATGGCATGGAGCCGCAGGTTGCGGTACTGAAGTTTCAGGGAGTGAACGAGAGTATCATGCAAAAAGAGGAAAACAGAGAGAAGGGCAAAGGAATTCTGAAGAAGCTTTTGAGGCGTTAAGCAATGCGGACAGTTGAGCAGAGAAAATTCCATATCGAGTGTGGGCTTTTCTACGCGGCTGTTTTTGGCGTCATGTTTGTTCTCAGCCTGCTCACCCCCTTGATTGCGGATGACTTTAACTATACTTTTGGTTTTGCCGATGACATCCGCATCAGCAGCTTGCGGGATATCTGGCGCTCGATGGTATGGCACAGAAGGCTGCTGAACGGACGGGTTTTTTCCCACGGCTGGCTGAGCCTTGTGCTTATGTATCCAAGGTGGGTATTTGCGACGCTCAATGCAGGCGTCGCGGCTTTCTTCTCATGGACGATAGAGGGCATTTTTGAGAGCATGGGAATGAAACACCCGCTCCGTGCGGCAGCTGCAGTCTGGATGCTCCTCTGGATCTGCATGCCCGGATTTGGGCAGGTGTTTTTCTGGACGGCCGGTGCCTGCAACTATTTTTGGGGCTTGGCGCTTTGCTGGTTCTTGATTTGGAGAACTTTGATACGGATAAAACGCCGGCAAGCCTGGAGTATGAAAGACATTCCAATGATGATCCTGGCATTTGTGGCCGGGGCGTGGTCCGAGCATCTTTCTTTTGCAGCGTTGATGGTGTTGATCTGTATCCTTCTCTGGCAGTTTACGGAAACCGGAAAAATCTTATGGGCGCCGACGCTTCTCTTCTGTTCAGGCTGTGCGGGATATCTGTATCTGATGCTTGCGCCGGCGTCCAAATTGCTCCAAAGACTGCAGTCTTTTGGAGCAGGCGCGGGCGACGGGAGTTCTTCTCTGCTCGGGGCAGTCCCGGGAGGAATACTGACAGCGGGTTTGATCGGAATATTCCTTCTGGCCATAGTACTGATCATCATAAAAAAGGCCGGTATTTCCCGCGGAGTGAAACTCCTGGCATCAGTCCTGTGCATTGCAGGCTTCGTTATGACCCTGTATTTTGCAGTATGTGCATGGAGAGAAGACGGGATATTCGGCCTGATATCTTCCACGCGGTGCGGTTTCGGTTTTGCGATGAGCCTGTTTCTCACAGCGCTGGCCTATGCCGCAGGAGGCAGAGCGCCAAAGAATTCCACGATATTTTCTGTGATTCTGGCATTCAGCGGGATCTGCGGATTTGCGCTTTTTGTGTTTGGAGAATATCTTCCGATCAGAGGCTTCTGCGCACCGGTGGCTTTTTCTCTGCTGGCCGTGGTCATCCTGATCGAGTCAGTCCCGGAAAAAGAAGCAAAGAAATTAGCCGGCTTCTCTGTTTTGGCCCTTTGTTTCCTCCTGTGTTTTTACATGGGGGTGAAGGATATCGTTTCCGTCTATCAACAGTCTCTCGCGAGAGAAGCGGAGTTTTACAGGGCGGCGGCAGGAGACAAGACCGTGATAACAGGTCCTTACCGCTACCGTACCAAATATACTGCCCAGTTCGGTAATGTGGATCTTGTATATGATGCAGGATGGCCAAACGGAGTGATGGCGGATTATTATGACGTGATTCGCATTATCGTTGAAGAATAACTTGCGTCTGCGCGCGGCTTTTTGCCAGAATCGAGAAAAGAAGGGAGCATGAAGTCAATTGAATGCAGAAAAAACGAAAAAAACGTTGACGGTCACGATTGTTCTGCTCTTGATTGTGACACTTGCTGCCGCTGTCCCGATTCTTGTTCTCGGCCGGTATGATATACCGTATTCCGATGATTACAGCTACAGTGTGTGGACACATGCCTGCTACCAGGAGACTCACAGCTTGCTCAGGACGATGGGGGCTGCAGTTCGCCAGGCGGCGGAATCCTATCATTCCTGGCAGGGGACCTTCACGGCAATCTTTCTGATGGCGCTGCAGCCGGCTGTTTTTTCTCCCCGATTCTATGCAGTCACACCCTGGCTGATCCTTTTTCTTCTGGGAACTTCAACCGTTGTATTCTGCATTGGGCTCGTGCGAGATGTTTTTCGGAGACCTTCTTCTCTCGGCCTGATTACCGGACTGCTGGTGTTCAATTGCGGTGTACAGCTGATGCCGTCCCCGGTGCAGGGGCTCTACTGGTATAACGGGGCAACCTATTATGTGCTCTTTTTTTCGCTTTCCCTCTTCAGCTTCTATTTTCTGATCCGGACGGTTTTCTTTCGCAGGGCGATCGATCTGATCGTGCTCTGTGTGCTGAGCCTGATTCTGGGCGGAGGGAATTATGTCACAGCACTGGTATGTGTGTTGGTTGACATCTCTGTGATAATGCTGATGGTTTTGCTGCGTCGGCAGCATTGGAAAAAGCTGCTTCTCCCCCTCCTTCTCCTGCTGCTTGCTTTTGGAATCAGCGCGGCGGCCCCGGGGAATGCGGTTCGGCAGGCCCAGCTGCAATACCGGCCGGATGCCGCGAGAGCTTTTCTTTCGGCGTTTGTGTCGGCGGCCGGGTCTTCTGTCGAATGGACGAGCTTACCGGTGATAGGCTGCCTGATTTTGGGAAGCTGCTTTTGGCTGAGGACAGAGAGCCAGGCTTCGTTTCCTTTTCGCTTTCCTGCCCTGATCAGCCTTTGGTCTTTCTGTTTGCTGGCGGCCATGTTTTTCCCGCCCCTGTACGCGATGGGCAACATCGGAGACAAAAGGCTGGTCAATATCGTCTGGTTCAGTTTCTTGCTGTTGCTGTTTTTCAATATGTTCTATTGGCTGGGCTGGCTCCGGATGCGGGGGAGAACTGCGGACAGGCCGTTCCGGCTGTCGCCTGTAATAGCGGGGATCGTATGCGTCTGTATGCTGGCGATCCATCTCGTCACGGGGCACGGCTATACGTCTTTGATGGCGCTCGGAGAGCTGCGTTCCGGCGAGGCGGCAGCATATTACGAGGCAGGAGTGGCGCGATTGGCTCAACTGGAGGACCCCGCGCTCAGGAATGTGGAACTGGAGCCCTTTCCGGTGACACCGTATTTGCTGTATATCGGGGACATCGAGGAGTCGGCCGATTCCTACCTGAACCAGGATATGAGCGCTTATTTCGGAAAAGAAAGCATTGTTCTGAAAACGACCGAGACGGAATAATAATAGACGAGGAGAATGCAGCGTGCTGTTGAGACAATCGGGCGAGCGCCGCAAAAGCACAGAAGAGATAGGCTTTGCGATCGCAGTATTTGGTTTTTTTCTGTTTTATCTCTTCTCAAGTTTGAATATTTATCTGTTCCAAAGCCTATGGAGGACCTATTACCAATTCTGTGTACCGATTCTGTTCGTGTGGAGCATTGTGCTGTACAGAAAACACGGACATGCGGAGATCGAATTCAAAGCCCTTCTTGCCTTTTGGGGCTGGTTTGTCCTGTCCAGAATCATCAACGGGGATTATGCCTTACAGAAAGAGTATAATCAGGTTCTTGATCTGGCCCTGATGCTGCCCGCTTTTGCGCTGGGGATCACCCTGAAGAAAGAACGGAGAGGGACATTCCTCAATTGGTTTTCTGCGATCGTGGGGGGATATTTTTTCGTTTTGGGCTGTGTCTGCATCTATTCGTTTTCCCAGCGGATCGATATTCCCAATACGATCACGCAGCAATTCATTGTCAGTACTCTGGACAATTCGGACTTTACCAGAATCTGCATTCTGGACACCAATGTGGATGCCACGGCTTTCTGGTTCCTGGAGAGCTTTTTGCTGATGGATTATCAGTTCTTTGCCTGCAGGAAGAAAGCATGGAGAATCCCGATCTTTCTATCAGCAGCGGTCGATTACATCGTGATTGGCATGACCTACACCAGGAGTGTTTTTATTGCGGTCTCGGCTGCGGTGGGGCTTTCGCTGATCTTTGCGCTGAACAGGAAACTGAGCTCCCGGAAAAAGGGGATCCGCTATTTGTTTCTGTTCTTTGTCCTCCTGATTGCGATGTTTGGCACGTATAAAGGCTTCTATCGCTCGACAGAATACTTTGGAAGGATGTCGGTGGAAAGAAGATACCAGGACGCGACGGAAGAGGAGAAGGAAGAGATCTTTCAGGGAGAATTCACCGACACCAGAAGATCCAAAAGCATCAATCAGTTTACCAGCGGAAGGTTCTGGATCTACAGAGCGGGGAAACTGATCCTGCAGCGGAATCTGTCGATCTGGCTTCACGGATGCCTGTATGATGAGAGTGCTCTGCTGCTGACGGAGACGATGAAAGAAGGCGGCGGCTCCTCCCAGGGTGGATTCGTTCCGCACTATCAGAACTTCCTGCTCCAGGTGCTGGTTGTGGACGGTCTTCCCGGGCTGCTGCTCGTGCTGCTGTTCTGTCTGTCCCTGCTGTATAAGGAGGCAAAGCTTTTCTTCCGGGAAACGCTCAATGCGGAAGCTGCGCTGTTGGTGCTGGGCCTTTCCGTGGCGACGCCGATGCTGTATGGGATGCTGGAATCCTGCTTCTTTACGGTTACCGATGTCAGGACTCTGTTCTTTTTTTTGATGAGCGGATTGTTTCTTGGCAGCTGTTATGATAAAATATCAGGCAACAATTTGACTTCCGAGGTATGAGCAATGCGTGACGGCGCGTTTGTAAAAAAAATATGGCTTTCTTCCCCGACCATGCACGGAGAAGAACAGAAGTGGGTCGATGAGGCCATCCGCACCAACTGGGTGAGTACAGTCGGCGAGAATATCAACGAAGTGGAGCGCCTTGTTTCCGAAAAGGTAGGACGGAAGTACGCGGTTGCCCTCTCAAGCGGTACCTCGGCCCTGCACCTTGCGATCAAGCTTGCCGGAGAGCGCCTTTACGGACAGCCGAAGGTCGGGCACGGGACGCTGGAAGGGAAAAGGGTTTTCTGCAGTGATGTGACCTTTGATGCAACGGTGAATCCGGTCGCCTATGAGGGTGGAGAAGCCGTCTATATTGACACCGAGTATGAAACCTGGAACATGGACCCCGTCGCGCTGGAGAGAGCATTTGATCTGTATCCTGAGGTGCGCTTGATTGTCGTCGCCCATCTGTACGGGACGCCCGGAAAGATCGATGAACTACGTGCGATCGCAAGGGCGCATCATGCGCTGATTGTGGAAGATGCGGCGGAGTCTTTCGGCGCTTCTTACAAAGGAATACAAACCGGGTGCTTCGGGGATTACGGAGTTCTGTCTTTCAACGGCAACAAGATCATTACCGGCAGCTCCGGCGGAATCCTGCTCTGCGACGAACAGGAGGACGCGAACAAGGCAAGAAAATGGTCTACACAAAGCAGGGAAGACGCCGCCTGGTATCAGCATGAAGAACTCGGGTATAATTACCGCATGAGCAATATCATTGCCGGTGTTGTCAGGGGGCAGATGCCATATCTGGAGGAGCATATCGCCCAAAAGCGCGCAATCTACAAGCGCTATCAGGAGGGCTTCAGGGATTTGCCTGTCACCATGAATCCCTATGAGTATGAAAATGCCGAGCCCAATTTCTGGCTCAGCTGTATGCTCATTCATCCGGATGCCATGTGCCGGCAGGTACGCGGAGAGCAGAAGGCGATTTATATTTCCGAAGCGGGGAAAAGCTGCCCGACTGAAATCCTGGAGAAGCTTGCCGATTACAACGCGGAGGGCCGTCCGATTTGGAAGCCTATGCACATGCAGCCCATCTACCGCGTGAACGCTTTCATCACCAGATCCGGAAACGGGAGGGCAAGAAGCAACGCCTATATCAGGGAAACAGGTTTTTGCGATATCGGCGCCGACATTTTTGCCAGAGGTCTGTGCCTCCCGAGCGATAACAAGATGACGGAAGAAGAGCAGGATCGGATCATCCGCCTGATCTGCGAATGCTTCGAATAATCGGAACAGGATACAAGATGAAGAATTCTTTTTATCGGAACTGCCTGAAGCGGGTTCTGGATGTGATCTTTTCCGCCCTGGCCATGCTGCTGTTCTCCTGGGTTTACGCCATTGTTGCGCTGCTGGTTCGGGTGTTCCTGGGGAGACCGGTGATCTTCTCTCAGCTGCGCCCCGGGCGCAACGATCCGAAGACCGGGAAGGAGAGGCCTTTTTACCTGTATAAGTTCCGCTCGATGAAGGACCTGAAAGACAGGAACGGCAGGGAACTGCCGGACGATGAAAGGCTGACAAAGTTCGGGCGGATTCTCCGGTCCACCAGCCTGGATGAGCTTCCGGAGGCCTGGAACATCTTTAAGGGAGATATGTCCATCGTGGGTCCGAGGCCCCTGCTGATGGAGTATCTGCCCTACTATACGGAAGAAGAACACCACCGCCATGATGTGCGGCCGGGCCTCACGGGGCTTGCGCAGGTGAACGGCCGGACCGCGGTTTCCTGGCAGAAGAAGTTTGCCTACGACCTGGACTATGTCCGGAATTGTTCTTTCGGACTGGACCTGAAGATCATTCTCCAGACCGTGATCAAGACGGTAAAAAAGTCGGATATCTATGTCGGCAGCGCGGTCCCCTGGGGGCGCTTTGACGACATGAGAAGAAAAGAACTGGCCGAGGCGCAGAACGCTTCAAAAGGAGAGCACACATGATTTTCCAGAAAGAAGTCGGTGAATCCCTGACCTATAAGTTTGCCCAGGCGGCGGCGGATATGCGCGCCCACGGCCGCGAGATCATCTCGCTCGGCCTGGGAGAGCCGGATTTCAAAACGCCGCAGTATGTGCTGGACGCCACCAGCGAAGCGATGAACGCAGGCTTCACGCATTATTCGGCGACACAGGGCCTTCCGGAGTTCCGTGAACTGATTGCCGGCGACATGAACGCGCGCTTCGGCGCGGAGTACAAGGCGGCGGATATCGTGGTCACGCCCGGCATCAAGCCGGCGGTCTTTTTTGCCCTCTGCGCCCTGCTGGAACCCGGGGACGAGGTCGTCCTCTTCTCGCCGTACTATGTGAGCTATCCCGCCATGGTCAAGCTGGCAGAACCGCAGGCAAAGATCGTCAACGTGGCGCTGGACAGCAGCTTCCGCCTGGACCCGGAAAGCCTGCGCGCGGCGGTGACCCCGAAGACCAAATGCATTCTCTTCAACAATCCCAATAACCCGACCGGCAAGGTCTTTACCAAAGAGGAGATCGACCTGCTGGTCTCCCTGGCGCTGGAGAACGATGCCTGGATCATCTCAGACGAGGTGTATGAAAAGCTGCTTTACACCGGCAGTACCCAGATCGGCCTTGCAAGCTATCCCGAGATCCGGCATCGCCTGATCGTGACGAATGGCTTCAGCAAGTCCCATGCCATGACCGGCTGGCGTCTCGGCTATGCCATCGGCGCCCACGATGCGATCGTGAAGATCAACAAGCTGCAGCAGCACATCAACACCAACACCTGCACCTTTGTCCAGAAGGGTGCCTGCTCGATCTATACCCATGAGCCGGACCATATCGCGCCCTATGTCGCGGAGCTGGAACGCAGGATCGGCTTCTTCCATGCCGAGCTGAACGCCCTGCCCTACATGAGAGCAGTCAAGCCGGAAGCGGGCTTCTTCTGCTTTGCGGATATCTCGGCGGCAGGGAAGGACTCCAACAGCTTCTGTGCCGATCTCCTGCAGGCGACGGGCATCGCCTCGACGCCGGGCATTGCCTTCGGCCCCGAGTGGGACAGCTATGTGCGCTTTTCCTTTGCGGTCCCCATGGCGACGCTGGAGCGGGCCGCCGGCCTGCTGAGGGCGTACGATCCCAACGCCTGAGTTCCGCCGCAATCCTGCCGGCACCCCATGATCATAATAACTGAGGAGCTATATATGACAAGCTGTAAAATCCTGCTGACGAGGAGCATGCTTCCCGGCGATCTGCAGTATATCCGCGACGGACTGGATAAGCTGGTCCCGGACCGGTACGAGCTCACCGTTCCGCCCGCCTTTGACGAGGAAACCCTCTGCGCGGAAGCGGCGGATGCCGATGTCCTGCTGGGGCCCTTCGTCACCGAAAAGCTTCTGCAATCCGCGCCGAAGCTCCGCCTGATCCAGGTTCCCTGGACCGGGATGGACACCTTCAACTTCTCCGCGGTGCAGAACAGCGAAGTCCCCATCTGCAACACCCATTCCAACGCCGATGCGGTTGCGGAGCTGGCTCTCGCGCTGACGCTGGACCTCACCAAAAAGCTGTCCTATCACGACCGCAAGATGCGCCGTGGCAGCTGGAACCGGGATCAGCAGCCTCTGAATCTGAAGTCCGCCATGATCCGCGGCAGCACGGTCTGCATCCTCGGCCTCGGCAATATCGGGGGCCGGATCGCGGCCTTGTTCAAGGCCTTCGGCGCCACGGTATACGGGACCAGCAACCGCCTTGAGAATCACGGCGGCACAGACCGCGTCTATCCCCAGGCGGAGATGCAGAACGTCGCCGGCCGGGCGGATATCGTCGTCTGTGCCTTGCCGCTTACGCCGGAGACCCGCGGCCGTATCAATACGGCCTTCCTTTCGGCGCTGAAGCCGGGAGCGCTGCTGGTGAATGTCTCCCGCGCTGCCGTGATCGACGAGGACGCAGTCTTCGAAGCGCTCGGCTCCGGGCAGATCGGCGGCTTTGCGGCCGATGTCTGGTGGAACGCGCCGAAACGCGGCGAGTCCGAGAGCTGGCCCTCTGCCAAGTACGCTTTCCAGAATCTGGAGAACGTCGTTCTGTCGCCGCACCGCGCGGGCTTTGTCGACGGCAGTTTCCCGCACCTGGATGGCGCGGTGGAGAACATCGCGGCCCTGATCCTCGATCAGCCGCTGAAATGCCTTGTAGACAGGAGCAAAGCATACTGATATGGAAAAAGCTGTGAACATCCTGATCCTCTCCGCCGGTACGCGCAATAAGGTCGTGCAGTACTTTCGTCGTGCCTTCGGCCCCTGCGGGGGGCGCGTGATCGCAACGGACGCCCAGGCCATCGCCCCGGCGCTCTATGAGGCGGACGCCTGGTACGTCGTGCCCCGGATCAGCGATCCGTCCTATCTGGACGTTATCCTTGATATCTGCAAAAAAGAGCACATTACGGCCACGCTCTCCCTTATCGATCCGGAGCTCTCGCTGCTTGCGGAGAATGCGGAGCGCTTTGAGGAAGCGGGCGTCACGATCATCGGCTCCGGCTACGAGCTCTGTGAGCGGGCGCTCGACAAGATGGAGATGTACCGGTGGCTGTCGTCCCACGGCTACCGCTGTGCCAGAAGCTGGGACGATCTGTCAGACTTCCGCCGCGCGCTGGCAGCAGGCGAGGTATCCTTCCCGGTGTTTGTCAAGCCCGTACGCGGCAGCGCCTCCATCGCGATTTCCAAGGTCGCGGATATGGAGACGGTCGAGCTGCTCTTTGCCCACACCCCGGGCCTCATGGTACAGGAGCTGCTGAACGGTCAGGAGTACGGCGCCGACTGTTATATCGACCTGATCTCCGGCGAGACGGTATCCATCTTCACCAAGAAGAAGCTGCTGATGCGCGCCGGCGAGACGGATAAGGCGGTGAGCGTTCAGGACCCTGCGCTGTTCGGCTTGCTGGACCGCTTCATTCAGGAGTCCGGCTGGCGCGGACAGATCGACATCGATATCTTCCGTGTCGGCGGGGAATATGTCATATCCGAAGTCAACCCCCGCTTCGGGGGCGGGTATCCGCATGCCTATGAGTGCGGATGCGACCATATGAGCCTGATCCTCCGCAACCTCCTCGGCGAGGCGAACCCGCGGCGGATCGGCGAGTACGAAACAGGGGTCGTTATGATGAAATACAACGAAGTGATGATCCGGAAGGAGGCCGACCTGTGAAGAAAAAAGTCTGGATCATGAACCATTATGCCGTGAACCAGCTGCTGAATCGGGGCGGAAGACACTACTGGATCGCCGAACAGCTTCAGCGGGACGGATACGAACCGGTGATCTTTGGCTGCAATGCCAAGCAGGACGCAGACGAGGACTTTTTTCCGACTGCGGACGGTCCCGCGCCGCTGTGGAAGGTGGAGCATTCGCCCTCGGGCATCCCCTTTGTGGTGATCCGCTCGATCCACTATAAGGGCAACGGCGTTTCCCGTGTCGCCAACATGGCGCTCTTCTCCGTGAACCTGATTGCCACAGCCAGGGAATATGCCCGTATCACAGGCGCACCGGATATCGTCTATGCCTCCTCAGTGCATCCTCTGACGGTCTTCGCCGGCGAGCAGATTGCGCGCCATTTCGGCGTCCCCTGCATCGGTGAGGTCCGCGACCTGTGGCCCGAGACCCTGGTGGCCTATGGCTCGGTGAAGCGGGACAGCGCGTTCGGCCGCCTGCTCTACGCCGGGGAAAAGCTGATGTACTCTCGCGCCGACGCCATGGTTTTCACGATGGAAGGCGCCCCGGATTACATCCGTGAGCATGGCTGGGATACCGACCAGGGCGGCCCCATCAACCTCGACCGCGTCTACAATGTCAATAACGGCGTGGACCTGGAGGCTTTTGACCGGAATGTCACGGACTTTCCATTTCCGGACCCGGACCTGGACGACCCCGACAGCTTCTGTGTCGTCTATACCGGCGCTGTCCGCCGTGCCAACAACCTCGGTCTCATGCTGGACGCGCTGGAGTACCTGCGGGATCTCCGGAACCTGAAGATCCTCATCTGGGGCCGCGGCTATGAGATCGACGCTCTCACAAAGAAGGCTGCCGAACGCGGACTTTCCGACCGCTTCGTCTTCAAGCCTTTTGTGAACAAGCAGTACATCCCGTCGATCCTCTCCAAAGCGGATGTCTGCCTCATGCACTGGGAGCGCAGCAGCGTCAACGATTACGGCTACGACTATAACAAGCTCTTCGAGTACCTCGCCTCCGGCAAGGTGGTTTTCTCCACCATCCAGTCCGGCCACAGCCTCCTCGTGAGTCACGACTGCGGCATCGAGACGGACGGCCCCACGCCGAAGGACTTTGCCGACGGGCTCCGCCGGATCTATAACATGAGTCCTGAGGAGCGCGCGGACTGGGGCAGACGCGCCCGCGAGGCTGCCGCGTTCTATGACTTCCGCGTCCAGACACGCGTGCTGGAGCAGGCCATCGAGGCCGTATAAGGAGGAACAGAATTTGAAATACGCACTCATCGGCTGCGGCCGCATCGCCGTCAACCACATCCGGGCCGTCGTCAACAACGGCCTGGAGCTTGTCGCTGTCTGCGATCTTGTGCCTGAGCATATCGACATTCTCTTTGAAAAGACCGGCTATACCGGCACGCCCGCGCGCTATACGGACTACCGCGTCATGCTCGCCGAGCATCCCGAGCTGCAGCTTGTCGCCATCGCCACCGACTCCGGCGTCCATGCCGAAATTGCCCTGGCCTGCCTCGACGCCGGGCTGCACGTCATCGTGGAGAAGCCCATGGCCATGTCCATGGAGGATGCGGACCGGATCATCGCCCGCTCCCGCGAGACGGGGCTTCTGGTTTCGGTCTGCCACCAGAATCGCTTCAACATCGCTGTGCAGCGTATGCGCAAAGCGCTGGAGCAGGGGCGATTCGGCCGGCTCTCTCACGGCTCTGTCCATGTCCGCTGGAACCGCAATCGTGCCTACTACGAGCAGGCGCCCTGGCGCGGCAAGTGGGCCAGTGACGGCGGCGCGCTCATGAACCAGTGTATCCACGGGATCGATCTTCTGCGCTGGATGCTGGGCGACGAGGTGGAGGAGGTCTACGGCCTGACCCGCCAGCAGTTCCACGATTATCTCGAGTGTGAGGATGTCGGCCTCGCCGTGCTGAAGTTCAAGAATGGCGCCATCGCCACGGTCGAAGGCACGGTGAATGTGTACCCCAAAAACCTGGAAGAGACGCTCTACCTCTTCGGCGAGAAGGGGACCGTCAAGCTCGGCGGAACCTCCTGCAACAACATCGATGTCTGGGACTTTGTCGAAGCGGACGAAGGTGACGAGGAGAACCGCGGTCTCACGGAGGCAACGTCCAACGTCTATGGCAACGGACATACCAGCCTGTATGCCGACATGCTCTCAGCCATTGCGGAGAACCGCCGGCCCTATGTGGACGCGACTGCCGGACGGAACGCGCTTGAAGTGGTCCTGGCAATCTACAAGAGCCAGCTCACCGGTCTGCCCGTCCGCCTTCCCCTGGAGGACTTCCGGTCTACGGATCTCACGGGTCTTTTCGGCGAAGGCAGCCTCTGAAAGGAGAACAGCATGGAATTTATCGATCTCAAAGCCCAGTACCGCGCTCTGCAGCCCCGCATGGACGAGCGCATCCAGTCCGTCTTACAGAGCACACGCTTTATCGGCGGTCCCGAGGTGAAGGAACTGGAGACTCAGCTTGCCGCCTTTGTCGGCCGGAAGCACTGCATCTCCTGTGCCAACGGCACTGAGGCGCTGCAGCTGGCCTTCATGGCCTACGGCGTGGAGGAGGGGGACGCGGTCTTCTGCCCGGATATGACCTTTATCTCATCGGTAGAGCCCGCTGTCATGCTGGGCGCCACCCCGGTCTTCTGCGATATCGACCCCGATACCTACAATCTGGATCCGCGCTCCCTGGAAGCGCATGTGGAGCAGGTCGAGCGCGAGGGAAAGCTCCGTCCCAGATTTGTCGTGGCGGTCGATTTTCTCGGCAACCCGGCGGATTTTGAAGCCATCTCCCGCATCTGTGACGCCCACGGACTGGTGCTCATCGAGGATGCCGCCCAGGCGACCGGCGCCTCCCATCAGGGAAAGCGCTGCGGCAGCTTCGGCGACGTCGCGACCACGTCCTTCTTCCCGTCCAAGCCTCTCGGATGCTACGGCGACGGCGGCGCGGTCTTCACCGACGATGACGAGACAGCCTCTCTTCTGAACTCGCTGAAGGTCCACGGGAAAGGGCCGAAGGGGAAGTATGACAACGTGCGCATCGGCCTGAACTCCCGTCTGGATACCCTCCAGGCCGCGGTGCTGCTGACCAAGCTGGAAGTGCTGGAAGACGAGATCAAGGTGCGCCAGCAGGTGGCCCGGCGTTATGCCGAAGCGCTCTCCGGCAAGCTGAAGGTGCCCTTCGTGAAGGAAGGAGATACCAGCGCCTGGGCGCAGTACTGTGTCCTGGCGGAGAGCCCGGCGCAGCGGCAGAAGGTGCTGGATGCCATGAAGGCTGCGAATGTCCCCAGCCTGATCTATTATCCTCATGTCCTGCACAAACTCGACGCATTTGCCCCATGGGAGAACACCCCCGCGCCGAATGCGGAACAGTACGCCGACTGCAACTTCGGCCTGCCTTTCTCGCCGTATCTGACGGAAGAGGACCAGCAGAAGGTCATCGACGTTGTGCTGAAAGCGCTGTGAGCAGTCAGCCTTCCGGGCTTCAGAACAGCTGCATCCGCAGATAGGCGGCGTCAAGCGTGTCCTGCGTGATCCCGAGGTAACGCTTGGTGATCTCAAAGCTCGAGTGGTTGTATACCATCATGATCACCTCCGGGCGGATCCGTGCCCGTGACCACGCGTTGTAACCCCAGGTTTTGCGCAGACTGTGGCACCCGATATGGCCCGTCAGTCCAAGTGCGGCCGCGGCGGTGTGGAGGATCCGCCAGGCCTGCACCCGGCTGATTGGCTTTTCCTTCTTGCGGTGGTTGGAGAACAGATAAGCGCCCCTGTGCTGGGCAAAGTAGAGGGACAGCGCTTTCAGCGCCTCCCGGTTCAGCGCAATCCTGCGGTGTTTTCCCGTCTTCCGCTCCGTGACCGAAAGATGATCCCGCAGCCGGCCGCGCTCAAAGTCATAGACGTCCTCCCAGCGCAGCCGCAGCAGGTCGCTGATGCGCAGGGCGGTGTGCGCCCCCAGCACCACAAGCGTATAGTTCCGCAGTTCTCCGCGCTTCAGAAAGTAATTGGCCAGGGCCTTGAGCTCGCTTCTGTTCCGGATCGGATCAGTGGCAACAGACATAAAAAATACACTCCTCACGATAAAATCTGCGTAAAGAAAACGCATTCATCAGTAAGGAATGTAACATATTAATGAGAAAGATAATTTCACATTTGGTTACAGACAAGTTAGTATAGCATAAAATCTCTCTTTTTTTCAACACCAAATACGAGTTTACAATTAATTAACATTTACTACAGGTACTGAAAGTGCCTGATATAAACAATTTTTACCGAATCCCCGATGTAACGGAATCATTACTCTGTTACATCGGGGATTTTTTGCGTTTCCGGGGGTGATTTGATGGCGGTCTCGCTGTTCCCGCACAACCAAACAGCCTACCGGGCGGTGACCGCCATGCTGGCTGAGACCGGCAAGGCCGCCGTCATCCACCCCACCGGCACGGGAAAGAGCTTCATCGCCTTTCAGCTTGCGGCGGATCGCCCGGAACAGCAGATCCTCTGGCTTGCCCCGTCGGACTATATTTTCCGCACCCAGCTCGAGAACTGGCGCTCTGCCGGCGGAACGGAGCTCGGGAACATCAGCTTCCTGACCTATGCCAGGCTGATGCTGCTGTCCTCAGACGAGCTTGCCGCCCTGGGCGCTCCCGGCCTCATCGTCCTTGACGAGTTCCACCGCTGCGGGGCCGAACAGTGGGGCGCCGGGGTCCGGCGCCTGCTGGCACGTTGCCCGAAGACGCCGACCCTCGGTCTCTCCGCCACCAGCATCCGCTACCTGGATAACCAACGGGACATGGCGGACGAGCTTTTCGACGGGCATATCGCCTCCGAGATGACCCTCGGCGAGGCCATCGTCCGCGGCATCCTGAACCCGCCCAAATATGTTCTCTCCGTCTACCGCTACCAAAACAACCTCGGCAGGTACGAGGCGCGGGTCCGCAACACCAAAAGCCGGGCGGCGCGGGACGCCGCCGAGGACATTCTTGAGAGGTTGAAGCGAGCGCTGGACAATGCCGACGGCCTGGACCTCATCTTCGACCGTCACATGACCGACCGGACAGGCAAGTACCTCGTCTTCTGCGCCAATGCCGAGCACATGCGGGACATGATCGCGAATGTGCCCGACTGGTTCTGTCGGGTCGATCCGCATCCCCATGTCTATTCCGCCTATTCCGCCGATCCTGCCACCGAACAGGCCTTCGCCGACTTCAAGGCCGACTGCTCGGACCACCTGAAGCTGCTCTTTTGCATCGACATGCTGAACGAAGGAATCCATGTTCCGGACGTGAGCGGTGTCATCCTCCTGCGTCCGACGGTCTCACCCATCGTCTACAAGCAGCAGATCGGCCGTGCCCTCTCCGCCAACAAGACGACCGAACCGGTCATCTTCGATATTGTCCTCAATATCGAGAATCTCTATTCTGTCTCCGGTATCCAGGAGGAGATGGAAGTCGCCATGACGTATTACCGCGACCTGGGCTTGGAGAACGCCGTCATTCACGAGGGCTTTGAGCTCGTCGACGAGGTGCACGACTGCCTCGCCCTCTTCGACCGCCTGAACAACACACTCACCGCTTCCTGGGACCTGATGTATGAGCAGGCGGAGAAGTATTACCAGGAGTATGGCGACCTGAACGTGCCGAAGCGCTATGCCACCGCGGAGGGATACTCCCTGGGCCAGTGGCTGGACACCCAGAGGAGGGTGCGTTCCGGCCGGGTGAAGGGGATCCTCACCCCGGCCCAGATCCGGCTCCTTGACCGGCTGCACATGCGTTGGGAGAGCAGCACGGATGTCTCATGGGAGCGGTATTACGCTGCAGCCAGAGAGTATCGCGATCAGTTTGGCGACCTGCTGCCCAAAACACAGTATGTGACGCCGGAGGGCGTGCCTCTGGGCACCTGGCTCTCCAACCTGCGCACCTGGCGCAAAGGCGGGGTCCGTGTGGCCTACCTGAGCCCGGAACGGATCGCCGCCCTGGACGCGCTGGGCATGGCCTGGGACGTGCCGGACTATCTCTTCGAGCGCAACTATGCCGCCGCGGTGGCCTACCACCGTCAGCATGGCGACCTGAATGTCCCCGTGGCCTATGTGACGCCCGACGGCCTCCGCCTCGGCGCCTGGCTGGGCAATCTCCGCCAGCACAGACGAAGGGGAGAGTCGGCCCTGACTGAAGAACAGATTCACCGTCTCGATGTCCTCGGTATGCAGTGGGGCAGCAAATTTGACAGCAGCTGGGACGAAGCCTACGCCGAGACGGAGCGCTATTACGCCCGCCATGGCGACCTCAACATTCCCGTCGCCTATGTGACCGATACCGGCCTGCGCCTTGGCCGCTGGATCCGGCGCCAGCGCGACGCCCGGAAGAAGGGGACCCTGAGCCCCGAACGCAGCGCGCGGCTCGAAGCCCTTACGGCATCCTGGGCGATATCTGCATAATCTTTAAGAAGAAAGAAGCAACCGGAGTGAAGAACAGTAAGGGGATGACCGGCATGGGCAAACTGATCGTGATCGAAGGGCTTGACGGCTCGGGTAAAGCGACTCAGGCGCAGTTGCTGACCGAGGCGCTTGAGAAACAAGGGATTCAGGCAAAGAAGGTATCATACTCAGCATGGGTCAACTGCGGCAGCATTTTTTCGGTAAGGAGGGAAGAAAGCATATGCAAAAAACTATACTTCAGTTTGTTTCTATTGTTGCATATGTTCACAACAATGCAGACAGAATAGAAACATTTATTTCCTCTGCTGTGGGAGCATGTGACATCTTCATGCGACGTGAGGTTATTTTTGTTGATGACTGCTCAACTGATAACAGCGTAGACGTTATCAAAGAATACTACCAAAAGAATCCTGCCGATTATATCGTCACCATTATTCGTATGGGTCGATATCATGGAATGGAAATGGCTATGAACGCCGGACGAGACATGGCTATCGGAGACTACGTTTATGAATTTGATGATCTGTTCATAGATTTTGAAGAAAAAGTGATCATTGATGCTTTCAATAAGTGCTTGGAAGGAAACGACATTGTTACGGTGTCGACCGATGTTCCAATGCGCTTGACGTCAAAAATCTTTTATGCGGTCTTTAATCATGCGACCGAGACAGACTCGAAAATAGGACAGGAGTCTTTTCGCCTGCTTTCTCGCCGCGGCATTAACCGAATCATCTCAATGGACGTTGAGATCCCGTACCGCAAAATGATCTACCTTAACAGCGGGCTACCTTCCGCAAATTTGAAATATATTTCGACAGAAGGATACCGGCCGGCGCGCATCAGTGGAAAGAATGAACGGGTTGATCTTGCCATTGATTCCTTTATTTATTTTACGAAAATAATCCAACACTTCTCCTTCGTTTTATCCTGCTTGTTTGCAATTCTTGCTTTGGTCACGATCATCTACACGTTTGTTTCCCGCGGCATGGGGTACCACGTCGGAGCTGGCTGGGTATCGACCATGATTTTCATGTCGCTCGGTTTTACCGGAGTTTTCGGATTTCTGGCGATCATCATTCGCTATCTTTCTGTATTGGTTGACCTTGTTTTCAAGCGTCAGAAATATTTAATTGCCGATGTAGAGAAAATATCGTCCAAATGAGTGAGAAACAGATGGAGAAATATGACAAGATTATTCTTGGAGCGGGTATTTATGGCCTTTATTCCGCAATAAAATGCGGACGCAGCGGACAGTCTGTCCTTGTGCTCGATCACGACAGCACTCCTTTTTCGAGAGCCACCTATATCAATCAGGCTCGGGTACATATGGGATATCACTATCCGCGCAGTTTGTCGACAGCCGTGAAGTCCGCGAACTATTATCAGCGATTTCATGAAGATTTCGGTTTTGCGATTCATAACAAATTCAGTCAGGTTTATGCCACAAGCGCGGCGTTTTCCTGGACAAATGCTGATGCTTTTGTCCGGTTTTGCAAAGCGGCTGGGATCAAATGCGAAGAGATATCGCCGTCTCTGTATTTCAAGCACGGCGTGTGCGACGGCGCTTTTTTAACAGAGGAAGATACCTATGACGCGTTGATTATTCGTGATTACTATCTGGAGGAGCTTAAGAAGCTTCCGAATGTTGTGCCCTGTTTCAATGTAAGAACAGACCGGATTACCAGAACGGACGATGTGGTCGTTATTGAATATCGCATCGGAGAAGAAAAGTTTTCGGCGGAAGCTCCATTTTTCCTTAACGCAACCTATGCATCAACCAACCAGGTGCTCAATCAGATCCATGACGAGGGAAGCAACGAGGCAAACTTTGATAAGTTCAAAATAAAATATGAACAATGCGAGATCGTACTTTGCAGCGTCGGCGAAAGACTGAAAAATGTTGGATTGACTGTTATGGATGGCCCATTCTTTTCAATAATGCCCTTTGGGAAAACCCCATATCATTCACTTACTGCGGTCACCTTCACCCCCCATGTGACAAGCTATGACGACCTGCCGACTTTCCCCTGTCAGGAAGGAGTAAGCTGTTCTCCTCAACAGCTTGATAATTGCAATACTTGCCCGCATAAACCGATGTCCGCCTGGGTGCACATGAGTCATTTAGCAAGGAAATACATGCGACCGGAGCTAGAATTCAGTTATGAAAGCTCGCTCTATTCCATGAAGCCGATCTTGAAAGTATCGGAGATCGACGATTCAAGACCGACGGCCATCGTGGTAAATTCGACAAGCCCGAAAATTATCAGCGTTTTGTCCGGAAAAATCAACACGGTGTACGATCTGGATGCGTTTTTGGAGGAATAATTGTGTTAAAACGTATTGACTTAACAAGAGATTTTCAAAAACATAAGGATGAGTTTTTAACCGCTATCAAAGAAGTTTGCGAAAACACCGCGTTTTCCGGCGGTCCATATGCCGATAAGTTTGCAGGAGAATTTGGAGAATACATAGGCGTCAAATATATGACAGGAGTAAACAATGGCACCAGCGCGCTTCACCTTGCGATGCTCGCGCTGGGGATCGGCCCCGGCGACGAGGTGATCGTTCCCGCAAACACCTATATTGCAACCGCCTGGGGCGTATCCTATACCGGCGCGAAACCTGTGTTTGTCGACTGCACAGCCGACACCTGGGAGATTGACCCTCAGAAGGCGGAAGAGGCGATAACGGGAAAAACCAAGGCGATTGCTGGCGTTCACCTTTATGGTCAGCCCTTCGATTTCAAAGCGATCAAGGAGATCGCGGATCGGCACGCCCTTTTTACGATTGAAGACTGCGCGCAGGCGGCCGGTGCCGAGTTTGAGGGCATTAAGTGTGGCAACCTTGCGGACATCAGCTGCTTCTCCTTCTATCCTGGAAAGAATCTTTATTCCTTTGGCGAGGGTGGTGCTGTCGGAAGCCGTAACAAGGATTGGATCGACAAGATCAACGTGTACAAGGAACAGGGCTGCCGCGTCAGATATTATCACGAGGTCATCGGCTATAACATGAGACTGGAAGGGATCCAGGGCGCTGTTCTTTCGGTGGGGCTGAAGCATCTGGACGAGTGGACGGACAGAAGAAGAGTGATCGGACAGAGATACGATAGAGAAATTGTCAATCCTTTGATCAAAAAGCAGTTCCATCCCGACAATACAAAGCATGTCTATCACCTCTACGAGACGCAGGTTCCCGATCCGGAGCATTTCCTGAAATACATGGCGGAGAACGGCGTTGAGTGCAACCGGCACTATCCTGTTCCGTGCCATTTGCAGGAAGCATACAAAGATCTCGGATATAAAACAGGCGATTGTCCTAATGCAGAAAAGCTTGCCGCTCACTGCGCTACTCTTCCGCTGTTCCCTGAGATGACGGACAATGAAGCAAAGCTTGTCATAGCATTGTGTAACGCCTACACCGGAGAAGAGCGCTTCCAGGATTGAGGGTCAAGAATGTCACTGCAAGGAAACAATATTATTTCTGAGGAAGAAGAGCGGATCGCACAGCATCTGAGAGAAAAAAATCTGGGTAATGCCAACCGCAATTCAGAACCGGTCAAGTCCAAACAGTCATTTTATACGCGGTTTGGAAAACGTGCTTTGGATCTTCTCGTCTCCGTACCGGCGGTTCTTGTGCTGTCGCCCGTTTGTCTCGTCTTGACGGCCGCAAATCTGATCGACATGGGTGCTCCCGTCTTATACAGGCAGACGCGATCCGGATACAAGGGAAAAGACTTTGACATCCTGAAATTCCGGAGCATGAAGAATGCCGTAGGCAAGGACGGAAGACAACTGCCGGCCGATCAGAGACTGACAAAATATGGACGCTTTATTCGACGGTTTTCGCTGGACGAATTGGCGAATTTTATCAATATTCTAAAAGGCGAAATGTCCATAATCGGCCCGCGGCCTCTGCCGGTGTTTTATCATGAGCGGATGAGCGACAGACATCATATGAGAGAAGCGGTGAGACCGGGGCTTGAATGCCCTCGCATGATCGATTTGAGCGAGGAGGAACTTGGATATTATCAGGTGCAGTTTGAAAACGACGTCTGGTATGTGGAAAACATCAGCTTTATGACAGACGTCAAAATGCTGCTTGCCCTCGTGAAAATGGTATTCGCATCCGGGGAGCGAAGTAAGCACGCCGATGTGGGGACGTTTTTTGTCGGCTACGATGAAAGCGGACAGGCGCTGAGCCTGAGCATGGCAAAAGAACGCTATGCCGAGCGCTTTGCGGAATTGGCGGAAGCTGTCAGATAACGCGTGACACAGTGGAATGCGCCGGGAAAAATGTCAATTCACGTTTCAACCGAATACAGTTTGTCAGAACAGAGGAGAGAAAGCATGGTATATGAAGGCACACTTGAGGGCTTTGGCGTGAGACTTCGCTCGCTGGAAGAGGGCGACGCGGCCTTCTTGTTCAAACTGAGAACGGATAGAGAAAGAACCAGGTTTGTACATGCAATCGAAGGGACCGTTGATGACCAGCGGCTGTACATACAAAAGCAGCGGGCCAGAGAAGGGGATTATTATTTTCTCGCCGAGGATTTGAACGGTGAACCGTTCGGGGCCCTTGCCTACTACAATCTAGTCGACAAAAACGGTGAAACAGGCCGCATGGTCTTGAACGGTACGTTTGCACAGAACTGCGACGCGATTCTGCAACTGCGGCGCTTTGCGTTTGAGATCATCGGGGCGGAATATGTGCGCTGCACGGTCGTGAACGGGAATAAACCGGTTCTTGCCCAGATTAAACGAATGGGTGGCGAACAGGTGGGTTCTTTCATTGACTCGGCGGACGGCTCAGAGGTCCTGGAGTTCCATGTTTCCAGAGAGACCTATGAAGAGAGAAAAGAAAAATACAGACAGCTGGTGGAAAAGAGCTATCGCATGGAGCAGCGGTAATCCGCCGCTCGGGAGAAAACGCTATGATCAGACTGAAATGGTTTCTGCAGGTTTTGCTTAGCCTGGGTATAAAATACGCAAAGGTCATCCATAAAGAGTGCGGCTTAAGCATAAGATCTACATATTTTGACATTGTCTACTGTTGCCTATTCCGTGGAGTCGTGAACGATCAGTATTATAAATACCGTCTGTTCGAGAAGAGTCCAGAGGAGAAAAAGACCATCTGCGATCAACTGCGGAAAGACAATATGCAGAGATGCAGATGGGAAAAGTCGGCAGAAAGAGAGAGGCGCTTTTTCGTTCATTACGGTAAAGCTTTTTATGATATCGGCGTACTTCGCTTTTTCCGATGCCATGCTTACAAAAAACGCTATCATGCGGGCGAATTCTTTTATGTTGAGAGAAATGTAGAGATTTCCCGGCAGCACTTTCTTGATGGGGAAATCTCCATAGGCCATGATGTTTTGATCTGCAAAAACTCCATCCTGGATTATTCTGGGGAACTGATTCTGGAGGATCATGTATCCCTGTCGGAGGGAACGGTCGTATATTCCCACAGCCATTTTAACAGCCTATACAACAAAATGGCCGGGATCAAGGACAAGGCCGACCCGGAACCCAGTCGGACCGTGATCAAATCGGGCGCGTGGATCGGCGCGAACTGTATCATCATGCCGGGTGTGACGATCGGCGAGGACGCCATTATCATGTCCGGGTGCGTCATCACACACGACATTCTGCCCAAATCCATTGTGTCCCCCGCCCCGGTCGAAGTTCGGGAATTGAGAAGAAAAAGGCGTGCACATAATGAAGCGAAAGATAAGGATTAGCCAACTGAATGATTATGTCTTTATAGCGATCTTATGCAGTACGGCGGTTTATTCCCTGGTTTCAAAGCTGCTGACGAAGATCGGCTTTTCTGGTCTGACCATGCTTGTGTGCGCGGTGCTCATCTATTTCCCGCTTTTCCTGTCGCTATGCTATTCGGCGCAGACACGCAGGGAAATCATGCCGTTTCTGGTCATGTATGTTTTTGCCGTGCTGTTCTTCGCCTTTACTCTGGCACTTCATCCGAATTACAAACCCTACTATTTCCGGAGCGATTATCTGGACATCCGCTATGCGATCTTCCGTCCGGACATCGGCGCGATCTGGGGCATGCTGGCGTTTTGTATCTGCCGGGATGTTGACAGACTCAAGAAAAACCTGAAAATCGTCCTGATCATTCTCGTTCTGTACAATCTGTATCGTTTTGTAAATGCTCATGGCGTTTGGGAAGGATACAATATTTCCGGCATGAGGATTGAGAAAAGCTACAGTCTGAACTACGGCTATGACGTCGCGTTCTGCCTGATCCTCTGCGTTCTGTTCTATCGGGAAAAGCGGAAAAAACTGTATATTCTGGTATCCATCGTCCTTTTTTGGATCATTTTGACGAATGGTTCTCGCGGCGCGTTGATCCCTCCGGCTTTCTTTCTGCTTCTTTGTTATTTGGATCATGTCAAAAGTATGCAATCGGGCAAGAAATTTTTGATTATTTTTCTGCTTCTGCTGGTCGTTGTCGCTATATATTACTATCTGGACAATATCCTGCTGGCTCTCATTCGCCTTGCGCAGAGACTGAATATCTCCTCGCGGACGCTGCGATTCTTAATGAGCGGTAATATTATCAATGACAACGGGCGAGTGGAGATCTACAAGATATCCTGGGCGGCGATCAAGGAACAGAGCTTTTGGGGGAACGGGGCCTATGGCTCGCGCTGGATCATTGCCCCATGGTTTTTTTGGGGTTACCCACATAATATTTTCCTTGAATTCATTATGGAATATGGATGGATGATCGGACTGATTCTGCTGATCTCCATCGCCGCATTGATTGTCGCGGCATTCAGGGATCCGAGAGAAGAAATGCGAATTCTCATGTTTGTTTTTGCCGCAATCAATTTGAAGCTTCTGATCTCGGATTCATATTGGACTGCGCCTCTTTTCTGGTACATGATCGGATTCCTGATCTCACGCCAAGAAACCGCAGGAGGATTTCGTATCAAAATACGAAAAAAGGTTCCAACTGGGCTTCAGTGATCGGGAAAAAGGTGAAATAGCTTGAATAATAGCCAATTCCTCGAAAAGTTCAAAAAGAATCGCTCCAGAACCGATAATTCCTTGTTTAATTTTCTCAGCGGTGTCTTTGGCCAGTTTCTGACGATTGTTCTTCAGTTCGTCGTACGAACTGTGTTCATCCATACCCTCGGGAAATCCTATCTGGGAATCAACGGGCTCTTTTCGAATCTTTTGTCTATGCTGTCCCTGGCCGAATTCGGCGTTGGCAGCGCGATCCTGTATAAGCTCTACAGCCCCATAGCGTCCAACGATACCGGTCGGATCACAACCCTGATTCATTTCTATAAATCGGCCTATCGGGTGATCGGACTGGCTGTTATGTGCCTGGGTCTGCTGCTGATTCCTTTTCTCCCCGTTCTGATCAAGGATTACGACAAGCTCGCAGGCCTTAACATCAATGCGGCTATCATCTTTTGCCTCTATTTGAGCAGAACGGTTTCCTCCTATCTGTTTTTTTCCTATAAAAGCGCGATCATAAATGCCAACCAGAAAGAGTATCTGCTGAATATCATCAGCTACTTTTTTACGATCGGGCTGGCTGTTGTTCAGATCATCAGCCTGCTGCTGTTCTCCAATTTTGAGCTGTATATTCTGCTATCCACGCTGGAAGTGATCCTGCGGAATCTCTATAGCGCGAGACTTGCCGAAAAGATGTATCCCTACATCAACGACAAGCCGGAGAAGACTTTAAGCAAGCGGGAAATAAAAGATATTTTCAAAGACTGTGCGGCTCTGTTCCTGTATAAGATCAACGGCGTTGTGCTGAAGGCAACAGACAATATCGTCCTGTCGTTCTTTATGGGACTCGAGATGGTCGGCATGTATTCCAACTACTATGTTCTGTATACGGCGATCGATACTGTGTTCATCAAAGTATATAACGCCGTTACTCATAGTTTGGGCAATCTGCATACGTATAAACAGCGTGATCACGAATACGAAATCTTCAGAGTTGTCAATCTGGTCACGGCGATCCTGGGAGGGACTGCCGGAATCGGAGTCGCGGTTTGCGCCGACGAGCTGCTCACCATCTGGATCGGGAAGGAATGGGTGCTTGCGCAGCCCTTTTCGATCCTAATGGGAATTGAGATCTATACGCTGGCGATGCGTCAGGCCCTGAGCAAATACCGAACGACGATGGGGCTGTTCCAACAGGCGAAATACAGACCCATCGCCGGCATGCTGATCAACCTGGTCGTCTCTGTTCTGCTTGTAAAAAGAATGGGGATTAACGGCGTTTTGCTGGGCACGATCATCGCCGATTGGACGACGATCATGTGGTATGATCCAATCATTATCCACAAGTACGGCTTTGAAAACCAGTTCGGTGCAGGCGGTTATTTCGCCCGAGTCATCAAATACACGGTTTCCTTTGCCCTGCTTGGCATGCTGGATCTGTATTTGTGTCGGATCGTGATAACGCCGTCTCCGTTGATTACCCTGTTGCTCCACATCCTGATCTGCGGGGTGACGGTGCCGGCGGGACTGATTGCGCTCTCACTTGGCACATATGAAGGAAAGTACCTTTGTAAAACGGCGAAAAAATACTGCAAGAAGATACTTAGACGATAAGGAGAGGCCATGAAGCTTGCACTTTTGTTCTCGGGTCAGGGAGCCCAGTACCCGGGGATGCTCAAAGATCTCTATGAGTCGGAATCTGCTTCGCGAGAGGTATTCGCAGAGGCGGATCGCTGCCTGAAACGTGATATTTCGAAGCTTTGTTTTTCTGGCACCCAGGAGGTACTGAACCTGACCCATAATACGCAGCCCTGTGTGCTTGCCGCAGATCTTGCCGTCGGAATGGCGCTGAAAGCGCACGGCGTTATACCGGAAGCCGCCGCCGGCTTCTCCCTGGGGGAATATGCGGCGCTTGTCTACGCGGATGCGCTAGAAATGCAGGACGCTTTCCCGATCATTCAGATCCGGGCGGACGCCATGCAGGAGGCTGTTCCGGTCGGTGCGGGGGCGATGGCCGCAGTCTTGGGCGTGGACGCCTCGGTCGTTGAGGCGCTCTGCTCCAAAATCACGGAGCACTATGTGGCGCCGGCAAACTACAATTCGCCGGTCCAAACTGTCATTTCCGGTACGGCAGAGGGCGTGGACCTGGCGCTGGCGCAAATGGAGGCGGAGGGCATCCGGGCCATGAAGCTCGCGGTGAGCGCCCCGTTCCACTGCGCGCTCATGGAGCCGGCCGCGAAGCGGCTGGAGAGGGAATTTGCAGGCGTTATGTTCTGCACGCCGTCCCTGCCTGTGTACATGAATGTCACCGGTGAGCCGGTCAGAGAGGCCGGGAGCCTTCCCGAGCTTTTGGTCGAACAGGCGATGAGCCCGGTCCGGTGGCGAGAGACGCTGGAAAACATGCACCGCGACGGATTCGATACCTTTATCGAATGTGGACCCGGGAGAACTCTGTCCGGACTGGTGAAGAAGACGCTGAAGGGCGTCAATGTTTACCGCGTAGAGAATCAGGCTACTCTTGACGCCGCGCTAAAGGCTCTGAACGCACCATGAAGATCCGCCGGATACGGTCGGATCTGCTCGCGTCAAACATGTATCTTGTGGCGGAGGACTCAGGCGTTCTGCTGATCGATCCGTGCCGTGCCTTCGACCTTCCCGAAACAGTCCGACCGGACTTCGTTTTTCTGACGCATGAACATTACGACCACATATCGGGGGTCAACCTGTGCAGAGACAGATACGGCATGCCGGTCATCTGTACCGCTCGCTGTGATGAGCGAATGGGGAACTCCCGCACGAACATGGCCCGCTATTTTGAAGCATTCTGCCGTATGCAGGTCGGATTGGACGCTGAGGTTCCGGCAGATTTTGAACCGAATTACGTGTGTCGGGCGGACGAGACCTTTGAAGCGGATAAGGAAATCTCATGGCGCGGCCATCGCGTCCGTCTTCTGCTTCTTCCGGGACACTCACCGGGGAGCAGCGGGCTGTGGATCGACGGGCATCTGTTCTCAGGGGACAGCATTTTCGCCCGGCAGGAGACGGTTTTGCGTTTTCCAGGTGGTTCTGCGGTGGATTGGGAAAAAATCTCTCTGCCCAAGCTCTGCGCGCTCCCGCCGGACACCATCGTTTACCCTGGGCATTTTGATCCGTTTCCTTTGAAGGAATGGATGGCATATTTATAATAGGATGGAGAGACAAGTATGGCGTTTTTTTTAAACCATGGCATCAAGATCGCCGGTATCGCCACAGCCGTGCCGGATAATCCTGTCCCTGTGGAGAGCTTCACCGATCGCTTCGGTGAGGAGGCGGTGAAGCGCTTTTCGGAGGGAACGGGCATACGCTCGATCTATAACGCTCTGCCGGATCAGACCGCGTCCGATTTGGCTTGTGCGGCGGCGGAAGAGCTGTTTTCCCATGAGCCGGTCGACAGGGAGCAGATCGGGGTCATGGTGTTCGTGACCCAGTCTCCGGACTACCGGCGTCCGTCCTCCGCCTGCATTTTGCAAAAAAGGCTGGCGTTGCCGATGGACTGTGCCTGTGTTGAAGTCGAGCTGGGCTGTTCCGGATTTGTGTACGGCCTGCAGACGGCCATGTCCATGATGGCGTCCTGTGAAACCGAATACGGACTTTTGTTGATCGGTGAAACCGCCTCCAAGCTGGTGGACCCGATGGACAAGTCCATTGTCATGATGTATGGAGACGCCGGTGCGGCGATCCTGCTGAAAAAAGAGGGGAAAGAGATCGTCTCTACACTGCTCAAGAGCGACGGTAGCCGCTATAAGGCGATCGTCCTGCCCGCGGGCGGCTTTCGCGATATGAACCCCGGGCATGAGCGTTTTGTATGCAGCGACGGGATCGAACGCTCGCTCTACGACATTTTTATGGATGGCACCTCCGTGTTCTCTTTTTCCATCTCCGATGTACCGCAGACGATCCGGGAGTATTACGCGAAGACCGGGACCACCGCGGACGACTATGACGTCATTGTGCTCCATCAGGCCAACCAGTATATCCTTAAGCAGGTCGTCAAACGGATCAAAGCGCCCGCGGAGAAGGTTCCGATCTCCATTGATCGCTTTGGAAATACCGGCGGGATCTCGATCCCCCTGACTCTGTGCGACCGGTATGGGGAGATATCGGACGCAGGGACAGTCAAAGCTTTGATGAGCGGTTTTGGAATAGGCCTATCCTGGGGCGTGACGGCGGCGAGGATCGACACCGCCGCAGTCTATCCCATTATCAAGACGGATCATTGCTATATGGAAGGCCGGTTTGAACCGGGAAAATACTAAACAGAAGGGAGGATTCTTATGAATGGAATTGCCGATTTTACCGACCGAAAAGTGCTGGTCGCCGGCGCTTCATCCGGTATCGGGAAAAAAACCGCATTGGTATTAAGCAGATTGGGCGCGAAACTGATCCTGGTGGCGAGACGGGAAGATAAGCTTAAAGAGACACTGGAGTTGTTGGAGGGTGACGGACATTCCTACTATCTGTGCGATCTGAGTCAACCTGAGACGATAGAATCCCTTGTAAAAACAGTTGTTTCCGAGCAGGGAAAGCTCGACGGACTTGTCTACGCCGCGGGTGTCAATACCTCTATGCCGCTCGGTCAGTTTAAGCCTGAGAAAGTCCAGCAGGTATTTAACATTAATTATTTTGGCTTTATCGAGTTCGTCCGACAGGTTTGCAGAAGGGGCCGTTTTAACGAGGGCATGCGCATCGTGGGTGTGTCGTCGGTCGCCTCCGTCAGAGGAGACAAATCGCACCTGGCGTACTCCGGATCAAAGGCAGCGATGAATGCCTCAATCCGCTGTATCGCGAAGGAGGTTGCGGACAAGGGAATCTGCATCAACGCCGTCGCTCCGGCAATGACGAAAACTGAGATGTATACACAGTATGTCAACGAGTACGGAGAGGACAGCGGCAGTAACGATGATCTGCTGAAGCGGCAGTATCTCGGTCTGGCGGAGACCGACGATATCGCCAATGCCATCGCGTTTCTCATGAGCCCCGCCGCCCGGTTCATCACGGGCATCACGCTGCCGGTGGACGGCGGCCTTACAACGTCATAATTTTTTTAAACGGAGGATATAACTATGACTATTAACGAAAAAATCGCCCTGCTGGAAGAGGCCCTCGATCTGGAGGAAGGCACGCTGAAGGAAGATACGCTTCTGGAGGATGTGGACGAATACGATTCCATGGCCAAGCTCTCCCTGATCGTCATGATCGACGAGGAGTTCGGCAAGAAGCTGGACGGGAGCACGGTGAAGGGCTTCAAAAGCGTCGCCGAAATCCTGAAGATCATGGAGTGATGGCCCTTGCCGTGCAGAGACTTGCGGCCATTGGTTTATAGATCAATGGCCGCACTGTGACGATTTCTTCTTGGAGGAAAACAAATGAACGCTTTGAATGAGTATAACCGGATTTTTCGTGAGACCTTTGGCGTTTCCGAGGACGCACTGAATGAGGACTTCACCTTTAACGGCGTTGCGGTGTGGGATTCTGTCGCTCATATGTCGCTGATCTCCAGTCTTGAGGACGCCTTTGATGTGATGTTTGATGTGGATGATATTCTCCACTATGGCTCGTACTTTCATGGAATTGAAATCCTGAAGCACTACGGCGTGGAGTTTTAAATCGACACGAGCTCCTCGATTTTCGAGGGAACAGACAGGGAGTAAAGAGGAACAAACACTGCATGGAAAAGAAATCCTACCACTTTGTCATCGAAGGGCCTTTTGATGAGGACGACAAGATCATCTCTCCGCCGCAGGAAGCTGCGCCGGCAATCGTTGAAAAATGGGATGAAAAGTACTGCGGCGATCTGGAAGAAAAGCGGACGGCGGCCAGGGCCGGCGGCGGCGAAAAGCGGATCGAGAGCCAGCATAAAAAAGGAAAACTGACCGCCAGAGAGCGCGTGGAATACCTTTTCGACGAGGGCTCATTTCAGGAGGTCGGCGCCTTCGTGGAATCCCGTTTTACAGACTTTGGCATGGACAAGAAAAAGCTCCCGGGCGACGGTGTGATCACTGGCTTCGGAACGATCAACGGGGAACCCGTCTACGCGGCTGTGGAGGACTTTACTGTCATGGGTGGGACCTATGGCGAGTATCACAGCCGGAAGATCGTCCGCATCATGGACATGGCATACCAAAGCAAGATGCCCTTTGTCACCATCAATGACAGCGGTGGGGCGAGGATCGAAGAGGGCATTGCCGGACTAGACGGGTACGGAGATATGTTCCTGCGGCACACAAGAGCCTCCGGAAAGATCCCTCAGATTGCCGTCGTGATGGGACCCTGTGCCGGTGGCGCGTGCTACGGCCCGGCGCTCTGCGATTTCGTTTTTATGGTGGACAAGACCAGCCAGATGTTCCTGACAGGGCCGCAGGTCGTCAAGACCGTCACGGGGGAGACCATCTCGACCGAAAAGCTCGGCGGCGCCGAGACGCACAGCAGCCTCAGCGGTGTGGCACATTTTCACTTCGCTAATGAGTATGACTGTCTTGACGGTGTAAAGCGCCTGCTGTCCTACCTGCCACCCAATTACAGAGGGAAGCCCGCCCGGATCATCGGAAAAGCGAGGGACGAATCGGACAGGATCCAGTCGATCGTCCCGGACAACCAGAAGAAGGTCTATGACATCCACAATGTGATCAACACCTTCGTGGACGAGAACAGCTTCTTTGAAGTACATAAGGATTTCGGCAAGAGTATCGTTGTGGGATATGCCCGCCTGGACTCTGAGGTAATCGGCATTGTGGCCAGCAACCCCAAGTATATCGGCGGCTCACTTGACATTGATTCCGGAGAGAAGTCGTCCCGCTTTATTCGTTGCTGCGACTGTTTTGGGATTCCTCTCCTTACCATGATTGATGTTCCCGGTTTTATGCCGGGCTCAAAGATGGAGCACAGCGGGATCATCCGGCGCGGCGCCAAGTTGCTGTACGCCTACTGTGAAGCCTCTGTTCCGAAGGTCAGCCTGATCATGCGGAAAGCATACGGCGGGGCTTATATCGCCATGAACAGCAAGGGAATGGGTGCGGATATCGTCTACGCGTGGCCGATCGCGCAGATAGCGGTAATGGGCGCGGAGGGCGCGGTGGACATCATGTTCAAGCACGAGCTGGAGAACGCGGAGGGCAAGGAAAAGGTCCGGCAAGAAAAGATCTGGCAGTATAACGATCAGTTCATGTCTCCATATATCGCGGCAAAGCTCGGCTTCATCGATGAAGTGATCCAGCCGGAGGAGACGAGGAGAAAGATCCGCTTCGCATTTGAAAGCTTGCAGCATAAGGAGAGAAGCGAACTGTCTTTCTCCCATGGCAATATTCCGCTTTGATGTGAGGCAGGGACATGAAAAATATAGTCATTATCGGCGCGGGCGATCTGGGCAAGGAAGTCGTCTGGCTGATCGAGGATATCAACAGAATCAAACCGACCTATCTGATCTCGGGCTTTCTAGATGACGATAAGAAGAAGCTCGGGCGGGAATTCTGCTGGTATAAGGTGCTTGGCGGACTGGACCAGTTGGAAGAGATCAGCAACAAAATGCATATTTACGCCGTCGTGGCTGTAAAGGACAGCGCTGTGAGAAAGCGCATCGTTGAGGAGCACCCGTTTTTCAAACACTGGGAGACGATCGTGCATCCCCGCGCCACGGTCGCGAGCTCAAGCTCAATCGGCGAAGGGAGTATCCTGTTTCCCAACGTGACGGTTTCGGTGGACTCCAAACTCGGCCGTTTCGGCATTTATTATATTCAATCAACCGTTGGAAACGATTGCCAGATCGGAGATTATGTCACGGCGATGTACGCATCGGCGATCTTGGAGCATTCGGAGATTGCCGATGGCGTGCTGCTGCCGATGGGGAGTTGTGTTCAGCCCTACGGTAAGCTGGAGCTTGATAAGGATCTTGCATCGATGGGAGAGGCGAAAAAAGCAACGGAAGAACAGTGATAGAAAGGATATTCTTATGCTTACGGGAAAGGTCTGCATTGTAACTGGCGGAAGTCGGGGAATTGGAAAAGCTATTTCACAGGTGTTTGCGCAGAACGGAGCGATCGTATATGCTGTTGCTACCAGGGTGGGTTCTGTAGAAGAATGGTCTGCAGACTTCAATCAGGGAGTGAGCGGCGAAGTTCGCTCTGTTTATTTTGATATCTCGGATGAGAAAGCCTGCCGCGAAGCTGTGATGCAGGTGAAACGGGAATGCGACCATATCGATGGACTTGTGAATAATGCTGGTGTGGAATTCAATGAACTCATCGGCATGATCAGCCGGATCAATATGGAAAAAATGTTTTCCGTCAACGTCTATGGTACGATCAACATGCTTCAGATTGTCAGCCGCATCATGGGGCGCCAGGAAAACGGCGGAAGTATAGTGAACATCGCGTCCATGACGGCACTGCGCGGGAACCGGGGACAGTTGGTCTATTCCGCCACGAAGGGAGCAGTCGTCTCTCTTACAAAATCCGCAGCAAAGGAACTGGCCGAAAAAAAGATCCGCATCAACGCGATTGCGCCGGGCCTGACAAACACAGACATGATGAAACAGGCTGATCCGGAAAAGCTGCAAAACAGGATCAATAACATCTGTATGGGCAGACTGGCTGAACCGGAAGATATTGCAAAAGCCTGCATGTTCATGGTTTCTGACTTGTCCACATACGTTTCAGGGCAAGTGCTTGCTGTTGATGGCTGTACAATCATGTGAAATATGATAATTGATGATGTTAACAATCTTTTTGTTAAAACCAGCGTGGGATGCTGCACAAAGGAGTAAGAGCGATGTTTCTAAATGTCGATAAGCATGATCAAAACAAAACAGCCATCAAAGATGACAGCGGCTTCAATCTCACTTATGCGGACGTTTGCAGGACAATTGACGAATTCAAAGCTTTGAATATTCCTCGCAGCGTTGTTTTCTGCCTATGTGAAAACTCTGCCGGTTCTCTGATTGGTTATCTGGCATTTGAAAATAATAAGCAAGTTCCGCTACTGCTTAGTGCAGGGCTTGATGAAGGCCTTCGCCACAATCTGGAATTCATGTATACGCCAAGTTATTATTGGATACCGGAACGTAAGGAACAGGAGATCAAAGGGGAGAAGCTATATTCAGCTTATGGCTTTGTGCTGTTAAAGACAGAATATGACCCGTATCCAATCAACCCAAAGCTGTCAATGCTTCTGACAACATCCGGATCAACCGGCAGTCCGAAACTGGTCCGCCACAAATATGGAAATCTGGAAGCCAATGCCGAAAACGTTGCAAAAGTCTTTTCCTGGACTGAAAATGAGATCGGTATTTGTGATCTCCCGATGAATTACACAATGGGACTGAATGTGATTAATTCCCATCTGTATGCAGGAGCTTCCGTGCTCATGGTCAAGGCGAATCTGATGGATCCTGATTTCTGGGAATTTATCAAGATAAATGAGGGAAGCAGTTTCTGCGGCGTACCCTTCAGCTATGAGATCATGCGTAGGATCGGTTTTGACAAAATGGACTTGCCGAAGCTGCATACGCTTGCTGAGGGCGGCGGAAAGCTGACCGACAAGATGTTCAAGTGGATTGCGTCCTATGCTAAAAACAGCGGAAAACGGTTCTGTGCCACCTTTGGTACGAGCGAGACCAGCGCGAGAATGGCATTTCTCGATCCATCCCTCGCCATGGAGAAGATCGGCAGTATCGGCAAGGCGATTCCAAATGGAGAGCTTTTTCTGCTCGATGAAGTCGCGGGAGAGGACGGCTCGACCACGGGAGAGCTGGGGTATCGCGGCCCGAACGTGACGATGGGCTATGCGCTCTGCCGTGACGATCTACTGAAGGACGACGAATTCTGCGGCGAGTATCACACCGGCGACATTGCCAAGCGGGATGCGGACGGCTATTATTACATCATTGGTCGCAAAGGCCGTTTCCTGAAACTGTTTGGCCTCAGGGTCAGCCTTGATGAGACAGAGCGGATTTTGAAAACACAGTATCCAAGCAGTGATTTCGTCTGTACCGGCGATGATAGACATATGAATGTGTTCTGTACAAATGAGGCGATCAAAGATGAGATTGTACCGTTCATCAGTGCAAAGACGAACATACACAATTCAGCGTTCCACGTTTTATGGGTTGATCGGATTCCAAGAAATGAGTATGGGAAAGTGAGATTTGCGGAATTGGAGGATTATTTAATCGATAAGAAACATTGACTGCATATCGAGAGAATATATGGGGAACAGCCTTGGAAACACATGTGTTAGTTGTTATGAAAAAAGCAACTGCTATTTTCATGTTTTTTGCACTCTTCTTTTTAACGCTAACGGCTGCTTTCGTCGTCAAGTCCCCTGTTAAACAGGGCCTCCCTTCCTACTGCCTTTCCGCACAGGTGACCGAGCAGGGAAACACCAGGAGAACGGATTATGTCGACACAGAAGGCAATATCACCTTCGCAACAGATAAGCACTATGCGTCAATCATAAGGACTTATGAGGATGGAAAGGTTGTTCTGGAAGAGTATTTTGATGAGAGCGGCAATCCTTCGGTGCAGGAGCTTGGACACTGCGCTTTGCTGAGGCATTTTAACACGGATGATCTTGCTGATCGCATCACATATCTCGATGAATCCGGGCAGCCTGTTGTCACCAGTTCCGGATATGACACAATCCACCGCACATATAACGTGCAGCGACTTGCCGAAACGGATACGTATTATATTGGCGACGAGCAAGTACAAAATGCATATGGGTTTTATGCTTATCATAGAGAATACAACAACAGCAAGCAGCTTGTTGAATTGGCCTATCTTGATGAAAACGGACAGCTCGCGACCCACAGGAACGGATATGCGGTCATAACCCGTTCCTACAATGAGGATGGAAGGGTTGAATACCAGTATTATTTTGATACGGACCGTTGCCCCGCAGCAGTTTTTTCAGGTTATTACGGTTTGTATCGCGAATATGATGAATTCGGAAATACAACCTTAACGACATATTTGGATGATGACGGCAGACCGTTGGAGCTCAACCATGGATACGCTACTACCGTCAGCACGTATGGCGATGACGGAAGCGTGAAGAGCGTCCGTTACTTTGATGCGGAGGGGAACCCGGTAACCGTTGGACGAAATCAGTATGGCTATGAAAATGTGAATGGAAGACGAATATATCTGGATGAAAACGGAGAGCGGATGCGCCGTTTGGATAACATCCTGAACACGCATCCTGTTATTGTTCTCATGGCGGGAGTGGTTTTGACAGCGGTAACACCGTGCTTGACCGGGAAGGGTAGAACGGTGTTCCTCATCCTGTATATTCTTTTTATAGGGTATATGACCTTTGCCTATCGGGAAACCGGTGCATCCCAGGGACAATTTGAGCTTTTCTGGTCCTATAAGCAGATTTTTAGTTCGGAGACAATAAGAGAGGAGATTATTAATAATATCTGGCTCTTTGTGCCACTTGGGGCGGTTCTTTATGATCCGGGGCACAAGAATAGATGGATTTGGGCGATAACGCTGTCTCTTCTGATTGAGACTCTCCAGTATGTGACAGGGGCAGGACTAAGTGAATTTGATGATTTGGTCAGCAACAGCGTCGGAGCATTCATTGGTTACGAGTTTGCTGCCGGGGCTGATCAGGTGATACATCTGTGCCCAGCCAATACGAAGAGCGGGGAGCAGTCAAAAGTTGTTCAGACAAGGAGAAGAAAGATATGAAACTAATACTTCCCACTTGTAGATTTTCTGAAAAAGTTTCTTGATTCATGCGAGAATCGCAAATTCAGAAACTTTCACGCACATAAAAATAGCATATTTCTCCGTTTTCTGGTATAATGTAGTTACCACACAAACAAAAACC
>JAFTGD010000052.1 GCA_017458065.1 Oscillospiraceae bacterium
ATGTATTCCAGGCCGCTGAGGTCCATGACCAGTTCCGCAATGCCGGTGAGGCTTTCGTGCAGGCTTTTCTCCAGTTCCGGAGAGGTCGTCGTATCCAGACGGCCGCTCAGCGATACGGTCAGTTTTGCATCTTCCCGGGTTTTGTTAATGTTCAGCATAGTAGTACCTCCCTGATTCATCGTTCATTTTTATTTGATTGCTTCTTTCCCGATTTACGTTAGCATGATCTGTCCGGCAGATGTCCCGGCGGCTAAGCCTGAATGGTTTTTCGCATGGTCAGGATATTCTGCCCGTTCTTATATTCATAACTGACATGATCCATGCTCTTTTTCACCATGAGGATCCCAAGCCCGCCGATTTCCCGTTCCTCCGCCGGCAGAGTCAGATCCGGATCCTTCCGTTCCAGCGGATTAAAAGGCGCCCCGCTGTCTGTGAGGGTGACGGTAAGCGTTCCCGCGTCCTTCTCCGCAAGCGTGGAGAGCGTAACGGGTCCGGTCCCGGCTCCGTATGCGTAGTTGGCCACATTGACAAACGCTTCTTCCACGGCAAGGTCAACCTGTGTCTGAAGCTTGACGGGGCATTCCAGGCTTTCCAGCGCCGCGTCGACAAAGGCGAGCGCCTGATCCAGGTTGGAAAGCGCCGCATCCATCGTGATGGACTTCTGCATTGTCTGTCCCTCCATCCCATGATAGACGAAGCCCAGCATGGTGATGTCATCAAACTGGTCCGCGCCGTTTACAAAGGCATCCAGCTCCCGCTGAACATGATGCAGCAGGGCCTCCGGTCCGGCGTCCGGTTCAAGGTTCAGGGCGCTGACCATCCGCTGCGTTCCAAAGGCGTGATTCTCGGCATCGATTGCTTCGGGCACGCCGTCCGTGTAGACAAACAGCTCGTCGCCGGGCTCCAGCTGCAGCTCGTATTCCCGATACTTGACCCCGCTCATCGCACCGACGACCAGGCCGTGCCTGTCCTTGAACAGTTCAAAGCTTCCGCCTGCCCGTTTCAGAACAGGATATTCGTGCCCCGCGTTGGCCGCCCGGAGCTTGCCGGTGGAGATCTCAAGAATCCCGATCCAGACGGTCACAAACATATCGACCTGATTGTTGGAGCATATGGCTTCGTTTGTTTTGGTGAGGATCTCCGCCGGAGACTGGCCCAGCATGGCGCAGCTTTGCAAAATGGTCTTACAGATCATCATAAACAGTGCTGCAGGGATCCCTTTGCCGGACACATCCGCCATAACCAGACCGAGATGATCCTCGTCAATCAGGAAGAAGTCGTAAAAATCCCCTCCGATCTCCTTGGCCGGTGTCATCGAGGCATAGAGATCAAATTCCTTTCGCTCCGGAAAGGGCGGGAAGATGTGCGGCAGCATGGCCTCCTGAATGCGTTTGGCCAGACTGAGCTCCGTTGTAATACGCTCTTTTTCCGCGGTGATCACCGTCAGATTGTCGATATAATCTGCAACCTGCTCCTCCATCTGATCGATGGAATCCGCCAGCAGCCCGATCTCATCCCTGGTGCGGATCTGATCGCTAAGCTTAACGGAAGACTGCCGGTTCTCCGCTGCGAAGCGCTTGGCTTCCTCACTGATACGCCGGACCGGACGGATCAGAACCCGGTGCATGTAAATACTCTGGCCTAAAACAACGAGCAGCACAATCACGAGCAGCACGCGGAGAATGCTCCGGTGAAACGGGTGGATGATCGGCTCAAGAGAGCTCAGCTGGCGCTGCACGCAGACGATGCCCTTTGTGGCACCGTCGGCTCCTTTCAGTGCCTGCATTGCGGTCAGGTGATACTCTTCTTTCGTGTACTGCCCGTTTACAAGATACTGCAGTTCGGTTTCTGAGCGGCCTTCATACAGGCTGCGGTACTGTTCACGGTACTCGTCATTGGTCGTTTCTCTGACGAAACCGGCCTCGTAAGGGGAATACTCGCTGAACCGGGAGTTTACCGTGGAGAATACAAAGCGGATATGTCCATAGTCCGCCAGATCCGGCTGAATCACATAGATAAAGGTTGCGTCGGAGGTGTTGCACAGCCGATCCAGCCGTTCCCAGACGGCCCGGTATGCTTCCGTCTTACCGCCGCTTTTGAGATACTGCTCCATCTGATCCGCGTCGATCTCCTGCGCTGCCGTATCTGCAATGTGGAATGCGTCTGCAGCGTACTGTTCCTGCAGCGCTTCGGTGAACGCCTGATTGCCGGCAAAGCCTACGACGACTGCAAACAGCAGCAGCGGGACGACGATGGCGATGATGCTCTTGAATGCCACACTTTGGAATCTTTTCATCAAGGATCCTCCAGAACAGCCTTTTTGCTTTTCATCACGGAATATAAACGATTGCGGTCTTTCGAAATGCGGCGATAAGATTCAGCAGCGCGGAGTAGAAAAGCCCCGCCGCAAAGATCAGAGTCAGATCTCTCATGCTGCCCTGAAAACCACCGAACACAACCGCAGCGGCGGCAAAGCCGATATTGGCAATACCCTCAGCAAGACTGAGCTTCCAGGACGGAGCCTCGAGCTGCCGGGCTTCTTTGGCCCGCAGAATATCAATCACACCCGAAAAAGCATGCGCGCCCAGCAGATACAGAGCGACGAAAACACCCCGGTGATCAGCGATGGACAGCGTAAAGACGCCAAAATCAAAAGCGATCACACCGATATACAGGATACTTCTGCCGTTTACCATGTGCCTGGCCATTGAGAAATAGTAGATCAGATTGCGCACGCCAAACAGGATCAGCGCCGAACTGAGCAACAAACTCACCAAGATGAAACCGTCTTCTCCCAGCCGGATCATGATCCACGCCGTGAGGGCGGTAATCAGAGCCCGAAGGATCTTGCCGATCCGCCTTGTCAGGGTCATGGCTTCTCCTCTCCTTTTCCGTAATCCAACAGTTTCTGAAAATCCCGCATGCCCTGAAAGCCTTTCTCTGCAAAGTCCACGGAAAATCCCGCCAGGAGGTTTCCGGAACGGAAAATCGCGTTGGTCACCATGCTTTTCTGTGCCAGCGCCGCAAGAAAGAACGCCCCGAGAAAGGTGCTGTCTTTTCCTCTGTGATCGGCAGAGAGGTACTCCGCCTGATACTTCTCCAGATCAAAGTCCTCTACCGGCTGCCCCGCCATCCGCTCCGCCAGAGCCCTCCAGTCCTCGCAGGCGTCAAGCTGGCGTTTGGCCAGGATATCGCGTATCTCGCTCTCCCAGGGCGCCACAGCCTCTGTGGCATAAGTGTCCAGCGTAAAGAGGGGAACGCTCCCTTTGAGATATTCCATCGCATAGACCATCTGGCAGAATGCTTTATAATATTCCGAGGGATTGTCCTTGACGATCTCTTCATAATCGCCCCAGGCGGGCAGATACCGGTAGCGGATAAAACTGTAATCCGGCAGGTGACCGGCCCGTCCGTGGCCCAGATTCATGATGGAATTCTCCGACCATTGATAGACGCTGTTGGAATATATACCTTCGTCGAGATCGTCCTGCTTTGAGGCGCTGTGACGAAAGCGCACAGGCCGATCAACCTCCAGACCGGCTTCTTCTATCCGCTCATAAAACCAGGAATCTGTGTTGTTGATGACGAGAGAGGGCGTCCCGGCAAAACCGCTGTGCGCCCAGGTGTCGGCAAGAACATGCATGGCGATCCCGACAGCCTGTGTCCCGCCCTTCTTTGCCAGCTCCACCGTTTCGGAGACAAGAGCCCCGTTCGGCCCGCAGAGCAGGCGATACTTGCTGCGGTATTGGCGTGTCGCGCGGCGGACCTCGGCGTGCAGATCATACGGGAGAAAATGGAAGGAAGCCCAGATGCGCGTAATATCCTGTAAGCCGATCAGATCGGTCCTGGCTTCCATCAGCTCCAGCTGCAGCTGAGTCGTCGCCGCGGCGCGGGGGCCATTGAGCTTTGAGAGGAAGGTCCTGGAACACCAGTCCACCAGCTGGGCACTGTAGCAGATCTCCATCCCATCGGCGTGTGAATACCCTGCAATACGTGCGGCGCAATAGGTGGCATAGTAGTGAAAATCCTTCTGCATGCTGTCTCACCCTGCCTGCTGTCGGCGCAGTTTTCTGAATTTTGTCGCGGTAAGGGCCAGCTCGCCCGTGACGGTCATTGAGCCCGCTTCTACAAGCAGAGATGCGGCAGCCTCCATAAAAGACTGCGACGTCAGACCGAATCGAAACAGATTTACCACGGTCAGCAGCATGCCAAAAACCTGCAGCGCGAGGAGCACAAAAGCGAAGATGACATATGCGCCTCCTTTTCGCTTCCCCGCCGCTTCGGCCTTCGCCGCAGATCCGATACGCAGCCGGAGAATCACGGTCAGGAACCACAGCATGAGCAGCCCAATGACAACAGCGGCGAGCGTTTCCCGTGAGAGGCGCATAAGAAACGCAGCTTCGGGAATCTCCGGCTCCGCGGAGGCCACGGATTCTGTCTGTGGGACGAAAAGCCAGAGCAGGATTGGCTTGATCAGGTCCCAGACCGTAAAGACAATTACACCACTGCCAAGAATGCTGAGATTGCTTCTGCAGCGTCTTGCTTCTTTGTCCATTGCAGCGTTCTTCTTCCCTGAAACGGCATCACATCCTGCAGGGGCATCCTGTGGATGTGTGGTTAGAAACATAATATATCATATGCTGTCCAACAAATGTCCGACAAAGAACCTCTCCGCAGTGATGTGCTCCCGGCATTGCAGACAGCGCGTGTTTATCAGGCCGGGAATCACCGCCCTGACCGCACAGTGAATCAAAATAGGCGAGTTAAGGGGGTAACTTTTGCAAGAACGCAAAAATTACCCCCTTAACTGTATCCAAGACTTGGATATGGCTACGCCTATTCATTTTTTCCGGCAAGAGCTCGCCCACTTATTCAAACTCCACGTCCTCCATGGCTTCGAGATCTTCTCTGCTTAGGCCCTCTTCACGCAAAATCTCATCAAAAGATATGGTCGGCTTGCCTTGATTTGCCGCAAGCCGCTCCATGGCCAACTTGTAGTCCCTTAAATCTTCAAGCTCCTCCATCAGTTTGGTATACTGTGCTGGAGAGATGAGAATACATTCAGGTTCATTACGCCGGAGAACAAGTTTTGGTTCATTTGTTTTCTTGACGGAAGAGAAAATAGCGCCAGCTTCCCCTTTGTTGAATGCAGAAACAGATATCAAATGACTCATCGTGCTGACCAATGCATCCATGTTATCAACTCCTTTGTCAAAGATATTATATCATATATTTATATTGATATCAACATTAATATAAATATATGATCATGAGAAGGTGTCGAAGCATCTGGAACAACTCATATTTGTCAGCTTTATGAAATAAATCTTGTCTTTATTATCTTTACGGTAGTGTAACAGATGAACTGCTCTTTACCAATAGTCTGGTGCAAAGCGCAAAGGTTTTAAGTAAAGTCAGAGAGGCCGACAATACTCGATTGAGTATTGTCTAGACAAGACATAAAACGAAAAGCAATGAATCATTTGATAAATCCTGATTCTGCCCAGAAAAATAATAGAAAGTCAATTGATACTTGACCTCAGGCGCTGGTCTGCTTTTTTGAGGGCGAGAGCTATGAGGACGTCATCCGCAACTGCATTTCCATCGGCGGTGACAGCGATACCATTGCTGCGATTGCCGGCGGGATAGCGGAGGCATATTTCGGTGTGCCGGAGGAGTATCAGATCAAAGCAGAGAGATATCTTCACCCGGTTCTGATGCAGGTCGTTCTTGATTTTCAGAAATGGCAGAAGACCCGGTAAACAGATTATAATGCGTGTAGAGTGCTTTTGACGAAAAACTTATCTTGCGCATTATGCGATTTTGTGATAGCATTTAGTCTGCGTACAGCGTATACCGGCTACAGGAGGGTAAAGAAATGGAGATTCAGCGGAAGCTTTATCAGGATCTTTTACAGTGGAAACAGGAATCGCGAGGGAAAAAAGCTTTGCTGATCGAAGGCGCCAGGCGTGTCGGGAAGTCCACGATCGCGGAGAAATTTGGCCGCGAGCAGTATCGTTCCTATATTCTGATCGACTTCAACAAGGCCCCAAAAAGTGTCAAAGACAATTTTGAAAACCTGAACGAACTGGATATTTTCTTTCAAAATCTTTCTCTCGAATACAACGTCCGGCTTTATCCGAGAGAATCTCTGATCATCTTCGATGAGATCCAGAAGTTTCCTCGTGCGCGGGAGGCCGTCAAGTATTTGGTGGCGGATGGACGCTACGATTATATTGAAACCGGCTCCCTGATCTCCATCAAAGAGAACGTGGAGGATATCACCGTTCCATCGGAGGAGCGCAAGCTCAGAATGTACCCGCTGGATTTTGAAGAGTTCGCGCGCGCCATGGGTGAGGAATTGCTGCTGGAGTATATCGAGAAATGCTATCATGAAGAAAAGTCATTGGAGCAGAAGCTGCACGCGAAGGCTATGCGTCTGTTCCGGGAATATATGCTCGTAGGCGGAATGCCGCAGAGCGTTGTTGCCTATGCGGTGAACAGCAGAGACTTCTAAGCCAGCGACCGGGAAAAACGTGACATTCTGGATCTCTATCGGGACGATATCCGAAAGGCTTCCAAACGATACAATTCCAGAGTTTCCGCTCTGTTTGAGAACATTCCCGGTTATCTCTCGACCCACGAAAAAAAGGTTGTCCTCTCCCAAATCGACGAAGGCGCACGTTACGCGCAGTATGACGATCCCCTGTTCTGGCTTGATGATTCCATGATCTGCAATCTCTGCTACAAATGCAACGACCCAAATGTGGGCTTTGCGCTGAGCAAGAACGACACTGCGGTAAAATGCTACATGGGCGATACCGGTCTTTTGGTCAGTCTTGCTTTCAGTGAAAATGAATTGTCGGACCAGCAGCTCTACAAAGCCATCATGAATGGGCGTCTTTCTCTGAACGAGGGCATGATCTATGAGAACATGATCGCCCAGATGATCGCAGCCGAAGGACGGAAGCTGTATTTCTATACCCGCTACAATGTGGAGAAGCACCGCAACGATATTGAGATCGATTTTCTCCTCTCCAATGAGAGCAAAACCAGTTTTCGGATCTTCCCACTGGAAGTCAAATCCTCAAAGAACTACTCGACGACCTCGTTGAACGATTTCCGTGAACTCTTTTCCGGCCGCATCGCGCACTCCTATATCATTCATCCCAAAAGCTATGCAAAAGAGGACCGAATCACAAAGATCCCACCGTATATGTTTTTCTGTTTATTCCGTTAAAAAGTAGTCGACAAGCGCTTTGTCAGAGAAAAAGATTTCCCCTTGAATTGGTTTAGCCGTTTTTTAACGGCCGAGAAAGGAATCTTTGCTTCTCTTTGCGTGGAAAGAGGCTTTCTTATCCCCAACTTTATTTCTCCGATGCTAAGATATAGACAATCACAATGCGGGAGGAATGTTTTGATGGAAGAAACCTTGAACAGCAGCCTGAATGCGGGAGAAGAGATCCTCTGGCGCGGGCATGCGGAGTCCTTTGAAACGCTGGATAAGACCAACAAGCCGGGCTTTGTGCGCAACGCGCTGATCGGCGGGCTGATTGCCCTCGCCTTTACCGTCTTCATGATCATAGCCGGCGGCCTGGAAAGCAAGACCTTTGTCATGGTGATCGTCGTTGCGCTGCTCTGCGCCATCCCGACGATCAACATCCTGAGCGACGCGTCCAAACTCCGCAAAACGGAGTATATCGCAACTTCTGAGCGGTTGATCGTTCTCCGCGATGCGGTCCGCGCCGTGTATTATTCCCAGATTCGGACCGGCGCCTTCAAGGAGGACGGGGACGGGCACGTGTCCCTACTCTGCGGGCCGGACGCTTTGAAGGCCAAGCAGAGAAAGTACCGCGAGATCTGTGTGGTCGGCGCAAACAGCACCGATTCGGGCACCGAGTGCGAGCGCTTCTGCTTCTATGCGCCGGCAGACCGGGCTGGGCTGCAGAAAGTCCTGCACGAGAAGGTCCCCTCCATCTTCTGAGAGAGCAGAGCGGGAACCGGAACCACAAATCCATATCGGCAGAAACAAAGCGCAGGCGGGGCCGTCGGAAAAGACGGCCCCGCCTGAATCACCGCAGGGGAGAATGCTTATTTGTCGAGGATGACGGACCAGGCTTCCATCAGCCGCTCCAGCGACCAGGCCGCGTTGGCCGGGCTGGTGGAGGGGAGACAGACGGCCTCCCGGCCGATCTCGGGCAGAAGATACTTCTGATACAGCCGGAAGGCCGTCTGCCCGTTGACGTAGATGCCGCGGATCTTCGCGCCTTCCAGGATCGGGCGGATGTCGTTCGGAACCGCGTCGCGGATGCTGCTGTCCGATGCGCCGACAATGCGGCAGGAGGCGATCACATCCCAGAGGGCGAGGTGATGCCGCCGCAGGAAGGCGCTGCGCTCGTCCACCGTCCCGGGAAACGGATCCCCGTACAGCCCGGCGACCACGCGCCAGAAGCGGTTCTGCGGGTGCCCGTAGAAAAAGGCCATCTCTCTGGACTTCGGCGAGGGGAAGCTGCCGAGGATCAGGACCTCGGACTGCCCGTCCCAGAACGCGGGAAAGGGATGGACAAGCTGCGCCTCTGTTGATCGTTTTGCCATCGGGTTATTCTCCTGTCGGCGTGAGATACTTTGCGCAGAAGGGCTTGATTTTCCCCTTGTCGTAGACGTGCAGCGTGCAGCGGTGCAGGCGCTCAATATTCAGGTTCACGGCGTCCTGGAATGCCATCGACGAGAGCGCCAGGCTGTGATGCCGCAGTCGGTACAGGAAAGCGTCAAAGTCCATCTCGTCGGAGAGGGTTTTCGCCGACGCCGGTTCCGGCTCGTCCGGAGGCCGCCGCCAGTGCCGGGCGACGTATTCCCGGTTGTCCTTTGCACAGCCGCGGCTGCGGGAGGAGTGGGTGATGGAGGAGAGCGGGCGCAGACCGCCGTCCGGCCGGATCAGAAAGTCCGCGTGGAAACCGCAGAGCGGGTGGTCGCAGCGGGAGGGCATAAAGCTCTCCACCGGGATCCCCGCCTGGTCGCTGAGGTCCGCCATCAGCTGGTCCAGCGTGTAGCGGTCCTCCTCGCCGGGGAGACCGGGCGTGCGGCCAAACCACGAGACCGGCTGAAAGTGGATCCCCCGCACATCCGGGGCAAGCCCGACGGCAAGCCGGACCAGCTTGCCGAGATTGTCGGTGTTGACGCCCTTCACCACGGTGGGCACCAGCGTTACGCCGAGTCCGGCCTCTCCGCAGACGCGGATGGCCTCCAGCTTGGTCTGCAGGAGGGGCGCGCCGCGCAGGGCCTCATAGATTCGATCCTCCGTTCCGTCAAACTGGAGGAACACAATATCCAGCCCCGCCTCGGCAAGACGGCGTACATAGTCCGGGTCCCGGGCCAGGCGGATGCCGTTGGTGTTCAGCTGCACATAGCTGCAGCCGGCATCTTTGGCGCAGCGCACCAGCTGCGGCAGGTCGTCCCGCAGGGTGGGTTCGCCGCCGGAGAGCTGCAAAAGCGGCTCTCCGCAGAGGCGCGCGATCTCGCGGATGTCCGCCTTGAGGGCTTCCAAAGGCGGGTCGGCTTTCTCACAGCCGCCGTCGGCAAAGCAGAAGCGGCAGCGCAGGTTGCAGCGCCGGGTGACCTCCAGCAGGACGCAGCAGCTGCCGCTCTCGTGCTCGGGGCAGAGCCCGCAGTCCTGCGGACAGCGGAGCCCGAGAGAAGGGTCCAGAGGCTCGTTCCCCAGCAGCCAGCGGTCAAAGTCCACCGCCCCCCGCCATACCGGGACCCGGTAGGCTCCGTGCTCGGGACACTGCTTTGTGAGCAGGATCCTGCCGTCCTCCTCCCGGACAAGCGAGGCCGGGAGATTGCGGAGGCAGACCGGGCAGACCGAGCGGGTCGGACGGATGGGGGTGGTGCTCACTCCTGCGCTCCCATCCCGAAGCACTCCTTGTTGAAGATCATGAGCTCCAGCTGGTACCGGCGGGAGACCTCTTCGGCCGTACCGGTGATCAGGTTATCCAGCTCGGCATAGGGGCAGGCGGCGCTGCCGTTGAGCACCACGGCCAGTTCCGTGCAGGGGCCGGTGAAGCTGTGGGCCGGCTCGACGGCGCGGTCGGTGCCGAGAAGATCGACCTTGGCATAGTCCCCCTCCGCCGTCCAGGCAAGCAGCTTGAGATGGGGGATCTCATAGCCGCCGGCCGCGATGGCGGTCTGGACCGCCTCGGCCAGGTCCCTGAGATAGGCGCTGCCGTCAAAGTCGTTGCAGCAGACCGTGGCGTGGTACTGGAGATAGTACTCACTGAGTTTTGTCATGGCCTCCATGAAGACCGGACCGCCGTAGCCGATGTCCGGGCGGCGCATGGAGGCGCTGCCGGTCATCAGGGCCTGGGACAGCTCTTCCAGCCCCTCGCCGGTGAGGGCGCTGATGGCGATGGCCTCGGCCTCGGGGTACTGCTGCCGCAGCCAGGCGAGGTCCTCTTCCACCTCCGTGGGGCTCAGCAGGTCGCGCTTGTTCAGCACGATGAGGTCCGCCTCTACCAGCTGGGTATTCAGCAGATAGTCCAGGTCGCCGCCCTTTCCGCTGCGCAGGTGGGCGACGGTTTTGGGCTCCGTCAGCACCGTGAAGGGCGCGAGATTGAACTGGCCGGGGAACTTCTCGCTGAGACCGTGGTAGACGTGGTCCAGCGCGCCGACGCCGAAGCCCGGGATGTCCGAGACGACCAGCTCGCAGCCCTCGGCGTAATAGGCCCTGAGCCGGTCGGCCAGCTGCTCGTTTACATAGCAGATGCACTCGTTCGTGATCTCGGAGGCGTTGCAGCCGCCGAACTGGGCGTAGCGGTTGTCCGCCAGACCTTTGCCGCCCAGGTCGTTGGAGATCATGGCGGCTTTGCCGTGGTGCGCGGTGTGGTACTTTGTGAGGGCCATCATGGTCGTGGTTTTGCCCGAGCCGAGAAAGCCGCTGAAAACCGCAAATTTGTTCATCGGTTCCGTCTTCCTTCCGTGAATATCTTATGATTGGATCATGTGAATATTATATACGGCTAACTCACCTTTTGCAACCGGTTTCCGCCTGGCATTCCGCATTGAGCGCACGGGAAAAAGAACCGTGCCTTGCAATCTGCGCGGGAATCGGCTAAAATGCTGCGGAAGAAAGGAAAAGAGGGATCTTATGCAGCTGAACAACATCGACGCTTTTATCTTCGACATGGACGGGGTCATCTTCGACTCGGAGAGCCTCTATATCACCTGCTGTGCCGAGGCCGCCGAGCCGCTCGGGATGGAGAACATCGTGGAGACCTGCTACCGCTGTATCGGCGTCACCGTCGGGATTACCCGCGGCATCCTGGTGGAGACCTACGGCGACGAGGAGCTGGTGGATCGCTTCCGGAAGGACGCCGCCGAGCGCTTCATGGACAAGTTCCGCCGGGGCCTGCTGGAGATGAAGCCGGGCGTCCGGGAGCTGCTGGCCTTTCTGAAGGAGCGGCACTATAAAACCGCCATCGCCTCCTCCACCTCCACGTCTTATGTGGAGAC
>JAFTGD010000053.1 GCA_017458065.1 Oscillospiraceae bacterium
CGCTTGGCAGCGGGGATGGCCAAGCGCCGGGGGCCACCTTCTTGGGAAGGGGGCTCCCAAGAGCGAGAACCCCAATATAACCTATATTCTCTGCACAATGTTCGGGGCTATGTTACCCACCATCAGTGCAGAAGAGCCAACTTTCAAGGCATATAAAGACAGAATTACATCCGTTGAGATTAAACCTGGCGTTACAAGAATCGCAAACAGTGCTTTCTACGAGTGCAGCGGCATTAGAAGCGTAGTAATCCCTTCAAGTGTGACGAGCATCGGAAGCGCTGCGTTCTCTGGTTGTAGCGGCATAACCAGTCTTACAATCCCGGATGGTGTGACAAGGATCGAAGATTCTGCGTTCAATGAATGCAGTGGCATAACCAGTCTCACAATCCCGTCAAGTGTGACGAGAATCGGAAGCCGTGCGTTCTCTGGTTGTAGCGGCATAACCAGTCTCACAATCCCGAGTAGTGTGGTGAGTATCGAAGATGGTGTGTTCGAGTACTGCAGTAGAGTAACGAGCTTAACAATTCCGGAGGGGATAACGAGTATTGGGTATGGGACGTTCGCCGGATGCAGCAGCATAACAAGCATAGCATTCCCTTCAAGCTTGACGAGCATCGGAAGCTATGCGTTCTCAGGTTGCAGCGGCATAACCAGTCTCACAATCCCGGGTAATGTGACGAGCATCGGAAGATCAGCCTTCTCTCGTTGTAGCGGCATAACCAGTCTCTCGATCCCGGGTAGTGTGACGAGTATTGAAGAAAGAGCATTTGAGTACTGCAGCAGTATAATGAGCTTAACGATTCCGGAGGGGATAACGAGTATTGGGCCTTACGCATTCAGGGAGTGTAGCAGCTTGACGAGCATAACACTCCCTTCAAGCTTGACGAGCATCGAATCCTATGCGTTCGTCAGATGCAGTAGCTTGACGAGATTAACTTTTCTGGAAGGCATAACGAATATCGGGCAGGGCGCATTCGAGGAGTGTAGCAGTTTGACAAGCGTAACTATTCCTGGAAGTGTGACGAATATTGACTACTGGGCGTTCCGGGATTGCAGCAGCTTGACGAGAGTAACTCTTTTGGAAGGTGTGACGAGTATCGGATCTCAAGCATTCGATGGCTGCAGCAGTATAACGAATTTAACGATTCCGGACAGCGTGACAAACATCGGAGGTACGTTTTCTGATTGTAGCGGATTAAAAACAGCCGGGCCGATTGGGGGCGGATATGATTACGAATTTGGCTGGAAAGAGATGATCCCCGATTATGCTTTTTTCAATTGCAGTGAAATAACGCATATAGTTATTCCGAGTAGTGTGACGAGCGTCGGAAAATCGACGTTCTCCGGCTGCAGCGGATTAAAAACAGCCGGGCCGATTGGGGGCGGATATGATTACGAATTTGGCTGGAAAGAGAGAATCCCCGATTATGCTTTCGCCGGGTGCAGCGGGTTAAAGAACGCAGTAATTCCGGAAGGCATAACGAGTATCGGGGCTGATGCATTCAAGGACTGCAGCAATGTGACGAGCTTGACGATACCAGGCAGTGTAACAAATATTGGATATTGGGCCTTTTCAGGATGCAAAGGCTTGAAAACAGCCGGACCGACTGGAGAAGGATATGGTTACGAATTTGGTTGGACAGAGAATATCCCGGACAATGCTTTCCAAGGCTGCAGCACATTGACGAGTGTAACGATCCCTGAGAGTGTAACGAGCATCGGGAACAATGCATTCTCCCATTGCTATGATATAATGAGTATATCGATCCCAGGCAGAGTGACAAGCATCGGGGACGAAGCGTTCCTTTGGTGTATATATCTGAAAAGTATCACCATTCCTGCCAGTGTGAAGAGTATTGGAGAAGGGGCATTTGCAAGGTGTAATAGTTTGAATAACATAACATTCCTTGGATCTCCTCCTGCTATCGCTTCTGATACGACTTTCGAAAATGTCACTGCCAATGCATATTATCCAACGCGTATGGGATGGACAGAGAGCGATTGTCAAGACTATGGCGGGGATCTAACCTGGATTCCTGTGGAGAATAACCCCAAATTCAATGATGTTACAGATCGAGAGGCATATTACTATGTACCCGTTTACTGGGCTGTGGACAGAGGCATCACAAGTGGAACAAGTTCCACGACCTTCTCACCTTCAAAGACCTGTACAAGAGGGCAGATTGTGACCTTCCTGTGGAAGGCGATGGGAAGCCCGGAACCGTACAGACTGAATAATCCGTTCACAGATGTGTCATCCGACGACTACTTCTTCAAGCCCGTACTGTGGGCAAGGTTGAACGGCATTACCTCCGGTACAAGCTCGGCGACCTTCAGCCCGGGGAATCCCTGCACGCGGGGACAGATTGTAACCTTTTTGTGGAGAGCGATGGGCAGCCCGGAACCCAAGTGGTCTTACAATCCATTTACAGATGTGTCATCCGATGATTACTTCTTCAAGGCGGTACTGTGGGCAAGGGAGAACGACATCACATCTGGGACGAGTGCAAAGACCTTCAGTCCGGGGAAGGCCTGTACCCGCGCGCAGGCGATGACTTTCCTGTATAAGGCGATGAACTGAGAAAGCACAAATAAGTAATACCGAAAAGCTGACAAAAGGCCGTCTCCCGAGCGATTGGGAGACGGCCTGAACTTTTTCAACATTCATCTTGTCAGGAAACCAAGAAAGGAACCGTCGTTAACAAGTAATCCCTTCACCGATGTGAAAACGACGGACTACTTCTACAAACCAGTGCTGTGGGCAAAAGAGAAGGGAATTACTTCGGGAACGAGCGCCACGACCTTCAGCCCGGGAAAAGCATGTACACGCGCGCAGGCGATGACTTTCCTGTATTAGGCAGTGAACTGAGCCAGGGATAAGAGACCGTTGATAAGGAGAACGAGAAGGAGAATACGTATACATCATCAAAGGATTATTTGACTGTGCCGAAATACTTCTCGCGTACTTCCGCACTCAGATGGAGCTCGTGACAGATGGAGTCGACGTTATGAACAGCCCAGTTGTTCTTGGTGATGAAGGTGCGCAGCGCTTCTACGTTTGCTTCCCAGCTGCTGTAGCTGCGGCCCCGGCTGCCAAAATCGCGGCTGACCTCCGGGCTGATCTGATCCGCCAGACGGTCGATCTCGGCGAGGACCTTCTCATTGGTGAGGGGGCCGGTCAGCAGCTCCGCGCATCTGCTGAGAAAGCGGTCCTGGAATTCTTCATTTTTCCATAGGTCGGCAAAGAGGCCGGACACCTGAACGCACTGGATGTTGTTGCGGTGCAGCAGTATCGCGTGGTTCTGGTAAAACTCGGAGAGCGTGGCGTCCAGATCGTAGAACATGAAACGCCAGCGGCCGTCGTTCTCCGACGAGCGGCAGAAGCGGAGGTTGCCGAAGGTCAGATCCTTGTTCGAAAAAAAGCCCTCCAGAAAGACCCAGTCGATCAGACTGTCGAGATCCAGAAGCGTCTGGATATGCGCATAGTTCTCCGGATCGGACATTTTGTTTTTGGCACAGAAGTCGAACACATCCAAATAGAAATCCGTGTTGCGGGGAACCTCGGAATCGACGGTGGTGACACTGCTTTTGCTGACCCCGGCGAGGTTTGCATAGTGCTGTTCGTTCAGCTTCTCGGAGAGCGCGTAGATGCCGGAGTAGTTGCCGTCGAGGAAGAGAACACAGTAGCGGCTGCGGGAGCCGATGATGTTGTCGGAGGCGGAAAGAGCGAGGTTTTCACAGAGCTCGTTGCGAATGATGCTGGCGTTCTGATCCTGACCGCCCCGGATAACCAGATTGGTGAAGCTGGTCACCCCGCCGCCGAACAGGTCGTAGTTCAGTTCCTCCTGACCGTAGCTGCCGCGAAACCGCAGACTCATGTTCTTCTTTGGCATTACCAGGCTGGTATCGCCGTGCATGCTGATCCCGCAGGGGGCGGAAAAGCTGCCGCCGTCCTCATACCACGAGATATTGCCTGACCACTCCAGATCCTTCCAGCCGACGTTGTACATCCCGTAAAAGGCGACCTTGTCGTCGGAAACCAGACTCAGCACGGGAAGAGCAAAGCGCTCCCCGATAAAGTAATTCAGCGTCAGCGGACGGCTGGGCAGCGCCCCGGGCTCCACGGAGATTGCCCGGATGACGCAGCTTGCCGGGACTTCGGTCGGACCGGCCCAGGCGAGAGAGGACGGATCCGGAACGGTGGCGTCATAGGTGTAGTATATTTTCCCCTCTGCCTGCAGGTCGAGCACTACCGGCTCCGTGCCGTCAAAGATCCCGTCCGGCGTCGTCGCGACAGGCACTGCGGAGACACGGCGCATGCCGCCGCCGTTTTCCTCGTTCGGAGTCGCTTTTGCAAAGAAGAAACCGCCGTTCTGCCCGCTCATGCGGCCAAAACTCCCTCCGTAAGGAATGTCCCGGAGAACCAGCCAGTCCCGGAGACCGCTGCCGTCCTGCCAGAGATACAGCGACTCGCTCCCGGAACCGAGAGAGAGGCCAAGCTGGTCGCAGCGGACAACGGTCAGCTTGCCGGGCTCCAGGCTGACAGCGGGGAGCGCCGCCTTGCGATAATCGTCGTCATCGTCGGAAAGAAACCAGCCGTCGAGAGATACCGCTTTGTCTGAGACGTTTTTGAGCTCCACCCAGTCGCTGCCCTCGTATGGGGAGAAGCGGCTGTTGGGATCGGAGACCATGACCTCATGGATGAGAACCGGAGAGCTGCGCTCCTCCTGCACCTGAATCGTGTCATAAGACGAGGTGAGGTTTTCATACCAGGGCGTGGGATAGAGGCATTCCCTGTAGCTTCCGTCCGGGGAGCGCGCATAGCTGACGTCCGCCTGCAGTTCGGGGCATTCCACCCGGCTGATCACGTTCCCGGCGGGGTCGCGGAGCAGAAGTTCTTCCCCTTCCGAGAGGGAGAAGGGGGCATGCAGCTCTTCCGGCCGGTCCTTCCCGGAGGCGAAAACAACAAAATAGGTATCCTCAGGGAGAAGGAAAGCGGGGAAAACCAGACCGTCTTTGGAAGCTCTGTCCGTGAGGGTCCATCCGTCCAGATTCAGAGCCTCGCCGGTATTATTATAGAGTTCGATCCAGTCAGAGAACTCTCCGTAGCCGTCCAGCACCGTGGCATGGTTTTTGACCATGAGCTCGGTGATGAGGATCGCCCCTTCCGGAAACGAGCCTGTCTCGGGAGCCTCTTCGGCATATGCGACTGCTGTGCCGTAAAGCGAACAGGCGCAGAAAACGGCGCCAAGGAGAAGGGACAGAACATAAGTATATATAGAATGAAATGGATACTTGGAGCGGAACATGGCTTCCTCCGGGAAAGTCAGAATCGGGGTTCGTAGAAGAAACAGACGGCGGTATTATACAGCGTTTTGAGCGCTTTGTCCACGAAAACAGAGAGGGACTTTGAAATGCGGTCAAAAACCTGCGAAAAACCCGTAAAAAACGCTTGCATTTTGACAACAGATCTGTTATTATTTATCGGCAATTCGCACGGACGCGGACTTTCCCCATGTGGCCAATGGCTTGGCGGAGGGGTTGAAGCGGCCGGAGGATAATAACAAAAAAGGAGAACAAAAATGGCAGTAGTATCCATGAAGCAGCTTCTGGAAGCCGGTGTCCACTTCGGCCACCAGACCAGACGCTGGAACCCCAAGATGGCCGAGTACATCTATTGTGAGCGTAACGGCATCTACATCATCGACCTTCAGAAGACCGTGAAGAAGCTGGAAGAGGCTTATCAGTTCGTCCGTCAGCTGGCGGAGAACGGCGACAGCATCCTCTTTGTCGGTACCAAGAAGCAGGCCACGGACGCCATCCGTGAAGAGGCCTCTCGTGTCGGTATGTACTATGTCAATGCCCGCTGGCTCGGCGGCATGCTCACCAACTTCAAGACCATGCGTACCCGCGTGGACCGCCTTGCTCAGCTGAAGAAGATGCAGGAAGACGGCACCTTCGACATGCTTCCGAAGAAGGAAGTCATGAAGCACCTCGGCGAGATGGAAAAGCTTGAGAAGTACCTCGGCGGCGTGAAGGACATGAAGAAGCTCCCCGGCGCCATGTTTGTGGTTGACCCGCGCAAGGAGCACAATGCCATCGCCGAAGCCCGCAAGCTGCACATCCCCATCGTTGCGATCGTCGACACCAACTGCGACCCGGACGAGGTCGACTATGTGATCCCGGCCAACGATGACGCCATCCGCGCCATCCGTCTGATCGCCGCTACCATGGCCAACGCCGTTCAGGAAGGCCATCAGGGCGCTGACGAGTCCGAGATGACTATGGCGGAAGTCGACGCCGCTGCGGAAGCTTCTGAGGAATAAGAATCATTCGGGGGCGTGACTGCGCCCCCTTTTCTGAAGTAATTTGTAATCAGACTTTAAGGAGGAAAAAATACAATGGCATTTACCGCTCAGGATGTAAAAACGCTCCGTGAGATGACCAACGTCGGCATGATGGACTGCAAGAAGGCGCTCCAGGCCACCGACGGCGATATGGATAAGGCAGTCGACTGGCTGCGTGAAAAGGGCCTTGCCAAGGCCGCAAAGAAGGCCGGCCGCATTGCTGCCGAGGGTATGGCATACGCGCATGTCTGCTCCGAGTGCGGCGTCGGCGCTGTTGTCGAAGTCAACTGCGAGACTGACTTCTGCGCCAAGAGCGAAGCGTTCGTTCAGTTTGTCAAGGACATCTGCAAGGTCGTCATGAATGACAATCCCGCCGATGTGGACGCCCTGCTTCAGTGCAAGTACCCCGGCCGCGAGCTGACCGTCGCCGAGATCCTTCCCGAGAAGGTCATGTCCATCGGTGAGAACCTGCAAGTCCGCCGCTTTGCCCGCTTTGCCGAGCCCTTCAACGTGGCCTATGTCCATGCCGGCGGCACCCACGGCGTACTGGTGAACCTCGCTGTCGAGGGCGGCATCGACGCGACCGAGATCGGCAAGAACGTCGCCATGCAGATCGCCGCCATGAATCCCAAGTTCTGGGACAAGGCGCTGGTTCCGCAGGAAGACATCGAGCATGAGAAGGCTGTTCAGGTTGCCCTGATGGACAACGACCCGAAGATGGCCGGCAAGCCCGCCGCCGTCAAGGAGAAGGCAGCTGCCGGTAAGCTGAACGCTTTCTTCAAGGACACCTGCCTGCTGCAGCAGGAGTTCGTCCGCTCCGACCTGTTCAAGGGTTCCGTCGAAGGCTATATCGCTGACGCTGCCAAGAAGCTCGGCGGCACTGTCAAGTTTGTCGACGCCGTGCACTTCGTCAAGGGTGAGGGCATCGAGAAGAAGCAGGAGGACTTCGCTGCGGAAGTCGCTGCTCAGATGAACATGGGCAAGTAATTGCTCGAACAACGGAATCTGATCTTTACTGGCACCCCGTGAAAACGGGGTGCATTTTTCATGCAAACCGCCTCTGCCGGTCCGGCAGAGGCGGTTTGCAAACAAATGAGATGACATTGGAAAAAACTCACTGGAGACTTTAAGTTTACTCATTCAGGCCACATTGGGTTTCATGGTTGTAAGATTATATTCGAAACGGTTATATTCACAGGGGTCGTTCCCGCGGTAGGCGTAGCAGCCGGGGAAGTTGTCATACTCCATCTGCTGCCGCAGCAGTTCGTAGCGCGCCGCGGTTTCCCAGCCGCCGTTGCCGCTGATGTCGCCGTAGCGCCAATTCTCGTCTGTGGGATCCTCAGTAGTGGTGTTGACAATGCAGTTGGGGTGAAGCTGCTTATACTGCTCGATCTGGGCTGGAGGGACCGGGGAGAGACAGCCGATGTACAGGCGGTCGAGATCCAGATTCATGATCGGCCGGATATCCCGCAGCGCAAAGTTATAGCAGATGTTCAGATCCTTCAAATTGGTGAGTTCCGAGAGCGGAGAGAGGTCGCATGCCGCAGAGGTCTGGTATTCCAGATAGTTGAGATTCGGGCATTCCGCGAGGGGAGAGATATCCTTGACGGCGGTCATGGCGAGGATCAGGACTTCCAGATCCGGCATGTTCCGGATGAAGGAGATGTCGGTCAACAGGTAATTGTGACCGAGATCCAGATATTTGACCTTGTTGCAGTAGTAGAGCCCGGCGATCGACTCCGGTGTGTCCAGATTGCCGCCGCGGTCAGGGTTGGAGATGACAAGCCGCTCAACATTGGTCCGGGCGCTGTAGTCCGCGCCGATCAGCACGCGCCAGACAACTTCAACGCCGGGAAGCCGATCGCGGATAGCGGCCATGCTCTCGTTGGAGACACCGCAGCCATCCATGTCGAGAACCTTGAGATTCGGCATGCAGGAAGCGATCTGTGCGGCAAGCTCTCCTTCATCCTGAAATGCAAAGTGGTTCAGGTTCAGAATCTGGTCGGAAAGCTGAAAAGAATAACCCTGTACGGTGAAAGAATAATGGAAGTCTGCCTGCGGGAGCCCTTCCACCAGGGCGCGGAGCTGTGTCCAGGTGATCCGCGGGGATTCCGCAGCGGCGTACCCGAGCTCGAGATTTCTCAAAGACGGCAGCGCGGGCAAAACGGAAATCAGCCGGTCGACTTCTTCTCCGGAGGCTTGAGAGAGATCCAGGGACTCAATCCCCGCGGAGATCTGCTGTCCGGCAACACTGAAGTTGAGATCATAGCTGGGTGTCGGCTCGGGTGTGGGTTCCGGGGTTGGCTCGGGTGTCGGCTCAGGAGTCGGTTCTGAGGCGGCGGGTTCCTCAACAATCTGCTGCGCCTCGGGAATACCGGTATTTGTCTTCCCGCATCCGGCCAGAACTGTGACAGACAGACTAAGAACCAGAAGAAGGGAAACGAGAGCTTTTTTCTTCATAAAACGGTCTCCAATTTGGTTGTAGTTCGGGAGAATCGCCGGTCATCAGTACAGCGGATCGTTCTGCGGCAGGGAATAGGCTGCATCACCCAGATCATATTGGAACTGTTCGCGCAGAAGCGCATATCGAGGCATGTAGTCGTAATTGAAGTAACCGTATTGCAGCCAAAAGTCCCATTTTGAGTTGTCCACGTGCTCATCAAAGCGCCAGGTTCCCTGGGAGGGGTCGCCTGCGATGATGTTGACCTTCTGGTTGTCGACGAAGTCGTCATTCGGGTCGGGGGGCAGCTCGTGCAGCAGCTCTTTCATATAGGCGATCTGCTCTGCCGGAATACCGGAGGCGGTCAGCGAACCGATCCAGAGCCGCTCCAGCCCGGAGAGTCCGTAGAGCGGTGTTAGATCGGTAACTCTTGGACGGTTCAAATCCGCACCGGTATTCTCATCGGTTTTAATCGTCCGGCCGATGTTGAGATGGCGCAGGCTGGTTGCGTTGGCCAGCGGCGTCAGGTCGGTGACATTGGTGGAGTTGATTTCCAGATATTCCAGTTTGTGGCAGTCCGCCAGGGGAGAGATGTCGCTGATGTTGTTGATTGCGAGGATCAGGACCTCCAGCTCCGGCATGCTGCGGGCAAAAGAGATATCTGTAAGGACTTCATTATGACCAAGATCCAGATATTTGACCTTGGTGCAGTACTGAAGCTTGGAGGCTTCTTCATCTGTTACCGCTCCGCCGCGGGCAGTGGAGGAGGCGAGGATGCGTTCCACATCGGTGCGCACGCTGTAACCCGCAAACCAGATTCTCCAGATGACATCGACGTTCGGATTCTCGTCCCGGATGACGGCCATGTTCTCGTTGGAGACATCGCAGGTGTCCATATCCAGAGTCTGGAGCCTGGTCATATAGGGGAGAATGCTGCGGATCTCGCTGCCCTGATCAGAGAGCCTGTTGTGGCTGAAGCTCAGGTAATCCGTGGAGAGGTTGGTATCAACGCCGTAGATCGAGAAGTTATAATCCAGTGCGGCTTTCGGTGCTGCCTCATGGATGGCGCCGATGGCATCCCAGCCCAGGCCGTTCCCCTGAGAGCCGAGATGGATGAGCTGGATGTTGTTCATGCTGCGCAGGATAGAAGCTGCTTCGCTGACCTGTTCGGCAGACATGGAGGAGAGATCAAGCTCGGTATCCGAAAGACTGACCTCCCGGCCGAGCAGAGACAACGCGTAGTGGAGCTCGGCATTCGGTGCGGCTGCAGAGATCGCAGCGAGGACATCGGAGGAAATTGTGCTGCCGCCCTGGGCAACGCCCAGATCCACCGTCTGGAGATTGGGCAGATACGTCAGGAGGCTTGCCGCCTGGGGAAGCAGAGCGGGATCCATGGAAGACAGATTCACCGATGCTGCGTCATTCGCGAGCGTCTGTCCGTCGGGAAGCGCCACGGTGTAGCGCACGCTGACGTCCGGATGCCCGGCTGCCCATGAGACCAGCTCCTCATAGCAGCTGCTGCCAGAGAAATCCGCCGAACGGAGCGCTGTGAAAGCGTCCAGAAGGGGAAGATCGGAAGCGGTTATAACAGCGGTCAGATTCTCTGCGTCCTTTTGATAGATGCCGGAGGAGAGGGCGACTTCATTCTCGTTCTTCGGCTGCTGGACCGGCTCGGGAGTCGACTCGGAAACCGGCAGCACTGCGGCATCTCCGCCCTCCGGGACAATGCTGTTGCGAAACAGCGTCATCATGCAGGAGTGGCAGCAGAGCACCACAAACAGGAGATATGCGAGCAAAACGATGCATTTGAACACACGCAGTACTTTTCTCATGGGATCGGCCTCTCATTTTCAGCGTTTTGATCAGTACACGGAACGAACCGGAGCAGCAGCGACGCTCCGCAGATAATTAAAATAAGTATAGCACCAAGGACCACGCTTTGCAAGAAAAGATATGCAGGGTTTCCGGAATAAAAGAACGCGGAAAACGGCAGAAGCGGTTGACAGTATGTCGAATCCTGATTATAATACCGGTGCCGCGCTGCGGTATACCGATCATCATTCCGGAGGGGTTACAATGCGTTTTTATCCTGCTCGATGTAGGTGCGTCAGATAACAAGAGGAATCACTATATCGAATCGAACAGGAGAATACTATGTTTCAGGATCTGAAAGAAACGGTAGAAGCCTATAAGCAGCGTGACCCTGCTGCCCGCACCACGCTTGAGGTGCTGCTGCTCTACCCCGGCATCCATGCCATCCGCGCCCACCGCAAGGCCCACTGGTGCTACGAGCACAAGCTGTTTTTCCTCGCCCGCTGGATCTCACAGCGGTCCCGGCACAAAACGGGGATCGAGATTCATCCCGGCGCAAAGATCGGCAAGCGCCTGGTCATCGACCACGGCATGGGGATAGTGATCGGCGAGACGGCCGAGATCGGCGACGACTGCCTGATCTATCACGGCGTAACGCTCGGCGGTACCGGCAAGGATGTGGGGAAGCGCCACCCGACCATCGGTAACAACGTGCTGGTGAGCACCGGCGCAAAGGTGCTTGGCCCCATCAACGTCGGAAACAACAGCCGTGTCGCGGCCAATGCCGTCGTTCTCTCGGATATCCCCGAGGACAGCACCGCTGTGGGTATCCCGGCCAAGGTGGTCCGTGTGGCCGGAAAGAAGATCAACTATGTCGGCGAGGTCGATCAGGTCAACGTCATCGACCCGGTGGATGCGGAGCTCGCCGCCCTGCGCGCCGAACTGCACAAGCTGAGCCGGCATGTCTCCACCGAGAGCGAGTCGAGCTCGCTCGACAGTTCCGAGCTCTGACACCTTCCCAACTTTGATGCCAAATCAAAACTTAAAACACGATCTAAGTTAGGAAATATTACACCTTGACTGCAATGCTTGTTTTCGATATAATGAAGCTGTAAGAAACTCCGTTATGATCCCCTTGAAATATGATAAGATCGAGAGGAAAAGAACATGAGCAAAGCGAAGAAAAAGATCCTGTCCGATATCGCCGGGATCTGCTGCGGTATCGCCGTACTGGCAACCGGCATTATCAGCGTTGCAATGGCGCCAAAGACCGCGGCCGCGGCAGAGAGCGGAACAGCTCCCGGGACCGTCCTCGCGGTGGCTGAAGCGGAACACACCGGCAAAGGCGTTGCCAGACAGGTTGAGACCATGTCCGGCGTGACGGTTCTGCACGCTGCCGACTGGGAAGAGAAGTATCCCGAGATCTATGCAAGCTTCATGAAGAACCAGGAGAATGACGAGATCGTGGATTATCTGAAGGAATATCCGCAGCTCGTCACCCTGTACGAGCCCTACGGCTTCTCCAAGTGCTACGGCAGCGCCCGCGGCCACTTCTACGATGTGAACGACATTTTGGAGACCGGCCGTCCGCACGCAATGGCCCAGTGCTGGACCTGCAAGACGCCGGACTTTACCAACCTTGTCAACGAGACCGGACCGGAGGTCTACCAGTACTCGTTTGACGACATGCGGGAGCTCGTAAGCGAAGGCATCAGCTGCTACTCCTGCCATGCAAACGACCCGGGCGAGATCACGGTTACGCATACCTATGTGATCGAGGCTCTCGGCGCGGATTTTGAGAAGGTTCCCGCTGCAGACCTCGCCTGCGGACAGTGCCATGTGGAGTATTACTTCTACCCCGGCACGGGTGTGACCAGCCTGCCGCGCTTTGACCTCGAGACCATGCACCCCGATGCGATCCTCGACTACTACAATAACGTCCTGGTGGATGAGAATGGCCTCGGCTTCGCGGATTATACCAACCCGCGGACCGGTGTGCGTCAGATCAAGGTTCAGCATCCGGAATTTGAGACCTTCCTCGGCAAAGGCTCCATCCACGGCAGCACCTATACCTGCGCGGACTGCCATATGGGAACCGTGATCGGGGAGTCCGGAACCGCGTATCCGAGCCACTACCTGACGAGCCCCCTGGAGAACCAGGCGCTGATCGACGCGGAGTGCTCCAAGTGCCATCAGGACCTCGTGTCCGAGGTGCGTGCGGTGATGGAGAAAGTCGATACCAGAACGACCGAGATCTCCGACCTGCTGGTTGACCTGACGGAGAAGCTTGCCGTCGCGGTTGAAAGCGGCGAATACACGGAGGAAGAGCTTGACGCCATCCGCGCGATAGCCCGTGACGCACAGTTCTATTGGGACTTTGTCTTCGTGGAGAACAGTGAAGGCGCCCATAACCCGAGCCTGACCAACGAGTGCCTGGACAAAGCGGAAGCGCTCACAAACGAGGCGCTCGGCATGTTCACCGCCTGAGCGTACAGAAAACAAAATAACACGGGAAAGCGCCCGCCCGGTTGGGTAGGCGCTTTCCCCATGATTGAAGGAAAACAATGAAAAAGCGATTTCAGTTTTTCCGCTCCATGCGCGTCGGTATCATCCTTCTTGTTCTGATCGCGGTCTTTTCCGTTCTCGGAACAGCGATCCCCCAGGGGAAGGAGATCGCCTGGTATGCGCAGAACTACCGCGGCTTCCACGGCGCCATTCTGTCGCTGAAGCTGTACGATGTCTTCAACAGCTGGTACTTTCAGCTGCTGCTGATCCTGCTGGGGCTGAATCTCATCTTCTGTTCTCTGGTCCGGATCCGGAGCGTTTCAAAAGCGAAAGCAATCGAAAAGGAAATCGTTCTGGGACTGCCGCAGCAGTACGCCCTCGATCCGGCACGGCATGATGCCGTGCAGACGGGCCTCCGGGCCATGCGCTGCAGAGAAGAGAGCGCCGAGAAGAGCAGCATTTACAGCAAGAACGGATTCGGACGCTATGGCAGCTTCCTGACCCATCTGTCGATCCTGCTGACGATCCTCTTCGGTGCGATGGCTCTGTATATCCCGACTACAGGAGATCACGCATGCCTGCCGGGAGAGAAGGTCGCCATGGAGGACGGCACCGAGATTGCGGTGGAGAGCTTCCGGATCGAGAATGAGGAAGGAAGACTTGATTTCACGAGTGAGCTCACGGTGACGCTTCCGGATGGGCGAGACAGCGGCCTGCGGGAGATCAAGGTCAATCATCCGCTCTCCTTCGGTCCCTGGAAAATCTATCAGCAGACCTACGGCACGGCGGGGGCCGTCACGGTACAGAATCTGGAGACTGGGCTGGAAGATACCTTCACGCTGACCGATCTTGTGTTTCTCTCTCTGGACGGCGTCAACGGGCTCTGGTACGAGGCGGTCTATCCCGACCTGATCCGGGATCCGAGCGGCAACGTCACCCTGATCACCAATACCTCTGGCAGCTACCCGAATCCCGTTTACCAGGTGCAGACGGCGTCTGACGGCGTCTACACACCGATTCTGGCCTTCCCCGGGGACGAGCTGCAGGTCGGCAGTCTGAAGTTCCGCTTTGAGAACCCGGTGGAATATCCGGGACTGAGGATCAAATACACGCCGCCGGTGATCAACATTCTGCTTTGTGCGGCCTTCCTGCTGATGATTGCGGGGTTTTATATCACGTTTTTCTGCCAGCCTGTTCTGGTTCGGCTGGATCCGGATGGCTGCGCTGTCGGCGGGCAGAAGCCCGAGGGCATGCGGATCCGCATACAGGAGTGGATGGAGGAGAGAGGAACAAAGGACGCAGACAGAAAGGATCTGTTTTTATAAGGCTGCCATTTCCACCGAATTTGCTTCGGTGGAAATTTTTTATGGAAAAAGGTCTTGACAGAGAATAATAGATGTGTTATTGTATTAAGCGCTTAAGACAATAACACAAAGGAGGCAGCGAATGGAATGGAAATTTCGCGGTGACCTGCCGATATATTCGCAGCTTGTGGAACAGATCAAGCTCGGGATCGTATCGGGGAGCTTCCTGCCGGGAGAGCGGCTTGCGTCCGTCCGGGACATGGCCGCCGAGGCAGGGGTCAACCCCAACACGATGCAGCGGGCGCTCCAGGAGCTGGAGCGGGACGGCATGGTCTATTCCCAGCGGACGGCGGGCCGCTTTGTCACGGAGGATATGCGTGTGATCGAACATGCAAAGAAGCAATTTGCGGAGGAACAGATCCGCGGCTTTCTGGAGGCGATGGGGAAGCTCGGCTACAGCCGGAGCGAGATCCTCACCCTGCTGGAGGAGAAGGAGGAACAGAATGGCGATACTTGAATGCAGAGATCTGTCAAAGCGCTATGGGGCCATTCAGGCGCTGGACGAGGTCAACCTGAAAATCGAGCCGGGCCGGGTGATCGGACTGCTGGGCCCGAACGGCAGCGGAAAGACGACGCTGCTGAAGCTGGCAAACGGTCTGCTGACACCGACGGGCGGCGAGATCCTGATTGAAGGGCAGAAGCCCGGGAATGAGAGCCGGAGCATTGTGAGCTATCTGCCGGACAGACCCTATTTGGCCGAATGGATGAAGGTGAGCCAGCTGCTGGACTTCTTTGAGGATTTCTATGACGACTTCGACCGCGACAAAGCCACGGAGATGCTCCTGCGGCTGAATATCGACGACAGCATGCGGATCAAGGAGATGTCCAAAGGAACGAGAGAGAAGGCGCAGCTGATCCTGGTCATGAGCCGGAAGGCGCAGCTCTACCTGCTGGACGAGCCGATAGGCGGCGTGGACCCGGCGACGCGGGACTATATTCTGGACACGATCATCCGCAACTACAACCCGGACGCGGCGGTCATCATCTCGACGCATCTGATTGCCGATGTGGAGCAGGTGCTGGACGATGTGATCTTTATCAATCAGGGGAAGATCGTGCTCCAGTCCTCCGTGGACGAGATCCGGGAGGAGCACGGCATGAGTGTGGACCAGTATTTCAGGGAGGTGTTCAGATGCTAGGGAAGTTAATCAAGCATGAGTTCCGCGCTACGGCACGGACCATGCTGCCCGCGATGGGCGCGCTGGCAGCGCTCTCGCTGCTGGCCAATCTCTCCATTCGCGGCCTCACAAGCGGACTGTCGGATGTGCCGGTACTGCGGATCGTGTTTATCCTGATCCTGGTCTTCTTCGGCATCGGCATCGTCGCCGCGGCGGTGATGGCACTGGTGATCATGATCAGCCGCTTCTACCGCAACCTGCTGAAGGACGAGGGGTATCTGATGTTTACTCTCCCGGTGAGCGTCCACTCCATCGTCTGGTCAAAGCTGATCGTATCGCTGGTCTGGTTCCTGCTGACGGCGCTGCTGATCTTTGTGATCCTGGCGCTGACGGCCCTGAACCTGTCAAATACCAATCTTGAGATGATCATCGAACAGCTTCCCAGCTGGAACGATCTGATGCAGATGCTGGATGAGCTCGGGATCCGCAGCCAGGTGATGACCTTCCTCTTCCAGTGGATCCTCGCCATGGTGATCGGGACGCTGGTCACGTGCCTGCACTTCTACGCGTCCATGTCTCTGGGACACATGTTTACCAAAAGCAAGATCCTGCTCAGCGTCGTATTCTTCATCGGGATGAGCTTCCTGTTTAATCTGATGGAGATGGGCTACGGCATCGGTGTGGCAGGCACAGCGGATACCGCCAGATGGGATATCATGAACGGAGCGGAAGCGATGCGTTTTGTCTCCTCCATGACATGGCACGGGATCATCATCAGCGCCGTCCAGGGTGCGGTGCTTTACCTCGCGACGGTACTCGGGCTGAAGAAAGGCCTGAACCTGGAGTAAACGCTTCTCTAAAGCAGGCTATGTTCACGTGTGGCATTCCATGACGTTCTGACACGGCGTCATCGCTCTGTTCCACAGAGCGTAAACCCATGGCCTCGGGGAACCCGGAGCCGAGCATCAAAAGAATATTTGGAAGACAGAAAGGCTGCACCGTCAGATCGACGATGCAGCCTTTTCGATAGAAAAAAGATAGCTTGTTCAGGATTGCAGAATCAGCGCCAGCAGTTCCTCCGGCGAGCGGGCCAGGACCTCCGCGCCGGCCTCCAGCAGCTGCGGCTCATCCCGAAAGCCCCAGGTGACGGCGATGCAGTCCATCCCGGCGTTCCGGGCGGTCTGAATGTCAACCTCGGAGTCACCCACATAGACGCAGTCAGCCGCGTTGAGCCCCATCTGCTCCGCCGCTTTGAGCACCGTGTCGGGCGCGGGCTTGCGTCTGACGGCAGGGCTCTCTCCGACGGAGAGCTCCAGCAGCCCGGGGAAGCAGGCTTCCGACAGCTCCTGGACGGCGGTGTCCGGCTTGTTGGAAACGATGGCCAGCTGAAGCCCGCGGTCGCGGAGCGCCTCCATCAGGGGAAGAATCCCCTCATAGGGCGCGGTTTTGATCCGGCAGTGCGCGGCATACCAGGGCTTGTAGAAGGCGAGGATTTCTTCCTGCAGCTCCGGAGAACAGCCCTGGGGAACACTGTTGCGGATCAGATAGAGGGCGCCGTTGCCGAGGTTCCGCCGGATATGTTCCCGTGAAACCTGCGGCAGCCCGAAATGGGAGAGACTGTAGTTTGTGGAATCCAGAAGATCGTCCAGCGTGTCGAGGACGGTCCCGTCCATGTCAAATAATACGGCCTGATATTTCATGGCTGAACCTCAGATCAGAATGCCGCGCTTTTTGGCTTCAAAGCGCAGTTCATCCCGGAAATCGGGGTGGGCAATGGCGATGAGCTGGCTGACACGGGAGGAGAGTGTCTGCCCGCGCAGATGGGCGATGCCGTACTCGGTCACGATGTAGTCCACGTCGTTCTTGCTGGTGGTCACAACAGCGCCGGGAGTGAGAATGGGCTTGATCTTGCTGATGGTGCCGCCCTTTGCCGTGGAGGAAAAGGCGATGAAGCTCTTGCCGCCCCTGGATTGGCATGCGCCGCGGACATAATCCACCTGGCCGCCGGAGCCGGACATGATCTTCGTCCCGATGCTCTCGGCGCAGACCTGTCCGAAGAGGTCGACCTCCAGCGCCGCGTTGATGGAGATCATGTTGTCGTTCTGGCAGATGACCTCAGGATTGTTTACATAATCCACCGGAAGAATCTCAATAGCGGGGTTGTCGTCAATATAGTCGTTGATGGCCTTGGAACCGAAGGCGAAGGTCGTGACACTCTTGCCGCGGTGGATCTGCTTTTTGCTGTTGTTGACCGCGCCGCATTCCAGCAGGTCCACCATCGAGCTTGTGAACATCTCGGTGTGGATGCCGAGGTCGTGCTTGCTCTTCAGCGCCATGCCCACCGCATCGGGGATCGCGCCGATGCCCAGCTGGATGCAGGCGCCGTCCGGGATTTGCTCGGCGATCAGGTTGCCGATGGTGATGCTGACGTCATCAAGCGTCGGCGCAGGGAGGGTTGGGAGTTCAAAAGTGTTCTCCACCAGACCGTCGATCTGGCTGATGTGCAGCTGCGTGCCGCAGACGGCGCGGGGCGTGTTCTCGTTCACCTCGACAAAGATGTGCTTTGCCTTGTCGATCATGGCGGGGGAGTAGGAGCTCACCGTTCCGAGGCTGAAGTAGCCGTGTTTATCCATCGGGGAGACGGAGACGCAGAAAGCGTCATAGTCGTAATTGGCGCGGATATGGCGGGGAGTGTCGCGGTAGTAATTCGGGATATAATCCGCAAGGCCGGCCGCAAGGGCTTTCCTCGCCCCGGTACTGGCAAACCAGGACTCGCCCGTCACTTTGCCTGAGAGGCTGTCGTCGGCATAAAACGCATAGGGATAGACATCAAGCAGCATCTGAACGCGCACGCCGGAAAGCCCGCCGGCTGCTGCTTTCCTGCAGATGGCGTCGATGATGGCAGGGGTCTGGCCGATGGCGGCGTCCATGCCAATGAGCCAGTTGTTTTCGACCCGGGCGGCAACCTCATCGGCACTGAGTTTTTTCTGTGCATAGAGGGCTTTATAATCAGTCATTTTGAAACCTCCAAACAGGTCCGCCGGAACCGGCGGGTATTAACGCTATTTTACACGATTTTGAGAGAGAATACCAGATGCGGAAGCATAATTGATGAAAAACAAGACTCCGGGATTCCGAAAATCCGTGGAATCATAAAACAAAATCGAAGCTCTTCTCACAGAGCTTCGATTTTGCAGGGAAGAAGGATGCCGCCTGTCGGGTTCGTCCCTCCTGGAGGGAAAAACCTGGGCAGTTGACGTCCTTCCGCTTTTTTAGCCGCCGAAAACCGCCAGCAGGAAGCCCGCCGCCACAGCGGAACCGATGACGCCGGCCACGTTCGGACCCATGGCGTGCATCAGCAGGAAGTTCGAGGGGTTCGCCTTCGCGCCTTCGATCTGGCTCACACGCGCCGCCATCGGCACGGCGGACACGCCCGCGGAACCGATCAGAGGATTGATCTTGCCGCCGGAGAGCTTGCACATCACTTTGCCGAGCAGCAGACCGCCCACGGTCGCAAACTCAAAGGCGATCAGGCCGAGCACGATGATGAACAGGGTCTGCGGCGTGAGGAAGCGGTAGTACACTGCCGTGGCGCCGACAGAGGTGGAAAGGAAGATCGTCACGATGTTCATCAGCGCGTTCTGCGCCGTGTCGCTCAGACGGTCGGTGAGGCCGCATTCCTTGAAGAGGTTGCCCAGCATCAGGCAGCCCAGCAGCGGAGCCACGGAGGGGAGAAGCAGGCAGACAAAAATGGTCACGATGATCGGGAAGAGGACCTTCTGCTTCTTGGAGACCGGACGGAGCTGCTCCATCTTGATCTCGCGTTCTTCCTTCGTGGTGAGCAGGCGCATCACAGGCGGCTGGATCAGCGGGATCAGCGCCATGTAGGAATACGCCGCAATCGCAATCGGGGCCAGGTAGTCCGGCGCCAGCTTGCTGGTCAGCCAGATGGCCGTGGGGCCGTCCGCGCCGCCGATGATGCCGATGGAGGCGGCCACATTCGGCGCAAAGCCGAAGATGCCGATGGCCATCAGGAAGGCGGCGAAGATGCCAAACTGCGCGGCGGCGCCGAGGAGCAGGCTCTTCGGATTCGCCAGCAGCGGGCCGAAGTCGGTCATGGCGCCCACACCCATGAAGATCAGCGAGGGGTACAGACCGGACTTGACGCCGATGTAGAGGATATCCAGCAGACCGCCGTCATGGATGATGTCGGTGAGGCGCAGCTGGCCCGCGATGTAGGCATCCCACAGCTCGGGATGGTACATCTCCGAGCCGGGGAGATTGGTGAGCAGCATGCCGAAGGCAATGCCAATCAGCAGCAAGGGTTCAAACTTTTTCACCAGCCCCAGATACAGCAGCACACAGGCGATCGCGATCATGAGGATCTGACGCCAGTCGCTGAACAGCATGTAGAAGCCGGAGGTCTGGCCAAGGCGGCCGAGTGTTTCCAGTATACTCATCGGCAGCTCCTCAGATCACGAGCAGCGCATCACCGGTGGCCACGACCGCACCTTTACCGGTGACGATCTGCTTGACCATGCCGTCACAGGGTGCTGCGACCTCGTTCTCCATCTTCATGGCCTCGATGATGACGAGCACCTGACCGGCCTTGACGGCCTGGCCGACGGCGACCTTGACGTCCAGAACGTTGCCGGGCAGCGGGGAATCCACGCGCGTACCGGCGGCAACGGCGCCTGCGGCCGGGGCAGCGGGAGCGGCCGGAGC
>JAFTGD010000054.1 GCA_017458065.1 Oscillospiraceae bacterium
CAGCAGGAGCCGATCGAAGAACAGGAGCCGGCGGAAATCCCTGAACCGGAGAAAAACTGGGTGTATGAGGAACCCACGGAAGAGTCCCAGAATGAAATAACATCAGAGGAGCCCATCGGCGAAACTACAACGGAAGAAATCGCCGTCGTATCAGAGGTAAAAGACGGTGAACTGTCGATAGGCGACGCAGAACCTTCGACGGATGATGCGAAAGTATCGGCAGAAGCATCAGCTGAAAGCAATGTATCTGAGGAATCGCCTCAAGTGGAAGCAGAGATGATCCCCTCTGTGGAAGAACCGGCCACCAAGGAAGCGAAGGAGGCAACACTTCAGTCCGAAGAAAAAGATGGTGAGAAAACTGCGGAACGGATGGCGGGCTCTGGCACCTGCGGAGAGAGCGTTTCCTGGACATTGGACGATAACGGAGTGCTAACCATCAGCGGAAGCGGAGCGATGTACGACTACTTCCAGAAGCAAACGCCCTGGAATTCCTGTCAGGAACAGGTCAGGAAACTGGTTGTTCAGAGTGGAGTCACCGAGCTGGGCCGCTGTGCTTTCACGGATTGTGAATACCTGACTTCGGCTATAATCCCGGAGGGAATCACAACGCTGCCGCATGCCTGCTTTTTAAATTGCACGAGCCTGAGGGAGCTCGCGCTTCCGGAATCTCTGAAAAGACTCGAGAACGAGTGCCTGTGGAATACCGGAATCCGGGTTTTTGCAGTACCGGCGAGCGTCACAGAGGTGGAGGGGCATTTTTTCGGAAGTGCCTCTGGTGAGACAGAAGAGATCCGTGTTGCACCGGGGAACTCTGCCTTTACAGCGGTTAACGGCGTGATGTTCAGCAAAGATCTCAAAACACTGGTACAGTATCCTTGCAATAAAAGCACAGACTATACGGTTCCGGTGGGGACCGAGGTTATCAGAGAGCATGCTTTTGCATTCAACAGCTTTCTTCAGTCGGTTACAATTCCAGCATCGGTGAACCGCATCATGGGCTGGAGTTTCTATTCAATGACAAACCTCAAGACAGTCTATTATCTCGCAACGCAGGAGCAGTGGAATCAGATCGTGGAAACAAACAACAATGAATCGCTGCTGAACTCAGAGATCATTTTCTCACCGGGCGGTTTCGCAGATGTCTCTGATCCGACGCAGTATTATTATGAGCCGGTTTACTGGGCGTATGATTACGGCATCACGAGCGGGACAAGCAGCACGACTTTTTCGCCCTTCAAAATCTGTACGCGCGGACAGATCGTGAGCTTCCTATGGAAGGCAATGGGGAGCCCGGAACCGACCGAGCTGAACAATCCGTTCACCGATGTGAAGGAAAGCGACTATTTCTATAAGCCAGTGCTCTGGGCAAAAGAAGAGGGGATCACCGCAGGGAAAACAGCGACGACCTTTGCACCGTACTCTCCCTGTACCCGTGCACAGATCATGACCTTCCTCTGGAAAGCACTCGGGAGCCCGGCTGTTAACACGACATCCAGCCCATTCACCGATGTAAAGTCAAGCGACTATTTCTACAAACCGGTGCTGTGGGCGAAGGACAAAGGCATCACCTCGGGTACGAGCGCGACGAGCTTCGGCTCTGCAAACAGCTGTACCAGAGCGCAGGCAATGACCTTCCTGTATAAGGCGGATCAGTTGAACAGCTCTGGTCAGCCGGATATGCGGACAGTCCTGGATGTCAGTCTCTCGCAGGGAAGCGGACATCCGTACTGTACCATGCTGGAACAGATCAATACGGAACTGTCCGCAGCTACAAACGGACGCTATACATTGGAAATCTTTCCCGCCTCCATGCTTGGCAGCGAGGCAGATTCACTGGAAGGGGTCATCGCCGGAAGTATCGACATGGCCATCGTTGGCAACAACTATATCTGCGTATACAGCCCGGATTTTGAAATCCTGAATGCTCCTTATCTTTTTGAATCGATGGAGCATCAAAAGAATGTATTTGCCTCGGGAGACAGCGCAATCAACGGGCTTTATGCTACGGCGGAGAATGTCGGGGTTGAGATCCTGTCCTCTTTCTCTTCCGGGATGCGCAGCCTGTATACAAGAAATGAACCTGTGCGTACACCCGCTGATCTTGCAGGAATGAAGATCCGGGTGCCAAACACGGAAGGATATGTGAAAGCCATCCGCGCCATGGGCGGAACCCCGACGGCACTGGCGATGAGCGAGCTTTACGCCGCGCTGCAGATGGGCGTGGTCGACGGAAGTGAGAACCCGATACCACTCACAATCACACAGGCATCTATCAATTCCATCAAGGTAGCTGCTTGATGCACCTAACCTTTGATTTTCCAAAGGTTGGAGCGTCCGCGCCACCCTATAAGCAGTTAGAATACTACCGTTCATCTAAGGGCTTATCGAAAGCACAACTCGGTGAAATGATTGGCGTTCCAGCGGCAGAGATTATTAACTACGAGAAGCAATTTCAAGAAATCTACTATGAGCAAGCGTTGAAGCTATCAGAAGCTCTTGACATCAATGTTGATCTGCTGTTAGATGATTACACCAAGTTTCTTATGCCGGGGTATGGAGCAAGGATAAAAGAGATAAGATCGGCTCTCGGCGTTTCGCAGGGAAAATTTGCGGAGCTGATAGGCGTAAACCGAAGCACCGTATCTATTTGGGAAATTGAGTATCACCGCCCATCGCGGGAAAATTACATAAAAATGCTCTCCTACATGGATTGCAAGGAGGCGTACAGCGCATGACACATAACGAACAAAGAAGATTTCTGATTGACAGGTTATTGGAAGAAGATCGCAGATACAGAAATATCGAGGTGCCGGAGGGCGAAAAGGAGCAAAAGGATTTGCTCCGCAGTCTGATGAATGTTCGCTCCCCAAAGCCGATCAGCAAAGATTTTTTGGACATACAGGATGAGTACCTCGCTGCCGAGCGTGATGCCCTTGGTATTACTGACGGCGAGGCGCTTGCCCCAATTCCGTCCAATAATCGCATTGTCTTATGGCAAGGAGATATTACCACGCTAAAGGTAGATGTTATTGTCAATGCGGCGAATTGCGCGTTGCGCGGGTGTTTTTACCCTCTCCATTCCTGCATTGACAACATCGTTCACTCTCGGAGTGGTATTCAGTTAAGACTTCTCTGCGATGATATTATGAACCGGCAGGGGCATGACGAGCCTACGGGAAAAGCAAAAATCACTCCGGCCTTCAATCTTCCCAGCAAATATGTTCTTCATACTGTTGGCCCTATCATCACCGGGCCGCTGACGAAAAAGGACTGTGAATTGCTCGCTTCGTGCTATCGTTCCTGCCTTGAACTGGCGGCAGAAAGCGGATGCAAAAGCATTGCGTTTTGTTGCGTCTCTACGGGAGAGTTTCATTTTCCCAAAGAGAAAGCCGCAGAGATTGCCGTTGCCACAGTAAAAGAGTATCTCGCAAACGATACAAGAATTGAGCGTGTCATTTTCAATGTTTTCAGCACGGACAGCTTGGCAATATACAAACGTGTGCTGGGGCTGTAAGTAATCACACATTTGCTCCTCATTCGTGCCTCATTTATAATGAAAGCACAAAGGAGGAATGACCGCATGAGAAAGCCGAGATACTACGTCATCTTAAACACCGAGGAAACGCGGCTTGTGCTGCGGAGCCTCATTCGCATGAAGAACAAGCTGATCGCACAAGGCCGCTACACCGATTGCGTGGATGAACTGATCGCCAAGATTGCCCCCGCATGATCCAACAATTACATATCCAGAAAGCCGGCTATTCTGTTTTTCAGAGTAGGCGGCTTTTTTCATGCCCGGAGTGCCAGTACATAGCTATCTGCATATTCGCCGCAGGTGGCTAATTCTGCGTAAAGGAGGAAACCAATATGGCGAAAACAAAGGTCATTGCCGTCGCCAACCAAAAGGGCGGCGTCGGCAAAAGCACCAGCGTGTACTGCATCGGCGCAGGACTGGCACAGGACGGGAACAAGGTTTTGCTTTTGGATGTTGACCCGCAGGGCGACCTCACAAAGATGCTGGGAGAGCGAAAGCCCCATGAGCTGCCCTTGACCCTCAGCAATGTTATGAATGACATTGTGGCGGGACAGGACAGCACGGAACACCCGGAGATCAGGCACCATGACGAGGGCTTTGATTTCATCCCGGCAAACCGCACCCTTTCGGCGGTGGAGATCGGGCTGGTCAACACCATGAGCCGCGAGACGGTCTTGAAGCGGTATCTGGACAGCGTAAAAAAGGACTATGATTATGTGCTGCTGGATTGCCG
>JAFTGD010000055.1 GCA_017458065.1 Oscillospiraceae bacterium
TATTATCTCATCCTGCAAGTTCAGCTTGCGTTTTGGATGTGAAACTTATGGAACTTCATCATATTCGGTACTTCTGTGTCCTGGCAAGAGAGCTCAACTATTCAGCCGCTGCAGAAAAGTGCTTCATCTCCCGGCAGGCGCTGCGCCAGTCTGTGCAGTGTCTGGAAAAGGAATACCATGTCAGCCTGATCGAGAATCGACATAATCACCTGTCTTTAACACCGGCCGGTCAGGTGTTTCTGGAGGGCGCGGAGAGGATCCTGAAAGATTACAATGAGCTGAATCAAAGGCTGCAGGGGCTTGAAGGGAACCGTCTCCCGCTGCGGGTGGGAATCAGCGTTTCTTTGGTGCCGTTTTACGCGCCTGAAGTGATGGCTGCCATCTCGCGGCTGCAAGAAACCCCGCAGTTTCTGGAATTGGAGCTGCAAATCAAAGAGGCTGAGAGTTTGCTTCAGGACTTGCGCGAAGATCGGCTGGATGCAGCAATCCTCGTGGATATGGGCTGCCTGAATGAAGGATGGTATCGAGCTGTCCTGCGGGAGGACAAGGTTCATATTTCCTTTTCCGTTACGCATCCCTTTATGAAGAAAGAGATCATTCACATGGAAGATCTGGACGGGATGACCATGGTTCTGATGAGTGATCCCGCGGTGTTTTTTCTCCCGTTCTATGAGAGAGCAAAAATGCTTCCGAATGGTCTCAAGTATCAGGTGGTTCCGGAATGCTTCGAAGCCTTCCATCGGATTCGACATGATGAGATTATCGGGCTGGACCGGGAAGATGCAGAGCCGGTCTCTGCTTTGGATCTGGAAGCAACACGTCCCCTAATGGGTTTCACACACAAGCTGGAGACGGTTTTACTTGCCAAAGAAAACCCGCGCGACGATGTTTTCAAACTCGCCAAATATGTTTCCCGAAGGATGAGCAGCCATCACGAGTAGAGTCGCCAAAGAGGGGTTCCCCTTTGATTTTTTGGACCTGAAAACGATGCAGATGTCCGCCGATACAATGTCTTTTCTTAGACGTGAAAATCCTCCTGAAGTAGATTTTGGTTATTTCCCTTGTCTACTTCAGGAGGATCATTTCATTTTTCGGGGACTTTTTCCCCAGCCCCTTCTTTATAAAGGATTGTTCTTTAATCCAGAATACCGCCCTGGTCCGCGCTCCGCGCCCTTTCGGCATAACGGCGGAGATAGCCTTCCACAGCGGGAGGAGTGTAAGTCCATTTTGCCCGGCGCTGCTCCAGCTCTTCATCGGAGACATGAAGGTGAATCGTCCTGTTTACCACATCGATGGTGATCTTGTCTCCGTCCTCAATAAGCGCAATCGGGCCGCCCGCAGCGGCTTCCGGCGAGATGTGCCCGACAAAGCACCCGTTGTTTGTCCCGGAGAAGCGTCCGTCCGTGATCAGGGCGGTGCACTTGTTGAGTCCCTGTCCGTACAGCAGCTTCATGGGCTTGAACATTTCCGGCATTCCCGGCGCGCCTTTCGGTCCGGCATAGCGGATCACGACTACATGCCCCGGTTTCACCAGTCTCTGACTGATGGCAGCGGTTGCTTCATCCTCTCCGCTGAAGCAGATCGCCGTCCCTTCAAAATGACGGACTTCTTCCGCAATGGCGGCCGGCTTTGCAACCGCGGTGTCCGGAGCAAGATTGCCGTGCATGATCGCCAGTCCCGCCAGCGTGGAAAACGGCTTTTCCATGCTCGTGATGACATCCGGATTCCCGCCGTACAGATTCCGGTATCCTTCCGCCGCTTTCAGGATCGTTTCTCCCGTAACCGTCATGCAGTCGGTATAGAGGATACTCTTCATCTGCTTGACGACCTCCGGGATCCCTCCTGCCCGATAGAAATCTTCCGCATCAAATTCGTGAGAGGCCGGATTGATCCGACAGATCAGCGGAACCGTCTGCCCGTATTCCTCAAACCATCCCATGACCTGGTCGGCCGGAATCCCGATCTCATTGGCGATCGCGCAGGTATGGATCACGCAATTCGTGGATCCGCCGGTCGCCATGAGGACCATGATTGCGTTCCGGATCGCCTCCGGGGTCATAATGTCACGGGAGCTACGGCCTTCCCGGACCATATCCACAATGACTTCGCCGGTACGGAACGCCGCGCGAACCCTGTCGTTATATACCGCGGGGATGGCCGCAGAGCCGGGGATGGACATTCCGAGCGCTTCCGCCATGCAGCACATGGAGTTGGCTGTCGCCATATGCTGGCAAGAGCCGACGGTCGGACAGGAGGCCTCGGAAATGCCCAGGACCTGGTCATGGGTAATTTTACCCGCCTGTTCCATGCCCTGCGCTTCGGTCACGCAGGTGGAGTCTGATTTCTTCTTTGCGCCGAAGGCCGGCCCGCCCAGCATACAGCCTCCCGCCAGGAAAACACACGGGATATCCAGACGCGCCGCCGCCATCAGCATCCCCGGAACGGTTTTATCGCAGGAACCCACCAGCACAAGCCCGTCCATCCGGTGCGCGCGGGCCATGATCTCGATACTGTCTGCGACGATTTCGCGGGACGGAAGGGAGTAACGGGATCCGTCGTGCGTGGTGCAGACGCCGTCACAGACGGCAATGCATCCGAATTCCACCGGCGTCCCGCCGGCCCGGTATACGCCGTGCTTTACTTCCTCCGACAGAAGGCGGAGGTTCTTGTGTCCGGGGACAACATCGGTAAAAGAGTCGCAGATTCCGATCACCGGACGGGAAAAGTCTTCTTCGCTGTAGCCGTTGGCCTTATAGAGCGTCCGGCACGACAGCATGGCATCGGTCATGAACGTTCCGTTTTCAAATTTCTTCTGCATTCAGATCCCTCCGTTTATTCTGTCCGATCAACAATCGTTTTGTCCAGCAGCACCGGACGCATCCGCTCAAGATGTTCCAGGTGTGCGCGGCTCTTCTGAAAGCGTTTCAGTTCTTTCTCCGACCTGAACAGCCAGTGGGACAGGGCGCCGACGGTCTCAGACCCCGGAGTATCAGAAAACACGACCGTGTTCTCCAGCGGGATGCCGAGCTCTTCCCGAACGCGGTCTGCCAGCGTCAGCATATCCTCGCGCAGTTCCTGCACCAGCAGCTTTCGGTCCAGGACCAGGAGTACGAGATGATCAACGGCCATATCAGTACAGTCCGTTGTCGTTGATGGGCGGGAACTTCAGGACCTCAATATTCTGGATCGTGTCCCAATGCTCCACAATCTTTCCGTTTTCCAGCCGGAAAATATCAACCAGATTCCGTCCGGGTTCACCGGGCGTCAGAACCGAGTGCACATGGAAGCCGACCAGATTGCCCTGCGCAACGGTCAGTTTAATCATGTTTTTGCCCTCCGGAAAATGCTCTTTCCGGAAGCGCACAAAGCGCAGGAAATGATCCACCCCGTCCTGTACGTGGGGATTGTGCTGAATATAGGTGTCGCCGAAGAACTTTTTGCACTTCTCCGCGTCCTTTTCCAGCCCGTAGGTCTCATAGAATTCGGTGGCGATTTTTCTGTTTTCCTCCGTCTTATCGAGGTCCGTCAGGATTGCATCGCCGACCTGATTGAAAATCCCGTTATCCGTCAGGGGCGGGAATTTCAGCACCTCAATATCCTGGATCACATCCCAATGTTCTACGATCTTCCCGTCCTGAATCCGGAACGTGTCCACCAGGTTTCGTCCGGGTTCGCTGGGCGTCAGGACCGAGTGAACGTGAAACATGACCTTGTCTTCATCGGCAATGGTCATCATGACATTGTTGCGGCCCTCCGGGTAGTGCTCTTTCCGGAACCGGACAAAGCGGAAGAAATGCTCCGGCCCGTCCTGCACATGAGGATTGTGCTGAATATAGGTGTCCCCGAAAAAATTTTTTACCTTCTCAGCGTCCTTTTCGATGCCATAGGTATAGTAGAATTCGCTCGCAATTTTCTTGTTCTCTTCGATTTTTTTCCAATCCATGGCGGTACCCTCCTTTTATTCTAGCAGATTTTCCGATGATCCCTGATTATCATATCGAAAAAACCCGTCTCCGTCAAGGACAAGCGCACAAAGCAGGAGACTGCGGGATTGCCCATCAGTCTCCTGCCAGAAGTTATATTCCTGTATGTTTTGTCAGTTGATGTCCAGATCGACCGTCACTTCATAATAGTCGCAGGCGTGGGCGGTCCAGTTCGAGACGTTGGCCTTTGAGATCATGTTCATCTGCAGGAAAGAGCAGAAAACATAGGCGTTGTCGTCCAGGATGGCCTGCTGCAGATCGATGGCGAGCTGAGCGCGTTTGGCGGTGTCGAACTCGGTGGAGAGCTCGTCAATCATCGCAATGACCGCTTCATTCTCGTATGCGCCGAAGTTATAGCTCATGCCGGGCAGGCAGGAGGTGGTGAAGAAGTACTGCGGGTCGCCGGAGGGCGCGGTCACCAGGGCGGAAGCGTAGATGTCCCAGCTGGTCATATCCGCCAGGAACTCGCGCCGGTTGGCCGTGCAGTTGATGTCCACATCAATGCCGATATCCTTCAGTGTCGCCTGGGCAGACTCTGCCAGCAGAGGCAGCTCCTGGCGGCTGGGATAGGTCAGCCAGCGGACGGTGAGCTTCACGCCGTCCTTCTCGCGGATGCCGTCGCCGTCGGTGTCGACCCAGCCGGCCTCCTCCAGAAGGGCCTTTGCCCCGTCGGGATCATAGGTCTCGGTGGTGATGTTCTCACCGCCGAAGGTGCTGAAGCCGTCGGGGAAAGCGCCGTTGCCGGGTACACCGTGGCCGTCCAGCAGTGCCGCGACAAAGCCGGCTTTGTTGATGCCCATGGCGATGGCCTTGCGCACGGCGGGATCCTGGATGATGGGGCTGGTCATGTTCATGGAGCCGAAGAAGGCGCGGGAGGTCTGGATGCTGGAGAACTGATAATTGGGATTCTCAAAGTTGGGATAGGCCTCATAAGCCATGCCGTAGGCGGCGTCGATATCGCCCGCCTGCAGGGCGGCGGAGAGGGTGTCGCCGTTGGAGAGGGTGCGGATGGTCAGGCTGTCGAGCTTCGGCTCGCCGTTCCAGTAGTTCTCGTTCTTTTTCAGGGTCAGGTGATCGTCGGTCACCATGTCGACTGCGACATAGGGGCCGGTGCCCACAACGACGCCGGTATCGAAGTCGCTCGCGTCTACATCGATGATGCAGCCGTAGGGGTCGCCGAGGTAGTTCATCAGGGCGGGGTTCGGCTCGGAGGTGGTGATGGTCAGGACCTGACCGTTGGCCTGGATGTCAACGATCTTGGTGTCGGAGGGGGCGCGGTCATGGACCTCAATCAGGTGCTCCAGGCACTGCTTGACAGCCTCGCCGTCCATCTTACGGCCCGAAGAGAAGCTCACGTCGTCACGCAGAGTGACAGTCCAGGTCAGGTCGCCGTCATTCTCCCAGGCGGTAGCCAGCCAGGGCTCGAGCTCCATAGTGTCGGTGTAGTGCACCAGGGTCTCGCCCACGCCGTAGCGGATGCAGGGCCAGCCGTTGTAGGTGCGGTGCGGGTCGATGGTCTCTTCCCAGTTTTCCGCGTTGAAGGTGGTGTCGCCGATCGTCATGCTCTTGCCGTCGGCAAAAGCGGTCGCGCCGCCGATGGCAAAGAGGCTGGCGATCATGCAGAGGGTCAGTGCGATGCTGAGTGCTTTTTTCATGTTTTTCCTCCAGATTTCTTTCTTGAATGTTTCCGCCCGAGGGATTATACTGGAGACGGCGGTGGCGGGTTTCCGCCATCTGTCCAGTTACGGCAGCTGCCCTGTGCTTTCCTACGGCTCAAGGGGCGGCTGCTTTTTTACGTGTTTATTTGTAGGCTGCGATGGTGAAGATGGGCGTGGGATTATAGAACTCGTCGATCTCGGCATAGATGCGCTTGTAGACGCCCACATCCACCGTGATCCGCTCAAAGCCCGCCTCCACCAGCAGCTGGACATCCCACTGCGGACGCGGCAGCTGATAGGCCGAGAGCTCCATCGTGATGGCCTCGTTCTCTTCCTTCAGGAAGTCCGGGACCAGCTTGTGGGCGTGGTTCTCCGGCAGCTCAAGCTCTTCCTCGTCCTCCAGGGCGCCGCAGTAGTCCGCGTCAAAGTTGACCAGAACGCCGCCCGGCTTCAGCAGTTTGTACCATTCCCGATAGGCTTTCGCAATATGCGGCAGCGTCCAGGTCAGGTTCCGCGTCACCAGCACATCGAAGCTCTCTTCTTCAAACTCCGGCTTTTCCGCGTCCATGACCTTGAAGCTGGCGTCCAGACCGAGCACCACCGCCATGTGCTCCGCATGCTCGATCATGTCAGGCGTCAGGTCGATGCCGGTCGTCTCGTGGCCCTGCTCCGCCAGAATGCAGGCAAAGAAGCCGGTCCCGGTCCCGATGTCCAGGATCCGCAGAGGCCTGCCCTGCGGGAGATACTTCCCGAATTCCGCGAGCCAGCGGTCTTTCTTCTCGCTTTCATATTCACGCAGGCGCTGGCTCTCAAAGCCCTCCGCCCGGTGGGACCAATAGTGTGAGATGCGGTGTTTGATCAGTTCCATTTCTTTTCCCTCTCTGTTGTATCCGGCGCCGGTGTCTGCTCCGATCCGGGCCGGTTTTCATGTGTCTCAAAGCTGCGCTTCTTTTACAGGCTTACAGGATGCTGTCGATGAGGCGCCTGGTGTATTCGTTCTGCGGGTTCCGGATCACCTCGTCAGGCTTCCCCTGCTCGACGATGCTGCCCTTGTACATCACCAGCACCCGGTCGCAGAACTGCTGGACCAGCGCGATGTCATGGCAGATAAACAGGATCGAAAGATCGCTTCCGTGCTGCCAGCGGAGCTCGTTTAAAAGCTCGATGATCTCCTGCTGGATGGTCACATCCAGGGCCGAGGTGGCTTCGTCGCAGATCAGAAGCCTGGGCTTGACCGCAAGCGCCCTTGCGATGGCGGCGCGCTGGCACTGACCGCCGCTCACCTCATGGGGGTAGCGGTCGGCAAACTCCGGGGTCAGACCGCAAACCTGCAGCAGGCGCGCAGCTTCTTTCTTCGTATCGGAACGGGACCAGCCGTTGTTGCGCAGACTCTCTCCGACTCCGTCCCCCAGCCTGCGCCGCGGATCAAAGGACTCCGTCGGTGTCTGGAAAACCATCTGCATTTTGGAATAGACCTTTCGCAGCGTTTTCCCGCCGGCCCGGGTGATGTCCTCCCCGTCCAGAACGATGCGCCCTTCCGTGGCGTCCAGAAGGCGGGTGATCATATTGACCAGGGTGGTTTTGCCGCTGCCGGATTCACCGATGATGCCAAGGCACTCGCCCGGCATCAGTTCAAAACTCACGTGGTCGACCGCCGTGAAGTCCGGCTGTCCCTTGCGGGAAAAAACTCTGGTGAGATTGTCTGCTTTCAGGATCGGTTCCACGGCGCTCACCTCTGAAGTCTCGGCACGGCGGACATGAGTTTCCGGGTGTACTCTTCCTTCGGAGCCTCCAGTACCTGTGCCGTCTCGCCATACTCCACCGTTTCGCCGTTTCGCATGACCAGCACCCGATCCGCCATGGCGCCGATGACGCCGATGTTATGCGTCACCAGCACGATGGCCGTGCCGAAGGTCCTGCGCACCAGCAGCATCTCCTCCACCACCTGCTTCTGTACCGAAACATCCAGCGCGGACGTGGGCTCGTCAGCCAGCAGAAGGCTGGGGTTTAAGAGCATCGCCGCGGCAATGCCGACGCGCTGCTGCATGCCGCCGGAGAGCTCGAAGGGGTAGCTGTCCAAAATCCGCTGCCCGTTTTCAAAGCCGATCTTCTGCAGCAGTTCCACCGCGCGGGTCCGAAATTCTTCTTTGGATATTGGTTTATGTTCGGTCATGCTTTCATAGAGCTGTGCGCCGACGGTACGAATCGGGCAGAAGGAGCTGCCCGCGCTCTGGAAAATCAAGCCGATCTCCGGGCCGTTGAGCCTGCGGATTTCACCGTCGGACAGATCGGGCAGGTTTTTTTTGCCTTTGTACCAGATATCTCCCCTTGTAACCAGCCCGGCGGAGCCAAGAAGGCCCATGGCCGCCTTGATGAGCGTGGACTTGCCGGAGCCGCTCTCGCCCACGATGCCGAGGATCTCGCCCTTGTCCACTGTGAAGCTCACATCCCTGACAGCCCTGAACCCGTTATACGTAATGTCAACGTGGTCGTATCGCAGTATCTCGCCCATATCAGCGCCCCCTTGACCTCGGGTCCGCATAGTCCCGGATGGTATCGCCCAGGAGGTTGAAGATCATGACGGAGACAAAGATCGCAAAGCCGGGAGCCAGCGTGACCCAGGGAACCGTCGTGAGCAGGCTGCGGGTGTCGCTCATCATACTGCCCCACTCGGCTGTGGGCGGCTTTGCCCCGAGGCCGAGAAAGCTCAGGCCGGCAAGCTCCATCATCATGGTCCCGATGTCGAGCATGCTCGTTACCAGGATCGGTCCGATGATATTCGGCAGGATGTGCTTGAAGATCAGTTTCATCGGTCCGTCGCCCGAGAGCCGGGCGGCGCGCAGGTAAGGCGTCTCTTTCTGTGCGAGGGTCTGGCTGCGGGCGATGCGGGCGTATTTGGGCCAGGAGATCGCAGCCAGCGCGATGATGGCGTTCTGCAGGCCGCCGCCGAGCACACCGGCTACCGCAAGCGCGAAGACAAGGCCCGGGAAGGCCAGGAACATATCGGAGATGCGCATGAGGACCGTGTCGATCCACTTGCCGTGCCAGCCGCAGAACACGCCGACGATAGTGCCGATCACCGTGATGATCGCCACCAGGAGCAGGGTGGAGAAAATGCTGGTCCTGCTGCCGACGATGACGCGCGAGAGCATGTCCCGCCCGTAGCGGTCTGTGCCGAAAATGTGTTCCGGCGACGGGGCCGCTTTGGTGTTCATGAGGTCCTGCAGATAGGGGTCGTAAGGCGTCAGGTGCTCGCAGAAGATGGAGCAGACGACCAGGATCGCCGCCAGCATCCCGAAGATGATCAGGCGGGTTTTGACCGTGTCACGCCGGATTTTCTGAATCCGGACAGTCGGTTCGCTCATTCTTTGGTCACCCCCAGTCGGATCCGCGGGTCAAGCGCGTGATAGAGGAGATCGTTGATCAGGTTGACCAGCACATAGATGATTGCCATCCAGACCACATAGGCCTGAATCAGCGGATAGTCCCGCATGGTGATGGCGTCGACGGCGAGCTTTCCAACGCCGTCCCACATGAAAATACTCTCGATGATGGCCGTGCCGCCCAGCAGTGACCCAATGGAGAGCGCCAGCAGCGTGATAATGGTCAGGAGGGAGGATTTCAGCACGCTTCGCCAGAGGATCACGCGATTGCGGACGCCGCGGGCTCTGGCGCCGGTTACGTAGTCCTTGTTGAGCTCTTCCAGCACGGTCGCCCGGACCTGGCGCATATACTTGGCGGACATGGCGATGGCGAGGGTCAGGGTCGGCATGATGGCGCTGCGCAGCGTCGTCCCGTTGGAGATGACCGGGAGCCAGCCCAGCTTGATCGCAAGCAGCTGCATCAGCAGCAGCGCCACAAAGAAGTTCGGCAGGGAGTTCCCGATAAAGCTTAGGAAACGCAATATGTAGTCCGTTATCCGGTCGTGGTTTACCGCCGCTAAAATCCCCAGCGGGATCGAGATCACGACGGTCATGACGATGGAGAGCGCGGTTAAAAGCAGTGTCGCCGGAAGCTTGGAGACGAAGGTGGAAAAGACCTCCTTCCCGGAGACATAGCTTGTGCCCATGTCGCCTTTCAGCATACCTCCCAGCCAGGAGACATACTGCGTCAGAAAGGGCTTATCCAGTCCCAGCTCCGCCCGCTTGGCATCCACGATCTCCTGCGCAACCGCACCCTTGTCCCCGTACAGCTCGGTGATCGCGTCGCTGCCCGCCATGCGCATCATGGCAAAGGAAAGAAATGTGATCCCGATCAGGACCGGGATCAGCTGCAGTATCCGCTGGCCGATGTATTTTCTCACGCTACTCTCCCCATTCCGGAGTCCGATTCTTCATGATGATTATATGCTGTCCTTGTCCCTGTCGGAAGCCCCCCGGGGGGATATTTTTTGAAAAAAATATTCGCTTTTTTGAGAGAACAGCGGCCTCCGCAGAGGGAAATCCCCGCGGAAGCCGCTGTTCAAACCGTATGGAATTGTTCCGGTCAGCCGACAGGCCATCACGGCAGCACGAAAACGCAAACAGCTGCAGTTCCCGCCGTCAGAACTCCCGCCGCTCGTAAATCCGGACTGAGAGCAGCCAGGATAGTCCGTACAAAACCAGGACGCCCATCACCACCAGCATAGCCGCCCCGTTTCCCCACGGAAGCAGCGCACCGACGGTTTCTCCCCGGTCCAAGCTTCTGGCTGCCATGACCGCACAGATCATGCCGATGATAAACAGATTAATCAGGCGGCCTTTTTCCATTCCAAAACGAAAATCCAGCGGGAAGGTGATGGTTGGTATCAAAATCCCCGCCGACAGCAAGGCTGTCGCCTCCGGCAGCAGCTGTCCGCCGTGAAGGCCGGCCGTCAGTGCGCGGCTGGCCATTCCGAGTATCGCGATTCCCGCCACCACGATCAGAGTGAACAGATACTTTTCGCTCACAACCAGTTTCCGCGTCAGCGGCAGCGCGTCGCAGTAGCGGTCCCAGCCGGACCGCTCATCATAAGAACTCAGTGACTTGCAAAGCGCCGGCCCGATGATCACCGGGTACAGCATAAAAAACAGGTTCTTTGTATTCAGGCTTCCGGCAACAAGGAAGATCAGGCAGCTCAGCAGGGTGATCTTGCCGTACTTCCAGAGCATATATCCATCCTTTTTCAGCAAACCTTTCATGCTTTTTCCTCCCTCACCATCAGAATGAACAGGTCTTCTATACTGACCGGCTCTGCCGTCATTCCCTTCGGCAGCTCCTCCCGTCTGACGATCACGGCTTCTCCGTATGGATTCTGCCGATGCCCAACAACAAGCGCCGGCTCAAGTTCGCGAAACTGCTCGTGTGAACAGTGAATCAGGCCGTACTGCTCTCTCAGCCGGTCTTTCTCTTCCACCAGCAAAAGCCGCCCCTGATGGAGGAAGGCAATATAGTCGCAGAGCTTCTCAAGATCGCTTACAATATGCGAGGAGATCAGCACCGCGTGATCTTCCTCTCGTGTGAATTCCGAAAACAGCTCTACCACCTCATCCCGGACAACCGGGTCCAGCCCGGATGTCGGTTCATCCAGGATCAGGAGCCTGGCCCGGTGACTCAGCGCCACGGCAATCGCCAGCTTCATCTTCATGCCCCGGGACAGGTCTTTAAATTCCTTTCCCTCCGGAACGGCCAGCTGTTTCAGATACCCCATATAGGTGTCCGGTTCCCAGCGTCGGTAGATCCCCTCCATGACCTTTCCGACCTGCAGCGGGGTCAGACACGCGGGGAAAGGCGGTTCATCCATCACCGCGCCGATCTCTTCCTTCACGTCGGAAAAATATTCCCGGTTATCCCTGCCCAGCACGGTGATACTCCCGGCGTCCGGTTTCGTCATGCCGAGAATCGATCGGATGGTCGTGCTTTTCCCGGCGCCGTTTTCTCCGACGATGCCCAGGATGCAGCCCTGGGGCAGCGTCAGGTCCAGTTTCAGATCAAAGCCCGGGTAGTGCTTCTCCAGCCCGCGGATTTCAATTGCGTTTGCGTTCATTCTTGTTCCTCCTCCAGCAGATCAAACAGGCCGATCACTTCATCCCGGCTCATGCCGCAGAGCAGCGCGAGTTTTCGCACCGCCTCCAGATGTCCCTCCAGCTCGCGAAGATGCTCCTCCCTCAGGAGCTCCTCGTTTTTCGCCGCGACAAAACTCCCTTTCCCGGGCAGTGTGTAAATGAGGCCCGATGCTTCCAGCTCTTCATAGGCCCGTTTCGTCGTGATTACGCTGATGCGCAGGTCTTTTGCCAGGTTCCGGATCGAGGGCAGCGCCTCCCCCTCTGTCAGGACATTGCGCAGAATCTGGTCCCGGATCTGCTCATAGATCTGTTCATAAATCGGAGCCCCGCTCCGGTTGTCAATAAAAATCGTCATGATTCTTCTCCGTATTCATTCTGTGTCTTCTGTGTATGCTCAATATATACAGTATATTCAGTTTTTTGTCAAGCACTTTTTTGATGGATGGCATTTTTTCGCTTTCCAGGCCATAAAGAATGCTTGGAACTTCCGCAACCATCGGTTGCAACCGACAAAAACAAAGAAAACTTGACTTATGGCTAAAAAAGAATATAATGACACAAAAGAATAAAAATAGATAAGGAAAATAAGAATAGATAAAAAGAATAAAGATAGATAAAAATGACAAGGAGATGACATGCCTTGCGCGATACCGTGTTCGTCCCTTCTTTTGGGAATCGCCCCCGCAATCTTGTCGGTCGGGAAGAAATCATAAACCAATTTGAGACCTCTCTCCAAAGTATCCCGGGAAGCCGCGAGCGAGCTATGCTGATGTTGGGTCAAAGAGGATCCGGGAAAACGGTACTATTGCTCGAGTTTGCAGACATTGCACGGAAACACGGCTGTATTGTCGCTTCGCCGACGGTGGTATCAAAAGAAATGCCCTCCCGTGTTCTTGAAAAACTGCGCGAAGAGGGCAAAGCATATCTTCCCGGGACAAAAGTCCAGCTTTCCGGCGGGAGTGTCAGCGCTTTCGGATTTGGCGGAGGCTTCGACTTAAAGATGGAAGACCAAGCGCCCAGAAGCTTTGCCTGGGATCTGTCCAGGATATGCTCGGATCTGAATCAGAATGGAAAACCCGTCCTCATTCTGATTGATGAGGTGCGGGCGAATCAGGATGAACTGCGGCAGCTGATTGTCGCCTATCAGGAAATGGTCGGTGAGGGATTGGATGTCTTCATGGTACTCGCCGGCCTGCCTTCGACAATATCCTCCGTATTGAACGATCATGTGCTGACCTTCCTCAATCGCGCCTTGAAGATCAACTTGCCACCACTGCGCATCGGAGATGTTGAGTTCTATTACCGGAAAGCTTTTTCAGACCTGAACATATGCCTGACGGATGAGCAGATCTCTGATGCCGCCCAGGAAACAGAAGGATCTCCATATCTGATGCAGTTGATTGGTCATTATTTGGTAATGGGAACTGAAGCGGGCGGCGCTATTTCAGATTCTCTGTTTTCTTCCGCAATTCAAAAAGCAAAAGAAGACTTTATGAACGACATTTGCGAGACTGCACTTGCACCGCTTTCAGACAAAGATATCGCATTTCTTGCCGCAATGGCGGTTGATGGGGACACTACAGAACTGTCCGACATCATATCCCGCCTGCAGTGCAGCAGCTCTCTGGTACAAACATATAAAAGGCGCCTAATCCAGGCGGGTATCATTAACCAGCCCCGGCGAGGTGTCGTCCAGTTTGCAGTTCCTTATTTAAGAGATTATCTTTATAAGAACTACGCCGATTAGGTGTCTCCCACTATATCTTTCTTAAGTCATGTCGCCTGTGACGGAGCCGGGATAACGAATCTATTTGGTAGTAAAAGAAAAGCTTCCCTATTCAGTGTCTGTTTTTAACTCCAGCAGTTCACCGGCCAATTCAGGGCTTTCGAGGCGGATGGCGGCGTCCTCCGGCTTGGCGGAGGACAGATAGTTGATATCCCCGTACCAGACGATGGCGCTGTCAATGACAGCGTATCGCTGCGTAAGCTTCGGCTGAGCTAAGACCTCAGCCCCAGCTTCTTTCAACTGCTTGATTACAGCCAACACCCGCGGTTGCTGTGCGACGTTATAAGCGTCCACGTTACGCGTAATCACTCGGAGCTTGATGCCATCCGGCATCTTATTCAGCATGGCAGTGATCCGTGACCGGGCCAAGGTTGGCGCAGAGATGACGAGCTCCCGACCGGCACCGAGAATATCCTTTTCGAAAGCCTCTCCATAATTCTGTCCGCTATAGATCAGACCTGACGAGTTCTCTATGTTCTCCGACAGCGTCTGATAACCGAGCTCGGCATAGCCTTTCAGCCTCTTCTGATACATGCGCTCCAGCATTGGCACATGAATATCTACATAGTCGTAGACACGTACATCGCGCTTTCCTTCATAATTGCGATGCAGGCGGCCTACATATTGCGCCAGCGTTCCTTTCCAGGAGAAGGGCATAGCGATGAACAGGGTATCCAGCCTCGGCTCATCGAAGCCCTCGCCGATGTACTTCCCAGTGGCGACGATCAGGAGTGATTCGTCTTGGGGCACAACACGCAGAGAGTCCAGCTTTTCCCGTTTGTCCCTGGCAGAATCACTGCCCAAGAGGAGAAAAACGTGCTTAGCAATATTATTCAGATCGGCATACAGTGTTTCCGCGTGGTCTTTCCGTTCGGTCAGGACGATTGGCGTCCGCCCATCCTTGATCGCCGAAACCACGTCGTGAATGATTTGTGCATTTCGCAGCTCATTTTTGACAACTGCGGCATATACATCTTGAACGCGCTGTGAATCCGGCAATCTGGTTTTTGTCAGTCTGGGAATCAGAAAATGCGAAAAGCTGCGCTGATCCGCCTGCTGTTTGGCGTCCACCAGATACTGGATCGGCCCACATTGCATGAAGATGATGGGGTGGTGTCCATCCTGGCGTGTCGGTGTGGCGGAAAGCCCATAAATGTATTTGGCTCGCGCCGCTTTCAATACCTTCTCAAAGCTGAAGGCCGCCACATGATGACACTCGTCGCAGATTACCATACCGTAATCCGCGACAAGATCCTTGACATGCTTATCCTCTCCCTCGAACAGGGATTGGATGATAGCGATATCCACGATCCCGTTCAAAGAATTCTTGCCGCCGCCCAGCTGACCGATCAGCTGGCGTTTCTTTTTGCGCCCGCGCTTTTTCGGCTCCTCCGGGAGTGTCTCATCGATGGTCAAAAACTGCTCCAATGCCTGTTTCCACTGAGACAGCAGGGCCGTGGAGTGTATCAAAATCAGCGTATTGGTTTTACGAGTGCCGATCAAATAGGCGCCGATGACCGTTTTGCCGAAAGCGGTAGTTGCGGAGAGTACGCCCAACTCGTGTTCCAAAAGCGCATCGGCGGCGGGTGCCTGTTCCGGGCGCAGTGTCCCGTTGAAATTTACAGCAATCTCCCGACCTGCGCTGCGAAGATCGGAGCAGGTGTAGGAGACGCCGAGCTCGTCCAGCAGATCGCAGACCGGCATAATGCAGCCGCGAGGCAAAATGAGATACTCGTCCGTCTCCTCACCGCAGTCAATAACGCGGGGCTTGTCATAGACCGGAAGCCGCATGGCCTGGGACTTGTAAAAATCGGGATTGCGGAAGGCCGCCAGGCGCTTGATGCGGTTGAGCGCGTTTTGGGACAGCCCCGCCTTTTCCACATAGAGGCGGTCTGCCAGAGTCAGCGAGACCGTCAGCGGGAAATCCAGCTTTGTCAGCGCCTTTTCCTGCCTGGATTCTCGTTCCCAGGGCTTTTCCTTGCTGTCAGCCAGTGTTCCGGTATCCGAGGCGCTGCGGAAAGCGGACAGAGCTTTAGCCAATTCCGCCTCGGTGATCCGCGGCAGCGCGGAGAGAAAGGCCCATTGATCCGGGTACGGTGCAAAATGCTCGTCGATAAAGAGACTGTTGCCGTTCTTCTGCGCCTGCCCCTGGAAGGGCAAGGCGATCAGATTGCCAAAGCCGCCCTTCGGCATCGTATCCTGACTGGGAAACAGGCGGTCATAGGAGCGAAAGCTCAGCTCGTGACGCCTGGTCATGGCCTGGGTCAGCAGCAGGCTGCCCAGCTTGCGGGCGTCGGCAGCCGAAACCGGCTCTGCAAAGAAGAACCAGACGTGCGCGCCTTCGCCGGAGCGGGACCGTTCTACAGCGGGCGTCAGGCCGCAACTGCGGGCTGCTTCGCAAAAGGCGCGTACATCCTCCTGCCAGCCGCCGTCGTCAAAATCGGCACAGAGCAGCCAGGCTCTGTCGTCCGGCAGCAGAGGGTAGATGCCGACCACATCCCTGCAGAATTCATCCCGCCCAATCAGGTGCGCGCGAATCAGCTCTGGGCTGAGCGGGACAAATTCCCGGTTGGGACAATCGGCGCATCGCTGCTTTTTCTTGTCGCAGACGCCGCGCGCCCACTCGTTCCGGCAGGCAGGCGCGTAGCCGGACTTCCGGGTTTTGAAATTATACCAGCGTCTGGCGTACACGTCCTCTCGCCCGTGAAAGAGTTCCAGAAACAGAGCAATCTTTTCCTGTGACGTGCTTTTAGCGTGCACTTTTGTAGTTGGAGCGGGAGCCGCAGCCTTCCAACGATCCAAAGGGCAGATAAAGCGCGCTCCGTTCTCACTTTTGCAGAGGACATAGCGCTCCCCATCCATCCCAGGGAGCATCTCTGTCAAGTGGTATGTAGATTCCGAAAAAACAGCGATTTGGTTCATGAATCTGTCAGCCCCAGCTTTTCCAGCCTCGCGCGGACGGCCGCCCGGGTGCGCTTTAGCTCGGCGGACATGTTCTTGACGTCCACGCCCGTTTGGAATGCCTGCCGCAGCCAAGCGTCCTCCTCTGGCTCCCAGGGCTTTCCCTGGTTCTCGTGCAGTGGGGTTGCGTTGATAGCAATGATAGCGTCCAGATTGTCCAGGATAAACTGTTGTGCCTGCTGATCATAGATCACGGCAGTGTAATCCCCGTTTTGTCCTGCACGCTGCTGCGTAGAAATACCAAGCTTCCTGCCTGCTTCGGTGGGACGTTTGTTCTTCTTGCCGCTCGCTCCCTCTTCCTCGAAAAGCAGCCCTGATTGCAGCAGAAACTTTGTGATACTGGTGGTTTTCAGTTTTTGCATCGTCTCCAGATCCACCAGTTCATTGAGGCGCTGGGCAATCTGGCTGGCACTGAGAGGCCAATCGCTATAGGCATAGCGGCTGCGCTCCTCATAGGGCAGGGCATAGGGCGTGAGCTCTCCCTTCTTCGCGGAAGTGGCGATCATCCCGCCATTCTCAATCACCTGCCGCAACACGTCCGACACGTAAAACAGGCAGCGGGAGATGCCGACGTTGTTGATGACATCGTCCTCCGGTGCTTCCCGGTCGGTGAGCGGATCAATCCCCCTGGCCAGTTTATCCAGATAAATCTTCGCATGTTGCATGATTTCCAGTTCAGTCATGCTTTTGCCCTCCCCATCTTATTCCATGCAAATCTCAACATTCTTGCCGCTGAAAGCCACCCCGTATTTGAGGACTTGATTCACACCATGTGTGCGAAGCTCTGTATCGTAGTGCTTTTCATTGATTTGCCGAATCGCACTTCGCGCAAGTGCTGCAAGGCTTTGCCGACTGGCATTTTCCATCCATTTCACTTCAATCAGAAATCCGGGCAGGTTATTTGTCTTCGGCATGAGCTGGATATCAAAGCGCCCCTCGCCGGACTCCCGGTTCGAGGTGATATAGTAACGGTTGTCCATCATGGCGCAAATGCCGAGCAGCAGTCCATGATAAAAATCCTCATGAGAGGTATCGAAAGAACTGACCGATTGCAGCAGAAGCTGACGCATCTGCTTTCGCAGCGATTCGACGTTGCCGGAGTAGATCGCTTTCTGTATGGACATTGACATGGATTGAGGAATAAACACACTGAGCTTATCCAGGATCTCTTTCTTGTAAACAAAAGCGATTTCCTGATTGGGCAGAGCCACTTCACACAGTGCGCCTTCTCCCAGCGGCGGGACAACGCTGACCAGTTTCAGATATCCGGTGACCAGCAGAAAGCTATAGACGGAAGAAGGAACGCTTCCGATCTGCGGGTATACGACTCCGGTGTCGATGTAAGCTGTGATCGTTTCTCCCCGCAAGAGGGCATAAAGATCCTCGTAAAGTTCAGTTGAGGCCGAAGCCAACACCTCGCCAATAACATCGTTGGAGCTGGTAGACACCCAATAGGCTTGCAGCTTACACTTTCTCTGGAAGTAATTGATCACCGACCAAGGGTTGAAAATCTTGCTCTTCCCAAAACGATAGCCATCATACCATTCGCAGAGCTCGCTGTAATTCCTGCCTGCGCCATAGTAGGCGGCCATTTGTTTTACCTCAACATGGGTAAACCCAAAATACTCACTGAAACTGTCATCTACAACAGAATAGACCGACAGATTGTTTAGCCCACTGAATATACTCTCCTTGGCGACTCGGAGGATGCCGGTAAGAAAACCAAAGGTCAGGTGGCTGTTGTCCTTCAGACCACCAGAAAAGAGATTGCGCATGAACAGAATGACCTGATCGTAAAAGTCTCTCGTATGTCCTTGTTGAATTGGCGTATCATATTCATCAATAATGATAATAGGCGCGATCTTGTGATGCTCGTGGAGCATTCGGGTCAAAGTAAGCAGCGCTCCGGACAGCTCCATATCACTTGCTGTGCGCTCCATGACGCGGCGGAAATACGCTTTGTCCACATCGTTGCAGGCTTCTGTAGACAACAGCTCCGCATGGCGCGCAAATTCGCTGCCAATGGTCTCCGCCAGCTTTTGGATCGTTTCCTGCCATGACTCACACTTGACATCCTTGAAGCTGAGGAAAATCACGGGGTATTTCCCCTGATAGGCCTGATACTTTTCCCCCTGCTTCCAAATCGCCTTGTCGCGGAAATAGACAGAGGTGTCTTCGTCAGTCTTTTCAAAGAAGGTACGCAACATATCCATATTCAGAGTTTTGCCAAAGCGCCGCGGTCGGGTGAACAGGGACACCTGCGGCCGCTCATCCAAAAAGTCCTTGATCATCAACGTCTTATCTACGTAGTAGTACTCCGTCGACGCTACACGATAATCGGAAATACCTACCGGAAGGGGCAACTTGGTTTTGCTCTGCGCTTTTTTGTAAGCACCCGAGCGCACACGCCCATCGGCTGGTTTTTCCGCATCGGCAGGGATATACCAGGTTCCGCCTTCTTTGAAGGCGCCCGGAATCTTGCCGTTCCGGCACATGCCCGTTACGCTTTGCTCCGTTAATTTCCACCGCGCAGCAGCTTCTTTCACAAGGATTCCATCTGGCATAGCTTCGCCTCCCAAGAACGATTTATCACATCTATTATATCCTCAAACGCAAAAAAGTCAAACGCAAACGAAAAAATATCAATTCAGATTGATATTTTTTCGTTTGCGGAAAGATCCATTTTTGCAAATACTGCCTGACCGGAACTTACTTTTGCAAACCAGCGCCGGGGGACCGAGGTGGTCTGCCGGCGCTGGTTTTTCTTATGAAATATTATGCCTGAAAGCCGAGGATAAAGCTGCGGATCTGTTCCTCCGGCGCTGAAGCGCTGCCCTGGATCATCTCCGGTCTGCCGCCGCCGCGTCCGCCGATTCCGGCGTTCAGGTCCCGGGTGACCTTTCTCAGGTCCACATGGCGGCTGCCGATGATGTAGCGTGTGCCGCCGTCGGCGCCCGGGAAGAACACCGCGGCGATGCCGCCGCACTTCTCCATCAGAAGGTTCACCAGCTCCCGCACGGCGATCTCATCCGGGATCGCTTCAAAGAGGCAGATGTTTCCTTCCGTCTCCTGCTGCTGCGCCGCCTTGCAGCTCACCAGTTCCATGGCGAGGGCGGCATTCTTCTCCTTCAGGGCGTCCCGTTCCTGCAGAAGTCTCTGCACCGCGCCCGCAACCTCGTTGCGCTTGGCGCTGAGGAGGACCGAGATTTCCGCGACGCTGTTCTGCTTTTCCCGATAGTCCCGGATCGCCCACATGCCGCAGGCCAGCACCAGCCGGACACCGCCCCGGTGCCGCTCAAAGTTCAGGACCTTGATGAGGCCGATCTCTCCGGTGCGGCTGACGTGCGGGGCGCAGCAGGCGCAACGGTCGACGCCCGGGATCTCCACGATCCGCACATCGCCCTGCAGCTCTTTCTTGCTGCGGTATTCAAGCCGGCCAAGCTCCTCCTTCGACGGGAAGGTGGCCTTGATCGGCAGATTCTCCCGCACGGCCTCGTTGGACTCGGTCTCGATCCGGAGGATCTCCTCTTCGCTGAGCTCCCGGTCAAAATCGATGGTCAGGTCGCCGTCGCCCATGTGGAAGCCGACGTTCTCACAGCCGTACAGCCGGTGGGCCGTACCCGAGAAGACATGCTCGCCCGAGTGGTTCTGCATGCGGCAGAGCCGCAGCTCCCGGTCGACATGTCCGTCCGCTGTGCTGTCCACTTCCAGCGGTCCATCGCAGGTATGGACGATCACATCGCCCTTCTCCTGAACATCCAGCACCTTCACACCGCTCAGCGTTCCGGTGTCGGCGGACTGTCCGCCGCCCTCGGGGAAGAATGCCGTCTCATCCAGGATGATGTCCCAGCGGCCTTTCTTTTCTTCGCAGCTCAGCACTCTCGCGGTAAAATCAAAGAGATGGCTGTCGGTATAGTAGAGCTTCCGGGTCATATCACAGCTCCCGGATGATCCGATCCGTCACAGAGAGGCAGATCGCCGCGCACTCCTGCAGACTGTCGTAAAACTCCGCGCCGCCGCCGGTCAGACCGTCGGACACCGCCTTGATCATCAGGCAGGGCACCTCGTTGCGCCGGCAGGTCAGCAGGACCGCCGCGCTCTCCATCTCGCAGATATCCGCGCCGTAGAGCTCGTGCAGGCGCTCCTTGTCCGCCTGGTTGCCGACAAACTTGTCAGCCGAGGCGCAGGTGACGGGCTTCAGCTCCGGGCAGACGGCCTTTGCCTTTTCCGCCAGACCCGCGTCCGCCGGGATATAGACATCCTCATAACCCGGGTACTGGCCCGGCAGCAGCGGATCGATGCCGGAGATATCAAAATCATAATGGACGACGCGGGTGACCACGCAGGTCCTGGTTTGGGCCATCTCTGCCGTGAGCCCGCCCACCACGCCGAAGTTCACAATCATCTCGACGCCGTAACGGTCAATGAGCAGCTGGGCTGCGCCGGCGGCGGCGATCTCGCCGATCCCGCTGTGGATCACATAGAGCGTATAGGTCTCGTTCTCATAGCGGTAGATATCAAATCCGCCGCGCCGTTCGGTGATACCCGGCGTCCCGTAGCGGGCGAAGACGCTGTCCATCTCCACGGCCACCAGAAGGCCGATTCTTTTTTTCTCACTCATATGACTCTTACCCGGACGACTTCGTCCATCTCGCGGATGCCGTTGACGGTCTCCTCATAGATCGCGCTGCCCAGATCGACGATGGTAACGGCGTATTTGCCGCGGTTCTTGTTGATCATGTGCTCGACGTTGATGTTCTTGTCGCTGATAAAGTCGAGGATACGGGTGATCATGCGGGGCACGTTCCGGTGGATGACGCAGAGGCGGCAGGTCCCAGCGCGGTTCAGGTAGATGTCCGGCAGGTTTACCGAGTTGCGGATGTTGCCGTTGAGAAGATAGTCGTACATCTCGTTGGCGGCCATCTCGGCGCAGCGGTCCTCGCTCTCGGGGGTGCAGGCGCCCAGATGGGGCATGGCGATGACGTTGGGTGCTCTGAGGATCACTTCGTTGGGGAAGTCGGTCACATACTTGGCCACCTTGCCGCTCCGGAGCGCTTCAGTCATGTCCTCATCGTTGATCACTTCGGCACGGGATTCGTTGATGATGCGGACGCCGTCCTTCATCATGCTGAAGGCTTCTTTGTTCAGCATGTTATGGGTGCTGTCGGTGAAGGGGACGTTGACGCTGATATAATCGCACTGCTCGTAGAGCTCTTCCAGATTCTCGGTATGGATGACCTTGCGGGAGAGCCGCCAGGCGGCGTCCACGGACAGGAAGGGGTCGTAGCCCAGCACCTTCATGTTCAGATCCACGCCGGCGTTGGCCACCAGCGCGCCGACGGCGCCCAGGCCGATGACGCCGAGGGTCTTGCCCAGCAGCTCAGGCCCTGCGAAAGAGGCCTTTTTCTTCTCCACCAGCTCGGGGATCTTCTCTCCCTCTCCGGCGATGGACTGGACCCAGTCGATGCTGCCGAGGATGTCGCGGGAGGCCATGACCAGAGAGCAGATCTCCTGCTCCTTCACCGCCTGGGCGTTGGCGCCCGGCGCGTTAAAGACCACGATGCCCTCTTCGGTGCAGCGGTCCACCGGGATGTTGTTGTAGCCGGCGCCGGCGCGGGCGATGGCGAGCAGACTCTCCGGGAATTCCATCCCGTGCAGGTCGGCGCTCCGCAGCAGCAGGCCGCTGGGGTGCTTGATGTTCTCGCCGACCTCGCAGCCGTTCTTCTCCAGGGCTTCGATCCCGGCTGCCGCGATCTTGTTCATTGTCTGTATCTTAAACATGCTTCTGCTCAAACTCCTTTATTGTGTCAACGAGCGCTTCCACGCCCTCCATGGGCATCGCGTTGTAGATCGACGCGCGCATGCCGCCGGCGATCTTGTGCCCTTTCAGATTGGTCAGACCCCGATCCGCGGCAAAGCGGATGAATTCGGCATCGGTCTCCGCGTTCCCGGTTCGGAAAGTGACGTTCATGTCGCTGCGGGAACCGGGCTCGGCGTGCAGACGGAACAGCCTGCTCTCCTCCAGACAGTCGTAGAGGCGTTTGGCCCTGGCCTTTTTCAGCTGCTCCATGCCTTCGACGCCGCCCTGCTCCTTCAGCCAGTCCAGAACCAGAGACAGCATGTAGATACACCAGCAGGGAGGGGTGTTCAGCAGGGAGTCGTGCTTGATCATGGTCTCATAGCTCATGATCTGCGGGGTGTACGGGAGCTCTCTCCCAGCCAGCACTTTGTCGATGATAACGACCGTGAGCCCTGCGGGGGCCATGTTCTTCTGCGCCCCGGCATAGATAAGCCCGTAGCGGGACACGTCCACCGGGCGGGACAGGATATCCGAGGACATATCGCAGACCAGCGGCGCCGCGGTCTCCGGGACATACTGCCACTCGGTCCCGTAGATGGTGTTGTTGGCACAGTAATAGAAATACTTCGCATCCGCGCTCAGGTCCAGCTCTTCCTGCTGCGGGATCCGGTTGTGCCCGGTGTCCGCGGTGCTGCAGGCAATGTGGACAGTGCCGTATTTTTCCGCCTCTTTGGCCGCCTTGTTGGAAAAGTTGCCCGTGACGGCGTAGTCCGCGGTCTTGCCCTCCATCAGGTTCATCGGGATCGCCGCAAACTGCAGCGTAGCGCCGCCCTGCAGGAAGAGGATCTCATGCGTCTCGGGGATGCGCAGAATGCTGCGGAATTTTTCCTTCGTCTCGGTGAAAATCTCGGTAAACACGGGACTTCGATGACTCATCTCCATGACGGACATGCCGCTTCCGCGGCAGTTCATCAGCTCCGCTCTGGCACGCTGCAGCACCGGCTCCGGCAGGATCGACGGTCCGGCAGAAAAATTATACACTCTGTCTTCTGTCATTTTTCATCACCATGCTCTGATCTTATGTCACTTTTTCATGACTATCATTCCGGGAAATTATATATGAACTTGCTTCTGCTGTCAAATGCAGAAGTGCACAAAAATAGGGAATTTCCATTCTCCGATTCGGTAAAAATGAGTACATATTCACGGAAGCCGTATTTCCCGATTTCCGTGCAAAAACCGAGCCCGGTTCGCCGTTTCCGGCGCCGGGCCCGGGGTCTGCTGAATTGTATTTTGATTCTTGCGCCACAGAGCGGCTTTTGCTCCTCTCTCCCGCCTTATCCCTGCGACAGGCTCTCCGGGAACGGGTACTCCGTCCCCATCACGGTGATGCTTCTCACGCTGCCGATGTCGATGGTGGCATCCCAGACCGAGGTCAGCGTGACAACGCCGTTCTGATACGGCGCCGCCGCGGATGCATTCAGCTGTAAGGTGCTGCCGTCTTCAAAGCGCAGGAAAGCGCCGGACAGAATCTCATCCTGGAAGCGAATCCACTGCAGCTGCTTTTCAAAGGACTCATGAAAATCAGGATCTTCCGCGTTCAGGTTGTGGATCCGCTCGACATCGTCATGGGTGATCTTCCACTCGGCACAGTTGGCCGAGAGCCGGACAGCAAGGATGTCCAGATTCCCGTTGTTCTCCGGGTTTACCAGATGAATGGGCTCCGGGAGCGGAAGAGAAACAAAGGCCGTATCCGCCGCCTCCAGCGTCACCGTCCCGTAGTCTTCCAGATAGACCGGCGCGTAACCGGCGATATACTCCTCGGTCGGGATGTCCGGATCGGCCCAGACCGAGGGGCCGTCCAGACAGCGCACGGAGAAATACACCGGTTTCGTAAGGTCCACCTGCTCCCGGTAGATCCCGCACATCAGCATCAGGCTCTGTGTCTCCGCGTCATAGGAATGCTGCATCAGCAGCGGCTTATACCACGCCGGGTCCACCACCTCAAAGGTGACTGTCTGCTGATTCCCGTTCTCGTCCGGCAGGCCGGTCTGAGAGCTGCTTTCGATCATATGCTCCGCTTCATGTCCCTCCGTGTACGGCACCGGATGGGCGAAGCTCTTGTCGACCGCATCGGCGGTGCTCCCGGCTGTATGCCAGTACTCGTCCGGGATCTCTTCGTTGCTTGCGATATAGACAAACTCGATCTCCATGTTCCCGAAGAAAAAGCGGCGGGCGATTTCTTCCGGCACCGGGGATACACTGAAATAAACCGTCTGGAACTCTCCCTGCCGGAGAGAAGAGATCAGCTGGATGCGTGGTTCCGCTTCCCGGGCCGCGGCAGAGGGCGCAGCCGACGCTTCGGGATATTCCGTATAGCCGCTCACAGCGTTCTCCTCGATCTGCAGCTCGGCCCGCAGCTGGCGCTGCCTGGCAGCGTGGATGCTGCTGAAGGCATAGGCGGTGATGCCCATCAGCGCAGCCGCCACGGCCGCGATCAGGACGGTTCTGAATATCTTTCGGGTTCTAAGGGTTTTCTGCCTCATGGTTTGGACCTCCTCAATGCTGCGGTCCACCATGGTAAGATAGCGATCATCGATCTGTGTCAGGGCATGATTCAACGGATAACGGCTCATGCGGTGATCCCCTCCTTTTCGAGTCTAGCTCTCAGCGTCTCCCGGGCTTTGGAAAGCATGTATTTGACCTTTCCCTCCGGGAGATCAAACTGCGCCGCGACCTCCTTCAGCGTGTGGGCGTAGTAGTATCGGGAGAGGAAGACGCTGCAGCTCAACGGCTCCAGTTCGCCGAGGAAGCGGTTCAGGATCTCGGTGAGCTCCTTTTCCTCCAGGGCTTTCTCCGCGCTGCCGCGCGGGTCCGGGAGGCAGGCCTCCAGCTCCTCCAGCAGTTCCACCGTCTCCGCGCTCCGCTTCCCGGCGGCGTAATACTCCAGCCGGTCGAAGGACAGATTGCGTGTGATCCTGGTCAGGAAGTGCTTCAGCACTCTGGGTCTCGTGGGCGGGATCGCGTTCCAGGTTTTCAGGTAGGTGTCCTCCACGACTTCTTCCGTGTCTTCCCGGCTGTTCAGGATCCGATACGCGATGCTGCTGAGATAGTTCCCGTATTTCGATGCGGTCTCCGAGATGGCGCTCTCTGAACGCCGAAAGTATAAATCGATGATTCCGCTGTCTTCCACAGTGGTCCCTCCTTGGTTTCGTAAGGTCCTTACACCATTATAGACGGGAAAAGTCGGAAAATGGCGGTGAAAACAGAAAATATTGACGAGAGTCTCCAAGATCACCCTTTCTTGGAGGCTCCTGCCAGTTATCTCTGATCACTTTTCTGCATAAAACACCGCTTTGCTTTATGCACAAACAGTGTTCTCATATGCACAAAGATTCGTAAGTTTTTGTGCAGATCTTGTTGCTGTTCCCCTGCGATCTTTTCGATTAAATCACTGGTCGACTATTGATTTAATCGCATTTTTATGATATCATCCAGCATAAAGGTGGTGATAGGTTGGATGTATGTCAAAAGAGATATAGAAAAAGTCCTCCTGAAGGCTGCTGAATCCTTCCAGGTGATTACCTTATTCGGAAGTCGACAGGTCGGAAAGACAACAACTGCCGATCATCTGTTTGGAGACAAATTCCGTTTCGTGACTCTGGATGATTCCGACGACTTGGCCCTTGCCCGTGCCAACCCCAAAGCATTCTTTGAGTCCCATCGCTGGCCGCTTATCATCGACGAAGTTCAGAAAGAACCCGGGCTTCTGAGTGAGATCAAAAGGATCGTAGACGAGCAGAGGCGAATCTGGATGAGAAACGGTGAGAAGCGAAGACTCATGTTTGTTCTGACCGGGTCTAACCAGTTTGAACTGCAGGAAGGTATTTCGGAATCTCTTGCCGGGAGAACAGCCGTCATGAACATGTCCGGATTCACTCAGATGGAGAAGCGTGGAATCGAAGGCTCTCTTTTTGAATCCGACTTTGAGCTCTGTTTACAAAAGCAGCAGAACTATCCCGAATTCTATCGGAGCCGCCAGAAGATATTTGAAGACATCTTTCAGGGCGGAATGCCTGACATATGCACTGGTGAATCAGCCCGAAATGCCTATTATAAAGCGTATGTTGATACCTATATTGAAAAGGATGTAAGGAAACTGATCGCTGCTTCCAGCGAGATGCAGTTCAGACGCTTTATCGAACTGCTTGCCTTGAGAACGGCCCAGGAACTCGTATACAGCGAGCTTTCAAAGGACCTTGGGATCAATGTAGATACTTGTAAAAGGTGGATCTCGATCCTGCAGACATCCGGGATCGTCTACCTGCTCCAGCCATATATGGCGAACATGTCAAAGCGGATTATCAAGGCTCCCAAGCTGTACTTTATGGACACGGGCCTGTGCGCGTACCTGTGTAAATGGCCGACCTCTCAGATGCTTCAGGACGGGATCATGGGCGGCGCATTCTTCGAGACCTATGTAGTAAGTGAAGTATTGAAGAGCTTCCTGAACAACGGGGTTGATCCTGCGCAATATCTGTATTATTACCGGGACATCGACAAAAAGGAAATTGATATCCTGCTTGTCAAAAATGATGCCTTGTACCCGATTGAGATTAAAAAAAGCATTTCTCCGAGTAAAGCGACAAAAAACTTCAGCGTGCTGGAAAAATATAACAAACCCATCATGCGGGGAATGGTCATAGACAATACCGATGCAGTCAGGGCAATCAACGATAAGGCCTTCTACTTTCCCGTATCACTGCTCGGTGCATAATACAAAGAACTGTGATGCACGGCACCGGGTGACACCGGGGACGGTCCTGTTGGGACCGTCCCCGGTGTTACTTGTTGTTTTCACTCCGCCCAGGTGCCGTCCCGGAAGATCGGGGCACTGCTGCCGTCGGCGCGAAAGCCCGTGATGTTCAGATCCTCGGCTCCGACCATAAAGTCCACATGGATGATGGAGTCGTTGATCCCCCTGGCGGTTGCCTCCTCGGTCGTCAGATTGTCTCCGTCCGGGAGGACTTCCTTGAAGCCCTGCCCCACGGCAAAATGGCAGCAGGCGTTCTCGTCGAAGAGCGTGTTGTAGAAGAGAAAGCCGCAGTGGTTCACCGGGGACTCCTTCGGGACCAGAGCGACTTCGCCCAGCATGCAGGCGTTCTCGTCCATACGCAGCATCTTCTCCAGCAGTGCCTGACCCTTTGACGCCCGGCAGGACACAGCCTTCCCGTCCCGGAAAGTGATGGAAAAGTCTTCGATCAGCTGGCCGTTCCAGCTCAGGGGCTTGACGGCAACCAGCGTTCCCTCGCATTTGCCCGCCCGGGGCGAGGTAAAGATCTCTTCCGTCGGCATATTGGGGATATAGTAGGCGCCGTTCTCCTGATTGACGGAACCGGCCCCCTCCCAGGAGGCCTCGGGAATCAGCTCCACCGTAAAATCGGTCCCGTTGCGGCTCTCATAGCGCAGGCTTGTAAAGTGCTGGGCGTTGAGCCAGGCGCTCTTCTCGCTGATGCGCGCGGTGTGCTCCTGCCAGGCGGCAACGGCATCCTTCTCTCCCCCGATCCGGACCGTACTGAGGACCGCGTCCCACAGCCGGGACATGGCCTCTTCCACGGAGCAGTCGGGGAAACACTTCTTTGCCCAGGCCTCGGACGGCAGCGCCGCGATGCACCACTGATGCTTCCCGTCGATGGCATCCCGATAGGGCTTGGCAACCGCCGCGCGGCGCTGCCGCACATGGGACAGCTTCTCCGGGTCGAGTCCTGCCAGGGCGTCCGGATCCTCCGACTCGACAAAAATGCGGACCGGCAGATCCTCCGTCATCTGGCGGAGCTTTTCCTCCTCCCAGGGGAGCGTCACGGAGAGCGTTTCTTCGTCGGCATAGCGGTAGTGCAGCCTGTCCTGTCCGTCGGAGAGCCAGTTCAGGTTCACTTTCTTTGCGCCGGCGAGGTAGGCCTCCTCCGTCACCATGGCGGCAAACTCATGCTGCTCCACCGCGATGCTGAGCTGCACGGCCTGCCCGGGCTGCACATTGGCCCCGGTCCGGACGATCAGGCGGGCGTATTCGGATAACAGTTGTCTGTTGACTTGCATAGGGATTCCCTCACTTTTGTATTCTCTCCGGGCAGCAGAGGAAGCCGTGTCCCTCCGGTGCGCCGGGCTGACTTTTGAAACAAGCGTAGTTTAGCCGAAAGCGGCGCGAATGGCAAGAGCGTTTTCAGAGACCGTTTAAAAAAGATTTCCCGCGATGCAACATTTTTCGCTTTCTTCGGGTATAATGGATGAAAAGCTTTTCAGACAGCAAGGAGTCGCAGCATGCTGACAGACGAACAATTCACCCAGGCGGTCAAACAGAATATGGATACGGTTTATCGCGTGGCTGTCAACTACCTGCGGGATCCGGCCGCGGCGGAGGATGTGTGCCAGGAGGTGTTCCTCCGGCTCTTCCGCAGCAAGCCGGACTTTGAGAGCGGGGAACACTGCCGCAGCTGGCTGATCCACGTGTGCATCAACGAGTGTAAGCGCGTCCTCTCTTCCCCCTGGCGAAAGACAGAGCCGCTGGAAAACCCGGAGTCGCTCCCGCTCTTTGAAAACCCGCAGGACAGCAGCACCTTCCAGCTCGTGATGAGCCTGCCGCAAAAATACCGGATCGTGCTGTACCTGTACTACTACGAGGGATACTCCACGGCGGAGATCGCAAAGCTCCTTCACCTTCTCCCCGCGACGGTGCGCAGCCAGCTTGACCGCGGGCGCAAACAGTTAAAGCAGTTGCTTTTGGAGGCGGAACATGTCTGAACAGAACCGGGAACTGAGACAATATCTGGATTGTATGGACACGCTCCATGCCCCTGAGGAACTGTACACGGAGGTATGGAACATGACATTGGAACAACACACCGCATCACAGGAAACAAAACCCGCGCCGGCCCCCGTCCGGCGCTTCCCCCGGCCGAGGCTTCTCCCCCTGGTCGCGGCAATCGTCCTGATCCTCGCGCTCAGCGCCGTGACCTACGCGGCCAAACCCAGTCTCTTCGGCTGGGGCGGGAACTTTGAGGTCCGGGACACCGGACACGGCACCGAATCCGTCCTGCACACCGATTCCCTCGTCGACCCGGTGGAGGTCGAGGACGGCCGGCTCTGGTTCATCGTAAACGGCGAGCACATCGACATCACCGATCAGACCAGCGAGACGGAGCCCTTCTACTATGATTACACGGATGAGGATGGCGTCATCCATTACTGGCTGGTCGGGAAGAACGGCCCCGAGCTGGGAAACTGGGGCTACGGTGAATTCCTGTACAAACCCGGCGAGGACTGGATCGGCGGATACTCTGCCAGGGTCAATCTCGGTCCGGACGACGAACGTCCCCCCTGGCTGGCAGCCGGAAAGGCGAAGCTCAATCTCCCCTGGTAATCAATCCCCTTATAAACAGCAGGCAGCCCTTTTTGTGGGCTGCCTGCCTCGCTTTGTCCGGTTTTCCGATTTTTCTTCGGCGGCCCGCTTATGCCGCCGGGTTTTCCGCCTGGTAAGCCGCGATGACTTCTTCGGCCATCTCATAGAGGAAGTCCGCGTCTCTGCCGCTCTGGTCGTGGAACACGTACTTCACATCGCCCAGCTCGAAGTCGGCAAAGCTGAAATCGTACTCCTCGATCTCGTCCGAGCCGAAGGAGACATAGTAGTGTCCTGCCGCCTCGTCGGCGAGGTCGTCCTCCGTTTTCTCATAGTCCGGCGGGACAAACTTGTAATGATCCCGGCTGTATCGGACTTCCACCCCGCGGATCTCCTTTGCCGCCGTCGGAGCCGGGGCTTCCCGCTCGGTGGGGAGATCCAGCACCGGGGAGAGATCCAGCGTGAGGTCGCTTTTTCCGTCCCGCACATAGTTTACCATGACGGAATAGTACTCCTTCAGGGTCTCAAAGTTTTCTCCGAAGGCCTCTTCTCCGCCGAGATACAGTTCCTCAAACCCGTATCCGTTTGCAAACTTTTCCGGGGCGGTAACCGGGTATCCGGCGATCTTTTCCACCCTGGGGAGGTCCGCGAGCGTGTCGTAGCTTCCGGTATCCTTCATAATATGGGTCCCTGTACCGCGGACCACGCCGGAGACGGCGTAGGCGGAGGTGATGAGCAAAACGGAGATCGCAGCGGCAATCAGCGCGGTGCGAAGGATTTTTCTGGTTTTCATGGATGGTTCGTTCTCCTTTCCGGGGAGAAGCTCCTGCTCGAGTCGGGACCGGATGCGGTCCGCACTCGCGGGGTCCAGTTCGATTCTGTTATAGGCATCGACAAAGCGTCTGTCAGACATCAAGATCTCCTCCCAGTTCGTTTTTCAGCAGTTTCCTGGCCCGTGAGAGCCGGGTCTTTACGGTGTTGGACGGCTGGCGCAGCATGGAGGCGATCTCCTTCACGGAATAGCCCTCGTAATAATACAGATAGATCGCCGCCTTATACCGGTCCGGCAGCTTCAGGATCGCCTCCATCAGAGCGCTCGTCTCCGGAGGCGGTACCGCCAGGTCCGTGTGATTGTCCAGGTTCTCGTGCTGCCGGTATTTGCTCTTCAGCATGTCGCGACAGATGTTGGTGAGAGTGACGATCAGCCAGCCCTTTTCGTGCTGCGGATCGGCAAAGACGACCTTCCCGCGGATATAGCGGAGAAAGCACTCCTGCAGGGCATCCTCACTGTCATGCCGGTTTTTCATATAGGTAAAGGCGATGCGGTAGAGCATCCGGGCGTGTTCGTCATAGACGTCCGTGACCGTTCTCTCTCCGCGCTGCAGCGCGTCGCTCATGTGCTGCCTCCCGTCCGATTGCGTTGAATTTGAAAGCCGCTTTCACTTTATAAACGATTGACCGGGGCAAACGGTTTCATCTTAAACAGCAAAAGGAGCAGAAAACCGCTTCGGCGGCCTGCTCCTTCTCCTGTTTTCGGCCTGATATGGCCCTGTTCCCCCTGAACCGGGGTCCTTTGCCCCCTATTTCTTTTCCCCGGCGAAAGTGGACTCACGCTCGATGATCGTGCAGTCCAGAAGGATCTCATGCTGCGCGGGCTTGTTCCCGGCGAGGATGTTCAGCATCTCCCGGGCAGCAGTCTGTCCGATCTCGAAGAGCGGCGGCGCAACGCTGGAGAGCTGCGGCCGGCAGACGGACGCGATCTCGCGGTTGTCAAAGCCGATCAGCTGCAGATCCCGCCCGACATTGATCCCTTTTTCGTTGCAGTAATCCAGCACGCCCATGGCCATCAGGTCATTGTGGGCGAAGATGGCGTTCACCCCGGACCGGATCAGCTGCCCGCCGAGCTCATAGCCGCAGTCCCGCTCCCAGTCGCCTGTGAGGGTCAGCGTCGGATCATAGAGGATGCCGTGGTCATAGAGAGCCCGCATATGCCCGCGGGAGCGATTGAGCGTATGGACGCTCTCCACCGGGCCGGTGACCATCCCGATGTGCTGATATCCGTGCTTCAGCAGCAGCTCGGTAAGATCATAAGCCGCCTTTTCATCGTTATAGATGACTGACGGGACGGTTTCATCCTTGCAGATGCAGTATGCGCAGACAAACTTGGCATCCGCGTGCTCCGAAAGCGAAATCACCACATGGCTGTGACAGCCGATATAGATGATCCCGTCCACCTGCTTGGACAGCATGTCATCGACGGCCGCATGGACCAGGGCTGTCGTCTCCCGGAGGTCCTTCGGGCCGTTGCCGTAGCGCTTGAACAGCCGCAGGTTCCCGAGGATATAATGATATCCCGCAGCGTCGCAGGCCGCCGCAATGCCGTCGACGATCTCAGGGGAGTTAAACACCGTCAGGTCTTCCGTGATGATGCCGATGGTTCTGCTGCAGCCGGCTTTTAAATTGCGCGCATTCAGGTTGGGGCGGTAGCTCAGCTCCTGGGCCACATTCAGGATAAGCTGCCGCGTCTCGTCGCTGACACCGGATTTGCCGTTGAGAACCTTGCTGACCGTGGCGATGGACAGATTGGCTTTCTCGGCGATCTCTCTGATGGTAGACAAGGGATCCACCTCGCTTCTGCGAATTCATTCAGGTTAATTATATATTTATATATTAAACGTTGCCTTCAAAAATAGCAAGTCTTTTTGTGTATTTTTTATAAAAAATAGCGTCAAAATCTGTCACTTTATCTATTGACAACCTGCTTAGCAGAGGAGTATTATTGACTTGATGGTAAACGTTTAACTTAAATCGGGCCGAAATCCGCAAATTTACGGCTGTCCCTATCAGGAAGCGAGTAAACGATTAACATATGAGCGCTATGAGGTCTCCCATGCATACGCCTGATCTGAGTAACATCAAAATTACTGACCCCCTTTTCGGCCGGTATGCCGATATGGTGGCGGAAAAACTGCTTCCCTATCAGTGGGAGATCCTGAATGACAGGGTGCCCGGAGTGGAGAAGTCTTATTGTGTTGCCAATTTTCGGATCGCCGCGGGCAGGGCTGACGGCAGGCACCGGGGCGCCGTCTTCTGTGATACGGATGCCTACAAGTGGCTCGAGACCGTGGCCTACTGCATTGAAAACGGCAGCGGAAAAGCCTATGAGCCTGTCGCGGATGAGCTGATCGATCTGATCGCCGAGGCCCAGCAGCCGGACGGATATCTCAACACCTATTTTACGGTCAATCACCCCGAACAAAAGTGGAGCAATCTGGCGGAAGGCCACGAGCTCTACGGCGCCGGACACCTGATCGAGGCGGCCGTCGCCTACCACCGCGCCACCGGGAAGGAGAAGATCCTGCAGGTGGCCTGCCGCTTTGCGGATCTGATCTGCAGCCTGTTTGGAAGCGGAGCGGACAAGTGCGGCGGATACCCGGGGCATCAGGAGATCGAACTGGCGCTGATGAAGCTCAGCCGCGCAACCGGAGAAGCCAGATACGCCGAGACCGCAAGGCACTTTCTCTCTGTCCGGGGCACGCAGCCCAACTACCTGTTAGAGGAACTGGCCGCCAGGGGCGAGGACCGCATCTTCCCCGAGTTTGCCGATTATGACGACAAATATGCCCAGTCCCATCTCCCCCCGGTCCGGCAGACCACCGCCGAAGGGCACGCGGTCCGGGCCATGTACATGTACAGCGCCATGGCGGATGCGGCGCTGGCTTTCCGCGACGACGAGCTGAAGGCCGCCTGCTGCGCCCTCTGGGAGAACATCACGCGAAAGCGCATGTATCTCACCGGCGGCATCGGCTCTTCCGGTCATCTGGAGCGTTTTACGACGGACTATGACCTGCCGAACGACCGGATGTACTGCGAGAGCTGCGCCTCGGTGGGCCTCATGATGTTCGGCCAGCGGATGGCGATGCTGACCGGGGACGCCTCCTATTATGACGTTGTAGAGCGGGCGCTCTGCAACACCGTGCTCGCCGGGATCGCGGCGGACGGAGACCGGTACTTCTATGTCAATCCTCTGGAGGTCTGGCCGGCAAACTGCCTGCCCGGCACTTCCCTTGCCCATGTGAAGCCGGTGCGCCAGCCGTGGTTTGCCTGCGCCTGCTGCCCGCCCAACATCGCGCGGACGCTCGCCTCCATCGGCCAGTACATCTATGCGCAGGACGAGAAATCGATTTTCATCCACCAGTTTATCTCTTCCTCGCTGAAGGCCGAGCTGAAGGGCATCGGCATCCGGATCGCTCTGGACTCCTCCCTCCTCCCGGACGGGCTTGTCCGGCTGCGGGTAGAGACGGACAGGCCCGGCTCCTTCACGGTCCGGATCCGGATCCCCTCGTATCTGGAAAACCCCGTGTTTGAGTTTGAGGGGAGGCGCATCTCCCCGATGATTGAAAACGGCTACGCTGTTCTGGCGGTGTCGCACGCGGGGGTGCAGACCCTGACCGTCCGGGGCGTTGTAAGGCCAAAATGGGTCGCGGCGGACGTCAATGTGCGTGCGGACGCCGGACGCGTCGCACTGGTCTACGGGCCCTATGTCTACTGCCTGGAAGAGACCGATAACGGCGCGCTGCTGCCGAATCTTTATGTCGCGCCCAATGCCGCCGTAGAGGTCGGACCTCCGGAGTCGCAGCTTCCCGGCGCGCTGCCCGTTCTGCGTTTCCCCGGCGCTCGCCTGGAAAGCGGCGTGGAGAACGGCCTTTACGGCACTCCCGCCTTCCGCTTTACAGAGCAGCCGCTCAAGGCCGTTCCCTATGGGCTCTGGTGCAACCGCGAGCCGGGGGAAATGCTGGTCTGGCTGAAAGCGAGGCTCTGACCGTCTTACGAATTATAGCAGCAGGAAGTTGCTGTAAGATAAAAAACTAAAAAACGAAAGGACAAAGAAAATGAAGCACAAGAAATTTCTGGCGCTCCTGCTGAGTGTTCTGATGCTGGCTACCTGCAGCGTCACCGCTTTCGCAGCGGGCAACGACGTCGTCGAGATCACCTATTCCTATTGGGGAACTCCCGATGAAGCCGCCTCCGTACAGGCTGTCGCAGACAAGTTCAACTCCGAGAACGATCACATCCACGTGACAGTCCTTGCGATCCCCAACGAGGAGTACACCACCACGCTCAACTCCATGGCAGCCGGCAATCAGCTTCCCGACTGCGGCATCATGAACGAGAACGGAGTTCTCGACTTTGCCGCCGACGGTCTGCTGGCCGATGTCTCCTCCATGTATGACGGCGCCGCTTCCATGCCTCTGGATTCCATCACCTTCAAGGCGGACGGCGCTCCCGTGGCATACTCCGCCGCAAACGAGATTCTTTTCCTCTACTATAACAAGGATATGTTCGATGCGGCCGGCGTCGCCTATCCCGACCCCGTCACCCCCTACACCTGGGACGAGTTTGTCGAGACCGCAAAGCTGCTGACCCTGGACGGCAACGGCAACAATGCCGCCTCCCCGGACTTTGACGCCAACAACGTCGTGCAGTATGGCGCCAATGTCGACAACTGGACCTGGCAGCTGGAAGTCTGGGCCCTCTCCAACGGCGGACGCTGGTTCTCCGAAGACGGCGCCGAGTGCCTCATCAACACCCCTGAGGTCGCCGAGTCCATCCAGAAGGTCGCCGACCTCTATCTGGTCGATCATGTCGCACAGTTCCGTGACGGTCTGGAGGACTCCGGTATCCAGTCCACCATCGCGGCCGGCAACGTCGCCATGGCAACAGGTGGAACCTGGAACGTCGGCACCTGCATGAACAACGTCGAGTTCCCCTACGGCGTCGCTCCGCTGCCCGTCATGAAGAATGAAGTGACCATCTGCACCGGCGGTCCTCAGGTCGTGTTTGCCCAGGGCGAGCACCAGGCCGAGGCCATGGAATTCATCAAATGGTACACCAAGGAAGAGAACAGCTGGGATTCCCTCATCGCCACCGGTATTTGGATGCCCATTCTGGAAGAGTACTACACCAACGAGGAGCTGACTCACAAGTGGGTCGACAACGACAACTTCACCATGGGCTATGACAACTTCAAGACCTCCGTCGTCGACTATGCCCATGACTACGCTGTCTCCACCTGCTGGTACTATGTCCCGCACACCAACGAGTTCCTCGCCTATCTGCGCTCCATCCTCGGCGACGTCTGGACCGGCAGCACCACCGCTGCCGACGCTCTGAACGCTGGCGAAGCGACCCTCATCGACATCTTTAACGGCGAGTAATTCGTCCCCTTCTTAAGCCCTGCCCGCTTAAACTTCCGGGGTGTCCGTCTCCTGCGGCCGGGCACCCCTTTTCCGATTTTGTATGCCGCTCCTGTTTTGTCATTCCACCTGTGTAACGGGGTGAAAGAAATGCCGAAAAAAACAAAACACCGCAATGCGCTTCTCCGCAGTGAAAACCGCACCGCGTACCTCTGTCTGATCCCCTCGATCATCGGACTGATCTTTCTGACCTACCTTCCGCTGCTCGAGGTCTTCGGTCTCAGCTTCTTCAGCTGGAAAGGAAACGGCTTTGACACCTTCCAGTTTGTGGGGATGAAGAACTATGTCAAGCTGCTCACGACAGATCCTTACTTCAAGGAGTCTGTCGCGGTCACGGTCTATTACACCTTCATCGCCGTGGTGGGCAGCATGATCTACTCCCTGATCATCGCCCTGCTCTTAAATCGAAAAATCCCTGCCCGCGGGTTCTGGCGCGCCATCTTCTACCTGCCGTATCTGCTGCCCGCGGTCGCAGTTTATCTCGGCTGGAACTGGCTGTATAACATCAACTACGGTCTTTTCAACTTTATCATCAACCGCGTCTTCGGCTGGCCGAGGGTCGGCTTCGTGAACGACGCCAAACTGGTCGCCCCCTCTCTTGCACTCGTTGCGGTATGGCTCTCCGGAAACCTGATCGTGATCTTCCTGGCCGGACTTCAGAACGTCCCCCGGACCTATCTGGAGGCGGCAGAAGTGGACGGCGCCACTTCGTGGCAGCGCTTCTGGAACATCACGATCCCCTGCATGTCCCCGATCATCTTTTATAACCTGCTCATGGCGCTGATCACAAACCTTCAGGTCATCACGCCGGCACTGGCGCTTACCAAGGGCGGGCCGGGCAACTCCTCCCGCTTTGTCTCCTACGTCCTGTACCAGTACGCCTTTGAAAACCGCAAGTTCGGGCTCGCAGCCGCCGTCGCCGTCATGATGTTTATCCTGATCGGCGTTTTCACGGTCATCCTGTTTGCCACCAGCAGAAGCTGGATGTTCTCGGAAGGGGGCGACGACTGATGAACAGCCTCGCAAGCCGCAAACGCCAGGAGAAGATCGTCAACACGGTCTGTTTTGTGCTGGTCGTCTTTTTCTCGGCGCTGTGCCTGCTGCCCATCTGGTGGATCTTCCGCTCCTCCCTGATGACCAACAACCAGCTCTTTGCAAACGAGGTCCCCTTCTTCCCGCCTGACTGGCTGTTCTCCAATTATCCCAAAGCGCTCGTCAACTTCCCCTTCTGGCGCTATCTGAAAAACACCATGACCATCATCGTCCCCTCTGTGATCGCGGGCACCGTCACGGCGGTTCTGGGCGGATACGCCTTTGCAAGAATGCGCTTTCGCGGCAAGCGGTTCCTCTTTGTGCTGGTGATCGGGTCGATGTTCCTGCCGACCATGGTGACGCTGATCCCCCTGTACATCATGTGGACCAATGTTTTCCACCTCAACGGCACCTACTGGCCGCTGATCCTGCCCTACTTCTGCGGCGGCGGCGCTTTTAACATCTATCTCATCCGGCAGTTTATCCTGACCATCCCTCGGGAGCTGGACGAAGCCGCCACCATTGACGGCGCCGGGCACTTCCGCATCCTCATCAGCATCATTGTCCCCGCCATCAAAGCCGCCATGATCGTAGTCGCCCTGCTGCTGTTCACCCAGATGTGGAACGACCTGATCCAGCAGTCGCTGTACATCCATGTGGAAAAGAAGTTCACCATCGCGCTGGGCCTCTCCCAGTTCAAGGGCTCGCTGAAGCAGGACTATTCCGCCATCATGTGCGCGACCTGCATGTCCTTCGCGCCCGGCATCATCTTCTACCTGCTCGGACAGCGGCACTTTGTCGAGGGTATCGTCCTCACCGGCATGAAGAGCTGAGATGGGCTTTTTCCGAGACCGCTTTACCAGAGAGGGGCCCGGCAGACCCGCTCCGGAGACCGGATGGCCCCGGATGGCGCTGATGGCAGCGACCCACTTCTGGCGGTTGGTCGGCGCAAACCTGCTGTTTGTGCTCTTCTCGCTCCCGGTCATTACAATTCCGGCAGCGCTCTGCGCCTTGAACCGGGTCTGTGTTCTCATCTACCGGGACGGGAACCTCTTTCTGTGGTACGAGTTCCGGCGGGAATTTCGTCGCTGTTTTCTCCGCTCCCTCATCCCCGGTTTTTTTGCCGCGGCCATGCTCTTCGGGGCCTACTTTTTCGCAAGCCTCGCGAGCGGCAACGCCCAGGTGACGGCTCGCTTTCTTCTCCTGTGGGCCGTCGGCGGACTCATGCTGCTGGCCGCGGTCTGCTTCGGGGCGTACTTCTTCGTCCTCATTGCCGTGCTGGATCTGAACAACCGGGACGCCTGGAAGGACGCCGTGATTCTCGTGCTCGTCCGCCCAGGTCGGGCGCTTCTGGTTTTCTTCTGGCTGTTTGTCCTCAGCGCCGCGATTGCGGCTCTGATGCCGATCGGAATTCTCTTTCTCCTCTTCTTCTGGTTTGCGCTGATGCAATACCCGGTCTGCTTCCTGATCTATGATCTGGCGGAGGAGATGATCCTCGACCCCTACGAGGATCAGCAAAAAGCCGGACGCTCCGTAGAGGAAAAACACTGAGCCTCTCTTCCCCGAATACGGACTTCCCCTGCTGCGGAACGGGTTCCGCAGCAGGGGAGTTTTTCTGTTCTCATATTTTCTATAGAGGCTTTATATCATTTCTTCGGGGTGGAAGACCTCGTCGAAGCGCTCCGGCGTGAGGAAGCCCAGCTTCACACAGGCCTCTTTCAGCGAGATGCCCTCCTGAAAGGCGAGCTTTGCGGTTTTCGCCGCGTTCTCATAACCGATGTAGGGGTTCAGCGCCGTGACCAGCATCAGCGACTGCTCCAGGTTCCGGCGCATCTTTTCCTCGTCCGCCCTGATTCCCCTGACACAGTTTGCGGTGAAAGAGCGGATGGACTCTGCCGTCAGCCGCACCGACTGCAGGAAGTTATACGCAATCACCGGAAGGAACACGTTGAGCTCAAAGTTGCCCTGGGAGGCGGCGATGCCGACGGCGGTATCGTTGCCCATCACCTGGACCGCCACCATGGTCACCTGCTCGCACTGGGTAGGGTTGACCTTGCCCGGCATGATGGAGCTGCCCGGCTCATTCTCCGGGATGCGGATCTCGCCCAGGCCGCAGCGCGGGCCGCTGGCAAGCCAGCGCACGTCGTTTGCGATCTTCATCATATCGGCCGCCAGCGCCTTGACCGCCCCGTGGGCAAAGACCAGCTCGTCCCGTGAGGTCAGGGCGTGGAACTTGTTCCCCGCTGTCACAAAGGGCTTTCCGGTGAGGGCGGCGATCTCCGCCGCCGCTTTTTCGGCAAAGCCGTCCGGCGCGTTGAGCCCGGTGCCGACCGCCGTGCCGCCCAGCGCCAGTTCATACAGCGGGCCGAGGGCCAGCCGCAGGAGCTCCAGATCCCGCTCCAGCGAACTGCGCCAGCCGCTTATCTCCTGGGAAAAGGCGATGGGTACCGCATCCTGCAGGTGGGTCCTGCCGCTCTTCACGATCCCGGCGTTTTTCTCCTCCAGATCCCTCAGCACCGCGACCAACTCCTCCACCGCGGGCAGCAGCCGGTCCTCCAGCGCAAGCGCCGCCGCGATGTGCAGTGCCGTGGGGAAGGTGTCGTTCGATGACTGGCTCATGTTCACATCGTCGTTCGGATGGCAGAGCTTTTCGCCCGCAAGCTCGTTTGCGCGGTTGGCGATGACCTCGTTGGCGTTCATGTTGGACTGGGTCCCGGACCCGGTCTGCCATACCACCAGCGGAAAATGCTCGTCCAGTTTCCCTTCTGCGACCTCGGCAGCGGCCTGCTCGATCACTGCCAGCTTCTCAGCGGTCATCTTCTGCGGGTTCAGCACGCGGTTAACCCGGGCGGCGGCCTGCTTCAGGATGCCGAAGGCATAGATGATCTCTTTCGGCATGGTCTCGCGCCCGACCCCGATGCGGAAATTCATGCAGCTGCGCTGGGTCTGGGCGCCCCAGTACCGGTCGGCCGGCACCCGGACCTCGCCCATGGAATCGTGTTCAATGCGGTAATCCATTTGGTTCCCCCGAGTTGTAAAGATCAAATTCTTATTCCGTCACAGGCCCTTGCGGCTGCGGTTGTAGTTGATGAGGCAGCCGGCCTTGACGATCTTCCGTTCGTCCTCCGTCATGTCGGCCACATAGAGGCTGAGTCTCTTTGCCTTGCCATCCTTGATCCAGTAGGCCGGGATATCGCCCAGATCGCCGTCCAGGGCTGCGCGGACACCGGGAACATAGATATAGTCCCCGACTTCAAATTCCGGCTCCTCCCTCATCTGGAAGGGGATCATGCCCCAGTTCATGACGTTCGAGCGGTAGCGCTTGGTAGCGTATTCCTTCGTGATATTCGCGAGCCCGCCGATCACGCGCTGGCAGGAGGCCGCCTGCTCGCGGGCGGAGCCGTCTCCCGGCTTCACCGCGTAGATCATCGAGCCGATCTCGGTCTCCATGGCGTCGGTCTTCTGCTGCCCTTGGATGCCCCGGATCACGCCATAGACCTCTTTGAGCTCCAGCTCCAGCTCACAGACGTTCTCTCCTGCGACGCGGGCCTTCTCCAGCCGGTCGACTTCCTTGGAGCGCCCGACATAGTCCGGGTCCCGGCGGCAGAGCGTGAACTCCGCCAGTCCCAGCGGGTTGGAGCGGTAGGATGAGGTCTCCCCGGAGGGGATCAGCTCGTCCGTGGTGGTCACCGGGTCCATGATCTTCGAGCAGACCTTCAGGAGGATGTTGTCTGTGAGGGCGCTCATCTCGGGCCAGTCCTTGATGTTCGGCCCGTAGACCAGGTCCTCGCCCGTCGCCTTTTCATAGCCGAAGTAGACGCGCCGGTCGTAGACCGTGCGGTCAAAGGTGTATTCCGGCACCTCGCCCCAGCCGTCAAAGGCCGCGGCGGAGGTCAGCACGCCACCGTTGGCGGCCGTCGCGGCGATGGACCGCGCGTCCATCAGGGCCACGGCGGACATCTGTGCGTTGCCCGGCTTCGAGCCCTCGCGGTTCGGGAAGTTGCGGGTGGTGTGGCGCACCGAGAGGCCGTTGTTGCAGGGGGTGTCGCCCGCGCCGAAGCAGGGGCCGCAGAAGGCCGTGCGAATGACCGCGCCCGCCTCCATCAGGTCCGCGATATAGCCCTGGCGGGTGAGGTTCAGGAAAACGGGCTGGGAGGAAGGATAGACCGAGAGGCTGAACTCGCCGTCGCCGCAGCTCTTCCCGCGCAGGAGCCTTGCCGCTTCCACGACGTTGGTGTAGTTGCCGCCCGCGCAGCCGGCGATGATCCCCTGCTGCACATGGAGCTTTCCGCCCCGCACCTTGTCCAGGAGGGTATAGGGAGCGCGGCCTCCGGAGACCTTTTCCGCCTCCTTCTCCACAAGGGCGAGGATATCCGTGAGGTTTGCGTTCAGTTCGTCGATCTCATAGGTGTTGGAGGGGTGGAATGGGAGCGCGATCATGGGTTTCACGGCGGAGAGATCCACATAGACGCAGCCGTCGTAGTAGGCGACGCCCGCCGGGTTCAGCTCCCGGTAGTCCTCCACCCTGCCGTGGGCGGTGAGGAAGGCTTTTGTCTCCCCGTCCGTGCGCCAGACCGAGCTCAGACAGGTGGTCTCGGTGGTCATGACGTCGATGCCGTTGCGGTAGTCGGCGGACATGGAGGCGACCCCGGGACCGACGAACTCCATCACCTTATTCTTGACATAGCCGTTTTTGAACACGGCGCCGATGATCGCAAGGGCGATGTCCTGCGGACCGACAAAAGGCTGAGGCTTTCCGTCAAGATAGACCGCCACCACGCCGGGATAGGCCACGTCGTAGGTGTCCCGCAGCAGCTGCTTGACCAGCTCTCCGCCGCCCTCGCCGATGGCCATGGTGCCCAGCGCGCCGTAACGGGTGTGGGAATCCGAGCCCAGGATCATCTTCCCGCAGCCGGCATGCATCTCGCGCATGTACTGGTGGATGACCGCCATGTGGGGCGGGACATAGATGCCGCCGTATTTCTTCGCCGCCGAGAGGCCGAACATGTGGTCGTCCTCGTTGATGGTGCCGCCCACCGCCGCCAGACTGTTGTGGCAGTTGGTCAGCACATAGGGGATCGGGAAGCGCTCCATGCCCGAGGCCTTGGCCGTCTGGATGATGCCGACAAAGGTGATGTCGTGCGAAGCCATCGCGTCAAAGCGCAGCCGCAGATGCTCCATATCCTCAGCGCTGTTGTGCGCCTTCAGGATGGAGTAAGCGATCGTCCCTTTCCGGGCCTCCGCCCGGTCCGGATCCTTTCCGCAGCGGGCACGGAGTTTTTCCGTCTCCTGCTCCGGGATCAGCTCTTTTCCGTCGACCAGATAAACACCGCCGTCATATAAGCGAACCACCGTATTGTCCTCCTCAAAATTCCTTTTGCAGCATTGCCGCGATCTCTTCCATCCGTACCGTACCCACCGTGTTGTGGACCGTGCCGTTGTGCTCCCAGCGCGGAAGCGCTGTCCGGATTTCGTCCTCCGTCAGTTGGATGCCGCGGACCGGGACGGTTTTCTCCACCAGCCGGCAGAGCGCTTCTTCACTGGTGCCGCATGCAGCGTAAAAAGCCTCGCTCAGCTGCGGCTCGCACTCGCGGACGTGGCGGAGCAGCTCCGGCATAAACACCGCGCTGGCAAAACCGTGGGGGATACCATAATTCTCTGTCAGATAATACCCGACGTTGTGGGGGAACACGGTTCCGGTCGGGTTGATGGCCATGCCGCCCAGGATCGACGCCTGGTAAAGCGCCTCTCTCTGCTCCGGCGTCGGCAGGTCCCCGCTCCCGGCAAGCTGCTGCAACACCGGGAGCCCCAGCTTCACGCCCCGGACCGAGAATGTCCGGGAGAAGAGGTCCGCCTTTTTGCTGAAATAGCTCTCCACACAGTGGGCGAGTGCGTCGATCCCGGTGGAGAGGGTCGCGCCGCGCGGCAGGGACATGGTGTACCGCGCATCCCCCAGCGCCAGGGCGGCATAGACCCGCCGGTCGTGGATGCTGTGCTTCCTGCCGCGGGAGTCGGTCAGGACCGAGACCGATGTCACTTCGCTGCCGGTCCCCGCCGTCGTGCCGATCAGCACGATCGGCAGCGGCGCATTCGGCCACACGGCGGAATAGAACCCCTCTTCCGTCATATCCGGGTTGGCCGCGAAAACACCGACCGCCTTTGCCGCGTCCAGCGGAGAGCCCCCGCCGATCCCGATCACAAATTCCGCCCCTGCCTCATGGGCGAGGCGGCCCCCCTCCTGACAGGAGGCGAGCGTCGGGTTCGGTGCGATACCGGAAAAGCAGCTGTATTCGATCCCCTGAGACCGGAGCGCCGCCTCCGTGTCGTCCAGCGCGCCGGAGCGTTTCGCCACGCTCCCGCCTGTCACGATCAGACAGCGTTTCCCATAGCGGGCCAGCTTCTCCGCGTTCTTCTCAACACAGTTTGGCCCTGTGATCAGCTCTGTCGGCATATAGAATTGCATCGCAGTCCCTCGTTTCAATTGAGCTTCTGTTCCCATGAAAAATCTGAATGTCATCTTACTACTCCGCCGCGGTGAGGTCAAGCGCCGGATCAACTTTTTCTTTCTTGTCAGAGTCCATGCGGGATGCTACAATAAGTTCCTGCGGCACTGCCGGGAGCATCAATAATACGCAGACAGGACGGACGAACATGGAAGATACGGAACTGCTGAAGCGGGCGGAGGACCTCTGTCGCCGCTGCGCCAAAACCTGGGATATGACGAACACCGCTTTCCTGACGCCCGCCGAGCGTCTGCTGCTCCGGAAGCAGTTGCGCCGTGACGATCGGGTCCGGATGCTGTTCTACGGCGGCTATGACGACTGCGAGCGCAGCGTCGCCTTCTTTCTGCCGGAGGAGGGCACCGAAGAAGGGGAAGAGGTCCCGGACTCCGTGCGTCATGCCATCCGGGCGGTGTGCTTCAAAGCCTACTTCGGCGAGCCGGGACACCGGGACTATCTCGGGGCACTGCTGGCCTCCGGCATTGCCCGCGACCGGCTCGGGGACATCCTGATCAGCGGCACGGAGGCGACGGTCTTCTGCCTCCCGGGTATCCTGCAGCATCTGCTGACAGTCGACCGGATCGGCAGGGTCAGCGTCAAGGCTGAGGAACTGCCTCTTGACGCGGTCACGGTCCCGAAGCGGGAGCGGAAGGAGAAGAGCATCTCGGTCATGAGCATGCGGCTGGACGCCGTCGCCGCCGGGATCTTCAACCTCTCCCGGACCTCCTGCGCAAAGCTCATCGCCGAGGGGAACCTGAGCTTCAACTACAGCGTCTGCATGAAGGCGGACACTCCCGTGCACGAGGGCGATGTGATCTCGCTCCGCGGCCACGGAAAAGCCGTTGTGGGCGGGCTCGGCGGCAGCTCCCGCAAGGGACGGCAGTTTGTAACGGTGGAAATCTATGCCTGACGGGTGATGCCTCTATGATACTTTTGATTGTTCTTCTGATTCCGGCAGCGGTCTTTCTCGGGATCTGCTTCTGGATCTACCGCTTCGCGTTTTACTCCCCGAACAAGACGCAGAACGACGACCATTCCGTCGCGCACACGCCTCAGATGGACCCGATGCGGGAACATATCATGGGGATGATCGACGCGGCGAGGGCCATTCCGTATGAGCCGGTTTCCATCTACTCTCACGACGGTCTTGAGCTCCATGCAAAGTATTACCATCAGCAGGACGGCGCCCCGCTGGATATCTGCTTCCACGGCTATCGCGGGACCCCGGCCAGGGATTTCAGCGGCGGGACGCAGATCATGCGCCGGGAAGGGCACAACATCCTGATGATCGAAGAGCGGGCACAGTGCGGAAGCGCCGGCCACACCATCACCTTCGGCATCCAGGAGCGCTACGACTGTCTCGACTGGCTGGATTACGCCGTGGGCCGTTTCGGTCCCGAGGTAAAAATCATCCTTGTCGGTATCTCCATGGGGGCTGCAACGGTCCTGATGGCATCGGAGCTCCGTCTCCCCGCGCAGGTCGTCGGTATCATCGCCGACTGCCCCTACACCTCACCCCTCGCCATTATCCGCAAGGTGAGCCGTGAGGATATGCATCTGCTGCCCAGGACCGGAGGCTTCTTCGCCACTGCGGCAGCCAGGATCTTCGGCCGCTTTCGTCTGAACGCCGCCAGCGCCCTTGAGGCAGTGCGCCATACCAGGGTTCCGATCCTTCTGATTCACGGGGAGGAGGACCATTTTGTCCCCTGCGGGATGAGCCGGGAGATCCATGCGGCCAATCCCGCCATGACCGAGCTGCACACCTTCCCGGATGCCGGACATGGGCTCAGCTTTCTGGTAGATCCCGCGCGCTATGAGAACCTCGTCACTTCCTTCAGCAACCGTGTGCTGAACACAGAACAAGCTTAATGATCTTGAGATTCGCGCTTCCAACCGCTTCCGGCGGGATTTAAAACTGATCGCCCGCCGCGGCCTAAACTCGCTTTGCCTTATTGCATCCTTTCATAACCGTTTGATGGGAAGCCAGGGATATGACCTGGCCTCCCATCAATCTTTTATCGTCAGCTGCGATTGAGAAAGAAGTATAATGATCACTACAGCCTTTCTTCGAGGAGCTTTTCGACCTCCGCAGGAAGACTCAATTCTTTATAGTTTCCCATTTTGCTGGTATCTCCTTTTTATTCCAGTCAGAACAAAATGAGATCGTCAAACTGCTCCGCCTCCAGCACAAAGCCACCCACAGCTCTGTACATTTTTTCAGCACTTCCATGGGCTCGACATGCTCTGCTGTTACGAAACCAGATCTGTCAGAGCATCCTCTGCATCGCTCATAATCGCGCTGACGTCCGCACCGTAAATATCAAGGCCGACAGCTTCAATTTTTCTGACATCTTGAATGCCATAGTAATTCTGTGCCAGAGCTTTAACATATCCGAATCCATAATCCTCCGGAACAAAAAAGCCTCCTGCTGTTGTCACATAAAACAGCCTGCTAGCCTTGCAAAGAGCGACAGGCACCCCCTCTTCCGAATATTTGAAAGTAATACCGACCACATTGATCTGCTCCAAATACTGCTTTACCATAGCCGGAAAAGAGAGATCCCAGAACGGTGCCGCAATCACGATGGTTTCCGCTTCCGCAAAACGACGTGCAAGATCAAACATCGGGTTCTGAAATTCACCTTTGGAAATAAGTCGGTCTCGCTTACCAAGATATTCCTCGTTAACGACAGGGAAATCGATTTTCTCCAGCTTGAGTTCCTCATAGGGGTTTCCTAGCTTTAAGAGCAATTGTTCTGCCAGTCTCTTGGTTCTGGATTCTTTTCGCACACAACCATTCACATAAAGTATCGGTCTTTCCATGTTGCACCTCACTAAGTCCCTATTTGTATATCTAATACCACAAGCTGACATTTCATGTCAAATTCCGAGTGATTCCGTACATGATGCGGCAATCAAGTTTCTGAATTCTGTGCTCCGCTTCCACCGAAATAATCAAAGATCAGCATAGTGATATCGTCAAACTGCATCGCGCCTTCAGCAAAGCTGTTGATATCCTCCTGTAGTTGATGGAGAAAATCCGACAGCTCGGATTCCGGATGCTGATTCAGCGAGGACAGCATGCGGTCTGTCCCGAAGAGCTCATTCTTCTGATTGGCAGCTTCCGGAACACCAGGCTGACTGTGTCCTTCAAATATAAGAATTGTGTCTTTCAAGTCACGTAAATCGCTTGACACATTATAAAACAAACGAAATGCAGATTCAAGAAACTGTATGAGGAAAGTCGCTGTACCAATCTGCTTTCGTAGGAGCACAAAAGCGATGCTTGCCAGTACTTATCGCATTTGCATACTAGTTAATAATACCCAATGAAAAGCCATTCTTGCCAGAAGCAGATCAAAATGCTACAATACTCGGAGAATCTTGAATGGAGTAATCAATGATGCATTATCTGGATAATTCCGCTACAACGCAGGTCTGCCCGGAGGCCGCGCAGGCCGCGCTTTTCGCCATGACAGAGGCCTTCGGCAACCCCAGTTCCACCCATACCGCCGGCCGCGAGGCCAAAAAGCTGCTCGACCGCTCCCGGTCTTCGGTCGCGGCCGCCCTCGGCTGCACCCCGGGTGAGCTGATCTTCACCTCCTGCGGCTCGGAGAGCGACAACTGGGCGCTGCTCTCGGGCGCTGAGAGTATGAAGCGCAAGGGCAAACACATTATCAGCTCCATTGCCGAGCACGATGCTATCCGCCGCAGCCTCGACCTGCTGGAGGAACGCGGTTTTGAAGTCACCCGACTGAAGCCCGGCACCGACGGCGCGGTCTCCGCGGACGCCGTCCGCGAGGCGCTCCGGGAGGACACTGTCCTGGTGTCGCTGATGCTGGTCAACAACGAGACCGGCGCCATTACCGATATCGCCGGCGTCTCCGCGGCGCTCAAAGCCGCAGGCTCTCCCGCCCTGCTGCACACCGACGCCGTGCAGGCTTTTATGAAGATCCCCTTCTCCCCGAAAGCGCTGGGCGCCGACATGATCAGCGTCAGCGGACACAAGATCCACGCCCCCAAGGGAATCGGCGCACTGTACGTCCGCAAGGGTCTCCGTCTGAAGCCGATGCTTGTCGGCGGCAGCCAGGAGGAGGGACGCCGCGCCGGAACCGAGGCCACGGCACAGATCGCCGCCTTCGCCGCCGCCTGTGACGTCGCCGCGCCCAAGCTCAAAGAAAACGCCGAGAAGATGCGCGCCCAGCGGGAAGAGATCATCCGCCGTCTGCAGGCAGATATCCCGGAGCTGCGCATCATCGGCGGAGGCGCGCCGCACATCCTTTCCATCTCCCTGCCCGGCTGGCGCAGCGAGGTACTGATGAACTATCTGGAGGCCCGGGAGGTCTACGTCTCGAAGAGTTCCGCCTGTAAGAAGGGCGCCCGCAGTCACGTCCTGGAGGCCATGGGTCTGGATTCCCGGACCATCGACGGCGCGCTGCGCATCGGTCTCTGCCGCTACACCGCGCAGGAGGACATCGACGCGCTGTGTCTCGGTCTCCGGGACGCCCACGCGACGCTGGCCCACCGATAATACCAATCTAATAAATAGTATAAAAAGTTACTCCCGTTCTGAGATTTCCGATTGACAAATTCTCAGAACGGGAGTACCGTTATTTTCGGGATCGGACCGCAATTGTCCGCTCCCCTTCTCCGTGGATTTCCACGGTTTTTATATCCGCTCCGGCCTTATCCGGCCGGAGTGTTTTTTTAATCCGCCAGCGCCCCGGTGAGGACTCCGTCCTCCACGCCCGAGATCCGGACTTCTCTCATCTGCCCTCTCAGGCCCGTTTCCGGCACCCGGACATAGAGATAGGTGTCGCTGTGGCCGATGGAGCCCTCGCCCTCCGGACTCTCGAAGAGCACCGGCAGGGTCCTGCCGACGCTCGCCTCCAGAAAGGCCTTTCCTGTCTCCTCCGAGACGGCCTTGGCCTCATGGGCGCGGCGGCTCTTGACCGCCTGGGTCAGCTGGTCCGGCAGCTTGTCCGCCGGGGTGCCGGGGCGGCGGGAATAGGGGAAGACATGGAGCTCAGCAAAGGCGCAGCGCCGGATAAAGTCCAGCGTCTCCAGGTGGTCTTCCTCGGTCTCGCCCGGGAAGCCCGCGATCAGGTCTCCGGTCAGGGCGCAGCCCGGGAAGTACTCCCGCAGCAGCTCCGCCGTCCGATAGAAAAACGCCGTGTCATACTTGCGGTTCATCGCCTTCAAGGTCCGGTCGCAGCCGGACTGCAGCGAGAGGTGGAAATGCCGGCAGAGTTTCCCCGTGGCGGCAAGCCTCCGGCAGAAGTCCTCCGTAATGACGGTGGGCTCCAGCGAGCCCAGACGCAGGCGCATGCCGCCCGCCTCCGCGGCCACCGCCTCCACCAGGTCGGTCAGGGTCGGGTGGTCCGGCAGGTCCAGCCCGTAGGATGCAACTTCGATCCCGGTCAGCACCAGCTCCCGGAAGCCCTCGTCCCGCAGCCGCCGGGTCTCGGCCACCGCGTCGGCGATCGGCATGCTACGCAGACTCCCGCGGACATAGGGGATGATGCAGTAGGTGCAGAAGTTACGGCAGCCGTCCTGGATCTTCAGCATGGCCCGGGTCCTGCCCGAGACCGCCCCCGCCGGGAGCAGCTCGATCTGCTTCCGGGAGAAAGGCCGGTCGATCCGCCTCGCCGCCTCGCCGGTCTCCACGGCGCGCTCCACGGCTTCCACAAAGGCCATCCGGTCGCCGGAGCCGAAGATCACCTTTGCGCCGATCTCGGCGTTTTCTTCCGGGCTCAGCTGGGCATAGCAGCCGCAGACCGCAACCACGGCGCCGGGGTTCTCATCCTGCAGGCGGCGGATCATCTGGCGGGACTTGCGCCCGCTCTCGGCCGTGACGGCGCAGGTGTTGATGATCACGGCGTCCGCCGTCTCCCCCGGTATCACGGGGACATGCCCGTCCCGCTGCAGGCGCTCTTCCATGGCCTGGGTTTCAAACTGGTTGACCTTGCAGCCGAGCGTGGCAATCAGGTACTTCATTCCTGTGTCCGCTCCTGGCCCTTGACCGCGCGCTCCCGGGCGATCTCTTCCTTCCGGACGCTGGCCTTCTTCACGACCTGCAGGGTCGAGGGGTCGATATATTCCAGTTCCTTATACTCCTTCAGCTCCCAGGGAAGATCGCTCCGCTTCAGCTTCTTGACGATGAGGCTGTTGGCGAGGGAATAGAGCACCACAAACACCGGCACGCCCAGCAGCAGGCCCCAGAACCCGAACAGGCCGCCGCCCAGGATGATGGAAAAGATCACCCAGAAGCCGGTAATGCCCGTGGAGTTGCCCAGGATGCGCGGCCCGATAATGTTGCCGTCGATCTGCTGCAGGATGATCACGAAGATCACAAAAATCAGGCACTTGGTGGGATTCACCATCAGGATGATGAGGGCGCTGGGGATGGCGCCGATCAGCGGCCCGAAGAAGGGGATGATATTCGTCACACCGACGATCACGCTGACCAGCAGGGTGTAGGGCATCTGCAGGATGGAGCAGACGATATAGCAGATGATGCCGATGATCAGAGAATCCAGCAGCTTCCCGTTCAGGAAGCTCATAAAGGTCTTATCCACAAAGTTGAGCCCGACGCGGATGCGCTCGGCAGCCTCCACCGAGAAGACGGAATAGCTCAGGCGCTTGACCGCGGCGATAAAGCCCTCTTTGTCGTTGAGCAGGTAGATGGAGACGATGATACCGATGACCAGGTTGTAGATGCTCTTGGCGACGCCGTAGACGCCGGAGGTCACCGAGGTTACCAGGTTGCCCAGCTGCGGCAGCAGCGTCGTCTGCACCCAGTTGCCCAGGTTGGTGTTGAAGCTCTCCAGCATATTGCCGACATACTGGTCCAGCAGAGGATAGTCCTTAAAGAGCCCGCTCGCCCAGCTGGAGAGGTTATCGAGATAGGTCCCGCTGTTCTGGATCAGCGTCTGCACGCTGCCGAGCATCTGCGGCAGGATGAGGTAGACCAAAGCCACCAGGATCAGGATCAGGACAATCTCGCTGAAAAGGACGGACATGGCCCGTGCAAAGCCTTTTCCGCTGTTCTTTTTACTCTTCCGGTAGAGCCTGCGGGACAGAGGGAGAAACATCCGCCTCTCCACCACTCCCATGAGCGGGGAGAGCAGGTAACTGATCACAAGGCCCCAGATAAAGGGCGCCAGAATCCGCACCAGGGTAGAGAGCGCGCCGCCGAGCACAGAGAGCTTGCTCACCGCAAAGTAAAACAGAAGCGAGGCGGCAATCACGCAGAAGGCCGTAATGCCCCAGTATAAATATCTCTTATCCCAATTAAAACGCCGTCTCATACCTGGCTCCTTTCCGGGACAGTACCTGTATCAAGTAGCTATCTTTATTATTTTACTATCCGCTTTTGTTCCCGTCAAGCTTTTTGGCGGCCTGGCAGAGGCCTTTTCACCCGGAAGGGCGGATAAGAGGAGCGAAATTTTCGTTTATGTCAACTGAGTTTTGAACTTTATGCATTTTCATTCTGTCGAAAACTCTGTTCAAAAAGTCGAAAACCCCGTTGATTTCGAGGTTCTTTCTTCATTTTGCAACCGTTTATTCATAATTTAGGCTCCATTTATTCATAATTCTGTAAACCTTGCTCTTAAGAATTTTTTATTGATTTCCTTTGGAAAACAGATATAATAGGAACGATATGATATTAGTGGGAGGTTTTCTACTTATGATAAAGGTCGACATTTCCGGTGCACAGCGTTTCTTTACCCAGGCGGGGCCTGACTTTGCCGCCGTTGCGCGGGCGCATGAGGTGCTCACCTCCGGCAGCGGTCTCGGTTCGGACTTTACCGGCTGGCTCCATCTTCCCCAGAAGATCAAAGAGACAGAGCTGGACCGCATCCTCGCCGCGGCGGAGACCATCCGCTCCCGTTCCAAGGCGCTCGTCGTCATCGGCATCGGCGGCTCCTATCTCGGTGCCCGCGGCGCCATTGAGCTGCTGCGTCCCGTTCTCGGCAGAGGCGACCCGGAGGTCTTCTTCGTGGGCAACGGCCTCTCCGCCGACGCGCTCTACGACACGATTGAGAAGCTCGGCGGGCGCGATTTTGACGTGAACGTCATCTCCAAGTCCGGCACCACGCTGGAGCCGGCCATCGCTTTCCGCATCTTCCGCGAGCTGCTGGACAAGAAATACGGCGCCGACGCCGGGAAGCACATCTTTGCCACCACCGACGCCAGACGCGGCGTGCTGAAGTCTCTGGCGGATGCCAACGGCTGGGAGACCTTCGTGGTTCCCGACGACGTCGGCGGCCGCTTCAGCGTCTTCTCCGCTGTCGGTCTGCTGCCGATGGCCGTTGCCGGCATCGACGTGCGGCGCGTCATCACCGCCGCGATCCGTGAGTTTGAGGCGCTGGATCTCCGCAGCCCGGAGAACCCGGCCTGGCAGTATGCCGCCGCCCGCCAGAACCTCTACAGCAAGGGCTATGACGTCGAGATCCTCGGCTGCTACGAGCCCAGCTTCCGGTTTATGGCCGAGTGGTGGAAGCAGCTGTACGGCGAGAGCGAGGGCAAGGACAACAAAGGCATTCTCCCCGCCTCTGTCGAGTTCACCGCCGACCTGCACTCCATGGGTCAGTACATCCAGCAGGGCCCGCGGAACCTGATGGAATCCATCGTCCGCTTCAGCCGTTCGCGCCACGCCTACCCCGTCCCCTCCTCCGAGGACAACGCCGACGGCCTTGACTACATCGCCGGACGCGATCTCGCCGAGATCTGCAGCGTTGCCGCCGAAGCCGTCCGCGAGGCCCATATCGACGGCGGCGTCCCCAACCTGATCATCAGCTGCTCCGCCCGCGACGAGGAAGGCCTCGCCGAGCTCATCGGCTTCTTTGAGCTGGCCTGCGCCCTCTCCGGCTACATGTCCGGCGTCAATCCCTTTGACCAGCCCGGCGTCGAGGCGTACAAGAAGAACATGTTCCGCATGCTGGGCAAGCCCGGCGCGGTCTGACCGCTTTCTATTCTCAACCCGCCATCAATTTTGTTTTATATTTTGGCAGTTCTATGATTTATGGCCATTGACCGATATACCAAAGATTATCAGTTGAAAGACAGCGTAGATGAACGTGGCCGGATACATACCGAGACTGAATATATTGGGAAGTACTACGTGTTTTCCTCCGGGGTTCAATCTGCACGCACTGCCGGGAAACGGCTTGCACTTTTGAGTGGGCTTTCATGGTTTTCTTTTCTTTCAGCGCTGTCTTTTCCAAGCACGACAGGACATACCTTTTATGCGCTGTTACCATGTGTTTTCTTAGCGCTTCCGCTTTGGCTTCTCAGCACAGTCGCTTTCAGCGCGCTTCGTGTGAAAGAGCCCTTTATCCACCGGGAAGCAGACCGTTTTTCTTTGCGTCTTCCTGCTGCAGCAACTGTCGCAAGTGTGCTTTCCTTTTTAGCGATATTGGGCGGGGCATGCAGCTTGATATTTGGGACTATGCCCACTCGTATTGGTGATCTGGTTTTTCTATTCGGTAACCTTATTTGTTTCATCTGTGCGATTCTCTGCAAAAAGCAGATGGTTTATCTTGCGGCAAAGCCTCAATAACATTTTTATTATGGCGCGTCTGCGCTTAATATAATTCTTTTAGGAGGAAATGAAAAAAATGAGCAATGTAAAAAAGCTTCTTTCCGTTTGTCTCGCTTTGGTAATGGTTCTTTCCCTCGGCACCGTTGCCTTTGCTGACGGCGAAGAGAGCGGTACTCTCGTCTACGCAACGTCAACCTTTGGTCAGAAGTTCAGTCCCTTCTTTGCCACAACGGCATATGACATGGAAGTTGTTGACCTGACGACTGGTTCTCTGTTCGGCTATGACCGTGACGGAGCCATGATTGAAAAAGGCATGGAAGGTGAAACCCGTACGCATGACGGCACGGATTACACCTATTATACCATGGGCAATGTAGATGTTATCCAGAATGATGATGGATCTGTTGACTACAACTTCATCATGCGCGATGACATTGTCTTCTCCGATGGTGAGCCGGCAACCATTGATGATGTAATTTTTGGAATCTATGTCCTGTGCGATCCGACCTATGATGGCTCTTCTACCATTTATGCCCTGCCAATCGAAGGTATGGAAGAGTATCGCAGCGGCATGGAAGCCCGCGGCAACGTGATTTTTGCCGCAGGCAATGAAGGCTACGATGCCAACGACTTCTACTCCGAAGAGCAGTACAACACTTTCTGGGATTTCTATAACAACGAATCCGGTGCGGCATTTGCCCAGGAAATCGTAGATTACTGCATTTCCAACGGCTATAACGCTCCCGACGATTCCGTTGCTGCCTGTGCTGCCAACTGGGGCTTTGAATTGGATGAAGCTGACACAGTCTATGACTTCTGGGATACCATTCTTGATGCTTATGATGGTGTAACGGAAGATGCGGAGGATGTTGAGTCTGCAGGCTCCACCCGCCTTGGTCTCACGCTTGCTGCTCTGGGTGCGGATTATCAGGCCGGCGTCTCTACCGGTTCCGGCGCCGACAACATCTCCGGTATTACCCGTACCGGAGACTACAGCATGTCTATTCACATGACTGAATTCGATGCTACTGCCATCTACAACGTAGGTTTCCCCATTGCGCCGCTGCATTATTACGGCGATCCGGCGCAGTATGATTATGAGAACAACCAGTTTGGCTTCCCCAAGGGCGATCTGAGCATGGTCAAGTCGAAGAACAGCGAGCCTCTCGGCTGCGGTTCTTATGTCTTCGACAGCTATGCCAATGGCGTTGTCACCCTGCGTGCAAACGAGCATTACTTTGAAGGCAAGCCGGTCACCGATGTTCTGCTGATGCAGGAGGCCATCGATGCCGACTACGTGCCTGGCATGGTAACCGGCACCTTTGACGTTGCGCTGCCTTCCATCAACGAAGCGACAGTTCTCGCGATTCAGGATGCCAACAGCAATGACGATCTGGTTGGCGATACCATTACGACGGTTCTGATTGACTATCGTGGCTATGGCTACCTCGGCATCAACGCCGATCTGGTCAATGTGAACGGCGAGCCCGGTTCCGATGCCTCCAAGGCATTGCGTAAAGGCTTTATGACCCTGCTCTCCGTTTATCGTGACACCGTGATCAATTCCTACTACGGTGATCGAGCAGCTGTTATCCAGTACCCCATTTCCAATACTTCCTGGGCCGCTCCGAAGCCTGCCGACGAAGGCTATCGCACAGCTTATTCCGTCGATGTAGACGGCAATCCGATCTATGATGCATCCATGAGCGAAGAGCAGCGCTATGCCGCTGCGAAGGAAGCCGCCATCGGCTTCTTCAAAGCTGCCGGTTTCACCTTCGATGAAGCCACCGGCAAGTTCACCGATGTGAACGACACCTATGAAGTCATGATCCCCGGCCAGGGTATACAGGATCACCCGGCCTATGGTGTAGCCGTCGCCGCTTCCGAAGTTCTGGCAGACCTGGGCATCACCCTTCAGGTCAACGACGTCGGTACCAGTGTCTGGAATAACGCACTGGAGAGCAACACCGCTATGATGTGGGCTGCTGCCTGGCAGGCGACTCCGGATCCCGATATGACACAGGTCTATCACAGCTCCAACGCCCACGGCAACGGAACCAACTCCAACCACTACGCTGTGGACGATGCTGCTCTGGACGAGCTGATCGTCGCCGGAAGAAACAGTGCTGATCTTGAATATCGCAAATCCGTCTATAAGGATGCCATGGGCATTATCATGGACTGGGGCTGTGAGCTTCCGCTCTATCAGCGCAAAGACTGCACGGTCTTCTCCACCGAACGTGTTGACATCAATACGATACCGGCAGATATGACTCCGTACTGGGGCTGGTATGCCGAAATAAACACCCTGGCTGTCAAGTAATTCGCATTTGACTTTCACGAACAACTGATCTATTTCCCGGCACGCAAGGGGAGTTTCTCCCCTTGCGTGTTGTCGGTCAAGTCTCAAATCATTGAAAGTGGTGTAATGATATGCTGAAATACACAGCCAAGCGCCTGTTATACAGCGTCCTGATTCTGTTCTTTGTCATGTTTTTGATCTACGTGCTGATGTATAACATGCCCATGGGCTATGTCGAAACAAAAGCACGCGAGCTGGCATCCCGCCCCGGCGCCACCAAGAGCTATGCCGAGTGGCTGGCCGATTTGAATGCTCAGTACGGCATGGACAAAGGCGTAATTCAAGGTTATTTTATCTGGCTCGGACATGCTGTACGCGGAGAATGGGGCGACAGCTGGGCATGGACCATTCCGGTCACCCAGGAGTTCCACAACACCGTGTGGTACAGCTTTATCCTGGGGCTGGTTTCTTTTATCTTCGAAATTCTGATCGCAATTCCTCTCGGGATTGCCGCTGCAAAAAAGCAGTACAGTTTTACAGATTATTTTACGACTGTGGTTGCCATGGTCTGCATCTCCATGCCGACCTTCTTCTTGGCAACCCTGCTGAAGTATGTCTTCTCTGTCAAACTCGGCTGGTTTGATCTGTCGGGTATGCAGGGAAGAAATTATCTGAATCTTTCTGACTTTGGAAAATTCCTGGATGTGGCCAAGCATTTCGTGCTTCCGTCGATCACGATTATTATTATCTCCATCGGCGGACTGATGCGTTACACCCGTACCAATATGCTGGAAGTGCTGAACTCTGACTATATCCGTACCGCCCGTGCCAAAGGAGTTCCCGAAAAAAAGGTTATCAACTATCACGCCTTTCGCAACACCCTGATCCCTCTTGTTACCATTCTCGGAGGCAGTCTGCCCGGCCTTTTTTCCGGAGCGCTGATCACGGAAACGCTGTTTTCTATCCGGGGAATCGGTTATGCCTCCTATGCCTCCATGACTCAGGCAGATATCCCTTTCATCATGTTCTATCTCGCCTTTATCTCAATTCTTACACTGCTGGGCAACCTGATTTCCGATCTGCTGTATGCCGTGGTTGACCCGCGTGTGCGTTTTAGTTGAGGAGGGCTGACATGGCAAATTCAAATTCCTATCTTTACGAGGCCCTGATGGCTAAAACTGCGCAGAAAGAGACGCTCAAGGATGAAGAGATCCATCTGGATGATATTTCCCGCGTCAAAGTCCTCTCTCCCGGGCGTCAGGTTTTCAAGCGTTTTATCCGCAATCGCCTCGCCGTATTCGGAAGCATGCTTCTGATCATTATGTTTCTGTTCTCATTTTTCGGCCCCCTGTTTTACCGCTATGGACAGAAGCAGATTTTCTATAAATTCGACAAGCAGAACGTCAACTATGGCATGGCAAAGGAAAATACCGCTTATAACGGCTATTCCATCGACAGCAGCATTGAAATTGAACGACCTGTAGTAAACGCCATCAATTCCAACATCAAGCAGATGATTGCCAAAGGTCAGGATCATGCGGTTCTCTTCGGAGAGTCCGGTGTCTATGCGCTGCAGAAGACCGGCGAAGAAATCTATGTCCTATCCCAGCTCGGTACGGCTCCTGTCTGTACCCTTGGGTCCGGCACCGTAAAGGTGGGAGTCTATGATTCCATTCGCAAATCCATTTCCTTCAGCGGGGCAGAGATCCCGGGGCTTGTCGAAGCCGCCTCTTCGATCAAAGGCAAAGGCGGTGTAGTTGAACTGGAAGGTATTTCCTATACCTTTACCAAAGGTGTCGGAAAAAGTTTCGATATCACCGCTGAGATGAGCGGTATCCAGTACTCCGGAGAGGTTCCAGAAAACGGATTTGAAGAAGCCCTGGAGCAGGCCGTCCAGGAAGAAAGCGCAGCATTCTTTTTCTCCGAAACAGAATTCATTACAAAAGCGAACGGCAGTATGACCGAGGTATTCCGAGTCAATTCGGAAGCTCCCGCCCGAGTCTTTTCCCGTCTAACGGCAGATACGCGGCAGCTTGGGCAGCAGGTTTCCGAAGAATTCCGTGTTGGTGCGTTGCTGGCAACAGCTGATGGCAGCACTTTCTCCGCCGACAGCAGAACCTTTACGGTAGCCTACAAAGATGATGTCCTGACTGTTTTAGACGAAGATGGCAATGAATATGCCGAATTCACGGTCTTTTCTGTACGCCGTTATACCGGTGAAGACTCCATGGCCTACGACCTCAAAAAAGCTATCGTAGAACACATTGCCGGCATGGAAGCAGCAGGATTGAAAACTGACTCGCTTGTCTACGCTCTTCCGCAACAGGCGGCAAACGGAGAATACGTCTATGACGATGACGGGAATCTCCTGTACAATGACAGTGAAATGACGATCTCCCGCCGTGATACCGGCGAATATGTAATCAATGCAGAGCAGGTTATTTATGTCATTGACATGTTCTCTCCTCCAACATCCAAACACATCCTCGGTACGGACGGCGATGGATTTGATGTGCTGTCGCGCGTCATGTACGGCGGGCGCATTTCTCTGATGGTCGGCTTTGTTGTCGTCTTTCTAGAGTGTTTCCTTGGTATTGTCATGGGGGGTCTCGCCGGATACTACGGCGGCTGGGTGGATATGCTGATCATGCGGTTGGTGGACATTTTCTATTGCCTGCCTTCCCTGCCCATCATGATTATTCTCGGTGCAACGATGGATGCGCTCCGTATGGACACTTATATTCGTCTGCTGATTATGATGGCAGCCCTTGGTATTATGGGATGGGCTGGAGTAGCAAGACTGGTGCGCGGCCAGATTCTTTCTCTCCGTGAGCAGGAATTCATGGTGGCAACCGAGGCTACCGGCATCAAGGTTAAAGATCGCATTTTCCATCACCTTGTGCCCAATGTCATGCCGCAGCTGATTGTTACTGCAACTATGGGCATGGGCAGCGTCATCATCACTGAATCCACGCTTTCCTTCCTCGGTCTGGGTGTCAAACATCCTTTGGCAACCTGGGGCACGATCATTAACTCGGTTTCGTCCGCCTCTGCCATGGCTCATTACGCACATATCTGGATTCCAGTGGGTCTGCTGATCTGCCTGACGGTTATCGCCTTCAACTTCGTCGGTGACGGCCTGCGCGATGCCTACGACCCGAAAGCAAAACGATAAGGAGGAGAATCATCATGGCCAAAAATGAAACCAACAAATCCTCCTATATCTCAGCAAGCGAGTCACGGCGCATCACTCGCTTTAACCGCCGTGTCACCCGGAAGCTGGAGCAGGAGCGTGCCAATGCAAACAAAGATCCTGTCCTCTATACAACAAAAATGGCAAATCCCGGCAACGTCGTGGAATTCGATAATGTATGCACTTACTTTTTTACTGATGTCGGTACGGTAAAAGCTGTTGATGGAGTCAGTTTTGAGGTGCCAATCGGGAAAACCGTCGGTGTTGTTGGTGAATCCGGATGTGGTAAGTCCGTTACCAGTCTTTCGCTCATGCAATTGCTGCAACGTCCTTCCGGCCAGACGGTCGGCGGAGAGATTCGTTTTAACCTGGGAGACGGTACGGCGTATAACATCGTCAACACACCGAATACCATCATGGAAACTATCCGCGGAAACAAGATTTCCATGATTTTCCAGGAACCAATGACTGCGTTGAACCCGGTCTTCCGGATCGGCGAGCAAGTCGATGAGGTGACCTTACTCCACAATCCTGAAATGAGTAAGGATGATGCAAAGGCACGTACCCTCGAAATGCTGGAGCTGGTTGGAATTGCCAATCGCGAAGGCGTCTATAACATGTATCCTCACGAACTCTCCGGTGGAATGCGGCAACGAATCTGCATTGCGATTGCCCTCGCCTGCTCTCCCACGCTGATTATCGCAGATGAGCCTACAACCGCACTGGACGTGACGATCCAGGCCCAGATTCTGGACTTGCTGCAAAACCTGAAGAACAAGCTGAATTCCTCTATCATGCTGATTACCCATGATTTGGGCGTTGTCGCCGGAATGGCGGATTACGTCGTCGTCATGTATGCCGGACGAGTGGTGGAAAAAGGCACTGCTGAGGACATTTTCCATCATCCTGCTCACCCGTATACCATCGGTCTTATGCGCTCAAAACCTGTCGTCGGCAAAAAAGTGGAAGCACTGTATAATATTCCGGGGAGCGTTCCCAACCCAGTTGAGATGCCGAACTACTGTTATTTCCGGGATCGCTGTGAGATGCAGTGTGGACACTGTGCAGGTCAGTATCCTCCGGAAATCCGTATCAGTGACACCCATATCGTATCCTGTTATCGTTTCTTGGAGGAAGGCTCTGTCCTTGGGTATCCCAAGTCCGTCAACGTGGAGGAACTATAAGATGAGTGACAGCAAAGTTATGACCGATACCGAGAACGAGTACCTCCTGGAAGTCAATAATCTGGTCAAGTGGTTCCCCATCAAGTCCAGCTTCTTCAAACAGACTATTGGCAATGTCAAGGCGGTTGACGGCGTCAGTTTTAAGATTCGCCGCGGAGAGACTATGGGGCTGGTCGGAGAATCCGGCTGCGGGAAATCCACCTGTGGGCGGACAATTCTCCGCCTGCAGGAAAAGACTTCCGGAGAGGTTCTGCTTGGCGGGCAGGATATTTTCGCATTGAGCAAAGAAGAACTGCGAAAAATGCGTCCCAAGATGCAGATTGTTTTCCAGGATCCCTATTCCAGCCTTTCTCCCCGTCTGCCGGTTGGCGAGATCATCGGCGAAGCGGTAAGGGAACACAATATTGTTTCTCCTGACAAGTTTGATGATTACATTACCCGGGTTATGGAAGTTTGCGGACTCCCTGAATACTATAAGGATCGGTATCCTCACGAGTTTTCCGGCGGCCAGCGTCAGAGAATCTGCATTGCCCGTGCCCTGGCACTTTCTCCGGACTTCATCGTCTGCGATGAGCCGGTGTCAGCGCTGGACGTATCTATTCAGGCACAGATTATCAACTTGCTCAAACAGCTCCAAAAAGACTTTGGGCTCACCTATCTCTTTATCTCTCACGATCTGAGTGTTGTCGAGCACATTTCGGATACGGTAGGCGTGATGTATCTCGGTTCAATGGTAGAATATGCCGAAACCGAAAAAATATTCTCGAACCCGCTCAACCCCTATACCAAAGCTCTGTTTTCCGCCATTCCGATCCCGGACCCGGATGCAAAAATCAACCGTATCATCCTCAAAGGCAGTATCCCCAGCCCGGCAAATCCTCCGAAGGGCTGCAAATTCCACACGCGCTGCGAAAGCTGCATGGAAGTATGCCGTTACGCTCCTCCGGAGTGGCTTGAGGTCGAAAACGGCCACTTCTGTGCCTGTCATCTCTACAACGACGAAGCGGCTCAGAAGCGGGCAGAAGATATCACACAGCTGGAGAAGTCAAAGAGTCCTTATACAGCTGCAGAGCAGAAAGAGGTGTAAACAATGGCAGGCCGTCGTAACATTCCTGACCCGGAGGATGATGGTCGGACCATTGCAAACATGAACGTGGATGGGATGCCTTGGTACCACCGCTCACAGGAGGACGATTCGAAGGCATATCAAACTTCTTCCGTGCCAATGACCCGAGAAGAACAACGAATCTACACTTGGGCAGCTATTAAAGCCGGTCTTGTGATTGTTTTGGTCTTCGCAGTTGTATTCCTGCTGTTTCTCCTCTTCTGTGACTACGTCTGGTTCGGAAACTGAAATCGATCTTGCAATTATATTTACCTACGCATATCAAAAAGCTGACCATTCCGGTCAGCTTTTTGATATGCAGGGGGAATTATAACTTTTTTCCCTCCGGTGAGACTAATTGAGACTGGCGAAGACAGTATCGTTCCCGACGGTTGAGAACCTGTCTTTCAGGCGGAGCAGCAAGAGGTCTTCATGGTAATAGCGTGTAGCTCCAGCTGCCGAGCTTCTTTCCGCGATATTCAAACCATTGCTCATTAAACTCGACAAAGCCGTTCTTTTTGTAGAACTTCCTGTTTCCCTCGGAGTTTGTGAACAGGCAGAGCGTATTGCCTCCGTGTTCCTTCACATAGGGCAGGATACACTCGTGCAGCATTTTCGTACCGATCCCCTGACCCTTGCGGCTCGGCTCAACGGTCAGCAGATTCAGATACCACACCTCCCCGGCCAAGCGGTGGCAGGGCTGCCCGGCCTTGCCTTCCATCGCGTTCCACGCAGCAACATTCCTGACGCCGCCCTGCAGAAAGCATCTGCCGAAGCCCGCCTTCATGTATGCCATGTCGGAGGGCTTTTTGTATTCCGGCGGGCAGAGCATGGCCACCGCCACAATCTGGCCGCTGTCCTTTGCTGTAAAGAAGGTCGCCGGTCCATCGTTGAGCTTCACCTCGATCTGAAGCATGGTATTCAGAAAGCGCCTGCGCTTCTTTTCGTTGGGAACATAATCGGTGAAGTATTCATAATCGCCAAAGGCCCGGGCGGCCAGCGCCGCACACTCCTCGTGTTCATGCGGCAGCATCTTTTCAAAAGTCAACATTGGAATCCCCCTTTAGCTTCCGACACAGATCCTCGATGCCTCCGTGAAGCCATCGGGAAAGATCGTCGCCATTTTTATTGATTTCCATTTTTTCAACACCGTCGTCGTTTGCCTGATACATCAGACGCCTCCCGGCTTGCCAAAACAAAAATCGTGACATTTGTAACGGTTCGTATTATAATGGCTCGCACAGGAGTTTGCAAGCGTTGGAACGCAATCGTTACGCATCAGGAGGGATTGTAACATGGACAAGGCGACGCAATCCAAGGAGAGGATTTCGGAGGCGCTGCTCCACTTGCTGAGAACAACACCCTATACGGATATCACCGTCCAAAGCCTTGCCGACTGCGCAGGGGTATCCAGGATGTCTTTTTACCGCAACTTTGACAGCAAAGATGAAGTCATCGCTCAGCGTCAGCCATAACAAAGCCAATATCAACCGTACCCATGAGCAGTCTCTGGACGCCTATAAGGAGATCCGGGCAACCTATCCCGATATGGACGTCATTGTGGACCTTGCCACCACCTTCGGATGCCCCTTTGAGGGGAAATACACCGACCCGGCCGCAGTTGTCGCCTTTCTGAAGGACTATGTTGACGTCGGCATGACAGAAGTCTGCCTCTGCGACACCATCGGCATCGCAGATCCCGCCCAGGTCAAAGCCGTGATTGGCGCGGTGAAGACAGCCTATCCCGCTCTGAAGCTGGCGGTACACTTTCACGACACCAGGGGCCTCGGCATGGTCAACACCCTGACCGCCATGGAAGCCGGCGTTGATGAGATCCAGTCCACCCTCGGGGGCTTGGGCGGCTGCCCCTTTGCGCCGGGCGCTTCCGGGAATCTGGCCACAGAAGACACGGTCTGGATGCTCAACGAAATGGGCTATGACACCGGTATCAGCTTCTCCAAAATCCTTGCCGCAGCAAAGCATGAGAAGGAGCTGATCGACGGCAATTACAGCGGTCACCATATCGATATCGAAAAAGAGACGCCCTGTAAGGCGTGATTTCTCCCCGGCCAAAAGCCGGATAAGGCAGCGGGATTATCTTCCCGCTCTCTTATCCGGCTTTTCCTTGCCTGAATCACATGTCTTTCATCGTTTTTTGTCGCCACCGCTTGAAATCAGAAACGCTGCCGTGCTGCCTTCATGGAAAACGACCCAAAATACTTGTTGAGCGATTCATGTTTCCATGTTCTGTTCGTTTTTCAGTCAAGTCGAAGTTCGGAACCTGCTTACAGAAACATCGCCATGTAGTGCGGTAACGTGATTTTCCCACTGGTTGTACCGATGTTCCCGTCGACAAATTTGTAAGCTTCACTGGGGCGAAATTGTTCAATAAAGCGGTTGAGCGAAGGGCTGGAAGTATTTCCGGCTTTGACCTCGACAGGGACAACTTCTCCATTCCGCTCTATGATAAACTCATTCTCCATAGAACTGTTGTCTGTCTTGTAATAATTCAGGTTAATAGGCAGCAACGAAGAAGTCAAGAGGAAGATGCATATTTTTGGACTGTTATTTTTAACAGTATTGCACATTTTTGGACATTGCTCGACGGCAATTTTGCATATTTTCAATTTTACATGTGACCGGAGCCTCACTTTAGATTTTTACCGTATTTGACTTTTGATTATTCCCATAATATACTTTGGAATATTCCGTTGCCATTTTTGTCGCCGAAATGGAGAGAAGCGGCTTTGCTCAATCGCACCCATGAGCCGTCTCTGAACGCCTATCATACCTTCCCGGCGGATGTTGCGGCGAAGCGGCGCTCTGTGGTATACTTGCAGCTCAGGATTTGCCGCAGGAGGTGATTCTTCCCATGAATATCTTCGGATACCTGGATTGGCGTGCGGATGTGCCTTTTTCCGCCGTGCCGTTTAACGACGTGGATAATCTGATTCTGTCGGAGCTTGCCTATACCGACTTTGGAGGCATCGTCCCGGAGACCGGCGAGAGCATCCCTCTGTCGGGTGCACATGATCTGTTCTTTGCCTCCCACAGCGCTGAGGAATTGCGCGCCAGTTCTTCTTTCCTTGCAAAATCCCCTCTGCTGATGGAAGGCATGCTGTCCGGCGCGCGTTTCGCGGATACCAGACTGTGCCGCTATATCAACGAGGTCGACGCGGACAGGAGCGCCCAGATCTCCGCGGTCACATTTCTCCTCGACGACGGATCCGCTTATGTCGCTTTTCGCGGAACGGACAACAGCCTGACCGGGTGGAAAGAGGACTTCAATCTCGGCTATCTGTCAGAAACCGCCGGACAAAAACGCGCTGTGGAATATCTCAACCAAACCGCGTCTCTCGTTTCGCGCCCCTTACGGGTAGGCGGGCACTCGAAGGGCGGCAACTTTGCGGTCTATGCCACCGCCTGCTGCAATGTCCGGGACAGGATTCTGTCCGTGTACTCCAACGACGGCCCCGGCTTCCGGGAGGAGGTCCTTCTGACGGAGGGGTATCGCGCCATCCTTCCAAAGGTCATACACATCATCCCGGATACCTCTGTGATCGGCCTGCTGCTATCCAGCGCCGCAGAACGCCGTGTCGTCAAGAGCTCCGCAGCGGGCATCATGCAGCACGACGGATTCAGCTGGGAAACAGACCGCAGCGGTTTTGTGGAGGCGGAGCTGTCCGAGCTCGGAAAGCTGATTGACAGGACGCTGGACACCTGGATTGCGGGCATGGATGACGAAACCAGAATGTCCCTGACGGAGACCCTTTTCACCGCGTTTGAGTCAACCGGCAAGAGCACTTTCCATGAGATCGGCTCGCAGAAACTCAAAAGCACAGAGGCAATTCTCTCCACGATGGTCGCGCTCCCAAAAGAGAAGCAGTCTGAGTTTATCCGCCTGGCCGGACAGCTGGTGCAGAGCGGCGGTCAGGCCGCCTTATCGAAGCTCCCTGAGATGATCCACGGAAGGAAAAGCGCCGAACCGGCGCCGTCGGGCGAAGGCGCCGCCGGGCAGGAGGCGTGAAAGGGAAGCGCCTCTGCGCTCAGAATCCCTCAAAGGTTTTCAGGAAGATGAAAAAGAGCAACAATTTTTCTCAAAATTCAAAAAATCCCCTTGCGTAAGGTATTGCTTGTTACGCGGCGTCATGTTGTAGAATCCATGGCGTGAGGAGGTGAAAGCTATGTCAAAATACACAACGGGAGAGCTTGCAAAGCTCTGCGGCACAACGGTCCGAACGGTTCAGTATTACGACACCAGAGGCATCCTGCTTCCCAGTGAGCTTTCCGAAGGCGGAAGGCGGCTCTACTCGCAAGACGATCTGAAGCGCATGAAGATCATCTGCTTCCTGCGCGAGTTGGATCTTCCCCTGGATGCAATTTCGCAGATCCTGAAGGAAGATCATCCCGAGAAGGTGATTTCTTTGCTGATTGAGCAGCAGGAGACCGCTCTTCTGGATGAAATCTCGGGGAAACAGGAAAAGCTGGCAAGACTGCGGGACCTGAAAAACGGACTGAAAAAACAGGCGTCAATCTCTCTCGAATCCATCGGCGACATAGCTTTAATTATGGAAGGCAGGAAAAAACTCAAAAGAATGCACTGGATGATGATCCTGACCGGGATTCCGGTCATGGCACTGCAATGGTTCTCCATCATTTTCTGGATCGTCAAAGGCATCTGGTGGCCGTTTGTTCTTTGGCTCCTTGTGTCGATCCCCTGGGGGATCCTTGTCAGCCGGCACTACTTCCGGCATGTAAAATACATCTGCCCGGAATGCCACAAGGTATTCAAACCCACATTGAGGGAAGCCTTTTGGGCAAATCATACGCCGACAGCCCGCAAACTGACCTGCACGTTCTGCGGTTATAAGGGCTTCTGCGTGGAAGTCTGGGGCGGAGACGGAGAATAGCGCTCACCCTTCGATACGGCCAAACCGCAGCTTTGATTTCACCCGGGCAAAGAGAAAATCCGAACCTGTCTCAGTACTATGAGGCTGGTTCGGATTTTCACGTTTTGATTCATTTTCCGATCAGACGGAGATCCTCTTCAGAAAGGCTGCGGAGTCGATAATCTCCGCGCCAATGTTGGCCATATCCCGCAAATTGCTCTCCTGGATCTCCGCTGTTTTGGAGGAGGTACAGTCGCTGAGGACCGTTACCTCATAGTCCAGGGAAATCGCATCGTAGCAGCTGGTGCGGATGCAGTTCGGCGTGGTGGTACCGGTGAGAACTACATGCCGGACGCCCAGCCGGCGGAGGATCAGATCCAGCTCGGTTGCAAAGAACGCCGAGTACCGCGGTTTGATGATACGGTAATCCATCGGGCTATTGCCGAATTCCTCCGGCATTTCCGCCGAGATCTCCTCCGGGCAGCCCGGCGACAGAGGCCTGCCGCCTTTCAGCCAGGCGTCCCGGCGCGTGTGTTCCACATTGCTCCCGTCGGCGTAGTAGATGCGTGTCACAAAGAACACGGGGATCCCGCGCTCTCTGCAGGCGGCGATCGCCGCGGCACAGGCGGGGACGGTTACCTGCGCGCCGTCGATATAGAGCGGCGAAGCCGGGCTCAGGAAGCCTTTCTGCATGTCGATTACCAGCAAAGCTGTTTGTTTCAGATTCATATCCGTTCTCTCCCGTCGTGCAGCAGAATATTCTTTTTCCGTCCGAGGTTTTTACAACGTGTCCCGTGTAAGATCCCGGACCCATTTGTACTTCTTCAACCGGACCATCACCCAGGGGATTTTGCCGATTTCATCGAGGCAGGTGCAGGAATAGACCGCCAGCACCGGCCAGTGGAACACAAACGCGCCCAGCAGCGCCAGCGGGATCGCAATGCCCCACATGCAGACCGCGAGGCTGTAGAGGTCGAAGACCGTGTCCCCGCCCCCGTCCAGCACACCGTTGATGGAAACGGTGTTGACGCAGCGGCCGATCATATAAAAGGCCATGATGACCATCATGCCGGTGAGATAGCTCCTCGCCTCGTCCGTCAGGATCACCATCCGCACCACCAGCGGCGTCACCGCCAGCACCAGGGCGGTGGAACAGAAGCCGATCACCCATGAGACGTTTTTGAGCTTGATGCCGTAGGCCTTGCCCAGCTCCAGATCCCCGGCGCCAAGGGCGTTGCCCACCATGATGCCGGCGGCGCTGCCAATGCCGTTGCAGGCGCAGCAGACCAGATCACGCACCACGGAGGCGACGGCATTGCCTGCCGCGGCGTCCGAGCCCATATGGCCGATAATCGCCGTGTACGAGGTGAAGCCCACGCCCCAGAACAGGGAAGCGCCCAGCAGCGGCAGGCACTGTCGGGTAAAATCCTTTGTCAGCTGCTTCTGCCCCCGCAGGAAGCGGGCCCATGCCGGTCGGACATAGCCGTCCCGGGAGGAGATCAAAACACAGAGCCCCAGCTCGATTACCCGGGAGAGCGTGGTCGCCAGCGCCGCGCCGCGGGCGTTCATCCGCGGGAAGCCGAGCAGGCCGAAGATGAAAACGGCATTCAGAAGGATGTTCGCGACAACCGCCGAAGAGCTGATCCACGCGCAGGGCGAGACATGATCGGTGATCTTCATCACCGCAAGATAGGACTGAGAGATCCCGGTCAGCAGATAGGACCAGCCCGCAATACGCAGGTATGCGCTCCCGAGCCGGATCAGGACCGGGTCGTGCGTAAAAACGTGCATCAGCAGCCCGGGGACAAACTCGCAGGCCAGGAAGAACAGCAGCGAGACCAGCCCGCAGAAGCGCAGCATGAGGTTGAAAAGCTCCTCGATGGTCCTTCTGTCGCCCTTGCCGAAGTACTGTGCGCCGAGGATGGCGCCGGCGGCCGTGCCGGACATGAGGAACATGTTCTGCACGAACTGAATCTGCGTCGCAAGGGACACCGCGGTCATCTCTTCCTGGGCAACTCTCCCCAGCATCAGGGCGTCGAAAGCCGCCACCATGGCCAGCATCAGGCTCTGAAACGAGATGGGCAGCGCCAAGTCCCAGAGGCGCTTATAAAATATCCGGTTGTCGATCGTTTTTGTCATGCTATCATCTTCACTGTGCCGCAGGTTCGGTATCAAAATCAGGCGCGGGGATTATACCACAGAAAAGGAAGCGGGACAAGAGGCTGTTCCTGTTGTTGGATTGAGCTATTCAAATTCATCAGAATAGTTTTCTAAAATCTGTCAGATTGGAGTTGTAATATATGCTTCATGAAATCCTGTTGCACTTGCAATTTCTTTTGCACTTTTGCCCGCAGCCCTCAACTCAAGTGCATACAAGCGCTTTTCCGCCCGTTTATTCGTATTTGCTTTTCGTGCTTTTGCTATTATTTCTTTGTCTTCCTCGGTATATCTGTACATTTTCATCACCCTGTACATATACCATAGTTTCTGCAGAATTTAAACCTTTTTATCGGTTTTTAGTATAACATCTGCCTAAAGAAAACTGCGCTCTCCGTTTGAAAAGAGAGCACAGTTTTTTATCATGAAATTACAGCATTTACATCAGGCTGCGGTAGAGGGCGGCGATCTCCTCGACGGAGGTGTCGCGGGGGTTACCCGGGCAGCAGGCGTCGGCAAAGGCGCTCTCGGACAGGAACTGCACGTCCTCGTCCTTGACGATTTCCTTAAGGTCGGCGGGGATGCCCACGTCGGCGCCCAGCTTCTTGACAGCGGCGATGGTGGCCTTTGCTGCTTCCTCATCGTTCATGCTATCGATATAGGGGACCTCCATGGCGCGGCCAATAGCGCGGTAGCGCTCACCGGCCACGGGCAGGTTGTACTCCAGACCCAGCGGCAGCAGGATCGCGCAGGCCACGCCGTGGGGCGTGTCGTACAGAGCGCTCAGGCCGTGAGCCATGGAGTGGACGATGCCGAGACCGACATTGGAAAAGCCCATACCGGCGATATACTGGCCGAGAGCCATGCCCTCGCGGCCGCACTCGTCGTTCTCGACAGCTGCACGCAGGTTCTTCGCGATCAGGCGGATGGCCTCCAGATGGAACATGTCGGAGATCGCGCAGTGACCCTTGGTAATGTAGCCCTCAATGGCGTGGGTCAGGGCGTCCATACCGGTGGCGGCGGTGAGCGGTTTGGGCATGGAGTACATCATCTCGGGATCGACCACAGCAACCTCGGGGATGTCGTTCACGTCCACGCAGACGAACTTGCGCTTTTTCTCTACATCGGTGATGACATAGTTGATGGTGACCTCGGCAGCGGTACCTGCGGTGGTGGGGACGGCGATGGTGAAGACCGCGTGGTTCTTGGTGGGGGCTACACCCTCGAGGGAGCGAACATCGGCAAACTCGGGGTTATTCACGATGATGCCGACAGCCTTGGAGGTATCCATGACGGAGCCGCCGCCCACAGCGATGATGCAGTCGGCATTGAAGTCCTGGAAGGCCTTGACGCCGTTCTGGACGTTCTCGATGGTGGGGTTGGGCTTAATGTCGGTGAAGAAGGTGTAGGCAACGCCGATCTCGTCCAGCACGTCGGTGATTTTCTTGATCTCGCCTGACTTGACGACGTGGCGGCCGGAGGCGATGAAAGCCCGCTTATAGCCGCGGCGGCTCAGCTCGCCGCCGATCTCCTTGACGGCGCCGGCGCCGTGATATGATACGGGATTGAGTACGATGCGATTTGCCATTTGATAGTTCTCCTTTGTATTAATTTTGGGCAGCTATATTATATCCATTCCGGGCAATCAGTCAAGATAGCCCTCGCGGCCTTTGACGTTGAAACGTTCTTCAAGCTGATGCATCATTTCGTCGGTGAGGGTGTTCACACGCGGCAGATGGGCGATCTTCATGTAGATCTCGGCGGCCTTCTCAGCAGTCTCGATGAGGCCGAAGGTCTCGTCCAGATCCTTGCCCGCGCCATAAATGCCGTGCAGGGACCAGACCACCAGGCGGGCGGTCTTCATCTTCTCTGCCGTGGCCTCGCCGATCTCGTTGGTGCCGCAGAGCATCCAGGGCAGCACGTTCACACCGTCCGGGAAGACAACGATGCACTCGGTGCACATCTGCCAGAGGGTGCGGGTAAACTCCCGCTCGTCAAGAGAATGGACAAAGGTCATGGCCAGCAGGTTTGCCGGGTGGCAGTGCATGACGACGCGGTTTGCAGGATCGACCTTGAGTCGCGCCACATGGCTCATCATGTGGGCGGGGAATTCGGAGGTGAACTTGCCGCCGTCGGTGAAGCCCCAGAGGAGCTCCGCTGTCTCGCCGCCGTCAGTGATACGAATGACACCGAGATTCACGTCCGGCGCGTACTGCACGTTCTTGAAGTACTTGCCGGTACCGGTGACAATGAAATACTTTCCTTCCAGCTCCGGAGCCTTGAAGCCTGTGGGGATGGTGCGGATAACGGCGTCGGTGTTCAGATACTCCTGAACGACCGTTTCGTCCAGGAGCAGGCTGATGTTGCCACCGTTGCGCTCATCCCAGCCGTGGTTATACATGTTGGTGGTGGTGCGGATCATTTCAACCATAAAAGGCGCTTCCAGAATGTTTTTCATAATAATCTCCTTTCACGGGGCGTCGAGGACGCCGCCCCCTACAATTATCTCGTAATGATATCCACGGGGACGTTGAAGATCTTGGCGACCTTCAGGATCGTGTCAATCCAGCGACCGGAGGCAGCGGCCATGTGGTGAGTGGGGCCTGCCTCGCTCCACTTGTTGCAAAACTCCCGAGCGCCGCAGGCAAAGCGGGTACGCATGTTGGTGTCGCCGAAAGTAAAGATGGGTCCGGGCTCGTTGACGCCTTCGGCTACGACAAATTTGAAGTGACCATCCCGGTCCTGTGTGATGCCTAAGTAGGTCACAGGACCTTCGGCGGGATAGAACTGGGTGAGATAACCTCCACCAGTCTTGCCGTGGAAGATGGGGACGATCTTCATGGTGGGCTTTTTGGCTTTGGAGATATCTGCGTCGCCGGATCCGGAGTGGCCGATGATGCAAATATCCTCGGGGAAGTCGATGGAGTACATTTCGGAAAGCTGGCCCATGCCGGAGATGGTCTTGAGGATGCTCATGGCCATGGCGACCTTGATGTCGCCTTCCACGGCACAGGCAGTACCCTGTTTAATCAGCATAGAGAAGGCAGGGATGCCATCAATGCTTTATCGTCTTTTCCTCAAATTCTTTTCGATTTTCAGAACAAAAAAACGAGGTCTCCTCCCTTTTTGAGGCCGACCCCGATTGTCAGATTAAAACTCACAGGTTTTTGTGAGGCTTGTCAAATTTCAAACCCTGTCCTTTGTGAAAACTGCACAGAAAAATGATGTTTTCCTGCGACACCCCTTTTCCGTATCGGAGAAGTAAAAGTCGTCAGATCATCTGTTTTTGATCTCCAACCTTAAATATTTAATCTTTTTATTCTGTTTAATCTCGCTTTCTCTCTTGATTTTTGTTCTGTTCCGTTTATACTACGCTTGAAGGGAGATGATCGTGGTGACGGAGAATTACACGATTTTGAGCTTTACGGAGAAATGCCCCCTGCGCTGCACCATGCAGCATATTGGCAGCATCGAGCCGCATGTGCAGGAGCTTTTTGAGATCGACATGATCCTCTCCGGGCGCTGCCAGGCCCGGGTCGGCGAACAGATTTACTCCCTGCAGGCGCCGGATGTGCTCTCCATCGAGGCCCATATCCCCCATTCCTTCACGGGGACGGACTGCACCATCATCACCGTTCAGCTCGACCAGCTCCATTTTGAACGCAGCCTCCCGAACCCGCGCCATCCGGATTTTCTCTGCAACAGCGCCGTCACGGGGGACAGCGCGGCCTATGACAGCCTGCGCCGCCAGATCGCAAGGCTTGTGAAAAACAACGCCGAGGCGCATGTCGGCTTCGAGCTGCGCAACTTCTCCATCATCTATGATATCATGGACGTGTTATATCAGAATTTCCGCATTGAAGATTCCGAGGCCCGCAATCAGCGCGCCCATCGCTATACACTCCGCATGGCGGAGATCAGCCGCATCATCTCCGAGAATTATCGGGAGGATCTGACGCTCAGCGAGCTGGCGGATCGCGTCCACCTCTCCGCGCCATACCTCTCCAAATTTTTTGAAAAGCAGTTCGGCGTCACCTTTCTGAACTATCTCACCGGCGTCCGCCTCAATCATGCTGTGGACGAGCTGCTGAAAACCAACGATACCATTGAAACGGTCTCCGCAAACGCGGGCTTTCCCAACAGCCACGCCTTCGTGCAGGCCTTCAAGCGGGAGTACGGCGTGCTGCCCAGCGTCTACCGACGGAAGAACACAGGAAAGAAGCCCACGAAGACAAACCCTCTGTCGCTGGAGCAACACGACTACATGGCGGGTTTAAAGAAATATCTGGAGCAGCCACTCTCTCCGCAAAGTGCCGCCCAGGCCAGGGCATGTCGGGCCTCCGTCAGCGCAAGAGAGGAAGGCGGGACGCTGCGCCACAGCTGGCGGGAGTTGACCGGCGTCAGCAGCGCCTCGGCGCTACTGCTCTCCGACGTACAGGCGCTTCTCCGCCGGATTCAGAAGGACGTCGGTTTTCGCTCGATCAAATTCAACGGCATTCTTTCCGAGGATATGCATGTCTATTCCGAGAACATCGCGGGCAAACCCGTTTACAGCTTCGCTTTCGTTGACAAGGTTTTTGATTTCCTCCTGGAGCTGGGCCTGCGCCCCTTCGTGCAGCTGGGCTTTATGCCGGAGGCGCTGGCCCGAACGCACAAACGGCTCTTCGGCTATCTGGTTGGCGAGCCAGAAAGTCTTCAAAAATGGAGCGCGCTTGTGACCGCTTTGATCCGGCATCTGCAGGAGCGATACGGGCGCCAAGCGCTCCGCAGCTGGCGCTTTTCCGTGTGGCATCAACCGGACACCACAGAGGCCATGTACGGCTTTTCTACCGACGAAATGTTTTATGCCTTTTACCGGGAGACATATCTCGCCGTCAAACGCTGCGACAGCGGTCTCTCCTTCGGAGCGCCCTCGACCTACTATCTGCTTCAGGCGGGACATGAAAACTGGTATCTGGCTTTCTGGCGCTGGTGCCGGGAAAACGATTGTCTGCCCGACTTCTTCAACTTCCACTATTATGACCTGATCCTCGACACCAAAGACAGCGGGCAGGAGGCTTTCGGCTTTACCCGTTCCATGACCCTGCGGGACAGCCCCGACGGCTTTGGCCGCTTTGTAACGCAGGTATTGAGCGAGCGCAGAGGCCTCGACGCGGAAGAGCGCCCCATCTACCTCACCGAGTGGAACAACACCCCCAGCCAGCAGGACCTCCTGAACGACAGTTGCTTCAAGTCCTGCTACATCGTGAAAGGGATCCTGGAAAACTATGACCGGCTCGACAGCTTCGGCTATTGGTCGCTTACCGACTGGATGGGTGAGGCTCCGCAGCCAAAGGAGCTGTTCTTCGGTGGGCTGGGGCTCTTCACGGCAAACGGCGTTCCCAAGGCCAGCTTCTATGCGTTCACGCTTCTGCGGCAGCTCGGTGACACGCTGCTGGGCCGAGGCGACGGCTGGTTCATCACCCGACAGGGCGAGAGTTACCGGATCCTTTTGTACAACTACCGGCACTTCTCCCATCTCTATGCCCTGGGCGAACGCTTCGATATGACCTTTACCGACCGCTACACGCCCTTTTCTCCGGAGCAGATGCTGGATGTACATCTGAGCCTGCGAGATGTGGAAGACGGGGCGTATATGGTCACCGAGACCATCCTCAACCGCAGCTCCGGCAGCGCCTTCGACACCTGGGTCGCCATGGGCGCCGTGGAGCTGACGCAGAGGGCGGAGCTGGAAACCTTGGCCGCCCGCTCCACGCCGGCGATCAACAAATACACCGCGCCAACCGAAAACAGTACGCTGCACCTGGACGCCATGCTGGACATGCTGGAGGTCAGGCTGATCATAATTAAGAAGATGGAATAACATTGTCTATTGCTTCGATGTCCGCAGCCCTTCAAAACACCGGGGCTTTGGATTCTTATGAAAAAGCCCTAAATCTTTCGATTTAGGGCTTTTTCTATGCTGCGCGAGGGGAATGTGAACCCGCACGCCCGAAATGAGCACTTGAACTGAGTCAGAAGCCCAGATTGTCATTGACCAGGATCACATGGATCCTGTCGGCGGGCTTTGAGAAGCGTGTGATCAGGAACTGGCTGCAGATGGTGTCGGGGGACTTGCAGTTCATGCAGGCGCCGGTCTTGGAACATGGCGTTGAAAGGCCGAAGCGCTGGGCGTTGATGGGCGCCGCGACATTCCGCGCCCGCTTCATGGCGCCGTCCACATCATTGCAGACCTTGTTCATCCCGACGATCAGCACGACCTTCTTGGGTCCGTAGGCGATGGCGGAGACGCGGTTTGCGTTGCCGTCGATATTCACGAGAACGCCGTCCTGGGTGATGGCGTTGGAGCTGGCAAGGTAGACGTCGGCCCCATAGGCCTGCAGCATGGCCGCCTGTTTATCCGGGGCTTCGTTCCGGTCGATGAAGTTGTAGTTGCCCTCCTTCAGGGCTTTGACCAGACCGATCTCAATGACGCTCATGCCGCCGCCCATGGTGGCGGTGCTCCCCTCGGGGATCAGCGAAAGCGCGATCTGAAGCGCCTCCTCCTTGCTTGCAGCGTAGTAGCCGCTCATGTTGCGGGACTGCAGCCCCTTGATGACGGTCTGCGCCAGCAGCTCGTTGCGTTTTACAATGTTTGCATCCATGTGTCATTCTCCTTTTTTATCCGGGTATCGTGCTGGAAAAACGGTTCGGGTTTATTATAGCAAAGATTGTTCCCCTGCGAAAGTCCCAAATAAGCAAAAACCATCCTGAAACTCCGGCTCCGCCGCGGCCACTCCTGCTTGACAATTTCGGCAGGGACGAATAAACTGGCTTCCGTAGGGAATTCATCGTCGCAGGGGAGCGTGAGAAGCATGAGGACAGACGAGCACCTGATTTATGAAATTCTGTCCGTTGTGGAGGAGATCCCTTATGGGCATGTCGCCTCCTACGGGCAGATCGCCAGGCTGATCGGCCGGGAGCGCAACTCCCGTCTGGTCGGAAAGGTGCTCAGCATGTCGGAGCTCTACGGCGAGTACCCCTGTCATCGGGTGGTGAACCACGCCGGGCGGCTCGCGCCGCACTTCTACGATCAGGGAGCGCGGCTGCGGGAGGAGGGCGTCGAGCTGCTCCCGAACGGCCGCGTCGACATGAAGAAGTACCAATGGAAACCGGAAGAATGAGCAAAAGCCCTGTGTCCGCCCCAAAGAAGGGATCGGAACAGGGCCTTTTGCTGTCCTGCCGCTGTCGCGCAGCGGTCTTATTCCTCGTCCAGGTCGCCCAATTCGCCGCTGAGGGCCGCTTTGACCATCTCAGCGAGGTCGGCATATTCGCCGTGCAGGGCTTTGTACTTGCGGAAGACCTTTTGCACATAGGCCTGCTTGACCACGCCGTATTCCCCGGTGAGGGCGCAGAAGAGTTCCTTGGTGTTCATCTCGGAAATTGGTCTGTCCATGTTCTTTCCTCCTGATCGGTCGTTTTAGCGCAGGAAGCCGTTGATGATCTGTTCCTCGGCCTGCTGCTCGGTAAGGCCGAGGGTCATGAGCTTCACAAGCTGGTCTCCGGCGATCTTGCCGATGGCGGCCTCGTGCACCAGCATGGCGTCCACATTGTTGGCCTCCAGCGAGGGGATGGCCAGGATGCGGCCGTTGTCCATGATGATGGAGTCGCACTCCGTGTGGCCGCTGCAGGGGGCATTGCCGGTAATACGGGCGTTGAAGGTCTGGCTGGAGTCGTCCCTCGCGACGGAGCGGGAGACCACGTCCGCCGTGGCATTGGCCCCGTTCAGATTCACCTGATACCCGCTGACGGCGTTCTGGTTCCCGTGGGTCATGAGGCGCTCTTTGACGACGAGGCGGGCGTCCGCCTTGAGTTCGGCGATCGTCTGGCGGTCAGTGGAATCGACGCCCTTGATCTGCTCCATCTCCATCTCCATGGAGCTGCCCTCTTCCATATAGACCTCGGTCACCGGGTTCAGGATCCGCTGGCCCTTGCCGTCGCCGGAGCCGTAGTGCTTCTCGACATATTTGACCTTGGCGTTCCTGCCGACATAAAAGCGGTGGATGCCGTCGTGCTCGGAATCCCGGACGCCGCAGTTGTCGATGCCGCAACCGGCCACGATGACGACGTCGCTGTCCTCGCCGACATAGAAGTCGTTATAGACCGTCTCCTTAATGCCGCTCTGGGAGAGCACGACCGGGATGTGGACGCTCTCGTTCTTTGTCCCGGGCTTGATATGGATATCAATGCCGCTGCCGTCGGGCTTGGAGACGATGTCAATGTTGGCGGTGGTGTTGCGCCCGACGAGCTGGCTGTTGGCGCGGAAGTTATACGCCCCTTCGGGGACAGAATGGAGATCGGCAATCTCTTCGATCAGACGTTTCTGGATGGCGTCAAGTTTAACCATGGCTTCTTCCTCCCCTCACTGCAGCTTCTCGCAGACGCTGTTTTGGCCGACGAGCCCCGGCATGATCTCCTCCGGAGTCCCGTGCTTCCGGATGCTTCCGCCGGAAAGGAGAAGAATTTCATCGGCGATGTTCAGGATGCGCTCCTGGTGGGAGATGATGACAATAGAGCTGTCCCGGATCTCCCGGCGCATCTTCTCAAAGATGCGGATCAGGTTCTGAAAACTCCAGAGGTCGATGCCGGCCTCCGGCTCGTCAAAGACCGAGAGCCTCGTGTGTCTTGCGAGCAGGGTCGCGATCTCGATACGCTTCAGCTCGCCGCCGGAGAGGGAGGAGTTGATCTCGCGGTCGATATAATCTCTTGCGCAGAGGCCGACCTCCGAGAGATACTCGCAGGCGGCGGAAATCGAAAGATTTTTCCCTGCCGCGAGGCGAAGCAGATCCTTGACCCGGATGCCTTTAAAGCGGACCGGCTGCTGGAACGCAAAGCTGATCCCCTGTTTGGCGCGTTCGGTGATGTCCAGATCGGTGATGTCTTTCCCGTCAAAGAGGATGCTGCCGGACGTGGGTTTCTCAATGCCCATGATGAGGCGGGCCAGGGTGGATTTACCGCTTCCGTTGGGGCCGGTGATGACGACAAACTTCCCGTTGTCGATGGCCAAATTCAGATCGTGAAGGATCTCCTTTTGTTTTCCGTCTTCTTCTACTGCAAAGCTCAGATTCCTGATCTCAAGCATAACTTCCTGTTTCTGCTCCTTATCATCTTATATTTATTTGGCCGCGTTCTGCTCGCGGATTTTCCGTTTCCAGCACTGGTGGCACATGGCGACGTAACTGTCGTTGCCGCCGAGGAAGACCTGATCGCCCTCTGTGATGATCCGACCGCTCCCGTCGATGCGGGCGTTGACCGTGGCCTTGCGCCCACAGGCGCATACCGTCTTGATCTCGGTCAGGGAATCGGCCAGCTCCATCAGGCGCTGCGCGCCGGGGAAGAAGTGGGTCAGAAAGTCCGTCCGCAGGCCGAAGCATAGCACCGGCAGATCGTCCTCATCCACCAGGGTGCGCAGGTCGTCGATCTGCGCCGGGGTGAAGAACTGCGCCTCGTCGGCAATGATCACATCGTGCTTGCCCGCCCTGCGGTAGGCGTCCACAATGCTCTGGTCCGGCGTGATGATCTGCGCGTGGGCTTCCAGCCCGATCCGGCTTTTGATCAGGTCCGCGCCGTCCCGGGTGTCGACGCTGGGCTTGATGAGCCAGACCGTCATGCCCAGCTCCTCGTAGTTGAACTTGGTGATCAGCGCCTGGGCGGTCTTGGACGAGCCCATAGCTCCGTATTTGAAGTAAAGCTTTGCCATCCCGTGCCTCCTTTTACTGCTCCAGATGCGCCCGGACCCGCTCCATGATCATGTCCAGCGCAACGAGGTTGTGCCCGCCTTCCGGAATGATGATGTCGGCCCGGCGCTTGGAGGGCTCCACAAACTGCTCGTGCATGGGCTTGACCGTGCTCAGATACTGATTGACAACACTGTCCAGGCTGCGGCCGCGGTCGCGCACGTCGCGCACGATGCGACGCAGGATCCGCACGTCGGCGTCGGCGTCGACAAAGAGCTTGATGTCCATCTCATCACAGAGCTCCTGACTGGCAAAGATCAGGATGCCCTCGACCAGAATGACCTTGGCCGGGCGGATCAGCTTGGTCTGCTCCAGCCGGTCGTGGATCGCGTAGTCATAGAGCGGCATGTGGATCGCTTTTCCGGCTTTCAGTGTCCGCAGGTCCTTCAGGAACAGCTCCGTGTCGAAAGCGTCGGGGTGGTCATAGTTGATCTTCGCCCGTTCCTCAAACGGCGTGTTGTGCCGCGCCTTGTAGTAGTTGTCATAGGAGATCATGCAGACATCGCTGCCGAAGCGCTGCATGAGCCGTCTGGTGATGGTGGTCTTGCCGCTGCCGGTCCCGCCGGCAATGCCGATAACCATGACTTTCTGCATCCCGTTTCCTCCGTCCTTGCTCTTTTTTTCAGCCCTATCATAACATAGAACGGTCGGGCTTTCAATCGCTTTCCCGAAAGCTTTCTTGAAAGAAAAAAACGGACGGAGAGCTCAGGGAACCTCTCCCCAAGCCTCCGTATCGAAGCCGGTTTTTCCGTTTTCTGTCCTTTTTTCCGGACTTTCTCAGCAGAAAAGAGACTACCAAAAGCTGATAGCCTCTTTTCTGTGCTGTATCTATTCTCACAGACCCTTCTGTGTCGTATTTCTGCGGAACATCATCACCCATACAACTCCCGCTGAAACCGCAAGGAACAAGACCATCAGGAACGTGGACTGGTACTTTCCGCCGGAGTATTCTATCATTTTGCTGGAAATCAGCGGTCCGATCAGAGAAGAAGGAATCATGGTAAGATTCACAATTCCAAAGTTCACCGAATAATACTTTTCACCATATGTTTCTCTCACCAGGGCTGAAGCGATTGTCGGATCTCCACCGTATCCGCAGCCTGCCAAAGCGAGACCGGCTGTGATCAGTGCGATGGATGACAATTGATCTCCCAGCAAGAATGCCGCGCCTGAAGCCAGAAACAGCCCGGAATTCAAAAGCATTGCTTTCTTTCCGTTAAACCGATCGTAAAACAAGCCAAGCAGAACTCGGCCGAAGCCGTTAAAAACGGAAACAATCAGTCCAAGAACTTCAGCCCCGCCATACGCAGAAACAATAGCGGCAGAGCTGTTCACCACCAGCAGGCCAACAGAACCCAGAATGACAAGCCAGAGCATCATTTTCCAGAAGAATGATTCCCGCAGCATTTCAGATGTGGTTTTACCCTGCTTCGTCAACGAATATGTGCCCGATTGTGTTACCGGCCGTTTTGCGACAAGCCGGATGCCGGCCAGCACCAGCAGCGGCATGACGGTTCCAAGAACGCCGAACACCTTACCCAAACCCATGGTACGGATCAGGAATGTAGCAGCGCTCCCAAACAGCATTCCTCCGATGCCAAACCCCATCAGCAGGATACCGGAGGCGATTCCGCCCTGCTCCGGAAACCATTCCAGCAGAGAACTCAGAAGTGCGTTATATGCCAGGCCGACACCCGCACCGCAGAAACCGCCATACGCGATATACAGCAGGATTAAGGAGAAATCCGGCTTTTGGGGATCCATAAACGCCGCGCCCCAGAATCCGGCAGCCAGCAGGAGCGCAGATACCAGCAGGATGGGCGCGGGACCTGTCTTCTGAAAAACCTTCCCGGAGAGCAGCCCGCTCAGGCAAAAAGACATCATAGAAATCGTGAACGTCAGAGAGATTTGAGAATAACTCCAGTCAGGAAACGCCGTGCTGATCGGTTTGCGAAAAATAGACCATGCGTAAATCAAGCCTAATGCCATAAAGATAACGGCGCCGCCCGCCAGTTTCAGCCATCGGTTTTCTTTCATTGCTTGTTCTCTCCCTTCTATGAAAAGGCGCCCCAACGCGCCCGACTCCCTTGTGGCTTGTTGGGGTGCTCTTTTTCAGCTTTTTTCGGTCGTATTTCAGGGATCATTCATTGACCACTGGGAACTGTTCCGCACTGTTTCAGAGATAGCGGCCGATTTCTTCCGCCTCTCGCAGCAATGTCTCTCTGAAATCAGGATGCGCAATGGCGATCAGCGCATGCGCTCTCTCGCTCAGGCTTTTCCCCTTCATTTCGGCAATCCCATATTCCGTCACGATATAGTCCGCGATCCCCCGGCTGGTTGTCACCGCAGCGCCGGGGCTCAACACATTGACGATGCGCGACACTTTTCCGCCGGCAGCCGTGGCAGGCAATGCAATCACCGAGCGGCCGCCTTTGGAGCGCCAGCTGCCCTCGATAAAATCAACCTGTCCGCCGATACCGGAAAAGTGCTTTGGCCCGATGGTCTCGGCGTTGATCTGACCGGTCAGATCAATCTGCAGCGCTGAATTCACCGATACCATGTTGGGGTTCTGCCCGATGACCCAGGGGTCATTTACGTAATCAACAGCTCGCATCTCAACGGCCGGGTTATGATCGACAAAGTTGAACAGACGCTGCGTTCCCATCAGGAAGGTCGCAACAAATTTTCCCCGGTCGATCCCCTTGTTCTCATTAGTGATGGCGCCGGATTCATACAGATCAACCACGCCATCTGAAAACATCTCGCTATGGATGCCCAGACCTTTTCGGTTGGTCAGTGCGGAGAGCACAGTATCAGGGATTGCGCCAATACCCAGCTGGAGTGTTGCTCCGTCAGAAATCAGACGGGCGACATTCCCTGCGATTGTTCTCTCTATTTCGCCCACCTTCGGCCGCGGCAGCTGAAACAGAGGTTCGTCCTCTTCCACAATCCAGGTAACATGATCCAGATGCAGCTTTTCGCCCCCGGTATGCGGCATGTTGCGGTTGACCTGCACAATCACGGTTTTGGCCGTTTCAGCCGCCGCCTTCGCATAGTCAGCTGTTAAGCCGAAACTGCACCAGCCGTCCTGGTCGGGTGGACTCACCATCAGGAAGACGGCGTCAATGGGCAGAACTCCGTCGGTAATCAGCCGCGGCACGTCCGAGTACCGAACCGGGATAAAATCCGCGCGATTTTCGTTCACTGCTTTGCGGGTTGCGCCATAGCAAAACAGGCTCTTATGTCTGAAATGGCCCTGGTATTCCGCCTTTGTGTATTCCGCCTCGCCAAGAGAAGTCATGTGATAGATCTGCACATCCTTCAGCTCGGGCGCACGGTTTACCAGCGCACGTACCAGCGCGCTTGGCTCGCTGCACGCGCAGTGAAACCAGACCGCGTCACCGGACTGCACGGATTGCACTGCCTTTTCAGCACTGACAATTTTGGAATGATAATGCTCACGCCAATCTTGCTGCATCGCTCTCCTCCTTACCGCTCAGCGGGATTGATTTCTGACCGCATCCGTTTCGCCTTACCACTTCTCGTGAATTCTGACCCATGTGGCGTCTCGCTGCCGCTCAATCTCCCGGATTTCGTCTTCATTCAGATGTTTAAAACGCCCCTGCTTTCTGATGTAATCACCCACGGGGGTAAATTCTTTGGGATCCTTATTCAGTTTGTATTCTCCGTTTTCGTATTCCGCCAGATACCACAGGCCGCATTCTACCGCTTCCTTCGCAACGCTGACGGTGGAATCGATGGGTACAGACCAGCCGGTGGGGCAGGGGGCCATGATGTGCAGGAATGAAGTCCCCTGACAGGCCTTTGCCTTTGCAACCTTGTTGATCAAATCCTGAGGATATCCGACGCTTGCAGTAGCAGCATAGGGAATACCGTGGGCAGTAATAATGTCAAAAAGGTTCTTTTTATGCGTCAGCTTTCCATGCTGCACCTTGCCTGCGGGGGATGTGGTTGTCTTTGCGCCGAAGGGTGTCAGCCCGCTTTCCTGGACGCCGGTGTTCATATAGGCTTCATTGTCATAACAGATGTAGATGATTCTGTCGTTCCGGTCGATCGCGCCTGACAGCGCCTGCAGACCGATATCTGCCGTTCCGCCGTCACCGGCAAAGCCAACGACCGTGTAGTCCTCCAGTTTTTTTGCTCTGGCGGCCGCTTCGATCCCGGACATGGTCGCTGCCGTGCACGGGAATGCGCTTGCCAGTGCGTTGCAGCCGAAATTCATGGCCGGATAATAGAACGATACAGCGCTCATGCAGTTTGCCGGAACCACAACAAAGGTGTTGGGGCCGAGTACCTTCATCACCAGACGCAGGGTCAGGCTGCCGCCGCATCCGGGACAGGCTTTGTGCCCAAAAAAGAGCTCTTCCTCCGGCAGATTGTTCAATGTCATTTTTTTGTTCTCAGCCATTTTTGTCCACCTCCTGATCCAGATGAAGATTCACAAACGATACTTTCTCCCCTTCTTGAATCGCCGCCGGATTCAGCAGCTCCAGATAGATCTGGCGGATATTTTCCTTTGAGATGTTCCTGCCGCCCAATCCGCAGATATAGTCCTTCGTGGGGATGCGGCGGTTTCCTCTGCTGAGAGCAGAGTTGACGTTCGTGTACACTGTACCCTCGTAGCCGTAGGACAGATTCTTATCCAGGACGCCGATTGCCTTTACGCTTTCCGGAAGAGAGAGGATATCCTCAGTGGGGAAGGGGCGCAAATAACGCAGCTTCATGACACCGACGCGGATGCCTTCTGCCCGCAGGTCATCCACGACTTCCCGCACGGAGCCGGTAATGCTTCCAACCGTCATCAGAACCGCTTCTGCATCCTCGCACCGGTACTGCTCGGAAAGCACGCCGTAGCCGCGGCCAAACTTCTCGCGGTACTCGCTGTCAATCTCACGGATGACGTCCGGGAAATGGTCGAAATCGTGATGCTGGCGATAACGGAATTCCATATGATATTCCGGACCGACCCCGATGCAGACGCTCTTCGGAGCATCCAGCGACATTTTATGTTCAGTCTGATAGGGAGGGAGAAACCGATCAACCAGTTCCTGATCCGGGATCTCGACCAGTTCGTAGGTATGGGTCAGAACAAATCCATCCAGATTCACCATGACGGGTGTCATGACCCGCGGGTCTTCCGCCAGGCGAAACGCCTGAATCGCCATGTCAAGAGCTTCCTGCGCATCCTCCACGTAGACCTGGATCCATCCGGAGTTGAGAAACATCATGGAGTCGTTGTGATCGTTATAGATGCTCCAGGGTACCGCCGTGGCACGGTTTGCATTCATCATCACGACCGGAAAACGGCTTCCGCTGACATAGGGGAGCCCTTCCGCCATATAAAGCAAACCCTGTGACGAGGTTGCCGTAAAGGTTCTTGCCCCCATGGCAGAGGAGCCGAGCGCGGCCATAATCGCACTGTGCTCTGATTCCACATGAATATACTGACTGTCCAGATCTCCGTCGGCAACATAATCTGAAAGCCTTTCCACCACGATGGTCTGCGGTGTGATCGGATAGGCCGCGATAACCTCAGGCTTTGCAAGCTTCACACCGAAAGCAAAAGCCTCGTCACCGCTCATGAATTCTTTTTTACTCATTTTCACCCTCCTCCGGAACCATACTGATTGCCTTGAACCGGCATTCCTTTGCACAGATGCCGCAGCCCTTACAGAAATCATAATCTACCTGAAGACCGCTCTCGCCCCGGTAAATGGTGCCTTCAGGACACACCGCATAGCAGCTCATGCAGCCCACGCACTTCTCGTGGTCGAAAACCGGGCGGCTGGTGCGAAAACCGGAATTGATGTCGATAAGCACACCCGCCTGGGCGATCGGGAGCGGAATTTCACTCAGAGCTTTCGGATACTGGTATCTTACTGTTGACGGTCTGTTCATTCTTCCGAACCTCCTCTTACCGAAGCATATGCCGCTTTCAGCAGGGCGCTGTTTTTTTCATACAGTTTGGTGGGGAAATTGTCCTTTACAACCTGATCGGCATGATCCAGCGTCACGATGTCTGTGACGCCCAGCAGTGCGCCCAGCATGGCGACATTTGTAATCGGCCGGCCGAGAAACTGCAGTGCCATACCGGTTGCGTCCAGCGTGACAAGACGGTTTTGGATAAAACCGTATTTCTCCGGCTTTACGGTATTCATGATCACAACGCTCTCCGGCTTCAGTACTTCATTCACCTTTTCTGTTACCAGAGTCTCATCAAGCACGATCAGACAGTCGCATTTTTCGGGCTGTGCGCGGTCAATCACCTTTCGATCGTCAATTCTGGTGAAACTCCAGACCGGCGCGCCGCGCCTCTCCGGGCCAAAGGACGGATAAGCCATGGCATACTTTCCTTCGTACACGGAAGCCGCCCGCCCCAGGAGGCGTGCTGCAGTAAAGGCGCCCTGACCGCCTCTTCCATACCAACGAATGTCTAACATATCATCCCTCCTCTGCCGTGCTTACAGCAGCTCCGCAACGACTTCCATCTCTGCAAGCCAGCGCTCGTCCGCCAGCTGTGCGCCGACGCAGGTTCTTGCAGGTTTATGATTTCCTGCAAGCCAGGACTCATAATGCCGATTGAAGGCAGAAAATTTCGTTACATCTCTCAGATAAATACGAACTGAGACCATATGTTCCCGGTCGGAGCCGTATCTCTCAAGTAGTTCGTCGATCCACTGCAGCAGGCTTTCCACCTGTGCATCAAAATCCTGGATGTCAGGATCTCCCACCATCCCGGACAGGAACAGCAGATCATCTTTCGCGCAGGCCATGCTCAGCCTTTGGTTTTCTTCAAATCTTTGAATGCTCATGAATTTGCCTCCATTTTTTTGTTTTTTTCTTCCAGCTGCCTCCGGTAAGCGGTGCGGGCAATTTCATCCCAGAGTTCCGCCTGCTCAATGCCAAGATCCTTCGGCTCAAACACGGGATCCAACCCAAGCTTTTTCTGCTTTTCATAGTCTGCCAGCAGGCGCACAACCGTGTTCTGCAGAAAGACCATCGCAATCAGGTTGCTCCACGCCATCAGACCCACGCCGATGTCAGCAAGGTTCCAGGCGACTTCTGCGCTGCTGATGCAGGCAAAGAAGATGATCGCCGTGCAGATGATTCTGCCAATCAGGACGAGGACCTTGCGATACTTAAATTCACCAACGATGTAGTTGATATTCGATTCGATCATGACCCCGAAAGCCATCAGCGTGGTGAAAGCGAACAGCAACACGGCAATTGCCACAAACTTTGCACCCGCGCCGGGAAGCACAGTGTTGATGGCAGCCTGAACAAACGCCGAGCCGACACCGGAACCGCTAAGATTCTCTGTGATCATGACGCCGGTTTTCTCGTTGATGACGTTAAAGCTGTTCGTGGAGAGGATCATCAGCGCAGTCGCCGTGCAGATAAAAATCGTAACCACATAGACCGAGAAGGATTCCGCAAGCCCCTGCTTAATCGGGTGCGACACCTCCGCTGCAGAAGATGCGTGTGAGCCCTGGCCGGTTCCTGCATCGCTGGCATACAGCGCGCGCTTGATGCCCCACATCATCGCGCTGCCAATCAAGCCTCCGTATACGGCGTTTTTCCCGAATGCGGAGGAGAAAATCAGGCCAAACATCGCGGGAATCGCTTTGATGTTCAACGCCAGGACAATCAGCGCCAGGACAATGTAGGCAATACCCATGACCGGCACCAGTACGCTCGCGACAGAACCGATCCTTTTCGCGCCGCCCATCGTAACAAGGACAAAAAGCAACGCAATCACAGCGCCGACAAGAATTGGCCTGAGCCCGAAAGCCGCGTTCATGGAATCTGCGATATTGAAGGCCTGCACGGACGGTCCGGTCATCATAACGGCCATCAGTGTCAGAAACGCATAAACCATACTGAGGACTTTGCCAAAGCTTTTATTTTTGATTCCCTTTTTGATATAGAACGCCGGGCCGCCGCTGTACTCGCCGCCTACTTTCTCCTTGTAAAGCTGGCCAAGCGTTGACTCGCCAAACGTTACGGACGCGCCGAGGATGGCTGCGACCCACATCCAAAAGATACTGCCCGGGCCGCCGTAATAGATGGCGGTGGCAACGCCCGCGATTGCCCCAACGCCCACGCGGCCGCCAAGCACCATCGCGAACCCCTGGAAAGACGAAATGCCCGCATCGGAACTCTTGCCCGATGAAAGAACCTTCACCTGATCCTTCACCAGCCGCAGCTGGGGGAACTTCATCCGAAGGGAGTAAATCAGACCGACTGCAAGAATGAATACAACAAGGGGCGTGCTCCATAGAATCCCACTGATCTGTCCTGTGATTTTTTCCAGCATGAGAAAGCTCCTCTCAATCAAATAAATTGTTGAAAAAATACTGTTTCGAAAAGCCGGCTTCGCTATATGCTCATTTTATGAAGGTCCGGAGACAATAGCAATTTGATAGTTTTATAATTTCCTACATTATCAAGCTGGAATTGTTGTAAATTTTAGAGTCATCTGCACCCATGGTGGGTGAGAATAATTAACAACGGAATATAGAAAAGCCACTGCGAATCTCCTAATATACTGAGTTGCGACACAACAGCGAAGGAGAAGAGCAATGGCTTCGCAACTCAGTATACTAAAA
>JAFTGD010000004.1 GCA_017458065.1 Oscillospiraceae bacterium
ATTATAATTATACCGTAAAAGTGCAAAAAAAGCAAGAGAAAGTTTTTGCTTTCTCCTGCTTCTTTGAAAAATACTGTGTTTTATTCTCGGTTTAGTTCAGATTTCTGCTTTTGCTATTCTTGCAAAGTGGCAAACTCGGGAGAGAATCATTTACACCGCGGCCAAAACGTGATAAAATACACGAACAGCAGAGTGTTTTATCATTACGATAACTGAATCAGGAACGTCTTTCCCTCCTGCGGAATGCGGAACATGGAATCGGGTGCAAAGCCCGGCGAGTCGGTCACTGTGAAGCCTGTTGGAGGATAAGTCAGATACATGGGGAAAGACGGTGCTTTTGCCGGAACCGAAAGCACGTTCTGACGGACGCGTTCAGACGCGTCTGCCTTTGACGTACTCGTGTTTCGGGTGCGTCTTTTGTTTTTATGGAGGAATCGTATGGTCCATTTTGTCGGCGCCGGACCCGGCGCACCGGATCTAATCACCCTGAGGGGAGCGGAGCTGCTGGAGAGGGCAGACCAGGTGATCTATGCGGGGAGCCTTGTGAATCCCGCGCTGCTGGAACGCTGCTCCGATCACTGCAGGATCCTGAACAGAGCCGGGATGACGCTGGAGGACGTGATCGCCGCCGTCTGCGATGCGGAGAGCCGCGGAGAGACGACAGTGCGGCTGCATACGGGCGATCCCAGTGTGTACGGGGCGATCCGGGAACAGATGGACCGGCTGGACGAGTGCGGGATCGCCTATGACGTGACGCCGGGCGTCTCCAGCTTCTGCGGAGCGGCCGCGGCGCTGGGAGCGGAGTACACGCTGCCAGGAGTCAGCCAGACGGTGATCCTCACCAGGATGGCGGGGAGAACGCCGGTTCCGGAGCGGGAGAGCATTGCACGGCTTGCAGAGCACGGCAGTTCAATGACGGTGTTCCTCTCGGCGGGGATGCTGTCCGCCCTGCAGGAGGAGCTGCTGAAGGGGGCTTACACGCCGGATACTCCCGCCGCCATCGTCTATAAGGCGACCTGGCCGGAGGAGAAGACTGTCCGCTGCACAGTGGGGACACTGGCCGAACAGGCGAAAGAGAACGGGATCGACCGGACAGCGCTGGTGCTGGTCGGGGAGTTCCTGGAAGCGGACTATGAGAGAAGCCGTCTCTATGATCCGGGGTTTACGACCGGTTACCGGGAGGGAAGGGAAAAGACGTGAGATTGAGTCTGATCGGATGCGGCTGCGGCAGAGAGAGCCTGACCGCGCAGGCTGCCGAGGCGATCCGGAATGCGGATTCGCTGATCGGCGCGCCACGGCTGCTGGACGCCTTCCCGGAGAAAGAGCACCGGATTGCCGCCCTGACGGCAAAGGACATCCACACCGCCCTGCAGACGGCGGAGGAGAAGACAGCCTGCGTCCTCTTCAGCGGGGACAGCGGATTTTATTCCGGCGCGCGCCTGCTTCTGCCCTTACTGGAGAACATAGATTGGGAGCTTCTCCCCGGCGTCTCCAGCCTGCAGATGTTCGCGGCGCGGCTGGGGGAGCCCTGGCAGGACTGGAGGCTATGTTCCGCCCACGGGGTGGACTGTGATCCGGTCGCGGAGGTCTGTCACGGGAAAAAGGCGTTCTTCCTGACGGGAGGACAGCTCGGCCCGGCGGAGATCTGCCGCAGGCTTACAGAAGCCGGACTTGGAACACTGAAAGTCGCGGTGGGCGAGAACCTGGGCACAGACAGCGAGCAGGTGCGCCGCGGCGCCGCGGCGGAATTCAAGGATGCCAAGCTCGCTCCGCTCAGTGTGCTGCTGGCGGATGCCGCCCCGCGCTTTCCCGCACGGGTACCCGGGATCCCGGACAGCTGCTTCGAGCGGGAAGAAACCGTCCCTATGACCAAGCAGGAGGTCCGCGCGGCGGCGCTGGCGCTGCTGGAGGTCGGCCCGGAGGATGTCTGCTGGGACATCGGGACGGGGACCGGCAGTGTCGCCATTGAGCTCGCGCTGCAGACGAAGGCGGTCTGGGGCATCGAGACAAAGGAAGAAGCGCTGCAGGTTGCAGCGCGAAACCGGGAGAAGTTCGGCGCCTGGAATCTCCGGCTGGTCAAGGGGGCTGCCCCCGAGGCGCTGCAGGTTCTCCCGGCACCGGACGTGGTGTTCGTCGGAGGCAGCGGAGGCCGGATGCTGGAGATCCTCACGGCTGTGCATGAGGCAAACCCGAGCGCGCGGATCTGCGTGTCGGCGATCGCGCTGGAAAGCCTGCAGAAGGCACTGGAGACGCTGCAGCTGCTGGGTGTGGAAACCGATGTCCGGCAGATCATGGTGAGCAGAGGCAGGCATGCCGGCTCGCTTACCATGATGACGACGCAGAACCCCGTCTACCTGATCCTGGGGAAACAGCCATGAGAGCCTTTCTGATCACTGCCATGCAGAGCGGAGCGGGCAAGACCGTGATGAGCTGCGCCCTGATGGCCGCACTGAAGCAGAAGGGCCTCACGGTGAACGCTTTCAAGAGCGGACCGGATTACATCGACCCGATGTTCCACCGCAGAGTTCTGGGTGTCGAGAGCCGGAACCTGGATCTCTTCCTCCAGGGGGAAGAGGGCGTCCGGAGGAGCTTCCGGAAAACTTCTGGGGATGTGGCGATTGTGGAAGGCGCTATGGGCTATTACGACGGACTCAACGGCGGTACGGAGGCGAGCGCCTGGGACCTGGCCTGCAGGCTGAATCTCCCGGCGGTGCTGGTTCTGCGGCCGAAAGGAAGCGGCCTCACCCTAGCGGCGCAGGTCCGGGGTATCCAGACCTTCCGGCAGGACAGCAGGATCTGCGCCCTGCTGCTTGCGGACTGCTCGGAGCGCCTCGCAGGGTATCTGATGCCGGTGCTGGAGCGTGAGTGCGGTCTGCCGGTGTTGGGTTACATGCCCCACATGTCGGAAGCGGAGCTGGAGAGCCGCCACCTCGGCCTCCTGACTGCGGAAGAGATAGAGGATTTTACCGCGCGAATGGACCGTCTCGCGGAACAGATCAGCCGGACGGCGGATCTGGAGCGGCTGATCTCCCTTGCGGCGGAGGGTCCTTCCGACAAGGGAGCAGCTGCCGAGGCGGCTGCGAACAGCGAACCGGTCTGCCGGATCGCAGTGGCGAGGGACGAGGCCTTCTGCTTCCAATACGCGGACAATCTGGATGCGCTGCGGCGCGCCGGAGCGGAGCTCCTGTATTTCAGCCCCCTGCGGGATTGTGGGCTTCCGGAAGCGGACGGACTCTACCTCTGCGGCGGCTACCCGGAGCTGTTTGCCGGGCAGCTGGCGGCCAATGAGAGCATGCGCACAGACATCGCGAAAAAGGTCCGTTCCGGGCTGCCGACGGTGGCGGAGTGCGGAGGCTTCCTCTACCTGCAGCAGAGCCTGGAGGATGCCGAAGGGCGTCCGCAGCCCATGTGCGGTGTTCTTCCGGGACGTGGGTTTCGGACCGGGCATCTGCAACGGTTCGGCTATCTGACGCTGAGCGCGGAGCGAGATTCGATGCTGCTGCGCCGCGGGGAGAGACTCCCGGCGCATGAGTTCCACTACTGGGACAGCACGGAAAACGGCTCTGACCTCCGCGCGGAGAAGACCGACGGAAGAAGCTGGGGCTGCGGCTGTGCGGACAGAACCGTCTATGCGGCCTTCCCGCATCTGCACTTTGGCGGGGAGCTGCCGCTGGCAGAGCGTTTTGCGGAGGCTTGTGTGAAGTATCGGAAGCATGAAGAAGATTGAGGATGTGATCCGGTCTGTCGGACCGGAGGAGGAAGCGGCGCGGCAGGCCGCAAAGAGGCGATGGGACGCGGTTGCAAAACCGCTTGGCAGCCTCGGCTGCTTTGAAGACGCGCTGATCCGCATTGCCGCGCTGCGCGGCAGCGCGGACTTCAATTTGGAGAATAAGGCCCTGATCGTCTTCTGCGCGGACAACGGCGTTGTGGCGCAGGGGGTCAGCCAGTGCGGGAGCGAAGTCACAGCGAAGGTTGCCGTCGCGCTGGCGGAAGGCCGCAGCACGGCCAACACCATGGCAAAGCGCGCTTCCTGCAGGGTGATCCCGATTGATCTTGGGATGAAGGATTTTCCGGGACATCCCGGCGTCCGCAATCTGCGGGTACGGAACGGGACCGGGGACATTAGCCTTGGACCGGCCATGACACGCGAGGAATGCCTCGCTTCCATGGAGCGGGGAGCCGCACTGGTTGAGGAGCTCGCCGCGTCCGGCACCGAGCTGATCGCCATCGGGGAGATGGGGATCGGGAACACCACGACTGCCGCAGCCCTCACGGCGGCACTGCTCGGTCTGGGGCCGGAGACGGTGATCGGCCGGGGAGCGGGACTGAGCACGGATGGCCTGCAGCGCAAGCGCGAGGCGGTATGCCGGGCGCTTAGGGTGAACCACCCGAATCGCGACGACGTGATCGGTCTGATCGCCGATTTGGGCGGACTGGACATCGCGGCCATGTGCGGCGCCTTTCTCGGGGCCGCGGCCTGCAGGGTCCCGGCCGTGATCGACGGGATGATCAGCGCGGCAGCCTCACTCTGCGCCCAGCGGCTCTGTCCGGCTGCGGCGGCCGCCATGCTGGCAAGCCATGTCTCGACGGAACCAGCCGGCAGACTGCTGCTGGACGCGCTGGGACTTCATGCCCCGCTGGATGCGGGAATGCATCTCGGCGAGGGAACCGGAGCGCTGATGCTGATGCCTCTGCTGGATATGGCCTGGGAGGTCTATCACAGCGGGCAGGATTTTGAGCGCCTGGGGATTGAGGCGTACCGGCCTCTGAGTTAAGGGAGAACATATGTTTAGCTTGATCATCGGCGGAGCCGGGAGCGGCAAGAGCGCCTTTGCCGAGACGTATGTCTGCGGGCTGGGCGGGAGGCGGATCTATCTCGCCACCATGACGGCACAGGACGCCGAGAGCCTTGCCCGGATCGGGAAGCACCGCCGACTGCGCAGCGGCAGCGGCTTCGAGACGCTGGAACAGGGCATGGACCTGAAAAGAGCCGCAATCCCGGATGAGGGCAACGTGCTGCTGGAGGACCTTTCCAATCTGTTGGCAAACGAAATGTTCTCACCCGCCGGCGGCGGTATCCGGGCTGTCAGGGATGGGATCACGCATCTGGCGTCTGTCTCCCGCCACCTCACAGTGGTGACGAATGAAGTGTTCTCTGACGGGGTGAAACACAACGGAGAGACGCTTTGTTACCTGGAGAAGCTGGCCGATCTGAACCGGGAGCTCGCCGAGCAGGCGGACCTGGCGGTCGAGGTCGTCTGCGGCCTGCCGAACGTGTTGAAGGGGAGACTTTCATGAAGCTGTGGAACAGCATTCTGATTGCGTTTTCCATGTTCTCGGCAATCCCGACCCCGCAGACGGACTGGAACGAGCGCAGCATGCGCTTCAGTCTCTGCGCGTTCCCTCTGGTGGGCGTGGTGGTTGCCCTGTGCTGCAGAGGCTGGTGGCAACTGTGCTCGCTGCTGGCGCTCCCGGCGGTCCTGCGCGGAGCGGGGCTCTGTGTGTTGCCGGTCCTGATCACGGGCGGTATCCACCTGGACGGCTATGCCGACACCTGTGACGCGCTGGCGAGCCACACAGAACCGGAACGCCGGCAGGAGATTCTGAAGGACCCGCATCTGGGGGCTTTTGCGGCGATTCGGCTCGGGGTGTACTTTGTCCTGAGCTTCGCGCTTTGGACGGCAATGGAGAAAGCCAATGTCGTTGCCCTGCTCGGCCTGTTCGGCCTCTCCAGAAGCCTCTCGGGGCTTGCGCTGCTTTGCTTCCCGCTGCGGAAAGGCAGCGGCCTTGCCAGACGCTTTGCCGAAGCCGCGGATCAAAGGCCCGTCCGGGGCATCCTGATCCTACAGGCGGTCCTGTTCGGCGCGCTGCTCTGCCTGGGTCGAGCCCCGATTGCCCTCGCCGCGGCGCTGCTGGTGTTCCTGCACTACCGCCAGGTCTGTGTCAAAGCCTTTGACGGGCTCTCCGGCGACCTGGCGGGCTGGTTCCTCCAGCGCGCTGAGCTCTGGATGCTGGGCGCTCTGGTGATTGGGCAATATGTGGAGGTGCTGTTTTGATTTTTGTGACCGGACCGCTTTTTGCCGGGAAGAGAGACTGTGTACGCAGGCTCTGCGGCCTTACGGAAGAAGAATTCAAAGCCTGCGCCGTCTGGGACGCGCAGGAGCTTGTGCCCTGTGAGGACCTGACCGCACTGGCGGAGGAGCTCTCGCAAAACAGAATCGTGATCGCGACGGAAACCGGCGGCGGACTGATCCCCATGGACCCGGCGGAACGCCGAAGAAGGGAAGATGCGGGGCGGCTCGCCTGCCTGCTGGCCGAACGCGCGGAGACCGTCATCCGGGTCTGCTGCGGTCTGCCGCAGCTGCTGAAGGGGGAATGGCCGTGAAGGTGCTTCTGATTCGGCACGGACTGACCCGCCTGGGCGAGGAACACCGCTATCAGGGGAGTCTGGATGATGGCCTTTCCGAGCGCGGCAGAGCGGAGCTCAAAAGGGCCGAACTCTCGCCCGCACGGGTGTTTGTCTCGCCGGCAAAGCGGGCCCGTGAGACGGCGGAGATCCTCTTCCCGCAGGCGGAGCAAATCGTCTGCCCCGGGCTGAGGGAGATGGACTTTGGCATGTTTGAAGGCCGCGGCTGGTGGGAGATGGAAGACGACCCCGCTTACAACGCCTGGATCGAGAGCGAGTGCCGCAGCCGCTGCCCTCAGGGGGAGGACCGCGAGGGCTTTTCTGAGCGGGTCTGCGCGGCGTTTGAGGAGATTCTGGCCAGGGGCGGCCACGGGGACGTGCTTGTTCTGGTGGCCCACGGGGGAACCCAGATGGCGCTGCTGGAGCACTGCGGACGCCCTTCGAGAGAGTATTACCGCTGGCAGCGGCCCTGCGGCTGCGGCTGGGAGCTGGACTATGACCCGACAGAGAAGACGCTCACAGTGGAGCGGGAGATTGCGTTTTTAAAATGAGGATTCTTTTTGCCGCGCTCTGCGGCTATGTGCTGGATCTGCTGTTGGGCGATCCGGAGAAACTGACACCGATCCACCCGGTCGTCTGGATGGGAAAGGGGATCGGCAGCTTGGAAAAAGCCCTGAGGGCAGTCTTCCCGGAGACCCCGAAAGGCGAGCGGGCGGCCGGGCTTGTGCTCGCGGTTCTGCTTCCGGTTGGGACGCTGCTTTTAAGCGCCGGCATTCTGGCGCTTCTGCGGCAAATTGCAGCGCAGCTTGCATTTGCGCTGGAAGTCATCTGGTGCTGGCAGGCACTTGCAGTACGGAATCTGCGGGAAGAGGCGATGCAGGTCTGCCGGGCCCTGACCGCAGGGACCCTCGGGGATGCCCGGAAGGCGGTCGACCGGATCGTCGGCCGGGATACCGCGGCCCTCGATGCGGACGGCGTCACGCGGGCGGCGGTCGAGACCGTGGCCGAGAACTTCTCCGATGGCGTCGCAGCGCCGATGTGCTATATGCTGCTGGGCGGAGCGCCGCTGGCGATGTGCTACAAGGCGATCAACACCATGGACAGTATGGTGGGCTACAGGAACGAACGCTATCTCCACTTCGGCAGAGCGGCGGCCAGACTGGACGACGCGGCAAACTATCTGCCCGCCCGGCTGGCGGCCCTGATCCTGATCGCCGCGGCAGCCCTGTGCGGGGAGAACGCGAAAGACGCTGGGATGATCTGGCGGCGGGACCGGAAAAAGCATGCAAGCCCCAACTCGGCACAGTGCGAAGCGGCCATGGCGGGGGCGCTCGGCCTGCGGCTCTGCGGTCCGGCGACCTACTTCGGGACATATTTTGACAAGCCCTGGATCGGGGACGGCAAACGCCCGATCGAACCCGGGGACATCCGCAGAGCCTGCCGGTTGGAGCTCACGGGCAGCTTCCTTTGCCTCATGCTGCTGTGCCTGCTGCGGCTGGGCATCCTATGGACGGTGAGAATGATTTGAGAACAGAACACGGCGGCGACTGGGCCGGATACCAAGAAGAATACGGCAGCCTGCCGATGGATTTTTCCGCCAGTATCAGCCCGCTCGGCTTGCCGAAAGGGGTCCGCGAGGCGGCGGTCCGCGCACTGGACGAAGCCGACAGATACCCCGACCCGCTGTGCCGAGCGCTGTGCGCGAAGCTTGCGGAAAAGCACGGGATCCCTGCCGGTCAGATCGTCTGCGGCAACGGAGCGGCGGACCTGATCCACAGGCTCTGCAGTCGGCTGCGCCCCCGCCATGCCCTGCTGGCGGCGCCGGACTTCACCGAATACCGGAGAGCGCTACAGTCCGCGGGCTGCGGAATCAGCCTCTTCCCACTGCAGGCGGAGGACGGATTCCGGCTCGGTACAGCGTTCGCGGATACGATCGGGGAGGAGACGGACATCGTTTTTCTCTCCAACCCGAACAATCCCTCCGGTGTGCTGACCGGGCGGGAAGTGCTGGAACCCATCCTGCAGCGCTGCAGGGAGAAAAACTGTCTGCTCGTGGTGGACGAGTGCTTTCTGGACTTTGCGGAGAGAGAGGCCGAGGTCAGCATGATCCCCGCGCTTGACGGAACCCCGCAGCTTGCCGTGCTGAAAGCCTTCACCAAGACCTATGCCATGGCCGGACTGCGCCTCGGGTACCTGCTCTGCGGCAATGCGGAGCTGGCAGCCGCGCTGCAGCGGGAAGGCCAGCCCTGGCCGGTCTCCCATATCGCGCAGGAGGCCGGGCTCGCCGCATTGACGGAAGAAAATTATGTAAACTTACTTCGGAGACTCATTACAACAGAGCGGAAGCGTATGGCGCAGGCGCTTGATGAAATGGGATTTACCGTGATTCCCGGAGAAGCGAACTATCTGCTGCTGCAGAGCGGGAACACCCGGCTCTGTGACAGGCTGCGTCGGCGCGGCATCCTGATCCGGGACTGCAGCTGCTATGACGGGTTGGGGCCGGGCTGGTACCGCGTTGCGGTCCGGACCGAGAGAGAGAACAGCGCGCTGCTCGGCGCGCTGCGGGAGGTGCTTTGAATGGCACAGTGCATCATGGTGCAGGGGACCATGTCCGGCGCGGGGAAAAGCCTTCTGGTGACGGCGCTCTGCCGGATCTTTGCCAGGAGGGGTTTTCGCGTCGCGCCGTTTAAAAGCCAGAACATGGCCCTCAACAGCTTTGTCACGCCGGACGGGCTGGAGATCGGCCGGGCCCAGGCAGCCCAGGCGGAGGCAGCGGGGATCCCCTGCGACGTGCGGATGAACCCGATCCTGCTCAAACCCTCCAGCGACACCGGAAGCCAGCTGATTGTGCTGGGCGAGGTGCGCGGGCAGTACGACGCGCAGGAATACTTCCGCATGAAGAGGGGACTGATCCCCACGATTCTCTCGGCATACAACAGCCTGGCCGCGGAGAACGACATCATCGTCATCGAGGGCGCCGGCTCTCCGGCGGAAATTAACCTCCGCGAGGACGATATTGTCAACATGGGTCTCGCGGAACTGGTGAACGCCCCGGTCCTGCTGGCCGGGGACATCGACCGCGGCGGGGTCTTTGCCCAGCTCTACGGCACAGTGGAGCTCCTCCGGCCGGAGGAGCGGAAGCGGGTCGCCGGTATGGTGATCAACAAGTTCCGCGGAGACGTCGAGCTCCTGAAACCGGGCCTTCGCCAGATCGAAGCGCTCACCGGGATCCCGGTGCTGGGCGTTGTTCCGTGGCTGCAGGTGGACATCGACGATGAAGACAGTCTCGCGCCGCGGCTGACGAGGAAAGCACAGGGCGGAAAGGCGCTGGACATCGCTGTGATCCAGCTGCCGCATATCTCCAACTTCACAGACTTCGCCCCGCTGGAAGAGCATCCTGATATCAATTTGTATTATGTAAACAAACCGGAACAGCTCGGGAACCCGGATCTGCTGATCCTGCCGGGGACCAAGAACACGATGGGCGACCTCTGCTGGCTGAAGGAGAGCGGATTCGCCGAACGGATCGTGCAGCAGAACGCGGAGGGCGTCCCGGTGCTGGGGATCTGCGGCGGCTTTCAGATGCTGGGCAGGCAGCTTCTCGACCCGGACGGAGTGGAGACCGGCGGCACGGAGGACGGGCTTGGTCTTCTTCCGTGCGAGACGGTCTTTACCGGGGACAAGACCCGGACGCGGAAGACTGCGGTCTGCACTGCCCAGCCCTTCCGCGGCGCAAAGCTGGAGGGCTACGAGATCCACATGGGAAGGACCCAAAGCGAGGGGGAACCCTTCTGCCGTTTCACCGATGGGACAGAGGACGGTGCGGTCCGGGGGAACGTGTTCGGGACCTATCTGCACGGGCTCTTCGACACGGGAGAGCTGACGGAGGTGCTGGTCCGGCGGCTGGCGCAGAAGAAAGGGATCGCGGTCCCGGAGAGAGCAATCGAGAACAGGGCCAGGTTCCGGGACCGGCAGTATGAGAAGCTGGCGGACGCTGTGGAAGCGAGCCTGGACATGGATGCGATCCGCCGGGTGATGGAGGCCTATGCACATGAAAACACGACCGGGCGAGATTGAGCGCGGCAGCATGGCGATCATCCGTGCCGAGCTCCGAGAGAGAGGGACTGTCCTCGACCCGGAGAACGAAGCGGTGATCCTCCGCTGCATCCACGCGAGCGCGGACTTCGACTATGCCAAGACGCTGCACTTTACCCCGGACGCGGTGAAGCTGGGCGTGGCGGCGCTGCGTCAGGGGACCGGGATCGTGACGGATACCAACATGGCGCTCGCGGGCATCAGCAAGCCGGGCCTTACAAGACTCGGCGGGAAGGCAAGCTGCTTTATGGCGGAGGACTTCATCGCGGAGACAGCGAAAGCTGAGGGCACCACGAGGGCGGTCGCCGCGATGAACTATGCGGCAGAACACCAGCCCGGTGCGGTGCTCGCCATCGGGAATGCCCCCACGGCCCTGCTGCGCATCACAGAGCTGATCGAGGAAGGCCTGCGTCCGGCACTGGTGATCGCTGTACCGGTGGGCTTTGTGAACGTGGTGGAGAGCAAGGAGGCGGTATTCGACGCCTGCGTGAGAAACGCCGTGCCCTGCATTGCCGCCATGGGCAGAAAGGGAGGCAGCAGCATCGCGGCCGCGGTCTGCAACGCGCTTCTCTACACCGCCGCGGGCCTGCTGGAGCCGGAAGCGAGAGGCTGGAACTGAGATGAACGGGAAACACTATATGTTTTTTCAGAATCGGGAATGCGAGTTCTTCCCCTGCCACAGCGGGATCGCGGAAGAGGACTTCAACTGCCTGTTCTGCTACTGCCCGCTCTATACGCTGGGGGAGCGCTGCGGCGGCAGCTGCCGCTATACCGCAAGCGGCGTCAAGAGCTGCGAAGACTGCGCTTTCCCGCACCGGCGGGAGAATTATGACGCGCTGCTGAAGCGCTTCCCGGAGCTCGCCGCCCTGGCCGCACGGCAGGAGAACAACCATGAGCTTTGAACACTATCTCCGCAGCGGGACAAAGCTTCTTCGCTGCGGATATACGACGGGCAGCTGCGCGGCGCTCGCCGCCGCGGGAGCGGCGGAGCTGCTGCTGAGCGGGAATGCCCCGCCAAGCCTCAGCCTGCTGACGCCCGGCGGCCTCACCGTGGAGACCGAAGCGGAATCCTGCCGGATGGATGGGGAGACCGCGGTCTGCGCCGTGCGCAAGGACGCGGGAGACGACCCCGACATCACGGATGGGATCCTGATCGAAGCCCGTGTCAGGAAGACGAAGAATGAAATCCGTATCGACGGCGGCAGGGGAGTCGGCCGCGTGACGAAGCCGGGGCTGGACCAGCCAGTCGGCGAGGCGGCCATCAACTCCGTCCCCAGGCAGATGATCCGGAAGGCGCTGGAAGCGGTCTGCCGAGAGATGGATTACAGCGGCGGGCTGGAGGCCGTGATCACTGTCCCGGAGGGGGAGACCGTCGCAAAGAGGACCTTCAACCCCATGCTTGGCATCGAGGGCGGGATCTCGATCCTCGGGACCTCCGGCATTGTGGAACCCATGAGTGAGCGGGCCGTCGTGGAGACGATCGCGCTTGAGATCCGCCAGAATGCCGCGGCCGGTGCAGGCAGACTGATCCTCACCCCGGGCAACTACGGCATGGACTTCCTCGGGCACGAGCTGCCGGAGCTGGGCGGTGTCGCAAGGGTCAAGTGCTCCAACTTTATCGGGGAGGCGCTCGACCTCTGCGTGTTGGAAGGGATCCGCGAGATCCTGCTGGTGGGCCATGTCGGCAAGCTGGTCAAGCTGGCCGGGGGCGTGATGAACACCCACTCGCACATGGCGGACTGCCGGAGAGAGCTCTTCTGCGCCCATGCTGCGATCTGCGGCGCGGGACAGGAGACCTGTCAGGACTTGATGCGCCAGGCGACCACCGACGGCTGCCTGGAGGTGCTGGAAGCGGCAGGCCTGAGAAAACCTGTAATGGAGAGCCTGCTGGACGAGATCCAGCGTGTGCTCGAACGTCGGTGCGCGGATGCCTGCCGGGTCGGCGCCGTCCTCTTCTCCAACGTCCACGGGCTGCTGGGGATGACAGCGGAAGCGAAGAGGATGCTTGCGGACTGGAGGACACGGCCATGAGAGACGGGATCGCGCTGATCGCTTTCACGGACCGGGGAGAGGTGCAGGCCGAAAGGCTCGCGGCCTTCCTCGGCGGTACTGCCTGCCGGGCCGGACAGGCGCTGACCCTCGGCCAATGGACGGAACAGAACTTCCGGACAAGGACCGGACTGGTTTTTGTCGGTGCTGTGGGGATCGCGGTGCGGGCTGTCGCGCCGTACCTCCAAAACAAGACGGAGGACCCGGCGGTGGTCGTTGCAGATGAGCTGGGACGCTTTGTGATCCCGCTGCTCTCCGGGCATCTCGGCGGGGCCAACCGCCTCGCGGAAGACATTGCAGAGTTCCTCGGAGGGACCGCCGTGATTACAACGGCGACGGATCTGAACGGTCTCTTTGCCGTCGATCTCTGGGCAAAGGCGCAGAACATGCTGGTCCTCCAGCCCGAGCGGATCAAACAGGTCTCCGGAAAGCTGCTGCGCGGAGAGACGGTCAGCATAGGCTGCGGATGGCCGATTCTGGGGAACCTGCCCTCCAATGTGCGACTGGGCAGCGCGGAGGATGTGCTTGTGGATTACCGCAGGCACAGCACAGAAGCGCTGCAACTGATCCCCAGAAATCTCACTCTTGGCGTCGGATGCCGGAGAGGCTGCGAGGCGGAGACGCTCGAAGAGGGCTTTGCCCGCTTCTGCGAGGAACGGGGCGTCCGCCCTGAGGCGGTAAGCGCCGCGGCCAGCATCGACCGGAAAGCAGATGAAGAGGGTCTGCTGCTCTTCTGCGAGCGGCACGACTGGAAGCTGCACTTCTTCACCGCCGAGGAGCTCAAAAGCGCGACGGGGGATTATTCCGCCTCACTATTTGTGGAGGCCGCGGTGGGGGTGGACAACGTCTGCGAGCGCGCTGCCGTACTGGACTCGGGCGGCGCTCTGGTCGAGAGCAAATACGCCGGAAACGGTGTGACCTTCGCCCTTGCGGAGCAGAAAACAAGCTTTGATTGGAGCTGGTGAAATGGGAAAACTCTATGTCGTCGGGATCGGACCCGGTGACGGACGATATCTGACGGAGGCTGCAAGGACGGCGATCGACGAGGCGGAACTGCTCTGCGGCTATACGCTGTATGTGGAGCTTTTAAAGCCCCTCTGGCCCGAAAAGCCGACCTACAGCACCGGCATGACCGGCGAGGTCGAACGCTGCCGCTGGTGCCTGGAGCAGGCCGGCAGCGGAAAGACGGTTGCCCTTGTCTGTAGCGGCGACGCCGGCGTCTACGGCATGGCGGCGCCGGTCCTGGAGCTGGCCCCGGAATACGGCGGGACGGAGATCGAGATCGTACCGGGCGTGACTGCGGCCCTCACGGGCGGGGCCCTGCTGGGCGCGCCGCTGGGACACGACTTCTGCGTCATCTCACTCTCAGACCGGCTGACGGAGTGGTCGCTGATCGAGCAGCGGCTGCGCTGCGCCGCGAGAGGGAATTTTGCCATCTGCCTCTACAACCCCGCATCCCGGCACAGGAAGGACTATCTGCAGCGGGCCTGTGACATCCTGCTGGAAGAGCTTGCCCCTGAGACCGTCTGCGGCCTGACCCGCAACATCGGACGGGAGGGCGAATCCATAAGGATCCTCCCGCTGAAGCAGCTGCGGGATACGGAGGCCGACATGTTCACCACGGTGTTTATCGGATCCACACTGACCCGGGAGATCCGGGGCAGAATGGTCACGCCGAGGGGCTACCGGACATGAGGTTTGTCATTTTCAGCGGAACCACAGAGGGACGGGAGCTCTCCGTGCGTCTGGCGGCGGCGGGGGCGGAGGTCGTCGTCTGCGTCGCCAGCGACTACGGCAGTGAGGAACAGGGAAGCTGCGACGGCATCATCACGAGGACCGGTCCGCTGAGTCCGGAGGAGAAGCAGCGGCTTTTGCGCACGGCGGCGCTCTGTGTGGATGCGACGCACCCCTACGCAACGCATGTGACGGCCTCGGTCATGGAGGCCTGTGAGCGCGCGGGGGTCCCTTATCTCAGGCTCTCCAGAGCGGCGAGCGACACGGAGGGCGTACGCTGCTTTGACAGCGCCGGGGAGGCGGCAGGCTGGCTTGCGGGGCGGGAAGGGAATATCCTGCTCACCACAGGGGCCAAGGAGCTCGCGGCTTTCGCCGGTCTCGACCCGGAGCGGATCTATCCCCGCATCCTTCCCAGCCATCAGAGCCTTTCCGCCTGCGAGGAGCAGGGGATCCCGCACCGGAACATCATTGCCATGCAGGGCCCCTTCAGCACCGAGATGAATATCGCGACCATCCGCCAATATGAGATCCGTTATCTGGTCACAAAAGACGGCGGAGCCCCCGGCGGCTACCCGGAGAAGGCGTCGGCGGCCCGTGAAACCGGAGCGGAGCTCATCGTGCTGAACCGGCCGGGGGACGACGCCGGACCGGACTTTGACACGGTTTATCACCAGTGCATAACGCTGCTGCAAAGCGGCGATGCAAAATAAAAAAGACGATTCCTCAGGAATCGGAAGAGAAAAAGGAGAAGAAGCATGAAGAAACTACTCGCACTTGTTATGACCCTGAGCCTGGCGCTCACCTTTTTTGCAGGCTGGTGCGGAAGCAATGTGTCCGCTTACGCCGAGGATGCAGAGGAAGAGGAAAACTATGAGACCGGCGACGCCTCTCTCGACGATGCGCTGAACGCGGACGGGATCGGGGAGAAGGAACTGCTGGTGGTGTCCTTCGGTACCAGCTTCAACGACAGCCGCCGCATGACCGTCGGGGGGATCGAGCGGGCATTGCAGCACGCCTTTCCGGATTGGAGCGTCCGCAGAGCCTTCACCAGTCAGATCATCATCGATCATGTGAAGGCCAGAGACGGTGAGGTCATCGACAATGTCACCGAGGCACTGGACCGCGCGATCGAGAACGGCGTCAAGACCCTTGTCGTCCAGCCGACCCACCTGATGCACGGCTATGAGTACACCGACCTGGTGAACGAGCTGGCCGAGTATGCCGACGCCTTTGAAACCATCGCTGTCGGGGAGCCGCTTCTGACCACGGATGAGGACTTTGCGCTGACAGCGGCAGTGCTGGCGGACGCGACTGCGGACTACGATGACGGCAAAACGGCAATTGTCTTCATGGGGCACGGCACCGAGGCTGAATCCAATGAAGTGTACGGCAGGATGCAGGAGGTTATGACCAACGCAGGTTATGTTAACTGCTTTGTCGGCACCGTAGAGGCCGAGCCCTCCGTGGAAGATGTTCTGGAGATGGTGCAGGCCGGAGACTATGAGCGCGTCATCCTGCGCCCGATGATGATTGTGGCCGGCGACCATGCCAACAACGATATGGCCGGCGACGAGGAGGACTCCTGGAAGTCTGTCTTTGAAGACGCGGGCTATGAGGTGGAGTGCGTGCTGGAAGGCCTGGGGCAGATGTATGTGATCCAGCAGATGTTTGCCGCGCACGCCGGCGAGGCGATTGCGTCCCTTGGCTGACAGATGAACGCAGTCAGAAAGTACCTTTCATGGATCCTGAGCGCAGCGCTGACCCTGTCGGTCTGCGCTCAGGCGGACGCGGAATCCGCTCCTGCTTCCCCGGCTGTGGCCGATTCCTCTCAGATGACCACGGTGGAAGAGGTCGTGGAGAAGGGAATGGTCCCGGTCTCAGGGGAGAATCTTCTCGACGGGGACTATGCCGTCACGGTCGAGAGCAGTTCCTCCATGTTCCGTATCGTGGAGGCGGTGCTCCATGTCTCTGAGGGTGGGCTGAGCGCCACCATCACCATGAGCGGGACAAGCTATCTCTATGTCTATCCCGGCACGGCGCTGGAGGCCGCGACATCGGACGAGAGCGGCTGGATCGCCTATACGGAGGACAGCGAGGGCAGGTTCTGCTTCACGCTTCCCGTCGAAGCGCTGGATGCGGGCGTGTCCTGCGCCGCCTACAGCAAGAACAAGGAGCTCTGGTATGAGCGCACGCTCCTGTTCCGGGCGGACTCGCTGCCCTTGGAGGCCTTCCGGGAGGGCTTCTTCACCACAGCCGAAAGCCTCGGGCTTGCGGACGGGGATTACCTCGTGGAAGTGAGCCTCAGCGGCGGCAGCGGAAAAGCAAAGCTGCAGTCTCCGGCGGAGCTGCATGTGAAGGACGGCCAGTGCACCGCAACACTGGTTTGGGGCAGCAAGAACTATGATTATATGAGGCTGGGGGAGACCAAAATCCTCCCGCTCCCGGACCGGGAGACCTCGACCTTTGAGATCCCGGTGGCGATCTTTGACCGGCCGATGGCCGTGATCGCCGATACGGTTGCCATGAGCGAGCCGCACGAGATCGAGTACAGCCTGATGTTCCATTCCGAGACAATTGTGAACCAAAACTCCGAGGCAGATTCTGCCTCGGAGATGGCGCTTCATAGCGCCGAACAGTTCAGCGTCGAGTTCCTCTCGGGCGACGCCGCCATCCTGACCCTCGGCGGAAAGGACCGCTATCTGCTGCTGGGCCGGGAGAGCGAGAGACCCGCAGGCCTGGAGGAGGACATCCCTGTCATCCGGACACCGGTGGAGCGGGTCTATGTCGCAAGTTCCTCGGTCCCCGATCTGTTCCTGCGCTGCGGTGCGCTGGACAGGGTCCGCTTTACAAGCACGGACGAGAGCTCCTGGCGGCTGACGAAGCTGCAGGAGGCGCTGCGGGACGAGCGCCTGCTCTATGCCGGCAAATACAGCGCGCCGGATTATGAGCTGCTGCTGGAAGAAGACTGTGACCTTGTGATCGAGAACACGATGATCCTCCACTCCCCGGAAGTCAAGGAGAAGCTGGAGGCGCTCGGCCTGCCGGTCATGATCGAGTATTCCAGCTATGAGACAGAGCCTCTCGGCCGGGTGGAGTGGGTCCGGCTCTACGGACTGCTGACCGGCGAGCGGGAGACGGCGGACGCCTTTTTTGCCGGGCAGGAGCAGCTGCTGGAGGAGACGCTGGCGGCCGAGCCGACCGGGAAAACCGCAGCCTTTTTCCACATCACGTCAAACGGCGCCGCAGTCGTCCGGCGGAGCGGCGACTATGTGACAAAGATGATCGAGCTTGCGGGAGGCACATCACCCTTTACCGAGCTCCCCGAGGATGAGAGCGCGCTCTCGACCATGACCATCCAGATGGAGTCCTTCTACGCCCAGGCGCGGGACGCCGACGTTCTGATCTACAACAGCACCATCTCCGGTGATCTGGAGAAGATGGAGGATCTGCTGGACAAAAGCAGCCTGTTCGCGGACTTCAAAGCCGTCCGGAACGGGGAAGTATGGTGCACGGAACAGAGTATGTTCCAGCAGAGTTCCCTGACGGCAGGGATGATCGCAGATCTCCACACGATTCTGAGCGGCGAGGCCGAAGGCCTGGATCAGCTGACCTGGCTGCACCGGATAAAATAAAACCAGAACACCGAAGTACCAAAGCAACAACGACAGTCTGACAGGGGAGGTGCAGCATGCCCAAGACAATATTACCTGATACAGCGGAGAACACGGCCTGGCGCAGGCGGCCATGGTGCTGCTTCGGCGCCCTGTTTCTGCTGCTTCTGCTGTTCCTGCTGCTGAACCTGCTGGCCGGAAGCAGCCGCATGCCGGCACAGGAAGTCTTTGCCGCGCTGTTCGGGCCTGCCTCGGACAGCACCGCATTCCGGATCATCCGAAACATCCGGCTTCCGAGGCTGCTCGCCGCGGCGATCCTCGGCGGGGGACTCTCGGTCTCCGGCTATCTGCTGCAGTCCTTCTTCGGCAACCCCATTGCCGGCCCCTTTGTCCTGGGCATCTCCTCCGGTGCCAAGCTGTTTGTGGCACTGGTGATGATCTTCTCGCTGGGGCACAATCTGGCGCTGAGCTCCGCAATGATGGTGACAGCCGCCTTCTGCGGGGCGATGCTCTCCATGGGGCTGGTTTTGCTGGCAAGCCGCCGCCTTCGCAGTATGGCGCTGCTGGTGGTATGCGGCGTGATGATCGGCTATGTCTGCTCCGCCGTCACCGAGATCGTGGTGACCTTTGCCGACGACAGCAACATCGTGAACCTGCACAACTGGTCGATGGGCAGCTTCTCGGGCATCGACATGCAGGACGTGAAGGTGCTGTCGCTGACGGTATTCACGGTACTGCTGCTGTCCGTCCTCCTCTCCAAGCCGATGACGGCTTACCAACTGGGGGAGACCTACGCCCGGAGCATGGGCGTCAATATCCGGCGCTTCCGCATGGCGCTGATCCTGCTCTCCAGCGTACTCGCCGCCTGCGTGACGGCCTTTGCGGGGCCGATCTCCTTTGTCGGGATCGCCGTGCCGCACCTGATGCGCAGCTTTTTCCGCACCGCGAAGCCGATCCTGATGATCCCCGCCTGTTTCCTGGGCGGGGCCGTGTTCTGCCTGTTCTGCGACCTGATCGCACGCACGCTCTTTGCACCGACCGAGCTCTCCATCAGCACGGTCACGGCGGTCTTCGGCGCGCCGGTAGTGATCTGGATGCTGCTGACAAGAAAGAGGGGGACGGAGCGATGACCGGGGAAATCATTCTCTCTGCCGAGCAGCTGACCGTCGGCTATGGGAAGACGCCGGTGGTCGGCGAGATCAGCCTCCATGCCGACGCGGGGGAGATCCTCTGCCTTATCGGCCCGAACGGAGCCGGAAAATCCACCATCCTGAAGACCCTGATCCGCCAGCTGAAGCCGCTGGGCGGCGTGATCCTGATGGAAGATGCCCCGATTGCTGATATGAAGGAGCGGGACCTCGCCAAAAAGAGCGCTGCGGTCCTCACCGGGCGGGTCGACCCCGAACTCATGACCTGTGAGGAGGTCGTCGAGACGGGCCGTTATGCTTATACCGGCATGCTGGGGATCCTCTCGGCACACGACAGGGAAACGGTGGACGAAGCCATCCGGACCGTCGGGATCGAAGAGATCAGGGAGCGGGACTTTAACCGGATCAGCGACGGCCAGCGCCAGCGCGTGCTGCTGGCCCGTGCCCTGTGCCAGGAGCCGCAGCTGCTTGTGATGGATGAGCCGACCTCTTTCCTGGACATCCGGAACAAGCTGGAGTTCATGGGGATCCTGCGCCGCCTGGTGCGGGAAAAGCAGATTGCCGTGATTCTGTCCCTGCACGAGCTGGAACTGGCGCAGAAATTCACGGACCGGATCGCCTGTGTGAAGGACGGGGTTATCGCCGAGGTCGGCAGCCCGGAGGAGATCTTTACCGGGCAGACGATCCGTACGCTCTACAACGTGGAACACGGCAGCTACGACAGCCTGTACGGCACGGTGGAAGGGGAGCGGAACGACGCTCCGCCCAGGGTGTTTGTGGTCGGGGGCGGAGGCAGCGGCATCCCGGTTTACCGGAAGCTGCAGCGGGAAGGAATTCCCTTTGCCACCGGGGTTCTGCCGGAAAACGATCTGGACCTTCCGGTGGCCGGGGCGCTGGCCTCCGTTGTGATCACCGGCCCGGCCTATGAGCCGGTCTCCGCAGAGAGGGCGGATGAGGCGCTGGAGGTTTTGAAACGCTGTGAGAAGGCAGTCTGCACGGTAAAAAGCTTCGGTTCTGTCAACCGTGAAAACCGGAGGCTGCTGGACTACGCGGCGGAACACGGCCTCCTGGAGAATGTGAAAAAATAATGAACGGTAAAGATTGACAAATATCTGCCCAGTAAGTATAATTACTTATGTGATCTTCATAAAAATTTATCACAGGAGGAAACACCATGAAAAAGATCATCGCACTTGCCCTGTGCCTGGTGATGGCGTTCGCACTCTGCGGCGTTGCCAGTGCAGACTTCGCCCCGAACGGCCCGGTCTCTATGATCGTCGCCTATAAGGCCGGTTCCGGTACCGACAATACCGCCCGTATCCTGGCTAAGTACGCTGAGAAGTACGTGGGCCAGACCATCGTCATCGAGAACGTGGAAGGCGGCTCCGGCTCCATCGGCTGGTCCCAGCTGGCCGACGCGGATCCCGACGGCCAGACCATCGGATTCATCAACCTGCCGAACTTCTCCAGCTCCATCGTCAATGAGATGGGCACCTACACGGTCGAGTCATTCGCGCCGATCTGCAACCACGTGACCGAGACCTCCATTGTCATTGTCCGCGCGGACGACGACCGCTTCCCCGATCTGGATGCTCTGGTTGCCTATGGCAAGGAGAATGAGGGCACCAAGAACGAGCTGCTGGCCTCCACCAACGGCCCGCAGGCCTCCAACCACATCGGCGCCCAGGCCTTTGCCAACTCCGCCGGATTCATGTACACCGACATTCCTCAGGGCGGCACTGCTGACCAGCTTCTGTCCCTGCGCGGCGCCGAGGCCGACTTCAGCGTTGTGAAGCTGGCTGACATTGCCGGTCAGGAAGCGGAGTATCGTATCCTGGGTGCGTTCGCCGACGAGCGTCTGCCCGAGCTGCCTGATGTCCCGACTCTGGGCGAGCTGGGCTACTATGAAGGTTGGCTGGGTTCCTCCCGCTGCCTGGTTGCACCGGTTGGTGTGAGCGAAGATGTCATCGCGTTCTATGAGGAAGCCTTCAAGGCCGCCATGGAAGACGCGGAGTATCTGGAAGCCGCGGAGCAGGCCGGCATGGCCACCGATTATAAGGATGCCGAGGCGACCGGTGCTCTGATTGCACAGCAGCAGGAATTTGCCGAAGGTCTTGCCGAGGGCTTCTGGTACGATTTCTAATAGACCGAGCTTGAATCTTTAGCGAATTCTTATCATCGAACATTGAAAAGGGCAGGCATAAAACCTGCCCTTTTTCGAAAAGAGAAGGATGTAAAGGAGGAATACTCCCTTGAAAATGAAAAAAACGGACATCGGCGTGGTCGTGTTCATGTACCTTGTCTGCGGTTTCTTTTATTATCACATGACCAAGCTGAAGGCCTCCAGCCAGACCTATCCGAGATTTACGATTATACTGCTTTTCGGGCTGACCACCCTGTACCTGGTCCAGATGATCGTCGCAGCGAAAAAGCATGGCGTCGAGAGCGGTGTGGATGAGGTCTTCAAGGACTTTCAGCCGGCCCAGTTCTTTGTCTGCCTCATCGCGGCGATTCTGTACCTGGTCTGCATCTACTTCTTCGGCTTTTATATCTCCACGGTGATCTTCATGCTGGCAGTTTTGCTGTATCTGAAGGTCCCGGTTCTGTATTCCGCCATCACGGTCATTGTCATTGTTGCGCTGATCTACTTTGCCTTCCAGCGCTTCCTCGGCGTGAAGCTGCCGGTGGGCACCGTGATGAAAGCGCTCGGCAAGTAAAGGAGGCTTGAGAATATGCTGGAAACCTTATCGTTGATGGGCGCGGGCTTTCTCAATGCCCTGACCCCGATTAATCTTTTGATGATGGCGGCCGGTGTTGCCATGGGCATCATCATCGGCTGCATGCCGGGCCTCTCCGCCGCAATGGGCGTGGCGCTGATGCTGCCGATGACCTTCACCATGAAGCCGGAGACCGGACTGATCGTCCTGGGCGCCATCTACTGCGGCGCGATCTTCGGCGGTTCCATCTCTGCGATTCTGATTCACACGCCCGGTACGCCGGCCTCGGCGGCGACGGCCATTGAGGGCTATCAGATGACTCTGAGAGGACAGGCGGGCAAGGCGCTGTTCACCGCATGCTATGCCTCGTTCTGGGGCGGCCTGCTGAGCTGCGTGTCGCTGTACTTCTTCTCGCCGCTGCTGGCGAAGCTGACGCTGAAGTTCATGTCGGCGGAGTATTTCTGGCTCTCTATCTTCGGCCTGACGATCATCGCGGGCGTGTCCTCGAAGTCCATCGTCAAGGGCCTGATGTCCGGCGCGCTGGGCCTGCTGATTTCGACCATCGGGCTTGACCCGATCACCGGTGTCAAGCGCTTCATGCCCAGCAGCTACTTTGCCGAGGGCATCAACACCACCTGTGCGCTGATCGGCCTCTTCTCCATGTCCCAGGTCTTCATTCTGGCGGAGAAGAAGATCAAGGCCCGTGCCCAGGCGACAAAATTCTCGGATAAAATGAGCCTGACCCGGGAAGAGCGCAAGATTCTGCGTCCGACGATCCTGCGTTCCTGGATCATCGGCAACCTAATCGGCATCCTGCCGGGCGCCGGCGCTTCCATCGCGTGCTTCCTGGGCTACAACACCTCCCGCCAGTTCTCCAAGCATAAGGAGATGTTCGGCAAGGGCTCCATCGAGGGCGTCGCGGGCTCCGAAGCAGCAAACAATGCCGTCACAGGCGGTTCCCTGATCCCGACCCTGACCCTCGGCATCCCCGGTGAGTCCGTCACCGCGGTCCTTATGGGCGGGCTGGTGATCCAGGGCCTCACGCCTGGTCCGGAGCTCTTCGGCAAGTACGCCCCTATGACCTATACTTTCTTCGCGGGCTTTGTCCTGGTACAGTTCTTCATGCTGGGCATCGGCCTGATCGGCTGCCGCGGCTTCGCCCAGATCTCCCGTCTGTCCGACGCCATTCTGATCCCCTGCGTTACGGTGCTCTGCTTTGTCGGTTCCTACGCCATCCATAAGAACATCATGGACATCGTGGTCATGCTGACCTTCGGCGTGCTGGGTTATCTGATGCGGAAGTTTGACCTGAACACGGCGGCTGTCGTACTGGCGCTGATCCTCGGTCCCATCGGCGAGAAGGGACTGCGCAACGCGCTGCGCACCTCCCGCGGCAGCATCAGCGTGCTGTTTTCCTCGGTGGTCTGCTGGGTGCTGATCGCGCTCTGCATCTTCGGTATCCTCTCTCCGATCTTCATGAACAAGCTGGAGAAGAAGGCCGAGGCCGACGCTGCGGACACGGCCGGCGGTATGGACGAGCTGGAGAAACTCACAGAAGAAGATTCTGTCTGATATTGCAGCGCAGCTTACAGAGCAATCAAAAATCATCCATCATACAAACAGGCTCCCTTCCGGTATGCCCGGAGGGGAGCCTGAACTGATTGAATGGATTTTTATCAGAGTCTGATCGGATTACAGATTCTGCGCGGCATGCTCACCGGCGATGAAGCCGAAGGTGACAGCGTGGCCGAGGGACAGACCCGGATGGAAGAACGGATAGTCCGGCGCGCCGTAGAACTGGCCGCCCAGATTGCCGACTGCATACAGGCCCTTGATTACCTCGCCGTCCTCGGTCGTCACGCGGCCGTACTCATCGGAGAGCACACCGGCGGTGATGGAGGAGCAGCGGATGTGACGGCGGATGCCCCAGAAGGGAGCTGTGCCGAACTTGTGCAGATACTTTGCGGGCTTGCCAAAGTCCAGGTCCTCGCCCTTCTCGCACATCTCGTTATAGCGGTTGAAGGTCTCGACGGTCTTTTCCACGGGCAGACCGAGCTTTTCTGCCAGCTCTTCGATGGTGTCGGCACGGAAGGTGTCGATCAGCTCGGGGAAGACGCTGACATGCAGGCTGGGATCCTCTTCCTTCAGATATCGGGCCATGACGAAATCGGGCACGGGGCCGGTGGCATAGTCCATATAGTCGTTGTCATAGATCTGGCAGTACCAGCCGAGCGAACCGCTCTCCTGGTGTTCGGGATCCATGTTCTCGCCGACATAACCCGGCTGCCAGCGCAGGACGTTGGAGATGTAGGCCATGTCGACTTCTTCGCTGACAAAGCGCTCGCCGTTCATGTTGACGATCAGATAGGGCGGTTCGTCCCACATCAGGCCCGCGTCAAAGTCGTGCATGACGCGGCTGTGGGCAACCGGCTCCATGCAGCCGCCGGCCTCGATGGCCAGGATGTTGCCGTCACCGGTGCGGTGGACGACTTTCTTGTCGAACTTCTCAATGTCCGGGCAGAAGCGGCGGACCATGGTGGCGTTGTTCTCATAAGCACCCGTGGCGAGGATGACGGACTTGGCGTTGAACTTGATGTAATTGCCGTCCAGATCCTTGCCGACGCAGCCGATCACAGTGCCGTCAGTGTCCTTGACGAGCTGGACGATGGGCGTGCTGAAGAAGACCTGAAGCTTGTCGCCGTACTCTTCCTGGGCGTCCTTGAGAATGCCGGAGACGAGAGAGCCGTAGTTGCCGGGCTTGGGGCCGAACCAGGGGGCAAAGACCTCAACCTTCTCATCGCCGAAATCATAGGACTGGGTGCCGTCGTGCCAGACGCCGGTATAAACGGCGGAGGTATCCTGGTATTTGGTGACACCGTATTTGTTCACCCACTCGTTTTCCTCGGTGACGCCGCTCTTCTCGCACACAAAGCGAAGGGCTTCTTCGGAGCGGTCAATATAGGCCTCAAGGAGCTTCCGGTTGTTGCGCCAGCAGTTGACGGCGGTGGCGAAGGTGAGCCACTTTTTGAGCCCGCCCTCGGTGGAGCCGCTCTTGATGATAGCGGAGGAGCAGTTGCCCTGGGAGACCGCAACGGCCTCCTTCTGCAGGACGGCGACCCTGGCGCCCATCTCGGCCGCCTTGACAGCGGCGATCACGCCCGAGGCGCCGGCGCCGGCAACAACGATGTCAACATCCACTTCCTGTGCAAAGTCGGTGATGGGCTCCAGAACGACCGTGGAGGCGTTGATGTCATCGGCGGTAATATCTTTCAGGATAAAAGCGCTGGTGGATTCAACCATTGGCTTGACATTGCCGGAATCCACGGCCTCGCCCTTGGCCTGGGCAATGCAGTTTTTCAGAGCGGTCCTGACCGCCGTGCTGGTGATCGAAGCGCCGCTGACACCGTCGATCTCAGTGCTCTGCGCACTCATGATCTGCTCGACCAGTGCGTCCTTTGCGGCCTGGCCGATGCTCGGGGTCTCGCCGGAGACATCCAGGACGACGTCAACTATGGAGTTCTCATCAAAGGTGGCGGTCACGATGACGGTGCCCATACCGTCGGCAATGGCGGAATAGGTGCCGGGGGTGTAGAGCCCTTCGGCGGAGGCCTTGGTGTTCACACTGCCGAGGCCGACACCGGCCATGGCGATAGCCGCGGCGCCTGCCAGGGAGCCCTTCAGGAAATCTCTTCTGCTGAGTTCAGACATCTTGTTTTTCCTTTCTTGTGTTATGATTTTGAATACGGTATAATAAGGACAAACCTTATTCTGGTTGTACTATAAACCCTGTCCCGGGGACAGAGTCAACAAAAAAATAACAATCTTTCAAGAAAATATTTCACGCTGCAGGTGATGCGGAAAATGAAGATCAATGAACTTGCCACACAGGCCGGGCTGAACACGGAGACCATACGCAAATACCGTGAGCGCGGCCTGATCAAGCCGGAGCGCAATCCGGAAAACGGGTATTATGAATACAGCAGGGAGGACTTCCTGCAGCTGCTCTATATCCGCAAGCTGCGCGGCGCCCACCTGTCCCTGGATGCCATTGACGCCACCTGCAGCAGCGGCGACGCCGAAACCCTTGTACAGGGCTACCGGACGACCGTTGAAGCGCTGGAGGAGCAGATCCGGCAGCTGAAGCGGCGGGAGATGATGCTGCGCATCACCGCACAGCACTATGAACGGGACGCGCATGCCGAGCAGGAAATCCGCCAGATCGAGTCTTTCGATACCAAATATGACATCTATTTTGGACCAGAGGAACCGAAAGGAAGCCTGCAGCGCTGGGTCCGCAACGTGGATCTCTTTACTCTGGTGCTCTGCATTGAGCGGCGGTATTTTGAAGAAGAACTGCCGGACCGGGTTCCCATCCGGATCGGGATTGGATCTTACGAGAAGATCCTCGTTGAGGAAAACTTCCCGATCCCGGAGGAGGCGCACGTGTTCCCCAAGGCGCAGTATGCGGCGTTTTTCCTCACGGTGGAGGATCTGGATTCCATCGAAGGCAGCGCTCTCAATCCGATTAGAGACTACCTCAGGCAGGAGGGCCTGAAGCCGATGAGCGATACCACGGCCTACCTCTACCGGACGGATATCTCCCGCGGCAAACCGAGATTTGTCTTCTGCGTCCGCGTGATGGTGCAAAAAGTATCATAAAAACGAATCAGAAAAGCAAAATCTCCCGATACATCTTTTGTATCGGGAGAAAATATTGTCCTATGATCAGGCCGGGCGGTTCTTCCGCGGGCTGCGCCCGCGTCCGCGGCGTCTTGCCTGGGCAAGCTTTGCCCGGTAAAAGCTCTGCATCTCTTCATCCGCCTCATAGATCAGGCGGTTGGCGGACCACAGCTCGTTGTCCGGGTCCTTTTTCAGTCGGATGCGGGCGAGAAAGTCGCCGTGCTCGGGACAGTTGAACAGATTCATATACCGGCCGTCGCTCTGGCTGATCCAGCGGCTGCCGGTCTGGACAACGCCGCAGACCGGGCAGGTGAGACCGTGCACCTTCGCATCGGCAAAGGCCTCGGCCTTGTCCTCATAGCTGGGAGAGCTGTCGTGGACCAGGGCCTCCTGTGAGGGGGCGATATCCTGCTGGGGCTTGTAGTTCGGCATCCGGCGGGCCAGGATCTCCTCCGCCTCCGGATAAAGGCGCATCCCCTCCGCCATGTCGAGGTGGGTGGTGACCAGCGCGGTGTTGAAGGCGTCGCCCAGCGCATCGTGGGCGACACGGGTCTGCTCAATCTCAAAGTGCTCCATGGCGGCCGCCAGCGACTTCTGGTTCTTGTCGCCGCCGGTCTGGAGGTTGTAGATCATCTGCAGGTTGACCCAGCCGGCGATCCAGTCCCAGTCCAGGTCATGGATGATGATGTTCTGCTCAAAAATCCCCTGGTCGTCCCAGCCCCAGGTGAGGAAGGTGACATCGTCGCCGCACCAGGCACGCAGCCTTGCCATGGCCTCCGGAAAACCGACGCCGTGGGCGAGACGGTCCTTGTCAAAACCGGTGATCTTCTTGACTTTATAATGCATCCGGCGGAAATACACCGGACGGACATCGATGGTAAACTCCTCTCCGAGGGAGAGGTCCGGGTTCAGCTTTACCGCGCCGATCTCAATAATCTCGCCGCGCAGATGAATCGGCAGATGGTTGAAAACCTCGGACTTGGAGCTCATGGCCTGGTTCCACTCCAAATCCAGAACGACATAATTCATAAGGGGAATGCCTCCGCAATGATCTGTGCATACACATGCCCAGACAGTATACCACAGAGAAGGGGACAATGCACGAGAAATTTTCAGTTTCACAGGCAAAATCTTCCCCGCTGCCGGATCAAAAACGCAGAAAAGGCCCCTGCCGCAGCTGCGGCAGGGGCCGATACCGGATAAATACGCTTTTATAACAAGCCCTGAAAGGATCAGACAACGCCCTGAGCCATCATGGCCTCGGCAACCTTCAGGAAGCCGGCCACGTTGGCGCCGACCATCAGGTCGCCCGGCTTGCCGCACTCGACAGAGGCGTCATAGCAGGCCTTATAGATGTTCTTCATGATGCCGTGCAGCTTCTCATCAACCTCTTCAAAGCTCCAGCTCATGCGGATGGAGTTCTGGCTCATCTCGAGACCGGAGGTGGCAACGCCGCCGGCGTTGGACGCCTTGCCCGGGCTGTAGAGCAGGCCGTTGTTCTGAACGATGGCGATGGCTTCCGGCGTCAGAGGCATGTTGGCGCCCTCGAACACCGCTATGCAGCCGTTGTCGACCAGCGCCTGGGCACCGGCGGCATCCATTTCGTTCTGGCTGGCGCAGGGATGGGCGATGTCGCACTTGACATTCCAGATGTTCTTGCAGCCCTCGACATACTCGCTGCCGGGAACCTCCTGAGCGTAGACGCTGATGCGCGCGCGTCTCTTCTGCTTGATGTCGAACAGGACATCCAGGTTGACGCCGTTGGGGTCATAGATATAGCCCTGGGAGTCGGACATGGCAACGACCTTGCCGCCGAACTGGGTGACCTTCTGCGCGCAGTACTGCGCCACGTTGCCGGAGCCGGAGACGACGACGGTCTTGCCCTCGTAGCTCTCGTTCTTCAGATGCTTGAGCGCCTCAACGCTGTAATAGCAGACGCCGTAGCCGGTGGCCTGGGTACGGGCCAGAGAGCCGCCGTAAGTCAGGCCCTTGCCGGTGAGCACGCCGCCGTCAAAGCGGTCGACGATCTTCTTGTACTGGCCGAACATGTAGCCGATCTCGCGGGCGCCGACGCCGATATCGCCGGCCGGGGTATCGGTGAACTGGCCGATGTGACGGTAAAGCTCGGTCATGAAGCTCTGGCAGAAGCGCATGACCTCGGCATCGGACTTGCCCTTCGGGTCAAAGTCGGAGCCGCCCTTGCCGCCTCCCATGGGAAGGGTGGTGAGGGAATTCTTCAGGATCTGTTCGAAGCCGAGGAACTTGATAATGGAGAGGTTCACGCTGGGATGGAAGCGGAGACCGCCCTTGTAGGGGCCGATAGCGGAATTGAACTGCACACGGTAGCCGCGGTTGACCTGGACGTTGCCGTTGTCGTCCACCCAGGGGACGCGGAACTCCACAACACGCTCGGGCTCAACAAAGCGCTCAAGAAGAGAGGCCTTCTCCCACTCGGGGTGCTTGTCGATGACCAGCTGCAGAGACTCAAAGACTTCTTCCACAGCCTGAAGGAATTCCGGTTCATGGGAATCGCGTTTTACGACGTCAGCATAGACTTTCTTCAGATATTCGTTTGTAAGCATGATTGCCTCCTTGTGAATAATAGATAAAATTTTGACCTGACGCTTGGTACGCCTTTATTCAAGTATACCATATCCTGCAAAAAGATCAAGAAAAAAACGAAGAACGATCATGAGAATATCTAATGAATAAAAAGGCGTCCCAAGCGCATAAGAACTCCGCTTCCGTGATCTGTCCGGAAGCGGAATCATATCACTGTTGGGTTACTCCGCGGAAACGCTCTCCAGATCCTTGAGGAAGAGGGCGGCCTCCGCATCCGACGGGATCAGGAAACCGACGCGCGGCGAGACGGTGAAGGCCTCTACCGCAGGGCCGTCCATCAGGCAACTGCGCTTGAACTGCTGGCTGAAGAGGCGCTTGCAGTAGCTGGTGAGCCAGCGGACAAGCTCTTCGTCCGTAAACTCGCCCGCATAGGCCTGCTTAGCGAGGCGGAAGGTCTTGGACGGAGTAAAGCCGCAGATCAGCATCTTGTGCGTGAAGAAGTCCTGCAGGCTGTAGGAGCCAACGGCGTCCTCGCTCTTCTGCTCGATCTGGTCGTCGTGGATGGGCAGCAGCTCCGGCGTGACGGGGCAGTCCAGCACGTCGTAGAGGGCGGCCTTCAGAACGCGGTCTTCGGTGGTGTCGGCGATATACCGCACATTGGCGCGGACCTGGGTCTTGGTGAGACCGAGATTCACATCGTACATGCTGGTGTGGTCGCCGTTATAGGTGCACCAGCCGTCGATAAACTCGCTGAGGTCCTCCGTACCAACATCAAGGCCGTTGACCTTGTTGGCAATGTCCATGAGGACCTGGGTGCGTTCGCGGGCCTGGGCGTTCTCATAGGCGATGGAGTAGTCGTCGTGCGCGTGTCCGATATCGTCAAAGTGCTGGTATACCGCCTTGCCGATGTCGATGACGCGGACCTCGGCGCCGATCTGCTCCGCGACGACGATGGCGTTGCTCTTCGTGCGGGAGCTGGTGCCGAAGCAGGGCAGCGTGCAGGCGATGACGTTGGTGGAGGGAAGCCTCATCTTTTTGACGGCCATGGCGCTCACCATGACGGCCAGCGTGGAATCCACCCCGCCGGAGATGCCCACTACGCAGTGGTCCAGATGGGCGTACTCCATGCGCTTGACCAGGCCGGAGACCTGGATGTCCAGCATGCGGCGGCAGTATTCCGGCAGCCGGTCGGCGCTCTCGGGCAGGTGCGGATGCATGCCGTACCGGCGGGTGAGCGCGGTGACGGCGAGCGCCTCGCCCCAGGTGAAGCGGAGATAATCCGACGGTGCGTCAAAGCAGTCCAGCGCTCTCCGTCGGGCTGTCATATGCTCCACGTCGATCTCGGAGACGGCGAGGCTGTTCTCCTGTTCCTCAAGGGAGAGGATTTTGCCGTATTCCGCCACGGCGCAGAGGCCGGAGAAGACGCGGTCGGTCGTGCTTTCGCCCTTGCCCGGCGCCGCGAGAACCATCCCGCACACAAACTGGCGGGATTCATAACGCAGGTTCAGCTCCGCTTCCTCGCGGGAGCTGACCGTCTCCGGGAAGGAGGCCATCTGCGCGATGATGGTGGCGCCTGCTTCGGCATGGCGCGCCGCGGGCGTCAGGAAGCGATCCAGCCCCACGCCGACTTCCACAGCCACACGCAGGTCGGAAAGCGCCTCGTGCTCGAAGAGCACGCTGCAGGACATGGGCACCAGCCCGTAGTCCGGAAGGCTGACCTCATAGTCGCTCTCGGGATCGGGAACGGAGAAGTAGCCGTCCGCAATGCCCTCCGCGGGGACAAAAGCGAGGATCTCGCCGCCGCAGAGCGCGGCCGCGACGTTGTAGATCTTGGCCCCGACGGCGAGGGGCAGCCCGACAAAGACGAGCATGTCCATGCCCTCGGTGGCCTCGGCCACGCGGACGAGGGCGGCCTTCGCCCCGTCCAGCAGCACCCGGTGGGTGAAGAGATCATAGCAGCTGCAGCCGGTCAGCGTGAGCTCGGGGAAGGTGAGGACCTTGACGCCCCTGGCGTCAGCATCCCGGATCGCCTCGATAACGCGCTCCGCGTTCCAGTCCGTGTCGGCGACCCGGATCACGGGAGAAGCGGCGGCAACTTTCACAAAACCGTTTTTCATGAGACGGCCTCCGTATCAGAGTCTGATGCGCTCGGAGATATAGGCTTTGACATCCTCAATGGGAATCCGGACCTGTTCCATGCTGTCGCGCTCACGGATGGTGACGCAGTGGTCAGCCGGGTCGGTCTCGGTCCCGACGGTGTTGAAGTCGAAGGTGATGCAGAACGGCGTGCCGATCTCATCCTCGCGGCGATAGCGCTTGCCGATGGAGCCGGTCTCGTCGTAGTCGCACATGAAGTCCTTGGAGAGCTCCTGATACAGCTCCATGGCGGGGCCGGTCAGCACTTCCTTCTTGGACAGCGGCAGGATTGCGCACTTGAAGGGGGCCAGAGCGGGATGCAGGTGCAGCACCGTGCGGACATCCTCCTTGCCCTTCTTGTCCTGACCGACGACCTCTTCGTCATAGGCGTCGCATAGGACGGAGAGCACCGTGCGCTCTACGCCGAGGGACGGCTCGATCACAAAGGGGATGTAGTGCTCGTTCTTCTCCTGGTCGTAATAGGTGAGATCCTGGCCGGAGGTCTCCTGATGGCGGGAGAGGTCATAGTTGGTGCGGTCGGCAACGCCCCAGAGCTCGCCCCAGCCGAAGGGGAAGAGGAACTCAAAGTCGGTGGTTGCCTTGGAGTAGAAGGACAGCTCTTCGGGATCGTGGTCGCGCAGACGGAGGTTCTCCTCCTTCAGGCCAATGGTCAGAAGGAACTCCTTGCAGAAGCTGCGCCAGTAGTCAAACCACTCGAGGTCGGTGTCAGGCTCGCAGAAGAACTCAAGCTCCATCTGCTCAAACTCGCGTACGCGGAAGATGAAGTTGCCCGGCGTGATCTCGTTGCGGAAGCTCTTGCCGATCTGGGCGATGCCGAAGGGCAGCTTGCGGCGCGTGGTGCGCTGGACGTTGACAAAGTTTGTGAAGATGCCCTGCGCGGTCTCCGGACGGAGATACACGGTGTTCTTGGCGTCTTCGGTGACGCCCTGGAAGGTCTTGAACATCAGGTTGAACTGACGGATATCGGTGAAGTTGTGCTTGCCGCAACTGGGGCAGGGAATATTATGCTCCTCGACAAAGTCCTTCATCTCCGCCTGGGAGAAGGCGTCGATAGGCTTCGGAAGCTCAAAACCAACCTCGCCGCACCAGTCTTCAATGACCTTGTCCGCGCGGAAGCGCTCATGGCACTCGCGGCAGTCCATCAGCGGATCGGAAAATCCGCCCAGATGGCCGGAGGCGACCCAGGTCTGCGGATTCATCAGGATGGCGGCGTCCAGACCCACGTTGTAGCGGTTCTCCTGGACGAACTTCTGCCACCAGGCGCGCTTGACGTTGTTCTTCAGCTCCACGCCGAGGGGACCGTAGTCCCAGGTGTTGGCGAGGCCGCCATAGATCTCGCTGCCGGCGAAGATGAAGCCGCGGTTTTTGCACAGGGCGACGATCTTGTCCATGGTTTTTTCAGTGTTTTTCATTGGTTTCCTTTCCCGCGGCTGGCTGCCGCGTAAAACATAAAATTTGACCCGCCTATCATAGCACAACAGCGGGTCAATCGCAACGGTTGATAGAAAACTGACGGACAATTGCAAAGCCGGAAAAATCGTGTATAATAGGGCCATAGGGAAAAAGCAATGCCGTTGACCGGCCTCACAGAGATAAGCCTGTGAGCGGGAGCTGAAAGAAAGGAATCGAGCCATGATTCTTGCAATTGACGTCGGTAATACCAATATCGTCCTCGGGACGATTGAAAACGGAGAAATCGACCGGATCGTCCGCATCCACACCGCGCTTGACGAAACGGCGGCGGAGTACGGGATCAAATTCCGCCAGCTGCTGGACGATTATGAGATCGACCCGCACTGCTTTGAAGGGGCGATTATCTCTTCCGTTGTTCCGCCGGTGACGGGCGCCATTCGGGAAGCGGTCAAGCGGCTAACCGGGGTGGACTGCATGGTGGTCGGCCCGGGGATGAAGACAGGGCTCAATGTGCGGATCGACGACCCCGCGACACTGGCGGCGGATCTGGTGGTCGGCAGTGTGGCGGCAATCGCCTGCTACGGCGCGCCGGCGATTGTGCTGGACCTGGGGACCGCGACCACGATGGTGGTTGTCGATGAGAAGGGCAGCTATCGCGGCGGCAGCATCATGCCGGGAATCAAGCTGGGTCTGCAGGCCCTGTCCGAGGGGACCAGCCTGCTGCCGGACATCTCCGTCACTGCGCCAAAGAAGGTGATCGGCACCAACACGGTAGACGCCATGCGCTCCGGCGCGGTCTACGCCACAGCCTCCATGATCGACGGGATGATCGAGCGGATGGAGGAGGAGCTGGGCTATAAGTGCAAGGTGATTGCGTCAGGGGGCTTCTCACGCACCGTCACGGCCTGCTGCAGGAAAGAGATCATCTGTGACGAGGATCTGCTGCTCAAAGGCCTCTGGGTGCTGTACCAGAAGAACAGAAAATAAGCAATTCAAACCGATCTGTTTGCAATATACAGACAATATACAGAAAAGCTGCAGAAAGACAAAAGACTGTTCTTCCTGCAGCTTTTCTATTCTTGTGATGGATCACTTCGTGCTGGCCCGGATGGAACTCAGGACTGCTCTGGCGGCGTATCTGACAGGACAATCTCATCCAGGGTCCGCGGGGTGTAGTTCATATATGGCAGCATGGCGCCGGTGTTGAACATGCGGCAGATATCCTCCCGGACATAGAGCTGCTTCAGCAGGCGCTTGGCGTTCTCCGTCACGTTCCACTCGTAGGAGCTGTGAACATGCCCGTATAGATGAACCCAGCCGAAGTAGTGATCGCGAAACGCCAGAATGGGGTAGTGGCACAGTACGACATGCCGGCCACCGTCGAGGATCTCGCGGTATTCCGCTGCGTCCTCGAAGAGGCCGCGCACCGCCTCAACGGTCCCGGGATCGTCGTGGTTGCCGAAAATGAGCGCCTTGCGGCCGTTCAATCTGCCGAGAAGCTCTCTCCAGCGCGCGGCATCCCCGACGCAGAAATCACCGAGGATCCAGGTCAGATCCTCCGGGTCGGTGACGACGCGGTTCCAGTTTGCGATCAGGGCCTCGTTCATCTCATCGACGCTGTTGAAGGGGCGGTTGTCATAGGCGATGATATTCGCGTGGTCAAAGTGCATGTCCGCAAGATAGCGTATGGTCATAGTCCCGCCTCCAGCAGTCTTTTGGTATATTCCTCACGGGGATGGTCATAGACTTCTTCCACGGGCCCCTGCTCGACAATCCGCCCCTGCTTCATAACCAGGACGCGGTCGCAGAGCTGGTAGACCACGTTCAGATCGTGGGAGATGAAGAGGTAGCTCAGATCCAGGTCGTCCCGCAGCTGCCGCAGCAGCTTCAGGATCTGCGCCTGGATGGTCACATCCAGTGCGCTGACCGGTTCGTCCGCAATAATGAAGCGCGGCCGCTGGATCAGCGCGGTGGCGATGCATACACGCTGGCGCTGCCCGCCGGAGAGCTCGTCGGGTTTCGAGTCCCAGCAGTCCCGGGGCAGCTCGACCCGCTCCAGCATCTCGTGGACGCGGCGCTTGCGCTCCTTGGCGTCATACTTGCCGTAGATGCGCAGCGGCTCCTCCACGGCCCATTCGGCGGTGTAGGCCGGGTTCAGCGAGCTGTACGGGTCCTGAAACACGATCTGCGGCCGCTTGGTGTAGTGGACGATCTCGCCGCTCGACGGCTTCAGGAGACCGAGGATCATGCGGGTCAGGGTCGTTTTGCCGGTGCCGCTTTCGCCCACCAGCCCGAGGATCTCACCGTGCTGCACCACAAAGTCCACATCATGGATCACTTCGTGAAAGCCTTTTTTTCTCGCGAGCAGGCCACCCTCGGCATAGCCGCCGCTGACGTGGCGGACTTCCAGAACCAGATCCTGTTCTGCCATCAGCGCACCCTCCTTTCGCGAGTGGGGATCGCGTCGATCAGCTGGCGCGTATAGGGGTGCTGAGGATGATAGAAGACCTGGTCCGTCTCGCCGGTCTCCACCAGGAGACCGCGCTGCATGACCGCGACGCGGGCGCAGAGCTTACGCACCACGTTGAGGTTGTGGGAGATGAACAGCATTGAGATGCCAAGCTCGCTGTTCAGCTTCTTCAGCAGCTCCAGGATCTGCGCCTGGATGGTGACATCCAGCGCGGTGGTGGGTTCGTCGAGGAGCAGCAGGCTCGGCTCAATGACAATGGCTGCCGCGATCATGACGCGCTGCAGCATACCGCCTGAGAGTTCGTGCGGATAGCAGTCATAGAGATGCTCCGGATCGTGCAGTTCCACCGAGGTCATGGCCCGGAGTACTTTTTCCTTCCGTTCGGCTTTGCTGAGATCGGTATGGATGCGCAGCACCTCGCCGACCTGCTCGCCGATTCTCATCAGTGGGTTCATCGCGCTCATGGGCTCCTGAAACACCACGCCGATCTCACGCCCGTGCAGCTTGCGCAGCAGGCTTCGATCCGCATGGAGCAGGTCCTGCCCGTCAAGGAGAATGTCTCCGGAATAGCTGCACTGTTTGCGCGGCAGGAGCCCCGCAATGCTCATGGCGGTGACGGTCTTGCCGCTGCCGCTCTCCCCGACGAGACCAAGGATCTCCCCGGCGCCGATGCGAAAGCTGATGCCGCCCACCGCTTCACGGTCACGGTTGTTGAACTTCACATGCAGGTCGCGTACTTCCAGCATCTCAGTCCACCTCCCGTTCCTGCGCCTGAAGGCCCTCGCCGATCAGGCCGACGCCGAAGACCAGCAGCACAATGGTAAGCCCGGTGCAGAGCGCGTACCAGGGGCCAGCTTTCAGCATGCTCTGCGCTTCGGAGAGCATATAGCCGAGAGAGGCGTCCGGCGGCGTCACGCCGATACCGAGAAAGCTCATGCTCGCCTCCGCCAGCACCGCGTTGTTGAAGCCGATGGTAAAGGCCGGCAGCAGGACGCGCACCGTGTTGGGCAGCAGATGGACAAAGAGGATGCGCCCGCTGGATGCGCCCATGAGGCGCGCCCCGGTCACATAGTTGCGGTTTCTGAGGGCGGCAAACTCCGTCCGCATCACCCTGGCAAAGCTGGGGATGAAGACGAGCCCGAGGGCGATCACAACGCTGTATTTCTTGCCCGGCCCCACAAGGCTCACCACCAGCAGCGCCAGCAGAAAGCTCGGGAACGCCGTCAGCGCGTCGTTGAGACGCATCAGCACATCGTCCACGATCCCGCCGAAGTAGCCCGTCACGGCGCCGATCAGCGTGCCGATGACGGCGCCGATCGAGACCGTGGAGAGCGCAATGGCGAGGGTGGTGCCGGTGCCCTTCAGCACCCGGCTGAAGATGTCCCGGCCAAAATTGTCCGTCCCGAAGAGGTGCGCCCAGGAGGGCGGCTGGAAGCGGCCGTATTTCATCGCGGTGGGGACATAAGGCGTCCAGAAGGTCCCGATGACGGTGATCAGCAGCATCAGCCCGGTGATGATGAGGCCGACGGTCAGATAGCTGTTGAGACGCTTTTTCATGATCCGGCACCTCCAAGCTCCGCAGTGCTCAGCCGCAGCCGCGGATCGATGGCCTGGTTCACCAGATCGGCAGCCGTCCCGGCCAGCACGACCCAGAAGCCGAGGATGACCACGATGGTCTGCACCACCGGATAGTCCCGGTGGGAGATGCTGGTCACCAGAAAACGGCCGAGACCCGGGATGCCGAGAACCTGCTCCACAACGATCCCGGCGCCGACCAGCTCCGCCAGCGTCTGCCCGAGAAAGGTCACGACCGAGACCATGGAGTTTTTCAGCACATGGCGGGTCAGCACGGTGCGGCGGTCGTTGCCGCGGCTGATGGCAGTGCGGACGTAGGCCTTGTTCATCTCGGAGATGACCGTCGAGCGCAGCATCCGTACCGTCATGGCGATGCGCGGGATGCTCAGACATATAGCGCCGAAAAACAGGTGCCGCAGAGACGCGGCAAAGTCCTCCCGCAGACCCGGAAAGTCCCCCGGGGTGAAGACCCGGAGGACAATGCCGAAGCACCAGGAAAAGAGGATCCCGGTGAAGAATGGCGGAACCGCCATGCATAATTGATTCAGCGCGGTGCGCGGCCAGTTGGCAAAGCCGCCCGTAAACCGGTAGGAGAAGATCCCGAGCGGGATAGAGATGACCGCAATCAGCACAAAGCTCATGAGGCTCAGCCACAAAGTGAGCTCCAGCTTTCCGGCGATCAGCCCCCAGACCGGCTGCCGATAACTGTAAGAGGTGCCCAGATTACCGGAGAAGAAGCCGGCCAGCCAGCTCAAATAGCGCAGGAGAAAAGGCCGGTCCAGTCCCAGCTCATGGCGCAGCGCCGTGAGCTGCTGGGGCGTGGCCTCGGTGCCCAGCATGGTCCGGGCGGGATCGCCCGAGACCAGCTCAAACGCCAGAAAGGTCAGAAACGACACCAGCAGCATCGTGACCAGCAGCAGGCCCAGCCGCTTCAGCGTGTATTGCAGCGCCGTGCTCATTTGGCCCAGCTGAGCGTGGAGATATCCAGCACGTAGATCGGATAGAAGGTCAGGCCCTCCAGACCGCTGCGCACCGCGACCAGATCCGCCATATCCTGCAGATAGACGTTGGCGGCGTTCTCGGTGAGGTTGCGCTCCAGCGCACGGTAGAGCTCGGTCTGCTCCGCGTCGTCGGTGGCGCGCAGAGCCTTGGCGAGCGTCTCATCATACTCCACGTTGGAGTAGTTGGTAAAGTTGTTGCCGACCTCGCTGCCGAAGCGCTCCAGCAGCTTGCGGGCGGTCATGTTGTCGCTGGTGAGCCCGGTGATGGTGCTCTGGAAGTTGCGGTTGCCGTAGACGTCCTCCAGCCAGGTACCCCAGTCGACGGGCTGGACGGTGGCCTTGATGCCCGCCTCACGCAGCAGCTCGACGAGGACGGTGGCAGTGTTCACGTGCGGGGTGTAGTTGGACGGCACGGTGATCGTCATCTCAAAGCCGTCGGGGTAGCCAGCCTCGGTGAGCAGCTCCTTCGCCTTTTCGAGGTTCAGCGTGTAGTAATCCGTCAGAGACTCGTCGTAGTATTTGCTGAAGGAGGGGAACATGGAGGTCCCAAGAGGGATGCCGTAGCCGTCAAAGGCGAGATCGATGACCGCCTGCTTGTCCACGGCATAGCAGAGCGCCTGACGCACGCGCACGTCGTCAAAGGGCTTCTCGGCGTTGTTGAGATAGAGCGCCTGCACCAGGTTCATGCTGCCTTCCTCAATCTTGAAGGCGCCGGAATCCAGCTGCACTGTCTGGTCGCTGGAGAGGTGGGCCACGAGGTCCAGAGCGCCGCTCTGCAGACCGAGGACCAGACCCTCAGCGCCTTCCAGCACCTTAAAGGTGACCTTGTCCAGCTTGCCGGGCGTGCCCCAGTAGTCGTCAAAGCGCTCCAGAACCAGGCTGTCCTGTACCGCGCGTGAGACAAATTTGTAAGGGCCGGTGCCGACCGGCGCGGTCTCCTGCTCAGTGTAGTCCGCGGGGATGATATACGCGTTCATCACGGCCGCAAGGAACTCGTTGCTCGGCTCGGAGAGACGGATGGTGAGGACGTTGCCTTCCACCTCCACTGCCTCAATCACCGAGAGGGCGGCGAGCTGGGCGGCGGTGTCGTCACCTGTCCAGCGGCGCTCGACAGAATAAACAAGATCCTGCATCTCGACCGGATCGCCGTTGTGGAACTTCACGCCCTCGCGCAGCGTAAACGCATAGCTCAGGCCGTCGTCCGACTTGACGATCTCAGACGCGACTGCAGGAACAATCTCACCGTCCGAGGTGGGCTTTACCAGCCCCTCGAACATATTGAACAAAATTTCCTTGGTTCCTGCCGCCGTCATATAATCGGGGTCAAGACTGTCAAAATCCTGGGCGATGCCAATGTTGGCTTCATTGGTCTTCGCCCGGGGGTTCTCCTGTGCCGGAGCGGTCTGCTCAGGCTCGGCGCTGGGCTCGGCCGACGGAGCGGGCGCAGACTGACTGCCGCATCCGGTGAACAGCGCAAGGGCCATCGCCAGTACAAGAGAGAGTGCAAAAATCCGTTTCTTCATGTGTAACTCCTTTCATCACTGCCCCTGAGGGGTCAATGTGCGGCGCCCCATGGCGGGCGCCCCGTTTACAAGAAAATCGGTTTCACAGTATTCAGTTGTCAAACCGCAGGTATTATACTATATATGATCCGGAAACGCAAGAAATTTGCGGCCGGTTTATGCTTTTTCCGGCCGCAGGATATGCGCATAAGGCCGGCGGGCTCTCACTCAATCGGCGTGATGGCCTGGATGTCGTAAGGCGCGGCCTGATAGACAAAGTAGTTCAGCCAGTTGCTGAAGAGCAGGTTGGCGCTGGAGCGCCAGGTGTTGACCGGCGGTCTGGTGTCGTCGTCGTTGGGATAGTAGTTCTCCGGGATCTCGATGGGGAGCCCTGCCCGCTTATCCCGCAGGTATTCCTGCTCCAGCGTGCCGGTGTCGTATTCCGAATGCCCTGTGATGAAAATCTGGCGGCCGCCGTTGGTGCTGGCGGCATACACGCCTGCCCGCTCGCTCTCCGCGAGGATCTTGAGCTTGGGCTCGGCGGCAATGGCGTCGCGGGGCGTCTCGGTATGGCGGGAGTGGGGGACGTGAAACACATCGTCAAAACCGCGGAAGAGAATGGAGCTCTTGTGGGTGACCTCGTGCTCAAACACGCCAAAGAGCTTCTGGGGCATCTGACGCTTCTGAATGCCGTAGTGGTAGTACAGCGCGGCCTGCGCGCCCCAGCAGATATGCAGCGTGCTCTGCACGTGGGACTTGCTCCACTCCATGATCTGGCACAGCTCGTCCCAGTAGTCCGCCTGCTCAAAGGGCAGATGCTCGATGGGGGCGCCGGTGATGATCAGGCCGTCAAAGTTGCGGTCCCTGATCATCTGAAAGGTCTTGTAGAACGTGAGCATGTGCTCCTGAGAGGTGTTCTTGGAGGTGTGGCTGTCAAAGGCCATGAGTTCAACCTCTACCTGCAGGGGCGTGTTCCCGAGCAGACGCACAAACTGGGTCTCGGTCGCAATCTTGGTGGGCATCAGATTCAACAGCAGGATGTGCAACATTCGGATGTCCTGGCTCAGCGCACGGGGCGTGTTGTAATAGAAGATGTTCTCGCGCTGCAGCGCGTCTGCGGCCGGCAGGTCGGGCGGGATGATGATAGGCATGAGGGTGAACTTCCTTCCTTTGAAAAAATAAGCGGGAGGCCCCGTCTGGGACCTCCCGCTGTGAAGACTGAATCAGCTTATGCTGTTACCGCGGAAGAATCGCACCGGAGGCGTGGCCATGGCGAAGCGTGCACATGCTCATAGGCATGTACATCATCATCTTCATCATGGAACGAGATGTCATCCGTGCAGATCCTCCTGATCGCGATTTAAAAACAAGCGAATTATATCGCGTACGGAGGCTTTTGTCAACCGCAAAGGAGACGGTTCTTTCCTGAAAAGAAAAAAGGGATGCAATCTTCCGCGGATTCTGATACAATCAGCAGCAGAGGATCCGGAGATTCGGCGCTGACCGGCGAGAGAGGAAAATGACCGTGAGCAGAGGACGAAAAAGAAGAACGCCGCGGCGAAGCGGCTTGATATGGGCGGTTTTTGCGGCTGTTCTGCTTCTGCTGTGCGCGGTCCTGCTGCTGCGTTATCTCCGGCTGCCGGAAGGCTCTCGCGGCGGAGAGGCGGTTGGTGTTGTTCAGCAGATCGCCGGAGCTGCGGCGCAGACGGACAGCGCGGATACTGTGTCTGAGGAGGCGGAAAATGCCGCCGACGGCGCGGAGCGCCCGGCGAGAGAGAGCACCGCAGCGGAGCAGCACGTGCAGGAGGAAGGACAAAACGCGCAGACGCAGCCGGTCCAAAGCGCCTCTGATGAGAGCGTAACGGCTCCCGACGCTGAAGCTGCTTCCGTGCAGGGCACCACCGAGCCGGGAAAGCGCTATAACGAGCAGACCTACCAGCTGGTTACCGACCTGGTCGTCACCATGAGGAACCACGGCCTCGAGGGGGCCGATTCGATCCGCGCCCTGCTGGAGGAACTGAAGGCGGCGGACCCGGAGCTCGGCGTTCTCTGGGAAGGCATCATGGACTACTGGATGGAGATCAGCGCAGACCTGCCCCTCTATCCGGGAGTGCTCCCCGACGGGCTGCCGGAGGACGACAGCCTTTGCATTGTCGTGCTTGGTTTCCAGCTGATGTACGACGGGGACATGGCGCCGGAACTGGAAGGCCGCTGTGAGATCGCCCTTGCCAGCGCGAGAAAGTACCCCAACGCCTATATCGTGGTGACAGGCGGCGGCACCGCAGCCGGAAACCACAGCGCCACCGAGGCGGGCGTGATGGCGGACTGGCTGATCGGGCAGGGGATCCGGCCGGAGCGGATCATTGTGGAGGACCGTTCCATGACCACCGACCAGAACGCGGTTTTCTCCTGTGCGATTCTGGCGGAAGAATATCCGCAGATCAAAGAAGTCGCCATCGTCTCCAGCGATTACCATGTCGCGCTGGGGAGCATGATGTTTACCGAGGCAGGGCTGCTTTATGCCTATGAGAACAACTGCGGCGTGCCCTACCGTGTTGTGTCCAACGCGGCCTATGCCACCACCGGCAACCCCGAGTACAGCAACACAAGGCGCTTTTCCTCCTATATCTGGGTGATGGCGGATCCGACATACTAAATGGTAAATAGAAATATAGATGCAAAGCCGCCGGCCTTCCCAACAGCAGATGGGAGACCGGCGGTTTTTCGCACATTTGAGGTGTTATGCTCCGATACTCGGAAGGGCGACGTAGCAGTGCCAGTCATCCTCGGAGAGGTGGCGCACGATGCGGAAGCCCGCCTTCTCAACGGCGGCGCGCACTTCCTCCTGGCGGCCCTCAATGATGCCCGAGGTGATGAACACTCCATCGGGCCGGATAAAACCGGGGACATAGGCGGAGAGGGGAATGATCACGTCCGAGACGATGTTTGCAAGGACAATGTCATATCCCGTCCCAAAGCTGCGCCGCAGAGAGGCATCGGAGAGAAGATCTCCCGCTACAATGCGGATCCGGTCCGGGCCGAGCCGGTTCAGCGCAGCGTTCGACATGGCGACGTCGGGCGACTTGGGGTCAATGTCGCAGCCGAGACAGCTGTCACAGCCCAGCACCAGCGCCCCGATGCCGAGGATGCCGCTGCCGCAGCCAAGGTCCAGGACCCGCTTGCCCGGGGCGGCGTATTCCTCCAGCGCCTGCAGGCACATCCGGGTGGTGGCATGGCTGCCGGTGCCGAAGGTCAGCCCGGGGTCCAGCCAGAGCGGCAGACGCCCGCCGGAGGGGAGCGCTTCCCATTCCGGGACGACCACAAGCCGCTCTCCGACTTCGATGGGCTTATAATACTCCCGCCAGTTGTTTTCCCAGTCGCTGTCTTCCACAACCGAGACCCGGACGCCCTCATACCGTGCCCGGACCGCCCGGAGGACTGCGAGGCCGTCTTCATCGTCCGTGAGATAAAACTTCAGCCGGCTGAGTCCGGCATAGCGGTTTTCCAGTTCCTGGTCCACATAGTCCCAGTACTGGCGGTTGTTCTCCAGAAAATCGCGGAAGTCCTCCTCGTTCTCCACGACAAAGCCGCCGACTCCAAGGGAGGCGAGCTCGTCGCAGCGGGCGTCGATCTCCGCGGCGGGCGTATCCAGAATGCATTCCCAATAGCGCATGTCAAATCTCCTTCTGTATGATGAAAGCGGAAGTCCGCCGGGCGCTGCCGGAGACCGCTTCACTTGTCAAAACCATTATATCACAGATCCCGCTCGTTCGGGAGGTTTTTTCAAACAGTTTTCATCTGTGTTTTCAAAGACAGCCGACCCAATTGGTAGGTTAACATAAAACGGATTTTAACAAATAACAGATCATAACGAGTATCAGTTGACGAA
>JAFTGD010000056.1 GCA_017458065.1 Oscillospiraceae bacterium
CCAAAAGCGACAAATCTTTTGAGGACATTCTTCGATTCCTTGAAAGCAAACCATCTGACCAGGACGATTGATTCTCCTGCCAAACCTGCTCATTCCTTATGGGCAGGTTTTTTAGTGGCAAAAATCTGAGAAGTTAAGGTTAAAATTGAAATGAAAATAAGATTTGCCTGTATGTGAATTATACAACAAATCGTGAAATATTTCATTATATACTTTTCGGAATGTGTCAGTTTTTTCTCATTTATTTTTGGAAAATCTCTTTTTTTGTCCCGCGGGATATGGTATGATAAATACATAGGAGAAACCACGGATATCCGGAAGGAGGTTTGCAGATGCGCTTTGCCGGCTTTGAGGAACTCCTGTGTTATCAGGCGGAGCATGATCCGGACCGGATCGCGCTGCGCGGGGACCGGGATGCATGTACATACCGCGAGCTGCTGGAGAGGGTCCGGCAGCGTGCCGAAGAACTGAAGCAGACCGGCAAGAGCTGTCTCGGCCTGCTTTCGGACGGCAGTCTCGACTGCGTGGTCGAACTCTTCGCTGCCAATTTTGCCGGGCTGCAGCTGGTGATGCTGGACGCAGCGGCGCCGGAAGCCGTGCTGCGCGGCCTGATTGCCTATACGGATATCGACCTGCTGTGGGGCGAGGAAGAGCTCTGCGAGGAACTGAGCGGCAACCTGACCCACGGCGTGAGCGACGGGAAGGGGAAGATTCTGTTCTTTACCTCCGGGACGACGGAGCGGTCCAAGGCGGTGGTCCTGACCGATCACAGCCTCTGCCAGAGCGCTTACAACGGCTCCGCCAAGCTGCCTCTGCAGCCGGAGGACTGCCTGCTCTGTATGCTCCCGCTGGGGCATGTGTTCGGTTTTGTATGCGGGCTGCTCTGGGGCTTGAGCTGCGGCACCACGGTGGCGCTGGGCCGCGGTGCACGTCATTATCTGGATGATATGAGCTTTTTCCGGCCGACGGCGGTTTCCGTCGTGCCGCGCCTGCTGGGCTTCCTGCTGCAGCAGAACTGCCTGAACGAGGAACTGAAGCTGGTTCTGGTCGGCGCGGGGGACTGCCCGCCCCAACTGCTGCAGGCGGTACAGGCGAAGGGAATCCGGCTGAGCTTCGGCTACGGCCTTACCGAGACCAGCTCCGGCGTTGCCATCTCCACGGGCGGCGACCCCTATGCCATGGAGGTCTGCCCGGACGACACCATCACCATCGCCGACGACGGAGAGATCCTGATTGCGGCCCCGACCTGTATGATGCAGGGCTATTACAAATGGCCCCAGTATACGGAGGAAGTGCTCCGGCACGGGATCCTCTCGACGGGGGACCTGGGCCGCTTCGACGAGGACGGACGCCTGCACATCACCGGACGGAAAAAGGACATTCTCGTCATGGGCGACGGGACAAAGATTTTCCTGCCGGAGTATGAGGGCGCGCTCATGAAGCTGCTCGGGACCGCGGAGCTCGCCGTGACACTGCGGGACGACCGCCCGGTGCTGGTCTATGTCGGCGAGGCGGAGAAAAAGGCGCTCTGGGAGCGCCTGCGGCCCATGATGGAGCAGCTCCCGCGCGGCCAGCAGCTGACAGATATCCTGATCACCGGGGATGCGCTGCCGAGGACGGCAAGCGGAAAAATAAAGCGCTGGGAACTCCAGCAGAAAGTAGGAACATGGACATGACCAGACAGGAAGTGCTCGAGAAAACCAAAAAAGTCATTTTTGACTGCTTCCCTGAGATGCAGGAGCAGAATCTACAGGAGAACAGCGTGATCAACACCGACACCGCGATCGACTCGATGGGCTTTGTCCTCGTGATCTGTAAGCTGGAGGCACTGTTTGACGTCAAGATTCCGGAGCGCCAGTGGCAGAAGCTGCAGACCATGGGCGATGTGGTGGACGCCATCTACAAGCGCCTGCCGAACAAGGCATGAGCATCCATACCGAAACGCTCAAACTGCGCAGCAAGGACGTGGACATGTTCCGCAGGCTGCGCAGTTCCGAGCTTTTCAAGCTTCTGCAGGAGCTCTCCATCCGGCACACCGAGGAGCTGGGCATGGGTCGGGACAAGACGCTGGACAAGGGGATCCTCTGGGTCGTGCTGATGCAGCGGGCCGAGATCGCGAGGATGCCGGAATATGACGAAGAGATCGTCATGAAGAGCTGGCCCGGAAAAACCATGCACCTGCTGTTCCCGCGCTTTTACAGCCTGGAGACCGAAACGGGGGAGCCGCTTGTGCGTGCAAGCGCGCTCTGGAGCCTGGTGGACGCCGGGACGAGAAAAGTCGTCTTCCCGGAGAATTGCGGCGTGGAGATCCGGGGCGTCGTCACGGGCGAGGAGATCGACCTGCCGGGCAGCATCCGAAAACAGGACTGCGACTGCGGGCGGAGCTTTACGGTGCCCTACAGCTTTGTGGACCTGAACGGGCATATGAACAACACCCGGTATTTTGACCTGGCGGAGGACTGCGTCGGGCTTGCGGCGGAAGGGAAGCGGCTGAGAGAGATCCGGACGGAATACGTGAACGAAGCCCGTTTCGGCGAGACCCTGCAGCTGCACTGGCACGAAGAGAGCGGCGAGGCCTATCTCTCCGGCGAGGGGGAAAAGCCGGTGTTCCGCATGGTGCTGCGGTACGAGTAAAAAAGCGGTGGACTTTCCATCCCCCAAAACAGAAGAAACGAACAGAGGCGCTCTGCATTTTTGGCAGGGCGCCTTGTTTGTCGGAAAGAAAAGCATTGCCAAGACCGTGACAATATAGTATAATGCAATTGCTTCAAAATTTTTAATTATATGAATCTACAGTGCGCGGAGGGAAGAACATGGATATTTTTGCAAAATGCTACGAAGCGTCGATGGCGGATCAGGTTCGGGAAATGGGGATCTACCCCTACTTCCACGCACTGGAATCCAGACAGGACACCGAGGTCGTGATGGAAGGGAAGCGCCGGATCATGCTGGGCTCCAACAACTATCTGGGCCTCACTACCCATCCGGAGGTCATTGAGGCGGGGCTGGAAGCGATCCGGCAGTACGGTTCCGGCTGCTCCGGCTCGCGCTTTCTGAACGGAACGCTCGAGCTGCATCTGGAGCTCGAGAAGGAGCTGGCCTCCTTCCTGCGGAAGGAAGCGGTCGTCACCTTCTCGACCGGCTTCCAGTCCAACCTTGGCATCATCAGCGCCGTCGTCGGGCGCGGGGACTATGTGATCATGGACCGGGAGAACCACGCCAGCCTCTATGACGGCTGCCGCCTGTCCTTCGGGAAGATGCTGCGTTTTAAGCACAATGACATGGAGGATCTGGAGCAGAAGCTGAAGAGCGTGCCGGAGAACGCCGGCAGCCTGGTCGTCACCGACGGCGTGTTCTCTATGGGCGGCGACATTGCCAATCTCCCGGAGATCTGCCGTCTGGCAAAGCAGTACGGCGCCCGCGTGATGGTGGACGACGCCCACGGCCTCGGTGTCATCGGCGAGGGCGGCAGAGGCACGGCCAGCTTCTACGGGCTGGAGGACCAGGTGGATATCTACATGGGCACCTTCTCAAAGTCCCTTGCATCTCTGGGCGGATATATGGCCGCCTCAGAGCGCGTCGTCGACTATGTCAAGCACTCTTCCCGTCCCTTTATCTTCTCCGCGTCCATCACGCCCGCCAGCTGCGCAACGGCCCTGGCCACCCTGCGGATCCTGGAGGCACATCCCGAGCTGCCCGCAAATCTGCAGGCAAACGCGCTGCACATGAGAAAAAAGCTGGATGAAGCCCATGTCAGGATGCGGCCTTCCAACGGAGATATCATCCCGATCATCCCGATCTACACCTACGAGGTGATCCCGACATTGACCATCGCCAAAGAGCTCTACGATCTCGGCGTCTATGTCAACTCCTCCCTGCCGCCTGCCACCGCGCCCAGCGAGTGCCTTCTGCGCACCAGCCTGATGGCGTCCCACACCGAAGCCCTGATTGACGAGGCAGTGGAGATCATTGCCGAGGTGCTGCACCGGCACAACATCGGCGAGTAAGGGGGAGAACGGTATGGATAAGGTTGTTATCGTCACCGGCGGGACCAGCGGCATCGGCCTGAACACCGCGCGGATCCTTGCGGAGAGGGGCTGCCGGGTCTACGAGTTCAGCCGTCGGGACAGCGGGACAGCCCCCGGGGTGACGCACATCCAGGCGGATGTGACCGACGAGCAGCAGGTTCAGGCTGCTGTGCGGGAGGTCTTCGACCGGGAGAGAAGGATCGACGTCGTCGTCAACAACGCGGGCTTCGGCATCTCCGGCGCCATCGAATTCACGGACACCGCGGACGCGCAGCGGCAATTCGACGTCAACTTCTTCGGTATGGTGCGCGTCAACCACGCGGTCCTGCCGATCATGCGCGGGCAGGGCCACGGCAGGATCATCAATATGAGCTCGGTTGCGGCGCCGATCGCAATCCCGTTCCAGGCGTATTATTCCGCCTCCAAATCCGCCGTCCGGACCTACAGCATGGCGCTGCAGAGCGAGGTAAAGCCCTACGGCATCGAGGTCTGCGCCATTATGCCCGGCGATGTGGCCACAGGCTTCACTGCCGCCCGGGCCAAGAACCCGAAGGGCGACGACGAATACGACGGGCGGATCTCCCGCAGCGTCGCCGTCATGGAACATGACGAACAGACCGGCATTACCGCCGAAGACGCGGGCGCCTTCGTCGCGGAGAAAGCGCTGCAGAAGAAAGTGCCCGTCGTCTGCACGCTGGGAGGAAAGTACAAGGTGTTTGTCTTTCTCACAAGACTGCTGCCCAATAACCTGCTGGTCGACCTGGTCGGCAAAATCTACGCAAAGTAAAAAAGTCCATCCCAAAAGCAATGCACCTTGTCCTGAGCGGCAGGGTGCTTTTTTCGGGTACGGGCAGCAAGACTGCTTGAAAGCACCGCGCCCGCGTGGTAGAATGAGCATCACTGAATGCAGATCAGGCGAAGAGAGAAAGGCAGACAGGACAATGAAATTTGATTTTACCACCATCCCGGATCGGCACGGGAAAGACGCTCTGGCCCTGGACGGGATCGGACAGTTCCCCACGGCTCCGGCAGCACCGGAGGAGGGGTTTGACGCGATCCCCATGTGGGTCGCGGACATGAATTTTGCGACCGCCCCCTCCGTGGTCCGCGCCATGGAAGAACGGCTCAGGCACCCGCTGTTTGGTTACTTTACGCCGACGGACGAGTATTATAATGCTATCATCCGCTGGCAGGAGACCCGCCACAGCGCCGCCGGCCTTGAAAAGAGAATGATCGGCTATGAAAACGGCGTTCTCGGCGGCGTGGTGAGCGCGCTGAACGTGATGTGCTCCCGGGGGGACAGCGTGCTGGTACACAGCCCGACGTATATCGGCTTCACCGGCGTGCTGAAGAACAACGGCTACCGCATTGTGCACAGCCCGCTTACCCGGGATGCCGGCGGCGTCTGGCGCATGGACTATGAGGATATGGAGCGGCAGATCCGGGAGAACCGGATCCACGCGGCCATCCTTTGCTCGCCCCATAACCCCTGCGGGCGTGTGTGGGAGCGCGAAGAGCTGGAGGCAGCCTACGAGATCTTCCGGAAGTATGACGTGCAGGTGATCAGCGACGAGATCTGGTCGGATATTCTGCTCGCCGGGCATCGGCACATCCCGTCCCAGAGCATCAGCGAGGACGCAGCCATGCGTACCGTGGCGCTCTACGCGCCCTCCAAGACCTTCAACCTCGCCGGGCTCATCGGAAGCTATCATATCATCCGCAACGACAGGCTCCGCCACCGGGTCGAGAAGGAGTCCTCCCTCTGCCACTACAACGATATGAACGTCCTCTCCATGCACGCGCTGACCGGCGCCTACAGCGACGAGGGAATGGCCTGGACCGACGAGCTCTGCGCGGTGCTGACGGAGAACGTCCGCTACGCGGTGGACTATATCCGCAGTCACTTTGAGGGCGTCACGGTCTTCGAGCCGGAGGGCACTTATATGCTGTTTATCGACTGCGAGGCCTGGCTCAAAGCCCACGGCTGCACCCTGCGGGAGCTGGAGGAGAAGGGCTGGCGCGTGGGCGTCGCCTGGCAGGACGGCGCCATGTTCCACGGTCCCACCTCGATCCGCATGAACCTGGCCCTGCCCAAAAGCCGCCTTGAAGAGGCCATGGACCGCCTGAACCGTTACGTGTTCTGAAAATCGGGTAAAGGCCCTGACCGCCATGCTGTTTGAAGAGGATCAGCCTCTTCTGGGCTCCGTAGTGAGATAAAGCCAAAGGCGCCGATCGAAGAAGTTACATTAAGTGCTGCGATTACAGACTGAGATTTGATAAGGATAAGAAATGAACCGAAGATTAACCAGATGGCTTTATAAGAAAGCTACAGAAGCGCTCGGCGAAGAGGAACTGGAAAGCCTGAAAAACGACCTGATCGAACCGGTGAAGATCGCAGCGAAAGAGGCGGTCGAAGACATGCTGAAAGACGAAGAGGATGAGTGACGGACAAAGCCGCCGGCAGCGCCGGGGCGTTTGCACCAATCTGCCCGGCTCATCCGGTAAATCGCAAGACGAGGGAATAAAAGAATCCAGCCCAGACCAAATGACTGATCTGAGCTGAATTCTCTTTTTTATCTTGCCATGTTTTTCAGTTTCTTCTTGACGGCCTCCATGCCCACACCCAGCGGGATGGCGATGCCGGCAGCAATCAGGAATTCCATTGTGTGAGCCTCCTTGTGAGTTAGATTAATCTAATTATATAGTGAAAGATTAGAATTGTCAAGACCGAGAACCGTTTCATCTGTTGTAGAAACAGAAGATTTCTGGTATACTTTAGGCAGTGTCTTGCGGAAGAAACAGCTGCAGTCTATAAAAAATAGGAGGGTTTCCCGTGAAAAAGGTATTGTTCATTGTAGGATCGCTGAGAAAGAATTCGTTCAACCGGCAGCTTGCCCAGACAGCGGCGGCCTCGTTCACGGAGGTCGAGTATTCCTTCCTGGAGTATTCCGATCTTCCGTACATGAATCAGGATATCGAATACCCCGTACCGGAAGCTGTCCGGCGCGTTCGGGATGAGGTTTCCACGGCGGATGTGCTCTGGATTTTTACGCCGGAGTATAATTTCAGCTATCCCGGTGTTTTGAAGAATCTTCTTGACTGGCTGTCCCGTCCGGTTGACCCGAAGGACAGAAAGTCCCCGAGTGTGATCAAGGGGAAACCTGTGATGTTCAGCAGTGTTGCAGGACAGTCCGCCGGCATGAACGCCCAGGGAAAGCTGGCCCAGCTGCTTCATGATATCGGCGCTGTGGCGGTCAAGGACACCGGATTTGGCCACGCCCTGGGGCGGGAAGAGTTCATGACGGATCAGCTGCAGCTGACGGAAGAAGAGAAAATGCAGCTGGCGATGGAAGCCAACGCCATGATTCTGAGTCTGAACGGATTCTGAGCCGGGACAGAGAAACACAGGAGATGCAATACGAAGCTGAAAAACAGCCCGCAGATTGAAACGTCTGCAAGCTGTTTTTCGGCATCTGCTGCCATTTGCCATATAATAGCGACGCAATAACAGAGAACACGATTATCATTGAATGAGGAATCCCTGGCAAGATCAGCAAAGGAGATAAGGCATACGATGTTCAATCATCATGATATTACAAGAGACGCCTGCATGCTGCGCGGACCGCTTCAGCATCACGGCTACGACTGGTGGTGGCACTCTTTTACCGCCCGGGATGCCGAGACGGGGGAGGAGAAGCCCTTTTTCATCGAGTTCTTCCTGTGCAACCCGGCCTTGGCGGAAGAGGAACCCGTCCTCGGCCAGCTTCCGGAGAACCGGGCGGCGGGGAAGAGGCCGTCCTACCTGATGGTCAAGGCCGGAACCTGGGGAGAGGACCTCTGCCAGCTGCACCGGTTCTTCGCCTGGAAGGACGTCAGCCTCCACGGAGAGGCCCCATATGAGATCAAAGCAGAGGACTGCCTTGCCAGTGAAACAGTTCTGAAGGGGAGCATCTCCATTACGCCGGAAGAGGCCGAGGCCCATCCGGAGTGGATGTGCGACGCAGGTCAGCTCTCTTGGGACCTGGTGATCGACAAGCAGATTGCGTTCAATGTGGGCTACGGTGCGAGCAAGCCGCTCCGGGATGCCGAGGCCTTCGCCATGTACTGGCATGCCGAGGGCATGAAGAGCGCCTATGGCGGCATGATAACCTATAACGGCAGAAAGTATATGGTCTCGCCCGGAACCAGCTACGGGTATGCCGACAAAAACTGGGGTCGGGACTTCACGTCCCCCTGGGTCTGGCTGTCCTCCAACTGCCTGGTCAGCAAAAAGACCGGAAAACAGCTGGAAAACAGCGTCTTTGACATCGGCGGCGGAAGGCCGAAAATCTATTTTGTTCCGCTGGACCGGCGCCTGCTGGGCGTGTTTTACTATGAGGGCAGGGAGTACGACTTTAACTTCTCCAAGCTCCATCTGAAAGTCAGAACGGAGTTTTCCTTCGAAGAACAGGAAGATACGGTCGTCTGGCATGTCAGGCAGGAGAATACGCACGCCGTGATGGAGACGGAAGTTTTCTGCAGAAAGAAGGACATGCTGCTGGTCAACTATGAAGCCCCGGACGGCAGCAAGAAGCACAATCATTTATGGAACGGCGGCAACGGCTGGGGAACCGTGAAGCTGTACGACAAAAACGGAAATGAGCTGGTCCTGGTAGATGAGGTCGAGGCCACCCACATCGGCTGCGAATACGGAGAGTACAGTGAGTAGAGTCGGAAACAGAAGAATGAAAATGAAACTTACTCCGGATAAGGACATTCGCGTTCAGAAGATACGGGTAGAAAAAGTGCCTGTATTGGTTCTGGAACCCGTAAAGCGCAAGGTCACGGACATTGGCCTCCTGTGGATTCATGGCGGCGGCTATATCACCGGCATGAAGGAAATGGTGTATATGGGCCGGGCGGCGGATCTTGTCAGGAAGTATGGCGTGACGGTATACTCTCCCGGCTATCGTCTCGCGTGGCGAAAGCCGTATCCTGCAGCAGTGGAAGACTGCTATCGGGTGCTGGAGTATGCGGCAGGCAAGGAAGAGACGCTCATGGTCGGCGGCGAGAGCGCAGGGGGCGGATTGGCTGCAGCAGTGTGCATGATGGCACGGGACAGAGGAATCCGTATCGCCTATCAGATGCCGCTGTACCCTATGATCAGCAATATTGATACGGAGAGCTCAAAAGACAATCACGGCAGGGTCTGGAATACCCGGCGCAACCATATCGGTTGGCGGCTTTACCTCCGGAAAAACGCAAAGAAACAGGTATCCCCATATGCGGCTCCGGCATGGCAAACAGACTATGCAGGATTACCGCCATGCTACACCTTCGTTGGCGACGGGGAGTCGTTTTATGCAGAGACGCTTCAATATGTGGAGAATCTGAAAGCGGCCGGCGTAGAGGCTGAGGTGGATATATACCACACGGATATGCACGCCTTCGATATGCTGCGAGACGATGACCTGAGCCGCGAAGCGATCGAAAAGTTCGAGCGGCATTTTGAATATGCATTGGAGCATTACTCGCGGCATCATGGGGAGAGAAATCCATAAAGCAGAATCTGATAACAGAACATATCATGAACCCAGCCCGGAACGCTTGACCCGGGCTGGATTTTTACTCCTGTTTTCTGCTTCGCTCAGGCCACCTCAATGGCGCTGCCGGCCTCAGCGCCTCCATTGAAGCTGTTTCAATAATATATTTGTTGTGTTGCTCTTATCCTGCGATTGGGCCGGACATGATCGCCGGCATACCTTTTTGTCTCACATCGATTGCAATCTTACAATGTTCACGTTAATTGCATGGAAAAGCCATTGAAGGATAGGGCGATTTCTGGTATTATATAGCTGAGAGTTAATACAGCAAAAATGATCATAAACGGTGTAATCCAAACTTCCTGTCATTCTGAGGGGATGAACGCAATGATAATGATCAGAATTTACTTTGAAGATCGCAGCCATATCGATTTCTTCGCATCCGAAACCCAACTGGAGGATTTCTGCAACTGGCTGCGGTTTGCCAATCGGGATGATGTGTTTGTTTTGCCGGGTGAAGAACAGACCATCACGCGGAGAAATGTCGTGAGGATTGAATGGGTTGATGGGTGAAAAAAAGAACGGGGAGACGCTCTATTCCTGGCGCAAGGTGCGGCCGGTGATCCGACAGGAGCAGTGCACCGGCTGCGGGGTCTGTATGAGAGGATGTCCCTTTGAAGCCATCTACCGGGAAGCGGGAGAATACCGCATCCGGTATGAGCTCTGCCGGGGCTGCGGGATCTGCGCACTGGACTGCCTCAGAAGAGCCATCTATATGAGACTGCCGTAATCTTATTGCAGCGATCAATAAAAAAGCGGAAGGAACGCGACGATGAAAAAACTGTTGTCGATCATGATCGTGCTGCTGATGGTCATGTCTTTTGCGACGATGCCCGCATTCGCGATCTCGTCCCTGATGGAACAGGGAGAAGCTCTCCTGCAGGCTGATCCGCCCGAATATGAAAAAAGCGGCGCAGCTCTTCCGGCGCGCCGGGCTTCAGGGGGAGGGCGAGGGCTACTACCGCCTTGCGAAGATGTATGAAGAAGGGCTGCTGACCGCCGGAGATCCATGTGTCGACGATCTTGCAGCGGCAACCGGTCGAAACAGGCAGCGCAGAAGCTGGCGGATATGGGATATACGAACGTTTATGAATTCGGCGGCATCAACACCTGGGACGGCGGCATCGAGATGAAGGCATCCGCGCCGGCGGCTGACCGCACCGAGAAAGAAGCCTTTGTTGACGGTACCAGCAACTGCGCTTAAAAAGCACATTCCAGAGGAAGCGGGGGAGACCTTGCTTCCTTTTTTTGAGCGAAGGATCATCCCGTGTCAGCAGCACAGAGCGTGTACGGGGGGATTGTTCAAAGTACCCATAGATTCGCTTTACGGATCCTGTGCCAATGACTGACAGTACGCTTCAAAAGCCAGCCAGCGGTCAGGGGAGGCAAAAAAGAACTCTTTGCGCTCAACCGTGTTCCCTGATCGGAAGGAAAGATACATCCAGGGACCGGAATCCCCATCCTCAAGAGATTCCACAGGCTCGGCCGCGGTTCCGTCCGTCAGATAGTCCAGAAAGTCCATCCAGTCGTATACGGACAGAAAAACGGTGCCGGAAGAGGCGATATCCGCCTCGGATGCCCAACCGTAATCATTTTCGATTTTCCTGGTTTCGTGATAAAACAGATATGCCCCGTCCTCCACAGTAAACCGGTATCTCTGGTAAAGAGCGTTATAGCCGACCCAGTCATAAGTATAAATAAAATCCGTAATGTCGCCCAATGGAGCGGAAACGCCCTTAATGCCGGCATCCATATGGTCAAGGGGAGGAACATAAAGCATGCTGTTGTGCGATTCCACATGAAGTGTTGCATCATGCTCAGGCATCCTGAAGGTAAAGACATACCCGTGCTTGTCATCATAACGCTGCTCCATGCTTATATCGTCGTCGATGAAAAAGCGGTAATCGGTGTCGGTTGCAATGAAATCATAATACACCGTTACGCTTTCCCCTGCAGCATATTCTGTTTTCCCGGACTCAAAGCCATATCCGTCAAAACTCAGTTTGTATTTCTGCTTTCCGCAGGCGGACAGAGAGAGCATGACCAAAGCTACAATCATGATAAGGAATGCGGTTCTTCTCATATCGTCGATCTCCAATCCCGGTTTTCTGTTTGATTGTGGGACGCAGTGCTGATGAATCTGACTCTATCACACCTGTTTCGCCCTGTCAATGATACGCAGACGGTACCTGATCTCGAGCAGGGGGCAGTTTTGCATCGTTCAAGAAAAACAGCGTTTCCAGGTCATATCGATCTGGAGACGCTGCTTTTACAGCGCTGCCGCTTCAATCGAAACCATAGCATATTATAAATTGCAATTTACATTGCAATTTGCCATCTCTTGTGGTAATATGATCGCAGAGGCGAAAGAATGTACGAGTATTTTGATTTCGATGTGAACAAGACCGAATTCGAATGGGATGACGAGAAAGAACGTATCAATTTTACAAAGCACGGGATTCACTTTAAAACGGCGGCGAAAGTGTTCTTTGATCCCTACAAGATGATACACGAAGATAAGGAGCACCCGGAAGAAGAACGTTATGATATCCTTGGCAAGGTTGGCAGGGTCCTGTTCGTAGTTTGCACATTCAGGCACGAGAATACAGTACGGCTGATCTCGGCGAGGATAGCCACAGCTGCTGAGAAATGGAGGCATGAACATGGCGAAGATGAGTATGAATGAGATCGGGGCAATGCTGACACCGGAAGAGCTGAATGAGATTGAAGCGGCTGTGCGTGCGGAACCCTTGTTTGACGATGACAGCCCTGAGATGACGCTGGAAATGTTGAAGCAATTCAAAAGAATGAATCGGAACAAACAGACTGCATCGATCCGGTTGTCTCAGAAGGCACAAATTTTTTCGAAGTCTTACGGAAAAGGCTACACATCGTTCTTCAGCAGACTGATCGATGCTGCGTTGGATGATGAGGAATTGGTAAGAAAATGCATCTGAAGCAGACTCCAAAGCAGGGGTCTGCTTCTTTCTTGCGCTGAGGCATTGACAAAGTAAAAGAGAAAAGAGAACCGCGAGCTCCCACAAAAAAGGGAGCACGGAGAGAAACTGATCATTTCTGCTTTATTTTCTTTTGCTTTTTGCTGCATTTAATTGAATTGCTCTTTCGCCTGTGATAAACTGATGAAGCATGGTATGAAAGAAAAGCAGAATTTGAATACAGCAGACCGGTAAAAAACCGGATAGGAAGAAAGAGCCATCACTCATAAAACAGTTTTGAAGTGAACTGATTTGGGCATTTGTCTGGCAGGATTGGGCAAACAACATGGCGAGATTTCCCATGAAAGGAAATCTCGCCATGTTGGTCTCTTTGAAATTTATGTAAGGATATACCGTTCTCTCAATTTTCAGAGGGATTGTCAAGGCGCAAGCCCGCCTTTTCGCAGGCCTGTCGAACTGAGCGTATGATGCTCTCCCAAGTATAGGGCCTGGCATATGTGTTCTTCTTTTGATACCCCGTCCATAGTGCCCACAATTCGGGACTGTCCTCGATAGCACGCAGGACAGTCTCCGCATCATGTAGCCGGCCAATTGACCCTCGCTTTTCGGCGGTTGCAGTCAATGCTTTTTCCAATGTGGAATCGTCGATCTCCTGTGAAAAAGCTTCCAGCAGGACTTGAACGTCGTAGAAATCCCGCATACGACTGTTGAGCGTGGAACGCGAGAGGATCGTTTCCAGTTTTTCTGCCAACACGGTTTCCAACGGATAGGCCATCAGAGGGATGCTCCGATCCTCAAACATGAGTTTATAGGGATACCGGATTTCCCGCGGTGTGATCGCATCGCCTGTGGAGATATCCAGCTTCAACGGCGTTACGGAATTGTCCAGAAGCGCTTCCATTGAAATCCTCACACCGCTGTATTCCATCTCTTCCATGATATCGCCGCAGTCCTTGATTCGAAATTGAACTCCGTCGTCTATCGGAATGGCAATGATTTCAGTCAAAATCCGCTCCATGTCCGATGCAGTGACAGGCAGTCCCTTGACTGTGGCGTCAATATCCATCGTGGCACGGGTATCCACACCGACGAGTGCCGAAACCAACAGTCCGCCCTTTAAGATAAAACTGTCCTTGCACGAGGAAAGTGAAATGCGTTCCAGCAGGCGCTCCATCATGTAGCGGCGGATCAGCACATGCGCTTCGATGCCTGTGGATTTGGCCAGATTCCGAACGAGATCCTTGAGCTGTCTTGAAGTGTGGATCATCACAGGAGCACCTCCATATACTGTCTGAGAATGCGGTCAACATGAAACAAATCTGCATACTCCATCAGTTGATGCAGATTCTTGTCCTTTCGCTTTGCGTATTGCTTCAAGGCATCCTGTAAAACCTGTGCCTCCATCGTGCTGCGACTGCGGATCACATCACAGATTGTGCGCTCCATGTTATAAACGTTAATTCGATTACCGAATGGGGTAATGCTGTCCGTCATGCCGATTTCAAACAGATCTTTCTTGACAGTGTATACCTTGACGCCAGCCTCAGTCAGATGTGAAGGATTATAACCGGTCTTGGCTGTCACGGTATAAGACAGCGGTTCCCGGTCTGTCAAATCATGAAGAAACAGCGCTGTGTCATGGGAAAAAACCGTTTTAGGACAGCGAAGCTGCAAAACAAGCATATCGTCAATCCAGGCGTCCGGATCGCAGTAGATACCGTGTGCTGCTCTCTCAAACCCGCGCTCTTTCACATAATCTGCAAGCGCTTTTTTCGAGATCCCCGCTTCGACAACATCTGCTGTTTTCAATACGCCGTGATGTTTAGAAGCAATTACTGAGATTCGATCCTTGGAGTCCAACGCTACCACCACCTTTGCGCTAATATTATAAACGATATTAGCGTAAAAGTAAATAGCAATCGCAAGATTGAAAGCATGCCGTATGTGTCAAGTACTAATACTTCCCACTTGTAGATTTTCTGAAAAAGTTTCTTGATTCATGCGAGAATCGCAAATTCAGAAACTTTCACGCACATAAAAATAGCATATTTCTCCGTTTTCTGGTATAATGTAGTTACCACACAAACAAAAACC
>JAFTGD010000057.1 GCA_017458065.1 Oscillospiraceae bacterium
ACCGTTTATCTCAATACTGACGGCAGTCTTTCCTCCCCTATACGGTATTGGAATTTCGTAGAACTGTCCCTCTTCCGGCTGCATTGCGTTGAACACCTTCTTCTGCCACCGAAAGTACGTGTTTGGGACAATCCCATTCTCTGCACACCACTCTTTGGTGCTCATGCCGCTGCTTTACAAGAGAGTATCTTGCAACTGTTCCAGGTAGATTTGAGTTTGTATTCACCCCAAAGCATGGCTCCTGGCTAAATATGATCGAGGGCTTCTTCAGCAAGATGACAAAGCAGATGTTGCGTGGAATTCGAGTCAAGTCTAAAGCAGAGTTAGCAGAACGCATATATCAATATTTTGTTGAGGTCAATGAGGAGCCAGTTGTTTTCCACTGGAAATATAAGTTGGATGATCTTGATGTATCCGAAATAATTGTAGTGGACACTTTGCCACTCAAAAAGTCCAGTTAATTGGCGAACGTTGTACTAGTGATGACGTCTATCACGGAACAAAGGTAACGCAGGTGATCTGCGGAGATCATAACGGCGTCGGGATCAGCGGAATTGCCCCGGATGTGGAAGTCGTTCCGCTTAAGTGTTTTTCAAGTTCCGGCGGCGGAACCGTGAAAATCCTCGCACCTGCAATTCAGGCTGCGGTCGAGACGTATCAATGCGACATCATCAATATGAGCTGGGGGCTCAGCAGCAATTCGCAGACACTTTACAGCGCACTGCGGTCTGCATATGACGCAGGCGTTATTCTTGTGGCTGCGGCAGGCAATGTGAACAACACCTATCCGCAAGGAACGAAAATCTATCCGGCGGCTTACAATGAAGTGATCAGCGTAACAGCTGTGAACGCTTCTCTGCAGATTCTTTCCAGTTCACAAAGAAATGATCAGGTTTCTTTCTGTGCGCCCGGCGGCAATGTTCCTTTCGTTGATCAGAGCGGCAATATAAGCAGCGACAGCGGCATCTCGTTCGCCGCGCCGTGTGTGACAGCGGAGATTGCCATCCTCCGGCAGCTTGCTCCGAACCTGGATCGGGATGTAATGATGGAACTGATGGAGGATCGCGCCATGGATCTTGGAGACTCCGGATATGATACCGCCTATGGGTACGGACTGCTCCCTCTGGATAATCTGATCGGGCAGCACTGGGTCCGGTTTGACACGACTGAGTCAGACGGCGGGATATACTGGAGCGTCTTCGGATGGACGCTGCATCACGGAGGAAGCAGAGCGCTTTTGACGGCGTTGAGCGACACCGGGCAGATGCTCGGAGTCCGGATCCTTGCCACAGAGCGGGACAGGGGCCTGCTCGATCATGTGTTTACGGAAGAGAATGCAACGACTTATCTGATTGCGTTTACAGATACCGCGTTTATTCCCCTTTCTCCATGTGAACGCTTCTCCCCCTGAGGGAATGGCGTTTCACAGCTAATGATATTGAAAACAAAAAAACATGATAAGGAGAGAGCGTAAGAAAATGAAGAGAGTCATATCGTTTGTTCTGATCCTGTCGATGATCTTCAGCTTCACCGTCACTGGTTTTGCCGCAGAGGGAACCAATGATGCTTCCCATGCCGACTTGGATGTCTCACTCGGCACAGAGGACCTGTCCGGTGAGCTTTTCAGCGAGGTTTTCGGCGATGGCAGCGATTACCAGATCATTGCGCTGGAACTGGCAGAAGACAGCACCAGTGCGAAGGTCTCCTATCTCGCGGCGGGAGACAGTGTGCTGAATCTGAAGGTGATCGAAGAGAGCAGCCAACAGGAGGTGCTTTCGAAGAATGTCGAAGCGCCTGCCGGAGAAAAAGCTGTCACCGTTCCGCTGGAAGTGTGGTCGCTTCCGGAGTACTTCTGGATTGAGGCCGTCCTGACTTCCGGCGGAAACGAGATTAGCCAGGTGTTTTCTTATCTGGATCGTACCCAGGCCTATCAGGATTTTCTGGCGACCCCGTCGAATGACGCGTCCTATGCGGAAAACGTCATTCTGGACTTCGGCATCGGGGATGACGGAGAAGAAAACTTTGCCGTGGTCAGCCGGGACGTCAAGGTTGTCTATGTGGATAGCATGGACCAGGTGGAAGAACTGGGTGACAGTGAAAATGCAGCACTGTTCGGACTGATGGAAGAGACCGAGGGCTATGTATTCACTGATGTAGTTAACAGCGACGTTCTGGAGGATCTGCAGTCCGGGGACAAGCTCCTGGTTTTCCCGGTGGATAACGTAAGTGACGCCCGCGTCCTTCGCATCGAGGAGGTCGAAGAAGTTGTCACCCTGTTTTCAGACGGGGAAGAAGGAACCGGTGTAGAGGTTACTGCCAGTAGCGAGACTTCGGATCTCGGTGAATTCTTCGAATATATCAGAGTCTCAGCCTCTGCAGAGGCGGATGCAGGCAATATTGACACCAGCACCGCCGATGCTGATATTGAGTTCCTGGATGAGATCGTCGTGGATCCTGCTGCGGAAGAAGATCAAGAGGCAGATTTGTTCGGATCCGGTTCAGCATCCGGCTCTTTGACTAAAACAAGTAGCTTAACGGTATCATCCAAGAGCCCAAATGGCGTGGTAAAAATCACGGATACCCTCACTCTGACAGCTAACGTCAGCCTCTCGATTAATTACTCCAGCAAACTCGGTATTCCGACAAAGCTAACGAAGATTACAGCGTCATCCAAAATAACGGCGAAGAATGTCTTCAATGTTCATGCATCCAAGTCATTCACTTACAAACCAGAACCCAAGTTGATTGGCACGATTCCGGTCGGAACCGTCGCGGGGGTTGTATTCAAAATCCCGGTATATTTAACTTTCTCCGCAACATTTGACGCAGTCTTTGATTTTACAGCGACACAGACATGCGCTTATACAATATCTACCACATATCAGAACGGCAGCTATTCACAGACAACGACAAAATCTGCGTCCAGCGACAAGACAATTCAATCGGAAGCCAAGGTAGTGGTTATGCTCGGTATCAAGGCTTCATTTACGGCATCATTTCTCAAGGATCTGATCGCTATCTCGGTGACGGGAGAAGTCGGTGTTCAGGCTACTGGTACATTGCAGTCCATCAACAACACATCAACATATAGACATAATAATGTTCTGGCTTGCCTGACAGTGGATCTGGATCTATATGTGATACCTTCGCTCAGCCTGAATGCCTTGGGAAAGACGCTTGCCAGTAAGACCTGGAGCAAAAGCACGGTTAGACTAATGACTTTTTATGCGCATTATGGCGCAAACGGGAAATGGTCCTATGGAACCGGAAACTGCCCGAACCGGCAGTATTTGATCACGATCACGGTGAAAGACGGATCGAATAAAAACAAACCGCTGAGCGGCGTGACAGTGAAGGAAGGGAGTACCACACTTGGTACGACGAATTCCAGCGGACAGGTGAAGCTTTGGATGTCGATGGCCGGTCACATCCTGAAGTTGAGTAAGAACAGGTACGAAACGGAGACGATTAACTTCATCGTAAGTTCCTCTACCTCGAAAACAGCAACCCTGTATAAAAGCGCTTCAAATGAAGAGTACTGGACCATGACGGAACTGATGTACATGTCGGATACAGAATGGGCCAGCTTCATTGAGGATGATGATAAGGTCAGCAATACCATTTTCAACATCGAATCAGTAGATGAACTGGGGTTGCTTTCGACTTTTACACGGCTGGGAACCCGTACAACGGCGGGCCTGCGGTTTGCCATGAATGGCGCAGAGAGTGAGTTTGCTCTTGGCAGTGCGGCATGGACGCCGATCGGGACAGCAGACATGCCTTTCCGCGGAGAACTGGACGGTAACGGATTTACAATCTCAGACCTCGCGGTATACGGCGGAATCAGCTATGCGGGCCTTTTCGGAAAGGTGGACGGCGCGCTGATCCATGACCTGACACTGGAAGATGTTAATATCTCGGGCGGGGATTACAGCGGTGCGCTGGCCGGCATGGCCTGTGGCGGTTCGACGATTTATGACATCGCGATCGATGACGGAAGCGTCAGCGGGGCCAGCCATGTCGGCGGCATCATAGGCGGTATGGAGGAGACCAGACTTCTGAATGCCTACAACACCGCCTCCGTCACAGGTTCCAGCTCGACGGGCGGTATCGCGGGCTCCATCGGGTATACCGAAAACGTTGGACTGGTTAGCAACTGCTTTAACGCAGGCGAGATAAATAGCGCCTCGGGTGGCGGAATCTGCGGGACGCTTTCCGTCATTCCGGCGGCAACCCCGGCCGAGGATGAGACCGCGATTACCGATGAAACCGGCATCTATTTTGCCTACTATCTCGACAGTACCGCCGCTGCAGCTGTCGGCGCCAATAGCAACGGAACAGAGCCTCTGGCATTTGCAGTGACCGCGGAACAGGCCAACGGAACCAACACGGACGCCTTTATAGCGGAAGAAGGGTACGCGAATGAACTGACGCTGTTGGATGCGCTGAACAACTGGTATGAGGCGAACGGCGCTTACAATGTCAACGAGTCCGGATCACAGGAAGTAGGGGATGATGAACAGCTCACCGGGGAAACAACACCGAATTCCAGCCCGCTCGATTATTATAACCGCTGGTATGCGGACCGCTTCAGAGAAGACGGAAGCGGCGGTTTCCCGATCTTCGCGGAGAAAGCTCCGACCTATCTTCTGTCCGTCCTCTATGTCTATGAAGACGGGACACAGGCGAGATCTCCGGTCAAACTCTATAAGACGGCTGGACAGGCTTATGATGTAGATACACCTCCGATCGAGGGGTATCACACCTATGAACTGGAATACAAGGGCGTCATGCCGGCGGAGAATCTCGAGTACAGAGTTATTTATATTGCTAACAGGCCTTATAATACAATGTCAGGTCTTACAGACAGCGGGAAGAGCGCTGAGCCAGGTGATACTTTCAGTATTAGCAACGAAGAAGAATTGATCCAGTTTGCTGCTTACGTAAACGACGGGAAAAACACAGAGGGCGTCAGTTTCGTCCTGACGGAAGCTTACGTGGAAGGCCAGGAGAGTGAAGGCGGCTTCAACCTGAGTAACGGGTCAGGCTTTGCTTCTGTTGGTGCAGCGGAACACCCCTTTAGAGGCTGTTTTGACGGAAGCAATCTTCCAATTGAAAATCTGGCGACCAGTCTGTTCGGATTCCTTGACGGAGCACGGATCAGCGCGGTTGCGGTCGGAATCAACATTGCAGATGCGGATGAGACATCGATTGGTGCGATTATAGCCAATGCGGTGAACTCTACCGTGGAGAACTGCATCGTAGAAGCCAGTATCAATGGCTCAGCAGTGAATGCCGGCGGTGTGGTCGGAAATGCGATCGGGACGACGGTTAACAACTGCTCGGTCGGCGGAAGCATCACTGTCAGCGGCACCGGTGCCGTCGGCGGCGTGGTCGGCAGAATGAGCGGCGGTTCAGTAATGAACTGTATTAGTGATACAGATGTGACAGGCAGAGCACAGGCCGGCGGTCTGGTCGGCATCGCTTTAGATTCCGCGAAGGTCCTGAACAGCTGTGTGACCGGAGATGTGTCGGGCCCCGCGGGTACGACCGGCGGCGTGGCAGGCAGCGTGAACGGTGCAACGATCGCCAACATCTACTTCTCGGGTGCATCAGACGGTGACGCGCTGATCGGAACAGCAGAGAATATACAGTCAGAATCACTTTGGTTCCGTGCTGATGCTGACACAGGCTTACAAAATGCAACAAGCTACACCTATGACGAGACCGGATTCAACAGCATGCTGAACGCGATGAACGAATGGGTCAGTCGCCAGGGCTCCAATATCTACATGACCTGGTCGGCGCAGGTCACTGTGACCGAGGGCGGGGAAGGCGAGGAACAGACACAGACAGTGGAGGCACCGCCCGTAATCGGCACTGCCTATACCTTCTGGATCATGAATCTCACCATTGAAAACGGATCTGTCAGCTACAGCGTCAGCAGAGACTACCATCCGGAAGGGACGGTATGGATTGCAGTCTATTCACAGGATGACCAGATGTTGGATGTCTTCACTGTGACGGAAGACGGCGAGGGGAATACAGCGGTTCCGGAGGGAGCCGAATATGCCAGGGCATTCGTGATGGATGAAGACAACATCCCACTGGACGAAGCAATTACAGCAACAAAGTAATATGGATATGATTAACACAGAATTATTTCCATCATCTTATAGAAGGAGTATCGATATGAAAAAGGGAATTCGAGTGTTATTATTGACATTGCTTTGTGCGGCGCTGCTCTGCGGAACGGCATATGCCGATGACGCAGGGGGTATGTTTGCCATTAGCATGTCAGACGGAGTGACTGCGATTCCGCAGCTTGCAGACTGTACCAATGCGCCAGTCCTTTCGGCAGAGATTCCGCAGGGTATTGCAGTTCAAGATTATTATCACGGAGCGCAGAGACTTTCGTTGACCTACAGCGGAACCCAAGAGGGGGCATACTATATGGTGATGGTCCTCAAGGGTAGCAATACGACACCATCCACGGACAATGTGGTCTATATGGATCAGGTAACGGCAGCCGGAACCGCAGTAGAATTTAACATTTATCCAATCAGCATGGAGATCGGACAGATATATCATGTCTGTATTTCCACCAATGCCGGCGACGGAAGCGGTCTTGCAGAGGTTGGTTCTTTCCAATACGGAAAGGATCAGAAACTCTATACAGTCAACTTCTATGATGAGGATGGAATTACGCTTCTTGGAACGACAAATGCTTACAGGGGTGATACACCTGCGTTCCAGGGAGAGACTCCGACCAAGGCACCTACCGATGAATGGTGCTATACCTTCTCCACATGGACTCCGGAGATCACGGCAGTCACGAGTGATGCAGACTACACGGCAGTCTTTGCGCAGGATGCGCACAACTATGGTGAACCGGAATGGACATGGACTGCTGACTGCAGCAGTGCGGCAGCCGTCTTCACCTGCAGTGTGGGCGGTGAGACTAAGAGCGTAGAGGCGACTGTCGGAGAACCGGTTGAGAATACAGACGGGTCGAAGACCTATACAGCCACAGTGACCTTGCTTGGGCAGACCTATACTGATTCCAAGACACTCGGTACGCTTGCAGGTGGAACCTATGTGCTGAATAGTGATTATATCTATCTGGAATCTGGTGCTTCAAGACAGCTCACTGTTGTAAACAGTGATACCGGGGAGACCGTTGACAGTGCTCTTGGCCTTGTCTGGGCAGCGGAGAATGCCGATATAGCGACGGTGGATGGAAACGGAAATGTCACGGCGACTCAGGTTGGTACAACGGCCATAACGGTCAAAACCGATGACGGCAGCATTGACCTGTCCTGTACGGTGCAGGTGCTATTCAGCGACGTAAACGACCCGGATGCGTATTACTTCAACCCGGTTTACTGGGCAAAGGAAAACGGAATTACTTCCGGCACGAGCCCAACGACCTTTTCGCCGTCAAAGACCTGCACACGCGGCCAGATTGTGACTTTCCTTTGGATTTATAACGGCAGACCGGAACCCTCCAGCCTGGATAATCCGTTTATGGATGTGAAGGAAAGCGATTACTTCTACAAAGCGGTACTGTGGGCAAAAGAGAAGGGCATCACCTCCGGGACTAGCGCGACAACTTTCAGCCCCGGAAATCCCTGCACACGCGGTCATATCGTGACTTTCCTGTGGATCTCTCTTGACAGACCGGAGCCTAACGATTTGAACAATCCGTTTGAAGATGTGAGCGAGGATAACTATTTCTATAAGGCTGTGCTGTGGGCGAAGGAGGCAGGAGTCACCTCCGGTACGAGCGCAACAACCTTCAGCCCCGGAAAAGCCTGCACGAGGGCACAGGCGATGACCTTCCTCTACAAAACCGTTTACTGAGAGTGTAGCGAAGGCGATAAGCGTAAGCGTCAATTCTGACTGCGTTCCTTCATACCAGCCTTGCATGAATCTGGAGCATTGCGGTAACCCAATCTTCACCTTTGGCTGCCATCTTTGGGGCCTCAGTGAAGATATGTGTCAGGTAAGCATAGGGGTCTAGTTGGTTTGCTATCCTTAACTTCCTCTATTTATTGCGACTAAAAATTGCAACTCGCTGGTTTTTATTATCTCAACTCTACATTTACTGCCAGAGATCTGAATTATTTCCGGATTTTTGGCAGTTTTTTCTTGTGTTTTCACAAGAAGTGTG
>JAFTGD010000058.1 GCA_017458065.1 Oscillospiraceae bacterium
CCGGCTGAGAGACGGTCGCCGGGCTTCGCAACCGGTACGAAGTCCCACTGCTTCTCGCGGTTCAGCGCCGCCACGTCCGTGCCGCGGGTGATGCTGTCGCCGGTCAGGGCGCGCATCTCCGGCAGCGGGCGCTGGATGCCGTCGTAAATGTTGTCCAGCATGCCGGGGCCCAGCTCCACCGACATCGGCATCCCGGTCGTCACCACGTCCGCACCGGGGCCGAGGCCCGAGGTCTCCTCATACACCTGGATGGAAGCCTGGTCCCCTGTCATGTTCAGGATCTCACCGATCAGGCGGCTGGCCCCGACGCGCACAACGTCAGAGACGTTCGCGTCCGCCAGGCCCTCCGCCACGACAAGCGGTCCGGATACTGATCACCTCCCCCGGCAGGGGGAGGAAGCGAGCCGGGCGCAAAGCAGCAGACTGATACAGAGGGAGGAACGGGGCGGCAAAGTATAAAACGCAGACAGCTTAGAGCGAGGGCGCACGGCGAGCCGGAGAGGGAGAAATCGAGCGAAGCGGAAAACGCGGAGCGAAGCGGAGCACGGCGGCGGACGCCACAACTGCATCAGCCCGCCGATGATGGCGGGCTGGTTTTTCTATCCTGCGCCATAGCGGAGGCGGCAGAGAGTATCTAGAGCAGCAGCGCGGTGCTTGTAGAGCCAAGACTTTTCACAGTGCAGAGTCTCCATCAGGTCAAAAGCACTGTTGCGGTAAGGATGGATGAGCATCTTATCCAGAATCAGCTGATCCTCCTCCGGGAGCAGCAGGAGAAGACGCTCGATACGAGACACCTGATTGACCGTCACTCTGAGACAGAGCAGCAGGTCACTTCGCTCCTCTATCAGACTCTCCCGTTTTAGTACGAGAGAGTCGTTCTTTATGTCAGGACTATTGATGTTTATGTCAGCGCTATGTTGGTCTATGTCAGAGTTATGTCGGTTTATGTCAGCAGTCAGAAGGTTTATGTCATCGGTCATGTGGGCGATGTCATCATGCATCAAGCGGATGGCACAGCGGTAGTCCTCCAAATACCGGAGCTCTGAAAGAATCTGCTTACGTCTGTCCATGGCTCTGTTCCTTCTTCGCGTGACTTCGCTTCCGGTAGAAATTCAGGTGCGCACCGCTGCCAACGCCGGGCTCGGCGAGGGTGTTGATCAGATAGACGCGGCCGTTCAGCGTCTGCACCCTGATGTGCGGAACATTCATGCGGCGGATGGCGTTGGCAAAGGTGGAACGACAGCTGTAGGCGTTCTTGTATTCATGGCAGGTATAGGAAATTCTGGCCTGTCGCATACCGGAACGCTGAAAACTGTCCACAATCTGCTGAGGGTTGATATTTTTATGCTTATAGTCGCGGGTGCTATTATCGAGATTGATATCACTTTCAATCAGCTGCAAAATTTAACTCCTTTCGATGTTTGCCTTTACGGCGGCGATCAGGTCTTCCTGAGTGCGGGACTTGCATTCGAGTGCCCGGAGGATCTGCTCGTCAATTGTTTTCTCAGTGACGATGTGGGTCACAACGACAGTACGGGACTGCTGGCCCTGACGCCAGAGACGGGCGATACACTGCTCGTAGAGCTCCAGCGACCAGGTGAGTCCGAACCAGATCATGGTATGGCCGCCCTGCTGGAGGTTGAGGCCGTGGCCCGCAGAGGCCGGATGGATGAGGCCCACGGGGATCTCCCCGGCGTTCCAGCGGCGGATGGAATCGGGCTCGCGGATCTCGGCATAAGAAATGCCGAGGCGGGAAAGCCGCTCCTGAATCCGGGACAGATCGTGCCTGTACCAGTAGCATACAAGAACGGGACTTGTGGCTGCCTCCAGCAGGTCTTCCAGAGCGTCGAGCTTTCGGTCGTGGAAGACGGCGGGCGCGCCGCTGTCGTCATAGACGCAGCCGTTGGCCAGCTGCGACAGCTTGCTGGACAAGGATGCGGCTGACGTCGCTGTAAGCTGCACATCCATTCGCTTCCCCGAAGCGTCGGGAAAGCTCAGTCGTTCCGCTACAGCTCCTCTTCGACTCAAACCCGCTTCGCTGGGCTTTGAGTCGATTATGAAATCCTCGGACGTAAGAACAAGATCTCTTTTCAGCTTGTCATAGGCGGCGCGTTCGTCGTCGGACATTTTGACAACGGTGCGGGTGCTGATGAGCTCCGGCATGGAAAGGTGGTCCATAGCCTTCATGGAGATCGTGATATCCGCGATCCGTTTATAGATCTGTTCCTCCGCTCCCGGACGGAGACGGTAGGAGTAGACGATGCTGCCGTTTGTCTTCTCCGGGGTGAACCAGGCCGCCCGGTAACGGCCAATGAAACGTCCCAGGCGCTCGCCCATGTCGAGGCAGCGGTACTCGGCAAAGAGATCCATCAGGCCATTGGAGCTGGGAGTGCCGGTGAGGCCGACCACACGCCGAACATGCGGTCGCAATCTCATAAAGGCTTTAAAACGCTGTGACTGCCAGGACTTGAAACTCGAAAGCTCATCAATGACGACCATATCGAAGTTCAAAGGAAGGCCGCTCTTTTCCACCAGCCACGGCAGATTCTCTCGGTTGATGATGGTAATATCTGCGTTCTGTACCACCGCTGCCCGTCTTTCAGACTCCGTGCCCACCGCCACGGCAAAGGTCAGGTGACTCAGATGGTCCCACTGTCGGAGCTCGTCCGGCCAGGTCATTTTCGCCACGCGGAGTGGGGCGATGACAAGGACACGGGAGACCTCAAAGGAATCAAACATCAGATCTTCGATGGCGGTCAGAGTAATGGAGGTCTTGCCGAGGCCCATATCCAGGATGACTGCTGCAACCGGATGGGTCTCGATAAAGTTGATGGCGAAGTGCTGGTACTCATGAGGGTGATATTGCACGGAGAACCTCCTTGATCTGTTCCGGTCGGTCGATGACAAAGACATCAAAGCCGAGAGCTCGGAGCCGGGTATGGCGGTGGAGCTGAAGCGGGCGGGGTTTCTTCCCCGGGGCCTTGAGCTCCACAAAGGCAAGGCGGCCTCCGGGCATCAGGACGAGGCGGTCGGGCATGCCGTCCATACCTGGTGAAACAAACTTGGGACATAACCCGCCTGCACTTTTCACTGCATCAACGAGCTTCTGTTCAACCTGTTTTTCAAGCATTATGTAAACTCCATTCATTTGTTCATCACATCAGAGCCCAATGTAATGGGTCTGATGTGAAAAGGACGAACAGCGGAGGGAGCAAGCTTTCCTGACGCTTCAGGGAAGCGAGTCGATCCGGAGCTTGTGAGGACGAGGTGACGGTCGTGACAGTCTCTCCTATGACTTTTCCTATAGAAGAAAAAAAGGAGCCAGAAGAGAGTTATGGATAAGAGTGTCACGAGTGTCACCTCAGTCTATGAAATCACACAGGGTAAGACCGGTGACGAAGCGCCCCGTTTTACGGCGGACGCGCTGGAAACCGCGCTGATCCAGGGCAGTATAGAACTCAGTCGTCCCCCTGGCGTACTCCCCGCTCCGGGCGCAGAAAGCACGGTATGCCGTATACAGCTCGCCGGACTTCTCTTCCCGGTCATCCTCGACTACGCAACAGGAATCCAGAAAATGAGCGAGCCAGTCGTTATCCGCCCGGTACTGTGCGATGGCAGCGGCTACACAGAGGGGCTGTCTGAGATGGTAATCGGCTGCGATTACCCGCTGCGCCCCCTCGATGATCCAGCGCATGACAGCGGGGCCCGCGTGCTCGAGAAGGTACTTGGAATAGTTCTTGATATCAGAACGGCCGGTGATCCGGGCGTCAAAGGGAATGACGATCAGACGCCGCCAGATACCGGTATCCATAGCGCCGACCTTCGGGAGATGGTTGGTATAGAGCACGAGAGTATGTGTCGGGCGAAACTTAAAGGGATCACGGTACTTCTTCTCAGCGGAGATCTCGTCAGTGGAACAAAGCTGTTTGACAATGGAGGTAGATAGACGGGTACCTTCTTCCAGTTCGGCGGCAATGAGAAGACGCTTGCCCTTGACCTCAGCCAGTTCCGGGCGAACATTCCTCCTGCAGCCGACGGTGAGGGCATCAGCGGAGATGGTGCCGGAGTAGCTGCCGAGAGAACCGGCGATGGTGTTCCAGAAGGTAGACTTGCCGTTGGAGCCCTCACCATAGGCAATGATCATCGCCTCCTGGTAGACCGCGCCGATTGCGCAGAGACCGACGGTCTGCTGTACATAGTCGATGAGCTCTTCATCCTGTCCGAAAAAGGTATGGAGCGCCTGATCCCAGAGCTCGCTTCCCTGATCCCCCGGCTCAAAGCGGGTGGACTTTGTAATCAGGTCGGACGGGTCGTGATCCCTTATCCCAGCAAGTCCCCTGCTGACGTCATAGGTGTGTTCCGGACAATTGAGAAGATTCTCGGCACGGTCAAAATCAGCCGGGGCCAGCTCGACCATGGAGCGGGCCGCCTCCAGTGTAGAGCAGACATATTTCATGTTGCGGCGGTTGATGACAAACTTGTAGTAAGAGAGAGCTTTCTGGTAGTTGAGATAGAGATTCATCTGATTTGAGCCAATCTGCCGCTCCAGGGCCTTGCCTCCACTGAGAATGGCAAGCTCGCTGACGCCCTCTGAGAGCAGGGCGGCTTTGCGGCCCTCGAGATTGGACGCAGCGTCATCGCGCTGGCGGTCGAGGAACTTCATCATGACGCTCTGGGCCTTGATGCGGGACTCCTCCCAGTAGACGCCGTTGTAGCACAGAAAGTCTGTGCCGGTGGTATAAGTGATCTCGGACGCGGCGTCCATGCAGAAGACCTTGGCCTCGTCAATATCCGTGAAGTCCACGGGCATCAGTCCCCCGCCGAACTGCTCAGGCGGGATGTAGCCGGGCTGAGCCTGGACCTTTTTTGCAAAGCGGCATGCGCTTTTCCAAATGGTGCTGAGCTCCTGATCCTCGAGGGGCGGGCTGCAGCGTTCCGCCTGGGCGAGAAACATCCGATAGGACTCATCCCCCGCCCCATAGCGCTTAACCAGACGTCCGGCTATACGGGAGAGCGTGGCGTTGCGGCGTCCCTCTTCGATGTCGTCATTGGCTGTCAGGCGCTCCAGAATCCGGTCGATGGTCGTCTGGCCCTCATGCCAGATGATATTCCCTGGGTCGCAGCCAAAAATGAAACGGCCGGCATCCAGGGCGTTGCCGTCAAAAAAAGGATAATTCCGGTAGATTTCACGCTTGAGGGCGGTATAACCCTCGGCATCGGCGAAGGGCGTGATAGCGAAATAGACATGGAAACGGGGACGCGGGGACTTCCCCTCCTTGGACTTCAAGTGATTGCGGCTGAAAGCGATGGCATAATCCAGATCGCCGAATTCATCAGCGAGATTCTCCGGCGTGATCCACTGCTGAGGATCATCGCTGTGATCGTTGTCCACATCCATGACAGCGACATTGGACTCCTTATAATTGGAAACGGAACGGTAATCCCCCTCATACTCCGCACAGACGTGGTCAAAAGACACGGCTGCGCGGAGTTTTTCTTTGTCTGTGATCTCCTGACGGTTGGGGTAGAGACAGTTTTTACGGTTGCCGACGCAGTCGGCGGAAAAGATCGTAAAACGCATGATTCCCTCCTCAGTCACAAACGTCTCTTGCCTGATCGGAGATCGCAGAACGGGCAAAATCCAGAGCCCGGAGAAAAACATCGATGCCCTCGTCGCCGCAGAAGCAGATCTCAACAGCGTCAGGCTGACCTCTGGAATTATTATGGACGCGTGCGTAGAAATCCGTGTTGTTGAGGGCGGTCAAACGGAAATAGGTGCGGCTGCCCTTCTGACGGTTTCCCCCTTTGTATCCGTTGGTTCCTGCCTCAACTTCGAGAAGGGCGCTTCGGCCGGCGATCCCACGGATAAAGGTATTGACATGCCCGCCGTTGATGTCTTTGAAGCCTGAGTCAATGCAATACAAAATTGATTCCTCCTTTGATGAATTGATGAGGGCACGGCGGCCCTTCATCGTTACATGTATTGGAAAGGCGGAAAATTCCGACTCAGAAAATAATTTTCAAAAAACCGGAAAAAGACATTCCGCGGATACATGTAAAGGTGAGCAACACGACGTCGCCACATGCTCAGAAAACGCTCCGCCGGTTTTCTGACGGGAACCGGGGCAACAAAAAGAAGGAGGTAAACAATGGAAAAAGAAAAGATCCTGGACAACATTCAAAAATTAGTGCTCTGTGGACGGGCCATGTTAGACGCGATGGAAGAACTGACCACGCTGTATATGACCGCCGAAGAACCCAACGCGGCTGGAGTCGAATCAAGCTCCATATCCACTCGCTTCCCCGAGGCGTCGGGAAAGCTCGGTCACTCCGCTGATTCTCCTCTTTCGTCACAGACCCGCTCCGCTGGGCTCTGTGACGAGGGAGAACGGGTAAAAAGCGCGACGCTGGAAGAGGTACGGGCACTGCTGGCGGAGAAATCCCGCAGCGGTTTCCGGGCAGAGGTAAAAGCCCTGCTCACAGCACACGGAGTGCACAAGCTGTCGGATATCAGTGACCCGAAGGAGCTGGGGGCACTGATGGCGGAAGCACAGGAAATCGGGGCATGAAACACGCATACCTATCAGCCAGTGCAAGCCACCGCTGGCTGGCCTGTCCACCGTCGGCAAAGCTGTGCGCCCAGGAAGAAGACAGAAGCAGCGAATACGCTATGCAGGGCACCAGCGCCCATGAACTGGGTCAATACCTGGTGGAAAAAGCGCTGGGGAAAGCCACGGAAGATCCGACGGAAAGCCTCAGCTTTTACGACAACGAAATGCAGGAGGCTGCAGAAGGCTATGCTGCCTTCGTCATGGAACAGGTGGAAGCGGCGAAGCAGCTCTGCCCCGATCCCCTGGTCTGTGTGGAACAGACGCTGGACTTCTCCAAATGGGTGGAACACGGCTTCGGCACCGGAGACTGCGTCATTGTGGCGGACGACCTGCTGCAGATCATCGATCTGAAATACGGAATCGGCGTCCTCGTGAGCGCATCCGGTGAAGACGGGACCGGCAACAGCCAGCTCAAATGCTATGCGCTGGGTGCGCTGGACACCTTCGGAAACCTCTATGACATCAGGAGGATCCGGCTGACGATCTATCAGCCGAGGAGAGAAAACATCGAGAGCTTTGATCTGACGGTAGACGAGTTGCTGAACTGGGCGAACACGGTCCTGGCGCCCACGGCAAAGCTCGCCTATGAGGGCAACGGAGAATTCCATGCAGGAGATCACTGCCAGTTCTGTAAAATCAGGGCGACCTGCCGGAAACGGGCAGAGTACAACATGGAACTGGCGGCGAAGGACTTCCCTCCCGCGCCGACGCTGTCCCCGGAGGAAATCGCAGAAATTCTGCCGCGGGTGGACCACCTGACGAGCTGGGCAGAGGACATCAAGGCCTATGCGCTGAAACAGGCCATGAAGGGCGAACAGTTCCCGCACTTTAAGCTTGTGGAGGGCAGGAGCGTCCGGAAGTTCCGCGATGAGGCGCAGGTTGCCTCCATTGTGACGGCAGCGGGTTATGACCCCTATGAGAAAAAGCTGCTCGGCATCACGGCGATGACGAAGCAGCTCGGGAAAAAGCAGTTTGAGGAACTGCTGGGAAGCTATGTTATAAAACCTCAGGGCAGGCCGGTCCTCGTGCCTGAAATCGATTCAAGGCCCGAATACACATCGGCAAAAAATGATTTTGAAAAGGAGCAATAATATTATGTCAACTTCAAAAGCCGCAACGAAAGTCATTACCGGAAAGAACACCATCTTCTCTTATCTGTGCGTCAACGAGCCGAAAGCGCCTCTGGGCGGCGGCACACCGAAATACAGCGTGAGTCTGATCATCCCGAAGAGCGACACCGTCACCGTCGCAAAGATCCGGGCAGCCATTGAGGCGGCCTATGAGGAAGGCCAGGCCAAACTGAAGGGCAGCGGGCGGGCAGTCCCCTCCCTGGGTGCGCTGAAGACGCCGCTGCGGGACGGTGACCTGGAACGGGCAGGAGACGACGTCTATAAAGGATGCTGGTTTCTCAACGCGAACAGCGTCACCAAGCCCGGCGTTGTAGACGCGGCGCTGAACCCGATCATCGATCCGGGAGAGCTGTACTCCGGCATCATCGGGAGGGCGAGCATCAACTTCTACGCGTTCAACTCCAACGGCAACAAGGGCATCGCCTGCGGCCTGAACAACCTGCAGAAGCTCAGCGACGGGACGCCGCTCGGCGGACACAGCAGGGCGGAGCTCGACTTTGCCGGACTGGACGATGATGACGACGACTTCCTCACATGATCAAGACTCTGAGCATCGACATTGAAACACGAAGCGGAACAGACGACGTCCTCACAAGCTCCGGATCGTCTCGCTTCCGTCAGGCTTGACGAAAGCTCGCTCCCTCCGCTGCTCGTCCTCTTTCGGAGAAGACCCACTGCGTTGGGCTCTTCTCCGATTTATTATAGAAAGGAAATGTGATGATACACACATTAAGCATAGATATAGAAACAAGAAGCAAAATCGACATTACTAAGAGTTGGGTCTACCGCTATGCGGAGGATCCGGACTTTGACATTCTGCTTTTCGGGGTCAGTGTCAACGGCGGACCGGTGACGGTCTACGACCTGGCCTGCGGAGAAAAACTGCCGGAGGAGATCCTGGAAGCAATTGTCAGCGACGATGTCACAAAATATGCCTATAACGCGAGCTTCGAACGGATATGTATCAGCAAATGGCTGGGGAAACAGGGTTTCCTCAACCCTAAGAGCTGGCGCTGCGACATGGTCTGGGCGGCATACAACGGGCTGCCGCTGGCACTGGCGCAGGTTGGCACGGTACTGGGACTGGAGAGACAGAAGATGACCGAGGGGCGGGCTCTGATCCGGTACTTTTGTATACCTGCGCCCTCAGATGCCACAGACGGGATGTTTTCCGATGAGGAAACATCACATTTCCACTCCCCTGCGGACGCACCGGAGAAATGGGCGCTGTTCAAGGCCTACAACAAGAGAGATGTCGAGGTCGAAATGGCGATACAGGAACGGCTGCGGAGCTATCCGGCGCCGGAAAGCGTCTGGGACGAGTATCACCAGGATCAGGAGATCAACGACCGGGGGATCCGGATCGACCGGGAACTGGTGACACAGGCCATTGAGCTGGACCGGATCAGCCAGGCACGGCTGATGGAGAAGCTGAAAAAACTGACTGGGCTGGAAAACCCCAACTCGGTCAGTCAGCTGAAAGGATATCTGGAAGAGAGCGGCATGCAGGTGGAGAGCCTCGGAAAAAAACAGGTTCAGGCAATGCTGGCAGATGCCCCCGGCACACTGCAGGAGATTCTGGAACTCCGTCTTCAATCCTCCAAAAGCAGTTTGAAGAAATATGAGGCAATGAAAAATGCCGTCTGTGAGGACGGCAGGTGCAGGGGCATGTTCCAGTTCTATGGTGCGAACCGCTCCGGGCGCTGGGCCGGGCGCCTCATCCAGCTGCAGAACCTGCCCCAGAACCACATGGCAGATCTGAACGAGGCGCGGGAGCTGGTGAAAGCCGGAGACGCCGAGATGCTGGAGCTTCTCTACCCCTCCATCCCAGAAGTGTTGTCAGAACTGATCCGGACAGCCTTTGTCCCGGAAGCTGGTAAAAAGTTTATCGTGGCGGACTTCAGCGCCATTGAGGCGCGGGTCCTGGCTCACCTCGCCGGTGAAAACTGGCGGGCGGAAGTCTTCCGGAACGGCGGAGACATCTATTGCGCCTCGGCCAGTCAGATGTTCCGGGTGCCGGTTGAAAAACACGGTATGAATGGACATCTGCGGCAGAAAGGCAAGATCGCGGAGCTGGCGCTGGGCTACGGCGGCGGGGTCGGCGCGCTCAAGGCGATGGGTGCCATCGAAATGGGACTAACAGAAGAGGAGCTGCAGCCGCTGGTCAGCATGTGGCGGGAGGCCAACCCCAACATCGTAAACTACTGGTGGAAGATCGACGCAGCGGCGAAAAGCGTCATCCGGGACCATGTGCCAGTCGAGGGCGGGCTGGTCCGGTTCGAATATCAGCACGGGATGATGTTCATCACGCTCCCCAGCGGCAGATGCCTCGCCTATGTGAAACCGAAGATCTGTGAAAACCGCTACGGCGGTGAGGGAATCAGCTACTGCGGGCTCACAGCACAGAAGAAGTTCGAGCGGATCGAGAGTTACGGGCCTAAACTGGTGGAAAACATCACGCAGGCCATCAGCCGTGACATTCTCGCTCACGCCATGAAGACGCTGCGGAAGGAACGGATCGTCGGGCACATCCATGACGAGATCATCCTGGAGACAGAAAAAGACGCCAGCGTCCGGTACATCTGCGAACAGATGGGCAGGACGCCGGCGTGGATCCCGGGGCTTATGCTCCAGGCCGACGGGTATGAATGTGAATACTACCGAAAAGAGTGAGTATCACCCTTCATAAAGCTCACGGGCAAGGCGTCTGACCTTGTCGATCAGGGCATAACCCTGGGACCTGCCTTTCGTCCAGCCGATCCTCTCCAGAATTTCCTTTTTGGAAAACTCCAGACGGAGCAGGGAGAAGATTCTGCTATAGAGCGGGTCGACACGGGAGAGCTTTTCTTCCACTTCATCCAGAGCAAGGGAGGACAGTAGTTCCCTGGTCTCTCTCTCTGTGCCGGTCGGGTCAGTGCGGCTCTCTTCCCCTTCCTGCAGCTCTTCCAGAATCTGGTCCAGAGAATAGAGGTCATCGCCGAACAGGGTATCAGCGTTGAGATAACGGTGCACGCTGTTATTGAAATACCAGGCGGTAACTTCACGGGCTTCCTCCCGGATCCGGATGAAAGCGACCGGCACCTTTCTACCGGAGCCCGGCATGGCAAAGCGCACGACATTACGGGAATCCAGTCCCTCCATACGAAGCTGCTCACTCATATCCCGATCCATCACGACTGGATAAAGGATCTCGTTTTCCCGGCATGGAATGTTGTCAAAAGCTCTGAATTTGCTGAAATCACGTTCAAAAAGGTTCTTGTTTGTCATTGGTTTTTCCTCCGTTTTTGTCGTGGAGAAAAAACCAATGACAGGAAAAATGGGCGCGCTGACCTGACAAGGCTTTTTCTCCTTGTTTTGGGTCAGCGCGTCCATGGCGCTGATGATCCTGATTCAGTTTTATGCCGTCGGCAGCACGATGGACGGATCTGTCGTCACAGACCCCATGATGCAGACAGTGAGCTCATTGGCTCAGAGAAACCCACGATTATGGGCTTCTCTCAACAAATGAGCAAAACAAAAAAGGCCGGACACAAAGCCCCGGAAACTCTGTACATACAGAGTCTCAGGAACTAAGTGTCCGGCCATTCGGTGACTTACGGCAAAAGCCGCAGACCCATTGCTCGGTACCCCTGTCAGTCTGAAATCAGGACTGCAGGTCGTTCAGTTTTTACAAAAATCAGCGGTAATATGGCGCCCGATAAGACGCCAACCGATACACATATGTGTTTTGCCGTCGGCAAGCCAGGTTGATCCGGGTAATATGCTTGCAGTTCGGGCATTTGATCTCTACAAAGCCGGTGGCAAGACTGACCTTGTCAAACAGCCTCTGTCCACAGACAGGACATTTCTTTGCCACGCGAAGTTCCGATTCCATTAAATTACTTCCTCCTCGTCCATCCAGATATCGATCATGGCACTGGGGCTGTACAGCTGGTTCTTCTTCAGAAGCCCGAGGAGCTCCAGCCGGTAGGCCATCGCCTGGGCGGAGACGCCCATCATCCGACAGAGCCCCATGAATCTGCCATAGTCCTCCCTGCGCCAGACAGGGTTGAGAATGTCAAAGCCGTTCGGACTGCCGACCAACGCCAGATTGCGGCGGAGCAGATCTTCCGGCATCAGAAACTCAGAGGCCAGAACATCCATCTGCCACTCCTCCCAGTCGTACGCGCTGCCTCGGGCCCTGAGCCGATGATCCCTGCAGGGCAGGGATCGGCGGGCCGCGACGCCGCTTCCATAGGCGGCAGGATAAAGCATCTTCAGCACATGATGCGCGCACTCGTGGCCAAGGGTGAAATTACGGCGGCCGAGACCGGCGGGCAGATAGAGAAGATCCTGCTCCAGTAAAATCGTTCTGCCGTCCAGCGAACAGATGCCGCGAAGATCGGAGTCCGGAAGGTCGAGATCCACTTCTCCATAACTCGTGAGGCCCATGATCCGGCCGTCTGTGGAGAGATGCCGGTACAGGACGCGGAGGCCGAGAAGCTTCTTCGTCAGAAGGACCATATCCACACAGTACGGATTCTCCTGTGCTTCCGGCAGCTGCCAGTAGGCGCGGAGAACGCGCCGGGCAATCTTCTCAAGGTCATAGCGGGACAAATAGCGCAATGTCGTTCCCTCCCCTCTGTCAAATCGTGTAATCGGATTGTAACACACTATTTTGCGTTTTGCAAGAGCATTTTACAAAATTTCAGGGCTTGCAAATTGTATTTTATTGTGTTATAGTGTGGGCATGAGATAAAACGCTACTGAGGGAGGGCATATTATGGGCAGACCGAAGAAGGAAGAGAAAAGGACGAACGTCATCAATATCAGCACCGGTAAAACGGCGGGGACCTCTCCCCTGCCGGTAATCTGTGAGCAGGTGCGCTATTACCGTACACTCAGGAACCTGGAGCAGAAGCAGCTGGCAAAGGAACTCGGCATCACGGCTAATGCTGTCAGCAACTGGGAGCAAGGCCGCAGCCGCCCGGATGTGGCTCTGATCCCGGATCTCTGCCGGGTGCTTGGCATCAGCTTCTATGAGCTGTACGGGCTGGCAGACCCGAACCGGCACAACGAGAATGAGATGCGGCATCTGAAGGACTACCGCCAGCTGAACCGGACCAACCGGACACTGGTGGACGGCCTGATGGGAAACATGCTGCGGCTGCAGAACGCGGAAAACACCCCGAAGCTGATCCGTCTGCGCTGCTTCGACAAACCCCTGGCCGCCGGTATCGGCGATCCTACGGAGTTTGAGGGGCTGAGCGAGGAGATCTACCTCTATGACAGCGACGAGTTCCGCAGAGCGGACTATGTGTTCCGGGTAAACGGCGACAGCATGGAGCCGGAGTACCGGAACGGCGATCTGGTGCTTGTGGAGCGGATCCCCAACGGACTGACCCTGCAGGAGGGCGAAATCGGCGCGTTTATCGTCGGAAACGAGATGTACATCAAAGAGTACCGCAGGGACGGGTTACACTCGCTGAACAAAAAGTATGACGTGCTGAAATTCGACGAGGAGCAGGCAGTCTATCTGATCGGAAAGGTGCTGACCGTGCTGGACAACGACAATATCGCGAGCCAGAGCGACGTGGAGAAGTTCCAGCTGGTCACGTCCTCACAAGCTCCGTATCGTTCGCTTCCCTGAAGTGTCAGGAAAGCTCGCTCCCTCCGAGCAAAGCTTGGATCGTCGCGCGTTTCTCGCGCGTCGCTATGCTCGTCTTTTTCGATGAAGACCCACTCCGTTGGGCTCTTCATCGAGTGATTGTATTTTTAAAGAGGTAGATTTATTTGTGTTGTCGTTATTATATTGAACCAAGGGATTCGGTGCTGGAGGAAATCGGCGACGCGGCGCGGAGCACGGCACTCTATGAGCGCTTCCTGAGGGCGCTCCCTCAGCCGCTGATCGTGGACGGAGAAGTCCGGCCAACGGATCTGGCGCCGGTGATCGCGAGCAGCAAAAAGGGCCGGAAAGCTTATTACCCGATGCAATGGGGCTTCAACATTGAAAACCGCTCCGTGCTGCCGAATGCGAGAACGGAGACCGCCGCAATGAAGCCGCTGTTCCAGAACGCCTGGAAAGGACACCGCTGCGTGATCCCCGCCTCCTGGTACTACGAGTGGGAGCACTTCCTGAGACCGAACGGGAGAAAAGAGACCGGGGAGAAATACCTGATCCAGCCAAAGGGCGAAAAGATCACCTGGCTCTGCGGGCTGTACCGGATGGAGAAGAATCTCCCCCACTTTGTGATCCTGACGAGAGCGCCGAGCAGCGACGTCAGCTTCATACACGACCGGATGCCGCTGATGATTCACGAGAAGGACATCGACGAATGGATCAGCCCGGAGGGCAATCCGGAGGAAATCTCGTACCGGGCCATGACGGATCTGCTGTATGAAAAGGCGCAGTGATCCTGGGACATTTTCGGGACAGGTTTTGGGTTAGAATGAGAGCATGAAAAAACAGGAGGTACCGAAAATGAAGGGATTTTACACGACAAACGGGTTTTGCGGTCTGGTCGGAACCACCTATGTTCTGTTCTCAGATGAAACAGACTACTATGAATTCATGGAGGAAGAAGCTGCATGATCAACTTCGACAAACACACGGTACGTTTCGGGTCCGGAGATATCGATATCGACGTCATTGAAACAAATGCCGGGACGCCGGTACTCGCCTTCTCCAACAAGGGCGAAAAGATGGGAAAAGACAGCCTTTTTATCGGCTTCGACAACGGAGAGAGCATTGACGGGCTGATCGCGATCCTGCGGAACATCCGAAAGACTTATTACGTGCAGCCGAAAAACTCGCTCTCCACCACGCAGGCATTCAAAATCTACACGGATATTGCCGACGGCTGACAACAGAATCGAGAGGTAAAACAGATGAACAAGGAATATCAGAAAGGTTATCAGGCCGGGTACGAGGCGGCATCCAATGGGGCATTCCCCTCCTACGCCGCGTTCGACTGGGTCAGCATGAAAGAACAGAAACCGGACAAGATCGGGCTCTACCCGATCATCTGCGAGGCGCCGGGAAAAGCCGGAAAGCGGCGCTACATCATCCAGACCGGGGCACTCTGGACCGGCGAGGTCTGGTCCGGGGAGACCGATCAGTGGGAAACCCTCTACTGGGCAAAGCCGATCGAGTTCGGTCTGCCGGAGGAGTTCCAGGGCAAGGAGTTCACGCTGATGCCGCTGTACTCTCTGGCCGGGGTGTTCTGAAGAAGAAGGAGAAACAGGATGAAATTCAACAGAGACTATCTGATCCGTCGGGACCTCCCCGCGGCGAAGGAACTGGGCATCAAAGCCTACAGCTATAAAGCCTGTTCCATCATGGAATCCAGAGAAGAGCTGGACGGCGTCATGACCCATGTGATCTCGCTGAGGAAGAAAGACTGCAGCAGGTACCTGAGCAAAGAAGAGCTCTACGGCATTCTGGACACGCTGGGCATGAGGCGGGACGGAACCTTGACGGTGAACGAGGCCGCATCCGGCCATGCGATCTACTTCATGCAGCCGGCAGCCTGAGGGGAACATGATGTTTGCAGTGATCAGAGAAAACAGGGATCGGAGCATCACAGCGCTTCGGACCTGCCACAGCAGAGAGGCCGCTATCATTGCCTCTCAGATGGAGAAGGACAAGGTATCCCCCGCTGAGCGCGGCCTCATCCGAGCGGTTGTGCTGGACGACGGCGGATATGAAGAGATTGTGATGTAAAAGAACAAGCTGTAAATTCCACTTGACGAAATATTGTACTCCCGCTATAATATAAATGCTAACAGCGGGTGTATCTCAGCCCCAAATGAGACACTTATCAAGAGAGCTTCTCTTGGCTCAGATCAAGACAGTTATGAGCGAGTGTTTCGCTACTCTGAATGCGAGTATAACAGGGGCAGGCATATAGACCTGTCCCGTTTTTTATGAGGTTTACAATGGATAACATCAAGTTATACGAAATAGACACAGCCTATATTAATTACCTTGGAAAATATGAGCCACACCTTTTCCATAACAAAGCTGTCGGACAAGTTAATGAGCGCAAATACATCGGTGTTGTCTTGACGGTAAACGGAATGGACTATTTTGCCCCATTGTCGTCTTTCAAGGAGAAGCACCATCGAATGTCGGAAAGTGTTGACTTTCTGAAAATCAAGAATTACGCCGTGATCAACATCAACAATATGTTTCCGGCACCACCTACATTGCTGACATATGTCGATATTGCCAAGGAAAAGAACCCGAAGTACAAATCCCTTCTTCTTGCCGAATATCGTGTGATCAAAGCAATGCAGGACAAGATACGGAAAAATGCAGCTCTCATATACCAGCATAAAATCGCAAACGGCGATTCAACATCTCTGGCAAAACGGTGCAATGATTTCATCAAGCTGGAAGAAGCATACAGAAATTATATGACAAAAGGCGAAAACCATTAAAGACGCTCAAAGAAATTATGAAATTATGAAAAGAGAATGAAGGATCCCGGATTTGCACAGGCTTTCATCGTACGTCTGCAAAAGGACGAGTCGGCGAGATCAGAAGACCGTCTGATCGGTCTTTTGGACACACTGTTTACATCCAGCATCACGCCGGAGGAAAAGAAGATTGTATTAAGCCAGGAGTTTCACATTCCTGTTACAGCGCACATCGAAAGGGCGGTGGCAAACATGTGCAATTACAGTAGTTTTATTAGGAATCAAGGCCTGCAGGAGGGCCTGCAACAGGGCATGCAGGAAGGCATCCAGCAGGGCATGCAGCAGGGCGTGCAGAAGGGCATGCAGCAGATGGCCGTTGCAAACATCAAAAGCCTGATGGGCACACTCGGCATTTCTGCTCAGCAGGCAATGACAGCACTGAACATCCCCGCGGAAGACAGGGCCAAATACGCTGAAATGCTGTAAGGAATAAAACCAAAATAAAATGACCACAGGCTGCAACACCAGTACCGGTGACGCAGCCTGTGGTTTATAACTACTATAAGAAGCGAAGCAATCGAGGGGCGGTTTTGGGACAGCATACCGATTCTTACTCTTTCCCTTGCTTTCTCCGTTTATGCAGGTTATTCAACCCCCAAGGCCTTGAAAACAGCATCCTCCGCACTCTGATAAGGAATGATTTGAAAAGCTGCCATCAGATCTGCAGGTACCGTCACGAAATCGACCATCGATGTTGCAGGAATCAGCACCTTCTTTGCCCCACTGTCCAGGCACACCTGCAGCGCATTGGCAAGCTCAGGTACTTTATGAATGGAACCGCTGATGCTGATCTCACCGAGCACAGCAGCAGAACTAAGCACAGGCTTGCCCAATGCAATGGAACAAAGAGCAATCAAAGTCGGAAGTCCCAGTTTACTTGTCATTCCGATTCCCTGAAGATCCTGATAATTGATGATGTAGTCTTTCAGGGAAGTACTGATGGATCCACTAATATGCTGGCCATTCGCTTTCAGGAAATTATAAGCCGTATTGCATGCCTCACGGCATTCCCGATCGGAACCTATCCCTGTATAGGTGAATTTTCCGTTTCCGGACAACATCTGACTTTCCAGGCGGAACACCCCAATCATTCCGCTCTTTCCCTGAGCAACCGTATAAACCTGTCCGGGATTGCAGATCCCCTCAGGAATCAGTTTACCTCCGCCCTGTTCCGGTACCGACACATAATGCTCCTCAAAGGTCTCATTGTCTATATAGGAGAAATTCACATCGTAGAATTCCATACCGCCGAGTTTTTTCAACTGTTCCTTGACCCTACGACGCATCTCAAGGGCAAGCTGAAGGATCTCTTCCAAGTCCTCTTTGCTAAACTCTCCGTCCGGATAGACAAGCTTTAACAGGCCATCGACCGTTCGCCGAACAGCAATGGTATCGCGCTGATTGAGGTTCTTGCCAAGGTGATAATATTTGTCCAGGGCATCACCATACTGTTCTTTTCTCAGTTCCCGGACGAATTCGGCAAAATAGTCGGTGATGAAACCATAATCACCGGTAAAATGCTCCGGTCGGAATTTCGGAATCTCCCATCCTGGCAGATAGCAATGAATGCGGTCCAGAAATGCAGTATCCGTGCCCATTTCCGGCGGGAAGGGGTCAAACAGACTGGATGTCTTCAAAAGCACATCCACGCTCTGATTGATATTGCCGACGAAGACCATGGAGGCAGAAGCTGCCTTTTCTTCTTTCCCACGTGCAAAGGAGCCGGACGCCATGTAGTCCTTCATGATCTGCACACCGTCTTTATCCTTGAAACGAATACCGGCGACCTCATCAAAGGCAACGCAGTCCCAAAGCCCGACAAGCCCAACTGTCTTCCGGCCCATATTGTAAAACAGGTTCGCCACAGTCGTCTGGCCGCCGGAGATCAGGATACTGTTGGGCGAAATTTCTTTATAGAGATGCGATTTGCCAGTGCTTCTGGGACCGAGTTCACAGAGATTATAATTGTTTTCAATCAAAGGAATGCAGCGAAGAAGAAGCAGCCACTTTTCCCTGTAAGTCAGCGCCTCCGGTTCCATCCCGATGGAACGAAGGATCACATCGATCCATTCCTCCTTTGAAAATGCTTTACGGCCTTCCTTCAACTCATTGATATCAATATGAGGCATTTGAATCGGCGTCAGATTGTTAATGGTAATCGGATAAGAAACGCCATGACCGCATTCCTCCGCAAAGCTGTCATACTCCAGCCGAACAATACACCAGATCCCCCCACAGAGCAGGCGATCAAAACGTTCCGGATACTCCTCACTGATCGGAACGCCGGAAAGACCCAGATTGGAAAAATCCGCCAGATAGCAGTCATGTTTCAGATCAAGCCGCACCGTCACCATATCAATGACGGTGTGGCTGCCGTTTCTTCTCAGAACAGAGAGGATCTTCTGCGCTTCATCCGGCCGAACAAAATTGTCTGCCAAAATGCGTTTCACCGTCTGCACGCCGGACTCGATCACCTCCGGATCATCGGAGCTGCAATACTGGCCAAGAAGGAACTCCAGCACATAGACAGGAACATTGGCGCCTTCTTTGATTTTCTTTGTCAGATCCTTTCGGACAATCCTGCCATCAAAATTCGCACGGAGTTTATCCTTCAGCACTTCACGGGAACTGCTTTCCGCGACTGTATCTTCAAACATGCAAAGCCCCTCCCCTTTTAAACACTAAGCCCGAAATCGCCGGCAAAGGCAAGATCCATGATCACTTCTCTTCTCAAAACTTCAAGGCCGGTCTTATCATCCACAGCGATTAAATAATACTTCTTCATCTTGCTATAGCTCTGGTTCTTAAAGGTAAACCTCAGTGTGAATACACGCTTCGTCGCTTCCGGTTCCTTATTATCTGCATGATAAATATTCTCATTGGAGATCCTGTTACCATCATCATCCATAAAGAACACCCGATAGGTTGTCTCTTTCACGGTATCACTTACCGCTTCACGCTGCAGGAAATCCAGCTTAATGTTCAGATTCGTAATCTTGTTCGTCAGACTGACCAGATCAATGGTTGCATTGGCAGTAGAGACGCGACTCTTCTCCGTCCTGACTTCTATCACCGGAATGATCATCTCTTGCGGAGAACAACCACCATGCACATAATTCAGGCCGGAGCCGGGAACTTTAAACAGATCAGAACCAACCGGAGACAGAAGGTAGCGGTCTTCTCCCACCGAAGGAAGGTACAAATTCATCGGAATGGATACAACGCCCTCCTGGGAAAGCTGCTTATCCGTAATGGCATAACGTTTCCCGGCGTTGGAGATTCCGGAGATCTTGTCGCTCTCATGCAGCTTGTTCCTCTTATAGAGGAAACCATGATCGGCGGTGATGATGAAATGATAAGTATTCCCCCGGGCATTGATATCCCGGATCAACTTCAGGATTTCATCGACCGCTTCTTCACAGGCATTAAAAACCTCATTCTCGGATGCAGCCTTATCACCGCGGGCATCAATCTGATTGTGATACACATACACGACATCCTGACCGGTCAGGATCTCTCTCATTCTGGCCTGGCTGCTGTTCTTGATCTCATCAAACTGAATGCAGCGACTGTTTGGCTTTGCCCTCTGCAGAATTGCTTCGCGCTGCTTTAAATCAGCACAGGGCATCCCATCACACAAAACCTTATAATCGTTCCCAATGGTCACTTCCTCATGGGGAAGCAGTGCGGCCATACCGAAGCTGGTAATGGACGGAAGCACACTCTGCATGGCAGAGATTCTGGCTTCGCAGCGCTCGTCCGCCTGCAGCTTTTCCAGAAGAGTCTGTCCGACCTCGAATCGCATCGCGTCGGAAATGATAACGACGACGCGCTCCTTCTTATATTTCATATACTTACTGAAGAAGTCGAGCTGGTTATCGAGGTGCGTATGCCCTTCATCCTCCACAAAAGCGCGGCTCCAGTTTGCGGTGATGTTATTCAAATAGTCATTGGTGTAAATATTCTCAACCAGCTCCCGGAGTGTCTCAAAAGCAGAATGATCGTCCAGACGGTCAAAATAATAATAGAAATAGCGATATCTGCGGTCCGTCCGGAAGTTCTTACTGATGTAGTTTTTGGCAACGGCGTCCACGCTGCTCACCGGCGTATAAAGGCCCGGAAGCATGAGATGATAGGCATTTTCCAGAACAAAGTAATCATCATGATACTTGCTCCCGAAATGCTTCTTCCGACGATAAGCACAGATTTCCGGAATTGTTTTGCCGTTTAATCTGGCATCCACGTCTTCCGCTTCCAGCCTGCCGATGATCCACCGGATCAGGATTTCATCCACCCCGGCGAACACATTACAGTCGAGCAAATCCTCCGGCAGCATAGAACTGAAAACCTTTTTCACATCCAAGATCCGGTACATCTGCTCGGATAAAGTGTCAAAATTCTCGCTGTAGATCAGGCTGTTCATCAAGTTGTCCATGAACGCAAGGACATTGCCAGGCTTATAAGAAACAAACTTCTGCCAGCCGACTGGAACATCAGAATGAATCGTCTTCTGGACACAGGTCACAAACAAGGACATAAGCAGTTTTTCCAATGACGGATCAGGATCCGAATATCCAAAAACGCTCTCACAATGCTGCCAGAAAGCCTTATCCAGGCCGTATTTTGCAAATTCAGCCAGAATCCCGTTCTCTTCCAACTCGCCATCCGAAAGAACACAACGGGCGACCTCTTCAAAAGAGGCCGTTTTGCTTTTGCACAGGACGCTCATCATCGCATCCTCGATGATCCTGTCCGTATAGCAGTCGAGTTCCAGCGCATAAAAGGCCTGCGTGCGATCCTTTCGGTTAAAGAAGGTAATGTACTCCTGAATCGTTGGCTTGCAGCGCTCGGAAATCCCCAGGTCAAGGCACAACAGAGACGCCCGGTCGGCAAAAAACTCTTTGGAATAGCGAATCGTATCCGCCAGATGATTCTCACGAATATCCGGCTTTGGGAAGGGAGCATACAGCAGATAATTTGTCGTCTTATCCTCACGCTCTAGGAAGTACTTGACGTAGAACTGATTGTCCTTCTCCAGATGAAGGACTTTCGCATTCTTCAGCTCTAAAGAATCAATATCTTCCTCGAACTCCCCGTTCACATCATACCAGAAAATCAGCTTGCGAACGTCGCCGGTAAACTCCTCATTCAATTTGTCGGTGATCTGCCTGAAATTCAATTCGGCCATTCTACTGTCTCTCCGTCATTCATAAACCTTCTGAACTCCGCTTCCATCTGCTCACAGTTCGGAAGCCTCATCCAGTGGCTCATTGTTTAATATTTCTTCAATATCAGCCAATGTGTGAAACGCATTTATAAGCTGAACACATTCATAACGCTTAACAGGTCGTGTCATGCGCCCGTGCATCAACCAATTTCTATTCAGATATTCCGGCTCGGTCCCACTATCAAGATCATGTTCTGTACCGTCTACAAAAGTTCGAATTGCATATTTGTAAAACGAAGGGAGATAATCCCTTACCAAAAGCAGCCTGGAAATAGGCTTATCCGATAAAGCATCATACTTGTCCTTGCCAAGTTTCTCTAATTCCTCTTCACACTGTTTCGTGAGTTTTCGTACACTATCAGGTGTTATCTGGTTGATCCGCCAATTCATTAAAGCAAGGAAAAAGAATGCAGCTTCTGTGAAATGTCCCAGATAATAATTCTCGATTGCACGCTCCAGATAAAGTCTATCAGGCTTCTCATCATAACGTAAGCGCATTCCATCCAGCATCTCTTCAATATCATACTCTGAAAAGCACTCCGCTATTATTGCCTCTCCCTTGGACTCAATCTTATGCAGCCATTCCCTCGGGTCTTGAGGAGCCAGGTTGCCATGAAGGGTCCACCCATAACTTCCAAGCTGCTCCATTAATGATATATCATTTTGGAAATCCTCTTTGAGCCGATCATAGGGCTTTGACGTCAGTCGACGTATCGAAACGCTAATTTTTTGAAGAGTCTTCTGCAGTTCTTCGGAAATTACAACTGCCTGCTCCATCTTAACACCAATCCTTTGTCTTATGATTCGACAATCATGTATTCTTTCTTCCCTGCCAAATTGGAGAATCCTCCTTGATCATAATATCCTTCGAGTCGGCCAGAATCTCACAGAAGCGACCGTCCGCGGCCGTCTGAACTCTCCGGTAATTGAACTTCACGCCGTCATCCAGATCGATATCAATACGGCTCAGAGCGATATGCGCAACCTTCGCATCATAGTCCTTGCATTCCTTCAGCTGCTTCACGAGCTTTTCCTTCCGCTTCCTCGCAGCGGCGTTTTCACGATTGTTCAAGCTGTTATCCATCGCATCCTGGCAGTTCACAATCTCCTTCTCATACACGGTCTGCATCCGGTGCAGGTATTCCACACGGAGGTTGCCGACTGTATCGGCATTCCAACGGTGCATATACACCAGAGCCTTGAAGCCATTCTGCTTGCCGGAATCAAAAAGCCAGTAGATCGGGCGCTTCTGATATATCTTCAAATGATCGGTATAAAAGTCATTCAAGAAGTACGATCTGATCGTATCTCTGGCCGTCTTCCCTTTGTTGCCGAGAGCCGCAGCAATGAAGTCCAGATTCTCCTCCAAAGTGGCATTGCCGTATACCAGACGAATAAACTCCACAAAACGGCCAACAATATCGTCCTGGAAGTATTCCACATCCGTAATCGGGATACAGTTATCCTCATCCGGCGTGAACGCGCCATAACGATCCGGGTCCCACTCTCCGCCGGCGTAGATCAACCCAACCGGGCCATTCGCCGAATAGCGACCAAACATACAGCCGACCGCATAGGAGATCAGAGAACGGATATCCCGTGAAAGATCCGCTTTCCGAACGGTAACGTCCTTGTCTTCGACCTCCGGCGTCAGTTCCTCCTGCAGGCCGTAGATATCAATGAAGATCCGGTTCAATTCCTCTTCATTGGCCTTCAGCTGGTTGAAGCGATCTTCACACCGGCGTTCCCAGAGATGATAGAAATCCTCCACCCGATAGGCATAATCCGGATCATCCGCATACACCGGCAGCATCGGATGCAACATGAAGTCCCAAGAGGTCTCAAAGGAATCCCAGTCAGCTTTAGAAAGTATTATACAATCATCAACTAGTTTTTCAATTATCCAGGATTTGCTCTCATTTATTCTGACAGGTATTTTCGCTATATCCCCTGGCTGGGTATTCATACCAGGAGAAAAAACAGATAAATACAGCTTTACGACTTTAGAATTAAGTAATCCTATCAAGTAATCAGTTTTCTCGGAAAAAATATCAACTGCTGCAGAATCAAAAATAGAATTTTGAGATTGCATTCTAAATCCTGTTGGTCCAGATGTAACCCTCGAATATGTTATAGCTCTGCGAAAAACATAGTCTTCTGGTATAATCGCGGCTCCTTCTGCGTGTCGTAAATCGAATCCCGCATTCTTGTAGTTGATTACATATTCGTTGTTACCATACCAACGTCTATATAATCCTCCCTTATTATGTGGATACCACTTTTTAGCGCTCTTGATGCTATCATTTATAGTGCAACAGTTCATAAATGTTTTCTCCATATCGCACTCAAACCATAGCCTTAGAAAACGATCATTATCACTTGTTTGTAAACCAACCCTTGAGCTTCCTATCTCTGATAGAAGAACACCTTCTTTAAAAGCAGATAAAGCCTGCTTGTTAAGCCAATAAGCTATAGGGGTTCCCGGGACTATTTTGAAGATGTTCTTTGAAACATAGTATCTATGCGTACCATCTATTAATCTTTGCATTTTGAGTTCTGGGTTTTCAGATAATCCTTCACGCACGTAAAGTCTATCAAAAACACCTGACCACTCGTTCATACTTGATTGTCTCAGCACAAAAGACGTCGATTGAACGATTTTGCTATTTAAATCTTCAAACGCCCCAATTCCTAAGCTTATGAGAGTGATAATATCCCTAAGAATAATTCTCTTACGAAGAGATTCATAACTCTTTAGCGCCATCCATGCATCTTGTGTTATCATCGCCTGGAAACGATTCTGAGCCGTCATTTGCATGCAACGCTCAATAAACACTGCAAAAAGGTCACTCTTGCTATCTGGATAATGTTTTTTTACATAACCACTCAGCTTGGTACCCATACCACCTGCACCCATATACGGTGGATTGGTCACGACCACATCGTATTTCTGGCTCATGATCCGTGCCTGACGAACCAAAGGCGCAAGAGTACTGACACACTCGTCAGATTCCAACTGAACCAAGAGATTGCCCTCATCAGTATTCTCCCGGATCTGATTCAGACGTTCCTCCAGTGCATCCAGTTCTTCCTTCGTATAGCTCAGCTGCAGGATGCTGCCATATTCCTCCGCATCCCTAAAATCATCAATCAGACGCCTACCCAGCTGTTCCATATCTCCAAGCTGCTTCAGGCAGGAATCAGAATGCGGGGCAGGATTCCTGACCGCCATCAGGTTGGGCAATATGCCCTCATTGAAAATCCGGCGGTTATACTGACGGGCCTTCATCATGACGGCAAAGTAGGCCAGCTGATAAGCACGGGTATCGATATCAATGCCGTAGAGATTGTTCTGCAGAATACTCCTGGCGGCGTCACGCTGAGTATAGCCATAGGACGTGTAGATCTGCATCAGCACGTCAAAAGCATAGACCAGGATATGACCGGAGCCCATGCAGGGATCAATCAGCTTGATGTCTTCCGGGTTGATCTTCGCATACTCCTCCCGGATCTTAGCCAGCTGAACCTGAACCTCCGGCTCCTGCTCAGCCTCTTCCAGATAGTACTTCCAGGTGGCTTTCAGTTCCTCATTCGGATGACCTTCCACCCAGAGGCGCCCCAGGCTGTTCTCTACCATGTAACGGACGATCCAGTCCGGGGTGAAGAGCTGGGTAGCAGCAGGAATCCGCTCCTTTGTGATCTTAACATTCTTCTTCAGGAGGGCGAAGACCTCATCCTTCGGCTCGGTATTATAGTACTGGTACAGCCAGCCGATGATCTCGACCTGACCTTCTTTTTCCACATTGAAATCATCTTCGCTGATGTCATGGGTCAGATGATAGATAACACCATCCTTATCGGTGAAGGAGATGGTCAGGAGCAGTTCGGTGTAATCAGACGTTTTTTCAAACAATCCCGGAAGGATGTCATTGAGCCTATTACACTGCCTGATGAAGAGCATGCGGAAAAGCTCGTCCAAGTTGTTCCGGTCCTTCAGCTGGAGGACAAGGTCTTTCTCGTACGGAGTAAACTCCAGATCCGTCTCAAAAGGCGTCGTAACAAAGTCGGGCTCCAGCTTGTTCGGGTTGGAAGACGACAGAACACGGATACGGGAGGGCAAATAATCATTGACCTCCATGAAACGGACAGCGACAAGGCGGTTAAACCAGGTATAGGCCACCTCTTCTACGACATTGCGAAAGGCAGTCTTATAGTCAGAGGTCTTTTCTTTTGCCCGAATGGCGGCCAGCAGAGCATTCCGCTGCTGAATCTCAGCACCGGAGACTTCCACATAGTCTTTTGTCCCGATATCAAAGAACTGCAGATCCTTGGTGGACTGCGGCATCGGCAGGGCAATCCCCTTCTCGGTGATGCCCAGCATACCTGCTCTATAGGTGATATCGGAGATGAGCTTCCGTCTGGCCCAAATCGCGAAGTTCTTGATCGCTGTCTTATTCATAGGAGCAACCTCACTCAGAATTCGATATTCACAATAGTGTTTTCTTCCAGAGTTCCAATCAGTTTCTTTCTCAACGCTGCCAGATACTGATCGATATCATGTTCCGACTCGATCTGCCAGGTGGTGGAAGAGTTGACCGATTTGATGCTGACTGTTTTTTTCTTTTTCAGCGGCTTGACTGGCTCAATCACTTCCGTATCGCCACCACCATCGACAGGAGGATACTCGATGACCGTGCGCGCCTCTTCCTCCGCGATCTCATTCAGCAGACGGACCTTAAGCGCATCGGCCTCCACCTTGATATTCTGCAGGGTGGCAACGTTATTGCAGGAATCCGCTTTTTCGCGCAATCTCGCAAAGCGCTCGATGTATCTGTCACGGAGAGAAACTTCGCACTGCTTGCCGGACAGCTCATTCAGAACACGCGTCCTGGCATCGTCGATAGCATCATAGATCGGTTTCGCCATGTCTTCAAGAAGCGCCATATAGAGCGTTGTAAACCTGCTGTTCAGTTCCGGGAGCTTATAGATACTGCTATACGGAGCCGACATCTTCAGGATCGTCCGGATATCCTTTACAACTATCTCAATCTCTTTGCTGACGATGAAAGTCTTACTGTCGTTGTAGATCGCCATCAGATTCAGAGACTTATCAAAGATCGATTTCTGCTCCCCTTCAAAGAAGGATTTCAGCGGTTCGAAGTCCTCAGCAAAATCGAGATAATTATCCCGCTCAGCATATACGGTTTTGAAGAATTCATCAGAATACTTCATATTCAGGACGGCAATCATCAACTTCTTACCATCATTTACAAGCTGTTTCCCGGGATAAGCCGGCTGAGACTGATACCGGATCTCCAGCTTTTCGAGCTCTGTTTTCAGGTTTTGGGCATAACCATGGAAGCTCTTCATGAGAGTCTCCTCATCCTCGGCACTGGAAGACACATGGAAGAGCTCCTTCATGACCTCACGGACGGCCTTGATCTGGTGCTCGCCGGGCTTTTCCTTCTTCTCGGTCATCAGCTTTTCCACGAACTCTTTTTTGGTGATGTAACGAATGATATCATCATCGGACTTGCTGAAGGACGTCACCGCCTCGCTGTTTACAAACAGCGTAATATCACCATCTTTAAAGAGCCTGGCAACCAGCCACTTCACATCATCCTCCACGAAGCCGTACGGCGCCTTCATAAAGCGGTCCATTAGAGTCTTCATGGAAGTCTTGGTATGCTTGCCGGTGTTCTGGGCAATATAGTCCCTGACATCATTGAGCGCCAGTTCATTCTTCTTTTCGGCTCCAAGCCCAAGCTTCCCCTGTCCACCTATACCCTTGATCAGCGTACGGATATCCGATTCGCTCATGGCAATATCAATATAGGACAGCTTGTGGTATACCGTCGCCACAAGTTTCGCAAGCGCTTCGCGGATTCGGCCGGTAATATCCTTGGCCGAAGTCTGAAGCTTATCGCCGGACACATAAATATCCGCAGCTTTCAGCGCATCCGTGAGGAAGGTCCTGGCATTCTGGTTATGCTCATGCATCTCCGTCCGTTTCGCATTCTTGATCTCTTCATATCTGGCAACGGCATTGGTGGCATCAAAACGGAGGAACTTTTCAATTTTGGCACTGGCAATAATCTCATCCAGGAACGTTCTGTCATCCGGGAGAACCACAAGGACGCAACTGCTCTGACTGGAAATGAAGCGCATGGTCTCTTCATCAGAGATTTCGTCGCTATCTGGGGTAAGGACCTTCAGAGTAAGATCATAACCCGAGCTCCCTTTATAGGGGCGGTCATCCACCACCTGATTGAAGGGGAACGCATAGCGGTTATTAAAAGCGGGGTAACGGTACTTTTTCTCATCAAAAAGGCCATCAAAAATCAATTCCGCAACTTTATTAGTGACTTCTGAGGAATCAACGCCCTGGTGCGAAATGGCACGATTGATATCCTGTTCTTCATTGGTCAGGAAGACATATTCGTCGTTATTTTTCTGGATCAGCGTCTGCTTCTCGAGGACTTTCAGCGCATCCTCGACTTTCTTCACCAGTCCCAGACGGTCATCACTGATATCGGAAACCATGAGGCTGGCGATGTTATTGATGTTTGACTTAATCTCTTTCACATACTTAATCATGAAGAGCGCCTTCAGGACATTTACACGGAAGCAGTCTTCTTCGTGATCGGGATTAATATATTCGTTTTCAAGGGCCTTCGAGATGACACCTTTGTGGGAGTGTTCGACGAACTCTTCCAGAGCATCATAGAACATATAGAAAGGAACCAGTGCGCCGGTCTCCCTGTCCATGATCTGCATCGCAGATTCCTTGAACAGCGCGAGCATGGAACGCTCACCATCCGCCAGGTGCTTGCCAGCTGCACCATGCGTCCTGATTGCCGTAAGAACGGCACCCAGCAAATCGAACTGGTACGGGACAAAGGGATAAACAGCAGCGAAATTCTCTCTGCCGGAATACAGCTTCTTTTCGATGCCATCATTGAACAGAATCAGGTTTTTCAGTATGGTAGCCTTGTCATCATACAGAACAGAAAGCGTCTGAGCGGCGACCGGGTCTTTCTTCAGAATACGCTCGCGAATCACTTCATCCACATTTGCAGAGGACAGACTGAGTCTGGTATCAAAACGGCCCATGATCTTAGAGAAATCATTGCCTTTGACTTTGATCACGGAGTCAATATCCTGCTGGCTGGTCACGATGATCCAGGCTTTGCCCCGGCACTCTGTGCCAAGGTCTTCCGTCACTGTCTGCAAATTCAGCATCAAGCGGGAATTATCGCCGATATACTGGCCAATCTCATCCACGAGAAAAACAACATGGTGGTTCTTCCCTTTGCGGTCTATGTATTTCTTTACAAGTTTGGCGAATTCTTCAATGCTGATGTTGTAGGGTGTAAACGCTTTCTCACACCAGTTGCGGGCGGCCTCCTCGCTCATGATGTCCATATCAACCAGGACATCCACGACATCATCCTGGCTATAGTCAAACTCATTCCTCGCTTCTACCCATGAATCGCCATTTCGTTCCTCAAACTTTTCTTTGAACTCAACGTACTTTCCATCGTAAGACAGTCTTCTCTCGAGATCAGCGATATGGGGGTTGGCCCCGTAAAAGCCCTGCATCTCATTGAAGACTTTCAAGAAGACAGAAATGATCGCGTCCTTGTCCTGCTTTCCGGAAGCAGCTCCTTTGGAGTCAATGTTGAACAGGATCACATTGGTCGACGTCTCCGCAGCGAGCTTCATATCTGCAAGGACCATCCCGTCGGTGATTTTTCCGTCTTCGACGAAATAGTCAATTGCGCGCCTATTTCCTACTTCCTTGTTCTCAAGCAAATAGGAAAGGATTTTCAGAAAATGAGATTTACCGCTGCCAAAAAAGCCGGAAATCCAGACGCCCATTTTGTCGGTATTCCCCAGAATGCCCTTCTTATATGCGCTGAAAAACTCGGCAAAATGCTTCTGGAGTTCACGGGTAACGACATATTCTTCCAGCTCCTGCTGTACATTGGAATCTTCACCCTGGCCGACTTTAATAACGCCTTTGATGTCACGATCGATCCGTTTTACGAACATCTCTTGAATTATCATGGCTGGTCTCCTCAATCCACAAGCTTAAAAGCTCTGTAATAGTTGTCGTCCTTGATTTCACCAAAGAGGATGAGTTCCTGACCGTCATATTTACCCGGGTAAAACATGACTACCGGAACATGGTCCACAACCTGATGAAGGTTATTCAGAACCGTATGGGAACGAAGAAGGGGGAAACATTTTCCTATCCCGATCAGAAATACCACTGCATTATCCGTCGTATGATCCTTGATATAGTTCACAATCAGGCTGTCCTCGGAAGCAACCCGCATCGTGTTCCCAATCGCACGGATTACGCGCTCAAAGCCTTTCTTCCTCTCCATCTCCACCGTCTTTTCGATATATCCCTTGGCCTGTAAGGTATCTATGATAATATCATAGAGATCGAAAACGATCACTCGAAATCCATCCGGAGAGTTCTCATATTTTTGCCTGATATAATTGACCCTTTCCCGGATCAGCATTTCTTTCTCCGCGGGATAATCGAAGATGTAATACCCGACTTCATTCCCCAGACCTTTGTTTTGCCGGAAAGACGGTTTTTTTATGATCTCCTCCACCGTATCCAAGCGCTGTTCCAATGTCATCATCACCGTACCCCCATAATGGCCTTCAGGAACCGTTCCCTGCCGCTGTATTGCAGATATCTCTCCAAAGCGATATCTACGACAGGCGGAGTGATCAAATACCTGGTTTTCTCTTTCCTCAGGAGATTTGCATCCGTCATAAACTGAAAGTAGCCGGAGCGGAGCCGCTTAAAAGTGGTATCTTTCCAAGCCTTCATATCTTCGTCCTGCAAAGATTTATCCGTAAAGAAGACGTTGATCTCGGAAATCGTCAACTCAGAATACCCGAGCTGCACCTTATCTCTGTAGACTTCATTGACAAATTCAAAGAAGAGCCGATCGCCCATGATAACCGTAATGAAGTTAATCAGCTTTTGCGTAGAGAGATCCGAAGTGCAAAACAGTTCGACCAGCGAATCATCCATCAAATTGATGCGGTTCAGCAGATAACCGTATGTGCGCAATGCCCGATACGCTTTCGGCATGCCAAACATATTCTCCTCTACACAACGGCGCCGAATTTCTTCCGGTGCTACCTTGTCATAAGTCATGAAAACCATCTTCTTGAACTCATGAAACCAAGGCGACTCGGACATCAGGCCGGCACTATAACAAACAGAACGATCATTCATTAGCAAACTCCACTATCTACATGCACTCAGATATACAAATATTTTAAACCAGTTTAATATTTTACCACACGGCGTGCGACATTTCCACTGAATTACTCAGGTTTTTTTCGATAGATTAGGGCACAACAAAACCCGCCGGCATGACCGACGGGTTGATTGTGTTTCGCCTGAAGCCCGTTTCATTGGGCTTTCAGTCGATTTATTTTGTGATCAGTGCTGTCCAAGTGTCTTTTCCTATCTCGCCATCCACTTCCAGCTTCTTGAGATTCTGGAAGCTTCTGACAGCTTTCTCTGTAGCAGGGCCGAAGTCGCCGTCAGGGGTCTCGTGCCCTGCGACAATTTTGCCGCCGCAGGAATATCCGTGGCGGATCAGGAGTGCCTGAGCATTCCTGACGGCGTTGCTGACAGCTCCCCTTTTTAGCAAAGGGAGAAGAACTGTCACGCTTCCAGCGCCCGAGACTTTGGGCGCGGGGGAACTCTCCATCTCCGGTACGGGATCTTCACCAGAAAGATCATCATAGCGCGGATGGCCGTAGCCCGCGATTCGGGCACTGCTGCGTTCATAAGTGAGGCGCTGGACGCGGTCAGAGCTGTTCCCTTCCACGGTGACAATCGCGGTGGGTGTGACCTCGACCACGATGCCGGTATGACCGATCTGGCCGTTTACATAGAAATAGACCTGATCACCGGGGCGGGGCGTCTTGTCATAACGCTGCTGCATCATGAAATACTGCGCGGAGTAGACACAGGCGGCACCGAGATCCCCAGTCTGGCACTGGATGCGCGGGCCCTCGGAAGCCCCAAATGCCTTATAGAAGCACCAGTCCACAAAGCAGCAGCACCAGGCATAGCCGTTCTTGCTGCCGTTGTAGTAACCGGCGAGGGCGAGATCCCGGGCGTACTTGTTCCAGTTGCCGCTGCCTGCGTTGGCCTGTGGATCATCGAGAAAGGCGTTGGACGCCTTCTCCCGATAACCCACCTCAGCAAGAGCAATGGAAATCAGCTTCTCAGAATTAGTCATCAGCGTCCTCGCCACTCTTGCTGGCGCGGTCATGCAATTGTTCGAGAACGAGCTTTAGCTGTTCGGGAACGGGAAGACCGAGATGGGTGGAATTCTCGATGATGCTGAGGCCATTGTTGGCAAGAGCCCAAAAGATGACCGCGGTGCGGAGCACACCAGCCTGCCCCAGAACATGCAGATCAAGGACATGGGCGATACCGACAAACATAAAAGTCAGGATCTTGCGGCAGAGACCACGGAAGCCGACAGCAGAACTGAGCTTATGATCGTCAATCGCACACATCACGCCGGTGATGTAGTCGATCACAACGAAGATAAGAAGCGCGTATAGCAGACCGTCAGAGCCGCTCCCTAAAGGGACTAGGCCTTCGGCCGTCGCAAGGAAATAGCCCAGCCAGGCGCCGACCGCGGCGAAAGCCGCCTGAATGATGTGCCAAAATTCTTTCATTGAAAATACCTCCATTTTATTCGTGCATCAAGCGTATTACTATATTCCCGGTTGCCATTCTTTCAATACCCTTGAAGACGGTGAAGCCCTCGAAGGTCCTGCGGTCCTCGTCGAAGACGCGGGTCAGGCTGCGGGTGTGCTCGGGATCGTTGAAGATGGCGAAGAGAGTGGGCATGTCCTGGACGGCGGTCTCGAAGCGGAGGCTGCCGTCGAAGTCGGAGATGCCGATCCACTCAATCGGCAGCGAAGTGTTCTGCGCAGTAATAAGTTTTAACATCATAATCCTCCGGTAGATTTTCGAATACTCGAAGAAGAGCCCAGCGCAGCGGGTCTTCTTCGAAAAAGGAAGACTGGCGGAGCGACTGAGCTTTCCTCACACCTGAGGGAAGCGAATGGATGTGCAGCACAGTCTGACGTCAGGTCCAGGTGACTACTTTACGGTTTACGCCTCCGATGGTGATCTGTTCGAGGGCGAGGTAATGATAGTTTAGAGCAAAAGAGAGCGCCGAGAGGGCGTTAAAGTTGGCGGAGCCGGTGAAGTAGCCGTTGATGGCGTCGATGTTGGCCTTGTTGGTGCCCACCTGATCCAGCGTAGACTGGAAGCTGGTCTTGGCATAGGAGACCGCGGAGGAACCAATGACGCGGTTGACGGCGGCGCCGTCGTCGATCTTGGTGGAAGAGAGGGTGTAATCCGCGATCTTGCTGCCCTCGAGGGACTTGGAGGCGATACGGTCGACGCTGAGGGTGCCGGCGGTGATCTTGCCGGCGTTGAGGCTCTCGATGTTGGCGTTGGCGATCTTCAGGACGCCGTTTGCGATGGAGCAGCCGCCGATGTTGCCGGCGGTGGCGTTGACGACGCCCTGGACCGAGAGCCCGTCCCGGTTGACCAGCATGACGACGGCGTTGTCCGCGAGGAGCTGGAACTTGTCCGCGTCCAGGTACCAGCCGAAGCTGGAGGCGTCGCCCCCGGTGCGCGAGACCTTGGCCGCGATGGCCTGAGCCTGGAGGGTGAGCTCGGACTGGACGTTCTGCAGGCGGCGGGAGAAGCTGCGCTCCTGCGGGGAGGTATAAGGGTACTCGTGATCCAGCTCCTCGTCCTCCGGGGCCGAGAGGGTAGCGGCGCAGAGCGAATCGAAGCTGAGGTCGCAGGAGAAGAGGCCGGAGAGCCCGCCGGAGACGGAGACCGTGTCCCCGATCTCGGCCGCCGGATCGACGACCGCGGCCTCGGCGGTGTAAGGGCGGTAGACGAAGCCCTGCATCAGGGAGAGGAGCCGGTTGGCCGCCGCCTGCGTGGCGAAGGGACAGGAGAGCTCATAGACATAGCCGGTGGCGGACCCTGCGAAAACCTCCTGCTCGTTGTCCAGAAGGAAGCGGACGCCGGTACAGGCCGGGAAGGCCGGACTGGTGACGAGGCGGTGGTTGGAGCCGGTGACCGTGAGATCGGCGGAGGACGAGAGGTCCCAGAGGCAGACGAGGCGGAGCGCCCCCTCATCAGTGATGACAAAGCTGCCACCGTAGAGGGCCGCGATGTACTGGAGCGTCTCGCGGACGGTGAGGGACGCGGGCAGCGGGACAGAGAAGCCCGCCGTCATCAGGGCGGTGGTGCGGGCGTCCACGGAGACGCCCAGAACGGCTGCGCACTCGTTGACCACATTAATGTCCGATGCTGGCCAGCTGTGGGAGGTGGACGGATAATTTTGTTCCCCTTTGAGCATGGCGTCGTAGCCCCGGAGGGTGAGGATGCCTGAGGCGGTGTCCGCCTCGCGGGTGTCAACATAATAGACGCCCTTGGGGATCCACTCGGAATAGCGGGTGCCGTCGGTGCAGCGGACATAGGGGCGGAGCTGGGCCATGCGGGGGATGTCCGCGGACGAGGCGAAGAGCGAGAGGGAGATCTCCCCTGCCGCCGCGAGGCCCAGGCGCGGGCTGCCGCTGCCGAAGGCGGCGCGGGAGGTGCGCAGGGCGGTGAGCGTGTCCATGCCGTACTCGGCGCTGGCGATCGCGACCTTGACCTCGAAGCTGTGGCTGCCGCTGATGATGGAATTATATAGGGCGGAGGTATTATTCATTACCGTTCTATAAGTGGAAAGGACAGATCTTTCCAGAGTGCGGTGCCGTCAGGATTGACGGTAGCGCAGATGGTGGGGATGTTGTTGGAGTACATAGTCCGGGTGACGCTGCCGTCCTGAGGATCGATATAACGGACGGTCACATACTCGGGCAGGATCGCCCGGAGGACGAGGGCGGCCTCGCTGCTGGTGAGGGGGCGGCAGGTGATATCGAGGCGGACCTTGGTTGCGACACGGCCGCGGTGCATGACGCCGTCGAGGGTGCGGCCGGTGTCGGGCGCTTCGACATCGAAGCGGGTCCACTTGATGCCGTCCTCGGCGAGATAGTTGAGGAGAGAAACCCCATTCACTGTGAATCTATATGCAGCCACGTCAGACTGTGCTCCATATCGTCTCGTTTCCGTCAGGCATGACGAAAACTCGCTCATTCCGCCAGTCTTCCTTTTTCGAACCAAACCCACTGGCGTTGGGCTTTGGTTCGAGTTTTTTATAAACCGTTAGCACGAGTATTTCTCCTCTGGTATCGGGTGACGGCGTCGGAGAGCTGTTTGCCGTCGAGGTAGACGCGGATCTCCGCGTCGCGCTGAGGCCGGTCCCCCAGAGCGGAGATGGCCTGGGCGATGGTGGCGGCAAGGCCGGAGAGATCCGGCGGCTCGGCAGACGGGAGCTCCAGCGTCGCGGCATAGGGCGTCAGAGACGAGGCCGCTGCCGGGATCATCCGCAGGGCCGCGGGCGCGGCGGGCGTCAGCTTCTCGAGCTCGGCCTTGAGCTCCACCGCCACCATGTGGATCCACTCGGTGTGGCGCTCCAGCGGGACGATGGCCTCCTTGCCCTGCTCCCCCGCCCCGATGAGCGTGGCGCCGTCCACAATGCCGCCCCGGGCGTACCACTCGACGCCCAGGTGCGGGATGGCGGAGATGCCAAGATATTTGGCCAGAATGGAATCGGCGGAGAGCTCCTGCCAGGAAACGGTGAGGTGCGGGAGGCGGAAGGTGAAGTGACCGAGGGAGAGATTGGACCACCAGTTCTTCAGCTGGGACCAGAGGCCGTGCACCAGCTCGTGGAAGCTGTCCCAGCGGCGGTGGAAGTTGGTCTGCAGGTCGGAGAAGAACTCGTTGAGCCGGTCCCAGATGTCCGACCAG
>JAFTGD010000059.1 GCA_017458065.1 Oscillospiraceae bacterium
ATCCAAGCTTGGAGAAGCCCTGACATATACTCATAATCAGAAGCCTTTCATCATGAATTACCTTCTTGACGGACATCTGGAAGCAAGCAACAATCTTGCCGAGCGCAGTATCAAGCCATTTGTGATTGACAGAAAGAACTTCCTGTTCGCAAATACACCGGCAGGGGCTGAGGCCAGTGCCATTACTTTCAGCATCATAGAGACTGCCAAAGCGAACGGGCTGGATCCGTTCAGATATCTGACCTACATCTTTAAAACAGCTCCTGGGCTGGATCAATCTCAGCCTGATTGGGCCACGCCGCTCCTCCCATGGAATGCTCCAGATGACTGCAGCGTTCCATCCTGAATGCAAATTTGTTCTCTCAGGTCGCCTCACGGCGGCCTTTTTCTTTGTCAAGACGCCCTCAGAGTTTACGCTTACGTTAAAAGCGCCAAAAAACAGGCCATCCCTCAATCATGATTCGGGAGATGGCCTGTTTATGAGCTTATGGGATTTATCCCTGTCCTTTCTCAGTTCATCGCCCTGTACAGGAAAGTCATACACTGGGCTCTCGTACAGGAATTGTACGGGGAGAAAGTGGTCGTACTGGTACCTGATGTAATACCCTTCGACACTGCCCACAGAACAGCGTTGAAGAAGTAGTCGCTCGATGACACATCCGTAAACGGGTTGGCGCCGGATACAACAGGAGATCCGTTGGCCTTCCACAGGAAGGTCATACACTGGGCTCTTGTGCAGGAATTGTACGGGGAGAAGGTGGTCGCACTGGTACCTGATGTAATACCCTTCGACACTGCCCACAGAACAGCGTTGAAGAAGTAGTCGCTCGATGACACATCCGTAAACGGGTTGGCGCCGGATACAACAGGAGATCCGTTGGCCTTCCACAGGAAGGTCACGATCTGGGCTCTTGTGCAGGCATTGTACGGAGAGAAGGTTGTGTCACTCGTACCTGAGGTAACACCATTCTTGTACGCCCAGTAAACTGCATTGAAATAATAAACTGACGGATCTGCTACATCAGTGAAAATGGCGTTGATTCTTTCCGTGAGAATATAATCACTAAACCCTGTCAACACAAACTGGGCATAGTATTGATCGCCCGCTAAATAAGTTGTCGGGAATAAGCACTCAGGCTCTCCCCCGGTTGCCGGATAATGGAGCAGCACCAGGAAGCTCGGATTGATGTCCGCGGGAATCGGGAGATCGATCAGCACTGGCACCTTGAGATTGGAAGTGTCAACCACATTGTCCAGATCCATAGAAAAGCGTACTGCCACTGCATTGTTATACATAGACGGTAGAACGTCTTCCTCTTTTGGTCTTTCAATGGTCAGGGTAACATCGCCATTATGGATGGTGTCGTTTAGTCCTGCGCCAGTCGCCCGGACTCCCGTACTTAACACAGGAACATCAGTTACACTGACTTTTGTGCCGGTTCCAGCAGCAGTTTCTAGCTGACGGAGCCTACTGATCACAGAGTCATTTGTGAGCATCGCCTGCTTCAGATCCTCCGTCGGGATCTTCTGTACCTGTTCTTTGATCTCTTCTGCAGTCTTTCCGGCAGTTTTTACTTCCTCAAGCTTGGTGATGACACTCTCTGAGACCTGTCCCACGTAGGTTCCAGGACTGAGTTCTCCGTACTCGCCGTTTTGGCACTCCACAATATTACTGGAGAGTAAACGAATCTTGAAATAATAGTATCCTTCTCCGTAGGTCTGAAGAACATTATCAAAAATAGTTACCGTTCCAGATTTCTTGTCCCAGTCTCCATAACCACCTTGACCAGATATTCCACATTCGACTTTCGGACCATTCGCTGTCTTTGAAAAACTGAAAGTATATTCATAACCGCCCACGTAGCTATTGTCTGTTGCAATGGTAAATGTCCCTCGTTGGTTCTCTGCGCCCTCTGTGTTATCCCACGTAAGATTCGTTGCATAGCCCAGTTTTTTACTCGGTGCTGTGTAATGGAAGTTAGGGGATTTTACCGTTACACTGTCATAATTGTTCACACCGTCACCCATAACCTTAACTGTGAAGTAGTAGTCACCGGTCTCAAGTCCATTGCCGCTGTGATCTATTAAGAATACGTCGGTTCCCTCCGTTTGGGTCCAAGAGTTGTTTCTTGAGCCACCAGTATATGTCGTAGCGTTTACCCAAGTGGATGGGTCTGCTGCATTATATACGGCGACTCTGTATCTGCCTGTGTGATCAGCCGGAAGTGTGAAACGCGTACGTCCATTTTCCGTCCAGTTCAGATTAGTTGCTGGTTCGCAGCGCGTAAGGATCTCACTCTTTTTCTCAGAAAAAGAGATCATAATGTCCGTCTCACTCGATACGTATGAGCCTCCGGCACTTGCACCGACCCTAACATTATATACACCATATACGTCGTCTTCTTTAAAGGTGTACGCCACCTTATAGAGGCCGCTTGCTTCGTCCAGCTTAGCGTTTTCCGAAAAGCTGTTCTTTGAATGTGAAACACCGGAACCATAGGTATAATTTCCGGTCTCAAAATTCTGGAACGTTACACTGACATAACTGACAGTCTCACTTGTATTCACTCGAAGTGAGATATGCACGGTATCCCCATCTGTCAGCGTCTGGTCATTTTCTTCGCATGTCACATCAGTGATGGTGGTCTTTGCATTCTCCACTCCACCAGTAAAACTGAAACTGTAACCACTATAATAGTCTCCAGAAATGTTTTCATCATTATTATATGCATAGATATAGATGGAGTTGCATCTGCCGTTTCTAAGATTTGACGAAAGAGTATACTCTCCACTCACATGTCCCGTTACTGAATCATAGCTGAGAGTATTATTCTCATTCCATTTAGACCAGCTCATTTCAATAGAGTCGACATTTCTGGAGAAATCTACAGATATATAGTTTGCGTTAAAGCCGGCAGGGATATCGAAAGAAACATGAAGTTTATCTCCCGGCTGTAATGTCTGTCCGTTTTCTTGGAATACGAAATTGGCAATCTCACTGGCAACAGGCTCCGATACGCCGCTATCCCCGCTCAAGAAAACCGATCCCGGGAAAAAACGTTGCATCACACGCATAGAACTGCTACTGTAGAATGTGTAATAACCATATTTGTCTCTAGCATCACAACTCGTCACAAAGTACTCTCCGGGGACATTGATATCTGTAAATTGGAAAGACCCTTCATAGTAGCCTGTTTCGCTATTCTCTTCGAGGTTGATATAGCGAGAGCCGTGAGAAGAGATACCAAATTGCAGCCTGATACTTTTAACTCCGTTTGCATCAGAGCACTTTACTTTAAAATGAACCGTATCCCCTGCTGTCACTGTTGAGCCATCCTCTTCAAGGATGAACTCTTCCAGGACGGGATAGTCCATATTGCTTACGCCATCCGGGAAGAAGAACATCTCATCTTCGGGTGCCATCGAGGCATCAAAACCGTGAAACATGCCTTCTTCAACTTCAATTTCCCAGCTTTCAGGTGTCGCTACCTGCATGACTTCTTCCGGTTCAACTTCTACTGGGGCGCTATCCTCTATGACCGCCGAAACTGTCTCTACAACCATCAGAGCTGTTTCTTCTGATGGCGCTTCTACAGCTTCCATTTCCTCTTCCGGAGCCATCTCTTCGACCGCCGGAGCCAATTCCTCTTCTATTAATTCAGTCAGTTCATTGACTTCCGTTGCATCCTCCGAAATTGCCTCTATCTCAGGTGCAGTTGATTCTGTCTCTGCCTCGGCAAACACTGATACCGGAAACAGGCTGATACACATCAGCATGGACAGAAGCAGACAAAAAACCTGTCTTCCTCTCCTTGTCATGGGTTTTTTACCTCCGATTATGTTTTTTGGTTTATTTGTTCCCTTTTTATTTTACCATATTTCTGTACTTCGTGCAAGTTTTTTGCAGTCTACTTATAAACTACGTATGTGTCAAGTAAACGTTGGCAAGATTCTATCCTATCAAAAATGATGGACATCTTGTGTGGAAAAAGGAGCCAGATGTTACGCCGGTCTTGACAGCCTGCGTTGCGGGCGGCTGCCGGACTCATGTCGGATTAACTGTTATATGGGCTCACCAAGCTCAGATATTATAGTCATATCGGAAGTGCGGAAAAATGGCTGAAGGTAGCGATCGTACGAAGGACTTCGCTGTAGTTGGTTGTAGAGATATTGTGCCGGTGTTCGTAGCCTGAGCCCTCCGTTTCTGGCATCTTCGATGCGGAGATCGAAGTCCCCTCATCAATCCATTCTTCTTCCTTTTTTGGGTTCCGGGACTGCAGGCAGAGGAGCGAAAAGATTTTCTAATCCCGTTGTATGATGCGCGCAAAGAATTCTCGCCAAGTGATTTCCACCGCGGATGCTCCAGCAGGCGCGGCGTCCTTTCATCCGATTGCCAATCAGGGTAAAAACATTGCTTTCCATACTTCCGAGTACAACGTTCGCCAATTAACTGGACTTTTTGGAGTCATCTGCACCCATGGTGGGTGAGAATAATTAACAACGGAATATAGAAAAGCCACTGCGAATCTCCTAATATACTGAGTTGCGACACAACAGCGAAGGAGAAGGGCAATGGCTTCGCTACGGGAAGATGATGATGTCCTCTATGGTGACTCAGGCTATCTTGGAATCGCCCAACGAATAGCAGAGTCTGATAATGAACAGCTGAAGTCTATGGCGCTTCGTATTGCCAAAAGGCCGAGTAGTCTGAAAACGACAGATGTATTCAAAGGTTTCAACTGGGATAAGTTCATTGAGCACCAGAAATCATCTATTCGTTGTAAGGTGGAACACGCTTTCCTGATTGTGAAACGTGACTTCGGTTACAGGAAGGTAGCTTATAAAGGCCTCAAGAAGAATCTGAATCGGTTCCATATGCTCTTTGCCTGCGCAAATCTACTCATGCTGATTCGCGGAGGACGTACCGAGCAGTTCTGTACTGCATGAACGCGGGCATATTGCGCCCTTTTCCGGGACCCCCCCGGAAAACAGATGAACACAGGACCAAATATCGTCCCAACAACCACTATTTTACAGTAGCAACCGCAGAATCTGCGAAGAATATACGTCTGAGACAAAAAGGGTTAGTACTGACATCTTTTGTTCAGCGATTCCTAAAACAAGACAAATCAAGTTCGTTTACATAATTATATTCTGTATCAATTAGTTACAGGTGCAGAACTCTCTCCTTGATCTCCTGGGTCCTGCCCTGGTTCCAGAACTGAGTACCGATATACCCGCAGGTGCGGCGGGCGACGTTCATCTTGTTCTGATCCCGGTTTCCGCAGTTGGGGCAGACCCAGACCAGCTTTCCGTCGTCCTCCTGGATGTCGATCTCACCGTCATATCCGCAGACTTGGCAGTAATCGCTCTTGGTATTGAGCTCGGCGTACATGATGTTGTCATAGATGAAACGCATCACCGCCAGAACAGCCTCAAGGTTGTCCTGCATGTCCGGCACCTCAACATAGCTGATCGCACCGCCGGGAGAAAGCGCCTGGAACTTAGCTTCGATCCGCAGCTTCTCAAAAGCGTCAATCGGTTCGGTGACATGGATATGATAGCTGTTGGTGATATACCCCCTGTCCGTGATATTCTCGATCACACCGAAGCGCTTCTGCAGGCACTTTGCAAACTTGTATGTGGTGCTCTCCAGCGGAGTGCCATAGATGGAATAATCAATATTCTCCGCTGCCTTCCACTTGGCGGTGTATTCATTCAGCTTGTTCATGATCTCGAGGCCGAGCGCTTCTCCCTCCGGCTCTGTGAGTTTTTTCCCGTTGAGAGAATAGACGCATTCCCAGAGCCCGGCATAGCCCAGACTGATCGTGCTGTAGCCGTTATAGAGGAGGCGGTCGATGGTCTCCCCTTTCTCCAGTCTGGCCAGAGCACCGTACTGCCAGAGAATTGGTGCGACATCGGACAGGGTTCCAAGCAGGCGCTCATGCCGGCAGCGGAGTGCCCGGTGGCAGAGCTCCATCCGCTCATCAAAAATTTCCCAGAACCGATCGATGTCTCCGTCGGCTGAGAGGCCGATATCCACAAGGTTCACCGTCACAACACCCTGATTGAACCGGCCGTAGTACTTGTGCTGTCCTTCGACATAGTTTTTCGCGTTGGCGACATTGCCGACTCCGGCTTCGGTAAAGCGGTCCGGCGTCAGGAAGCTGCGGCAGCCCATGCAGGTATAAACGTCGCCTTTCTTCAGCTCCTTCATGATCTTTTCGGAAATATAATCCGGGACCATGCGTTTGGCTGTGCACTTGGCTGCCAGCTTGGTCAGTTCAAAGTATCTGCTTCCCTCTTCGACATTGTCCTCTTCCAGAACGTAGATCAGCTTCGGGAAAGCAGGCGTGACCCAGACGCCCTTCTCGTTCTTGACCCCTTCGTAGCGCTGTAGCAGCACTTCCTCTATGATCAGGGCGAGATCGGCCTTTTCCTGTTCGTTCTTCGCCTCGTTGAGATACATATAAACCGTGACGAAGGGCGCCTGGCCATTGGTTGTCAGGAGCGTCACGACCTGATACTGGATGGTCTGGACACCGCGTTTGATCTCCGCGCGCAGCATGCGTTCGGTCAGCTTCTGTTTGGCTTCTTCCGTCATTTGTACGCCGGAAAGCTCGCACTCCTCTTCTAGTTCACGGCGCAGCTTCTTCCTGCTGACTTCCACAAAAGGCGCCAGATGAGCGAGAGAAATCGACTGTCCCCCGTATTGATTGGACGCCACCTGGGCAATGATCTGTGTTGCGATGTTGCAGGCGGTGGAAAAACTGTGAGGCTTTTCGATCAAAGTCCCGGTGATTACGGTACCGTTTTGCAGCATGTCTTCCAGGTTCACCAGGTCGCAGTTATGCATATGCTGGGCATAGTAATCCATATCGTGGAAGTGGATGATCCCTTCGTTATGGGCCTCGACGATATCCGCGGACAGCAGAAGCCGCTCGCTGATGTCCTTGGAGACCTCTCCGGCCATATAGTCGCGCTGGGTGGAATTAATGACCGGGTTCTTGTTGGAGTTCTCCTGCTTGGCCTCTTCATTGGCACATTCGATGAGGCTGAGGATCTTCTTATCCGTCGTGTTGGATTGGCGCACCAGGGCACGGGTATAGCGGTACGTGATATAGCGCTTGGCAACCTCATATGCCCCGTGGGACATCAGCTGGCGCTCGACCATGTCCTGAACTTCCTCGACGCCGGGTGCGCGGCCAAGGCAGGCACAGGATGCCGTGACCGCATCCGTCATATTCTGAATCGCCTCTTCGGTGACGCGTTCCGACGGGTCTGACGCAAAGTTGGCCTTCCGGATGGCATTCGCGATTTTATCTCTGTCAAACTCCGCTTCAGAGCTGTTTCTCTTAATGATTTTCATGATAATTATCTCCGTTTTTTTGAACACAGAAGTAAAAACCTGCACAGCATTTTGTTGCATGTGCAGGGGTTAAGATACCATATCTTGTGTTTTTTGTAAAGGAATATCTTTTTTCTCTTTTCTGTTACCTTTTGTTTCCGGCGCGGTCAAAGCCGGATCTGTTCGATGCCCTTCAGCGCTTCGGCGACCAGCTCTTCAACAGCCAGCGCCGCTTCGGCGCGCTCCACTTCTTCCAGCTTCGGATGCGTACGGGGATGGCGGGGCGTGAAGACCGTGCAGCAGTCCTCATACGGGAGGATCGACGTCTCAAACGTCCCGATTTTCCGCGCAAAACGTACGATTTCTTCCTTGTCCATGCCGACCAGCGGCTGGAGGACGGGAAGCGATATGACCGCCTGGGTAGAAGCCATTGCCTCCATGGTCTGGCTCGCGACCTGCCCGAGATTCTCTCCGGTGACGATGGCTCTGGCGCCTGTGCGGTTCGCGATCTCCTGCGCAATGCGCATCATGAAACGCCGCATGATCAGCGTAAAATATTCCTCCGGGCATTTGTCCCGGATCTCTTCCTGGATGTGGGTAAAAGGCACCACTTCCAGCGTCATGGCTCCGCAATATGCCGTCAGTATTTTTCCAAGCTCGATGACTTTTTCCTTTGCCTGCTGCGACGTATACGGGAAGGAGAAGAAGTGGACAGGGATCAGGCGTACACCGCGTTTTGCGATCATATAGGTCGAAACCGGGCTGTCGATCCCTCCGGAGAGCAGCGAAACCGCAATGCCGTTGGATCCCACCGGCATGCCTCCCGCGCCGTCAACCGGCTGCGCATGCACATAGGCCGCCAGATCACGGACTTCCACATTGACCGTGAGTTCCGGGTTGTGGACATCAACCACACAGTTGGGATAAGCTTCCGCCAGTTCACCGCCGACATACTGACTCAGCTGGATGCTGGTCATGGGGAAGCGCTTGTCGCTCCGTTTGGACTCCACCTTGAAGCTTTTTGCCCGCAGCATGTCTTCCCGCAGGCACTCGATGGCCAGTTTGGCGATTGCGTCCTTGTCCTTTTCGCAGGCAGACGCCCGGCTGATCTTTACGATACCGAATACATCCTGCACCGCTTCAAACGCAGCGTCCATATCCGCGTTCTCATCGAGCGGCTCGACATAGACTGTGGACTGCAGGCAGCTTACCTGAAAATTGCCAAGGCCAATCAGCCTTCTGCGCACATTGCCCACAAGCTTGGCTTCAAAGCTTCTCCGATTGAGGCCTTTGAGCACGATTTCACCGAGTTTTAAAAGAAGAATATCGTTCATGGGGACTCCTTCACATAGAGATAATAGGGGTACAGTTCACCGTTGTCCGGAAAATACACCGTCTGCAACAGGAGGTACCGGGGGCTGTCCACCTCCAGGCCTCTGGAGACGATATAATCCGTCACACCGTCCGCCATATAATGCTCCATCTCACGGACCATCTCTTCCGAAGGGAGATTCAGCATGCAGAAATACCGCGTCGACGGAACAATGTCCGCCGTTGTAAAAAGCCCGACATCCAGAGCGCCGTAGTTAAACAACGTGGCGTCCGGCGTCTCCCGAAGCGTCTCTGCAAAGACGAACTGCGGCATCTCGTCGCGGCGGTAAGTCAGCATATGGCTGTTCTCAGAGCCAAAGAGGCAAACCGTGAACGACAACGGGATCAGTACACGTGCGAAACGCTGGATTCGCACCGATTTGGGATCAGTCTTCTGTTCCTTGTTCGCTCCGCTTTCCGTCCTGCTTTTTCTAACCTCTCCGCAAAATCGAAGGAGTTCCGTCACCCCGATGGGAACAAACACGCAGAGGATCTCGGAGTAATACTTGAGATTGATTCCTCCCGCGTAGATCAGACCAAACGCAAAGACAAAGGACAGCAGCACGTGGATGGAAAGCCTGCGCTTTCTGCGCTGCCACAGCGAACAGACGGTAAAGAGAAACAGCAGCACCGTCGCGTCATTGTATGTCAGCATGGATGCGCCGCCTGAAGCCAGTCCCTTAACGGTGTTGAGAACAGAGGATGCTTTGCCGTATACGAAGATATTGTTATAGAAATACGCCTCCCACAGCGATGGGAGCGCATGGTGATAGCCAAAATAGAGAAACACAGGGAGGGAAGCTGCGGCAACGCCGAGGATGATCAGCCCGAGCAGCTTCATCAGCCGGGCCGCTCTCCCCTCCCGGATCATCAGAACCATCGGCACAAGGATAAATCCGACATAGAAGCCGAGCATGCTGTACTTGATCCAAAGTACCGCGCCGGAGCTCAACCCGATCAGGAAGGCCTCCCGATTACTGAGATCACGGCCGCTGCTGACAGCCCGCAGCCCGTAGTAAAACGCCAGCATCACCAGCGGAAGCGAGAGTTCCTCCGCGCTGCCGCCCTTCAGGAACGCCGGAACCGTGTAAACGATCGCCGCAGTCAGGAAGAGAAAAATCGGATCTCGTTTCCCCGTGAGCAGCAGATGACTTTTATATGCAAGGCTCAGGAATGCCCAGGCTGCGGCAATCTCCAGCAGCCAGGCGCCAAGAAAGCTTCTGTGCGAAACCAGGTAGCACAGAGAATAAACAGCATAGAGGAGAGGTCCTTTCTGTTCATACAGATCACGGTAGGGTACAACGCCGAAAAGCATGGACTTCCCTACTGTGAAAAAGCAGTTGGCGTCCACCCAGTCGTTGAAAGGATAGAGCGGTGAGGAGAGAGAACAGATCGAGACCGTTACCAGTGCAGCGCAGAACAGCAGCCGACGGTCCTCACGGTTGAGCTGGGTGTTCTCACGATGGCTGCTCTCCCACCTGGACTCCTTAAGGGTGTTTTCCTTCTGGTTCAGCAGCGCAGATAAAAAAGGGACCGCCCCCACCGTGCCGACTACAGCCGCCAGCAGGATGGGGAGCGCTTCTCTCCAGGCAAAAAACCGCAGAGAGACAAGGCGTTTGGTCCGAAGCCACACCGCAAGGAAGATTCCAGCAAGAAGCAGCGCCAGAACAACCGCCGCCGGCCGTATCGGCTTTTCGATTTCATTCCCCGCCGGTTTGCTCACGGTCCCGGTCGAGATAAGAGCTGAGAGCAGAAGAACTGTGACAGCCGGCGCAAGAAGCCAACTTGCAGGGAGCGGCCTGATCAGCAGCAGACAGAACGCGGCTGCGGAGAGGGGAAGAAGATAGCGTTTCTGTTTTTTAGCGGCTATTCTGCCGGCATTCTTCACCGCGTTCACCTCCCGGCAATAATCGAAAACGAATTAAAGACTGTCGATCAGCTTCTGCAGATCATCCAGCGCTATGGAAGGATCTGTGCTGTCCACCCTCGCGTCGCAGAAAGAAGCGCTTGCTCTCTGTTCTTTTGCCAGTTCCATGCGGGCGGTAAGCTCGAAGGAATTACGCGCGTTCCGTGCATAACGCTCCCGAAGCTGCTCCGGGTCAGCCGGTTCTACATACACGCAGTACGCCTCGGGCATATTCTGTTTCACTTGGGCAGCGCGCTCCGGCTCTACCGGGAGGATTACGCTCTTCCCGGTCTCCAGCGCCGCCAGCACCAGTCTGCGCGATGTGCCGTAGTCGTTGCCGGCGAGTTCTGTCGTTTCCAGAAGGTCTCCCGACTCTTTCAAAGCCGTCCATCCTTCCAGATCATAGAAGAAAAAGCCGACGCCGTTCTGCTCGCCCTCCTTCATTTTTCTGGCGGTGATGGGCGTGACGGTTGTGAGGTCCTCTCGGCTGCCCAGCAGAGCTCTGACGAGTTCCGGGATCCCTGCCCCGGACGGTCCGGTAATGACAATGAGCTTCGGATTCATATGACTGCTCCTTTCAGGCTTCCGTAAAATCAAAACTGCGATACTGAATTGCCTCTGCAAGATGCTCGATCCCGATCTGTTCCGCCCCGTCCAGATCCGCTATGGTTCTGGCAACTCGCAGGATGCGGTCATGGCTTCTTGCGGAGAGCCCCATGCTGTCAAAAGCGTCTTTCATCAGCGCTTCTCCTTCCGGGCCGAGCGAACAGAAGCATCTCAGTTCTCTGCTCCCCATATGTGCGTTGCACATCGTCTCATCACTCGGAAACCGCGCTCTCTGAATCGCTCTCGCCGCATTCACCCGCTGGCGGATAACAGCGGAAGGCTCCGCCGGGGTCTTTCGTCTCAATTCTTCATATTCCAGTGCCGGCACCTCAATGATCATGTCAATACGGTCCAGCATCGGACCGGAAACCCGGCTCTGATAACGCCTGACATCGTTCTGGGAACAGCGGCATCTGCCGGACGGATGCCCGTACCAGCCGCATTTGCAGGGATTCATCGCGCAGACCAGCATAAAACGGCTCGGGAATGTGACCGTACCGGATACGCGTGATACCGTCACCACTCCGTCTTCCATCGGCTGGCGCAGTACCTCCAGCACGTCGCTGCGGAATTCCGGCATCTCATCCAGGAAGAGGACCCCGTTGTGTGCCAGGCTGATTTCACCCGGTCTCGGACTGGATCCTCCTCCGGCAAGTCCTGCCGGAGAGATGCTGTGGTGCGGCGATCGGAACGGCCGCACTGAGACGATGGGCTGTTCTCGGCCTGTGAGCCCCGCAACAGAGTGGATCTCCGTTGTCTGGATGATCTCTTCGCGGCTCATATCCGGCAATATCGTCGGAAGCCGTTTTGCCATCATGCTCTTTCCCGCCCCGGGAGGCCCCACCATCAGAAGGTTGTGCCCGCCGGCAGCGGCTATTTCAAACGCGCGTTTGACGTTCTCCTGTCCTTTGACATCCGCATAGTCCGGCAATCCGGCCATGGTACGGTCTATCTCGGGCGCTACGGCGGCTGAGATGCTCTCTTCCCCGCTCAAGTGGCGAAGCAGCTGGCGGAGATCCCGGACCGGATAGACAGAGATCTCATCGGCAAAAGCAGCCTCCTGGGCATTCTCTTCCGGAAGATAGAGTTCTCTGATCCCTGCGCGCTGTGCCGCAATTGCCATCGGCAGGGCGCCTGGGATCGCCCGCAGCTCTCCGGTGAGGGAGAGCTCCCCAAGGAAAGCCGCTGTATCGGACGGTTGCTTCAGGTCTCCCGACGCCGCCAGGATACCAACCAGCAGCGGCAGGTCATAAAGGGTACCCGCCTTCTTCTTGTCCGCGGGAGCCAGATTCACCGTCATGCGGCTGACCGGGAACTTAAAGCCGTTATTCTTGATCGCGGCACGGACGCGTTCCCTGGATTCTTTCACAGCCGCGTCCGGCAGTCCTACGATATCGAAGGCCGGGAGCCCGGACGAGATATTGACCTCAACGCTCACCTCATAGCCGCCAACTCCGCTGACGCCGAGACTTCGGATACGGGAAAACATGTCCGCTCAGTCTTCCGGCTCGCAGGTGATGGCGATGTGCAGCTCATCCAGCTGCTTCTGTTCCACCGTTGACGGTGCACCCATCATGATATCCTGCGCGCTCTTGTTCATCGGGAACGGAATGATCTCGCGTATGCTGTCCTCACCGGCAAGCAGCATGACCATACGGTCGATGCCGGGGGCAATACCGGCATGAGGAGGAGCACCGTAGCAGAAGGCGTTGTACATGGCCGGGAACTTCTTTTTCACGTCCTCTTCGCCGAGGCGGACCATCTCGAAAGCCTTGATCATGATCTCCGGATCGTGGTTCCGGACGGCGCCGGAGGAGAGCTCCACACCGTTGCAGACAAGATCGTACTGGTCTGCCGTAATGGCAAGGGGATCAATCTCTCCCCTTTCCGCCTGAAGCAGAACCTCCAGCCCGCCTGCGGGCATGGAGAAGGGATTGTGGCAGAATTCCAGTTCGCCGGATTCTTCCCCGATCTCATACATCGGGAAATCGACAATCCAGCAGAATTCGTACCGCTCTTTATCCATGTGGCCGGGGACCTGTGCGCCCAGCATCTTGATCATGACGCCCGCTGTCTTCTGTGCCTGCCCACGGACACCCGTCGTGACGCCGACGAGGCAGCCCGGCTTCAGTCCGAGCCGATCTGTCAGCACATCCTTCAGCGGATCCACAAACTTTGCCACGCCGCCGACGAGGGCGCCGCTGTCATCCATGCGGAACCAGTAGGGCTTTGCCCCTGCCTGTACTTCAACATCCGCACAGAGCTTGTCGATCTGCTTTCTGGTCAGGTCGCATCCGGAAACGACGATTGCCTTCACGGTGTTCCCGTTCTGGAAGGGCTGGAACTCGGTATCCTTTACCAGATCCGTGATATCCTGTGCCGTCAGATCGATGCGAAGGTCCGGCTTGTCGCTGCCGTAGGTCTCCAGCGCATCCAGATATTTGATTCTGCGGAAGGGTGCGGATGAGGCGATGTTGTACTTGCCATACTCGGCAAAAATCGGCGGCAGGACATCCTCAAGAATCGCAAAAACATCCTCCTGTGAGGCAAAGGCCATTTCCATATCCAGCTGATAAAATTCCCCCGGGCTGCGGTCACCGCGCGCGTCCTCATCGCGGAAGCATGGTGCGATCTGGAAGTACCGGTCAAAACCGGAAGTCATCAGCAGCTGCTTGAACTGCTGCGGGGCCTGGGGCAGGGCGTAAAACTTGCCAGGGTGCTTTCTTGCAGGTACCAGATAATCCCGCGCTCCTTCCGGAGAGGACGCGGTCAGGATCGGGGTGGTGATCTCCAGGAAGTTGTGGTCCAGCATGGCCTTGCGGATTGCGGCAATCACCTGGCAGCGCAGGATAATATTCTGCTTGACCGCCGGATTGCGCAGGTCCAGATAACGGTATTTCAGTCTCTGCGTCTCATCTGCCTCGCGGCTGCGGTTGATTTCAAAGGGGAGCTCATTGTAACGGCAGCGTCCGAGAACTTTGATGGATTCCGGAACGACCTCGATCTCGCCAGTGGGGAGATTGGGGTTTTTGCTGGCGCGCTCGCGCACCGTTCCGATCACACCGATGGTGGATTCTTTGTTGATCCCCTTCAGCTGACGGAGGAGCTCTTCATTCTCCACAACAAGCTGCGTCTTGCCGTAGAAGTCGCGCATGACGCCAAAGGCGAGGCTGCTGCCTACTTCACGGACATTTTCCAGCCATCCGGCGAGCTGCACCTTCTGGCCGACATGGTTCATGCGGAGTTCTCCGCAGGTATGGGTACGGGATTGCATCTTCGTTTCCTCCTTATCTGATCAGCCGCGGATCGGCGCGGCGCTGTTTCTTTTCTCAATCGTCTCCCGGATCAGAACTGCCGCCTGCTCCGCTGACAGCATCTGCTGTTCGCCGCTCTCCATGTTCTTCACGGAAAGCTGTCCTTTTGCGACCTCATCCTCACCAAGCAGAACGACAAACGGAACACCGATTTTATCGGCGTATCCCATCTTTGCCTTGAACTTGCGTTTTTCGGTGTACAGCTGTGCCCGCAAACCGGCGCTGCGGAGTGCCGTCGCGGCCTCCACTGCCGGACCGTAATCCTCCGTCATTGGGATCACCAGCGCGTCACAGGGTGCTGTCAGGACCTCTTCTGACAGGAGCCCCTGCTCCTGCAGGACATAGAAGAGCCTTGTGAGACCGATGGAAATGCCGACGCCCGGGAGCTGTTTGTCTGTGTAATACTCGGCCAGATTGTCATACCTGCCGCCGGAGCAGACAGAGCCGATCTCCGGATAATCCGTGAGCTCCGTCTCGTAGACGGTGCCGGTATAATAATCCAGACCGCGGGCGATGGTCAGATCCACGGCAAAGTTTTCCTCCGGGACGCCGAAGGCTGCCAGGTACCGGGTAACCGTGCGCAGCTCCTCCAGACCGAGATCGAAGGTCTCGTCCATGCCGCGGTATGCTTCCAGCCGCTCGAGAATTTCGTCGTTGCTTCCCCGGATGGCCATAAAATCCAGAACGTTTTCCGCTTTGTAGGGGCGCATGTTCAACTCGTCGATCAGCATCTGCTTGACCTTTACCTCGCCGACCTTGTCCAGCTTATCCACAATGCGCATGATATCCTGCGCCTTTTCGGACATGCCGTTCAGCGCATAGAAGCCGTTCAGCAGCTTGCGGTTGTTAACCTTGATCCTGAACCTGCGGAGACCGAGTCTGGTAAAGGCCGTGTAGATAATGGCGGGGATCTCGGCTTCGTTTGCGATGTCCAGTTTTCCGTCGCCGATCACGTCGATATCGGCCTGATAGAATTCACGGAAACGGCCGCGCTGCGCGCGCTCTCCCCGGTAGACCTTACCGATCTGGTAGCGGCGGAACGGGAAGGCCAGACTGCCGTAATGCGCGGCAACATACTTTGCCAGCGGGACTGTCAGGTCAAAACGAAGCGCAAGATCGCTGTCACCCTTCTGGAAGCGGTAAATCTGCTTTTCCGTCTCTCCTCCACCCTTGGCAAGCAGGACCTCTGCCGCTTCAATCACCGGCGTGTCCAGCGGTGTAAAAGCGAACAGCGAATACGTCTCACGCAGGATCTGCATGATCCGCTCCATCTTCACCTGGTCTCGGGGCAAAAGTTCCATAAATCCGGACAATGTCCTCGGTTCCACTCTGCTCATTTACAACTCTCCCTTTTCACGGTCACAGGAAGAACCCGCGGGTAAAGCACAGGCATCTTCCATTGTGTTTTCTTTCATCAAACAATTATAAAGAGTGAAGATCCGGAATAACTCCAAACTTCACTCTTCCTTCACTCTTCAAGAAAAGCGCAAGAGGGCTTATCTCTTCTGGGGATTCACGATATTACGCCAGTCAAGGTCGCCGCGGCGCAGCCCCTGGACCAGAACTTCCGCCGTTGCGGCATTGGTTGCAAACGGAATCTGGTACTGGTCGCAAAGACGCTCTACCTTGTTGATGTCGTCAAAGCCCTTCGGGTTTGCGGGATCACAGAAAAACAGGACCAGATCGATCTCGTTATACGATATTCTGGATCCGATCTGCTGAGCCCCGCCCTGATCGGCATGCAGATACAGGGTGATCGGCAGCCCGGTCGCCTCCGCAACCAGCTTTCCGGTCACATGCGTCGCACAGAGGTTGTGCTCCGCCAGAATCCCGCAGTAGGCAATGCAAAACTGAACCATCAGTTCTTTTTTTCTGTCGTGCGCCATCAAAGCAATATTCATAAATCAAGTTCTCCTTCAGCAGTCCACACGCACAATCTTTTCAATCATCCATGCTTTTCTATCAGACAAGATATTATACCCGTTTTTTCCCGGATACGCAATAGAAAAATACATGCTTTTTAACGCAGCAGGATCATCTCTTCCTCCGAGGAATCAGTATAGCTGCAGATGTTGATGTATGCGTCCATGATACGTCTGGCAATACGCTGGACGTTAGCACCGGATCCGCCTCGTTCCACAACGACCGCAATGGCAACATCCGGTTCACTGTAGGGTCCGTAGCAGATAAAAATACCGTCATTGGTGATCTTTTCACCTTTCTGTGCGGTTCCCGTCTTGCCTGCGCAGATCCAGGGGCAGGCTGTCCACACGACGGCATTCTGCTCATTGATCCAGTCGTTCAGCACCATGTACATACCTTCGTGGATAGCGAGCCAGTTATAGTCCGCCGAACGGATCGTATTCAGCACCTCGGGTTCGCGCTCATAGATCTTCTTGCTGTAATCGTAATTACGCACGGTTTTCAGGATGGACGCGGAATAGCGATGGCCGGAATTTGCAACCGTCGCGCAGTACTCTGCCAGCTGCAGCGGCGAGAAGATACTGTCCGACTGACCGATGGCAGCCTGCATCGTATCACCGATACGCCACACGGTACCGGTGTAGTCCGCGTGGTTTGCTTCATTGGACATGTTGCCTTTGGTCTCTACCAGCTCAATGCCCGTGCTGACGCCAAGTCCGTATGCATGGGCATATTCGCCCATCTTATCGATACCGAGATCGTGTCCGACGGAGTAGAAGAAATAGTTGCAGGAATCCCGAAGGGCCGTCGTCACGTTTTCCTCCGGATGCGTGTAGTGCTCTCCCTTGACGCTGTTCCAGATCCAGCACTCAGGCGCGTAGCCTTCCGCCGCATACTTGGTAAAGACGCCTTCGCATTTGATTTTATACTCGGTGTTGATCTGTCCTTCTGTCAAAACCGCTGTTGCAACGCAGGGTTTGAATGCGGAGCCGGGAGCATAGGCGCCCATCAGTGCCCGGTTAAAGAGCGGCGCGTTTGGCGTCTCCATCAGCTCCTGGTATTTTTCGATGATGGACGATCCGTCATAGGTCGGCCAGCTTGCAATGGCGAGTGGTTCTCCGGTGTTGACTTTCACGACCACGGCAGCGGCGCCGGTGATCTCGTCCTTCATCTCCGGGTCATAGTCGCCGCGGGCGATTCCCTCGGTACGCTCCTGGGTACGGTTGAGGATCATGGTCGTAACCGAGTTGTTCAGAATACGTTCTGTCTGCTCCTGCAGGACCTTATCGATCGTGAGATAGATATGGTCCCCGGGAACCGGCTCTTCCTTATACACGGTACTCAGAATCGTACCCGCGTTGTTCTGCGTCTCGATCACCTGGCCGTCATGGCCGTGCAGATACTCCTCAAACGCGTATTCCACGCCGTCCTTACCTACCATGGCGTCGTTTGCATAGTTCAGCAGAGAGTAGCGCTCGTACTCCTCCTGGGTCATCAGACCGGTATACCCGAGAATGTGCGCTGCGTATTCGGTCTCATAGTTCCGCAGATAAGCCCGCTGAACCTCAATGCCCACCAGCTTGTTCTCCATGATGGAGGAGATGAGCTCCATGCTCGCATCCTCGACAAAGAGATATTCCGCAGTATTGACAGCGTAGCGGACATTGATGGAATAGCGCACCCCGGCGATAATCCGCATCTCCTCGCTGGAATAGCGGTTGTCTATCCCGTAGCGCGTACGCATGAAGCTGAGCAGTTCGACTGCGCTGGGGTTTTCCGGCAGTCCGTCCGGCTTCTGCCGGACGAAATAAGCCTTCAGCATGGTGCGCTGGATTTCGGTCATGTTCTCGTCGTATTCGAAGGGCGGTGTCCGGCTGACCGGCAGGTCGTCGGTGTAATGATCGCCGAAGCCCTCGACCATCTTGACCAGTTCCAGAATCACCGCGTTTGGATCTGCGTTGGCAAAAAGCTTTACGTTGTCTACTTTGAGGTTATAGCATTCTTTGTTGCTGACCAGAATACGGCCATAGCGGTCAAGAATATTGCCTCTGGCAGCGGTAACCGTCCGTTCGGTGTTGGTGATCTCGTTGCTCTGATTGTAGTACTTCTCTCCCTCAATAATCTGCAGACGGTAAAGAAAGGTGAGATACAGCACCAGGATCATAATGACCAGAACGACCATCGCGGCCACTCTTCCGGGTTTTACAAGATGCTTCACGAAGAATTCTCCTTCAGTCAAGCCTGCTGAGACGCGCAGGCGGGAAATAGACAGCCACGGCAAAAGGCAGCGACCACAGTGTCTGCAGCAATGCCGTCTCCACCATCACAGGGGAGAATGTGTCCGATGCCGCAGTTTTCAGCAGCTGGCCGGCAGCCGTCAGCAGAAGGCCGAAGAGCGCCGCTCCCATATACGCAAAAAACCTGCGGTTGATATAGAAGTTGGATATAAACGCCGCAACAAAGCTGACCGCCGGGAATACCAGTGTAAAGAACACGGAATTCTCCACGAAGGCCATGTCCGCGAAGATGCCAAGCAGCAGGCTGAACAAGGGGCCCCATGTTGCACCTTCAAACATCCCCATGGCAACTGCCGCAGCCGGCAGGACCATTGGGCATACCCCAAACAGCCTCAGCTGCGTGAACAGAATATTCTGTACAATCAGCAGGACAATCAGATAGAGCCCATAACGCAGAACCTTGCCGATGTTGATTTTTTCAAAAAAATCTTTTGGAATCAGGGTTTTCAACGCTTACTCCACCACATCAAAGTCTTTGACAATAAAAACCTGTACCAGAGAATCCAGATTAGCCTGCGGCTCGACAATGCCGTATTCGATCTGTCCGCCGGCCTCCGTCTGGACATTGGTCACCGTCCCGATGACAAGCCCGGCCGGGAATGCGCCGCCGGAACCGGAGGTCGTCACTTCATCTCCGACAAAAATCTGCGCGCCGTCCGCCAGGAAGGTCAGTTTAGCCTGCTTCTGTTTCATCAGAGAGTATTCGCCGACCACCATACCCGAGCTGCCGGTAGAGACAATCGTCCCGCCGACGCTCATGTCCACATCGATCAGCGTGCTCACCGTGGCCCAGGTCTCGCCCAGTTCCGTCACCTGGCCGACCAGCGCCCCGTACTCGGTGATCACCGGGTCCCCGTATTCAATGCCGCTCCGTGCTCCTTTACTGATGGTGAAGGAAGAAGACCAGTTGGAAGAGGACCAGAGAACCACCTTGCTGGATTCCAGCACATAATCCGAGTGCTTGTCGCGGAGGTTCAGCAGCTCTCTCAGCCGGATGTTCTCTTCAGACGCTTCGATGCCGTCGCGGGCGGACTGCTGGGCATCCGCCAACTGAGAGCGCAGCGACTCATTCTCCGCGACCAGAGAATCATAATCATAGAGATAGCCGTAGATCGTATCGAACCAGTTGGTCGCCGAGCTCAGCACCTTTTGCAGCGGTGCGGATACAACGCCGCGGGCATTCTGGACAAAGCTGATCTGTCCTGCCCGGGCAGCAGCGCCAAGTCCGATGAGCAGCACGACCGCAGCGACCACAATCCCGACACGGACGCCGTTTTTTCTCAGGTATTCCTTCAAAGAACCGGTACTCCCTTCTTTGCTAACATCTGTCCGAGTCTGCACACCGGCAGTCCCATGACATTGAAGAAGTCCCCTTCTATGCTTCTGACAAAGAGCGCGCCCTTTCCCTGTGCCCCATACGCGCCCGCTTTGTCCATCGGCTCTCCGGTCGCGATATAATGGCGGATTTCATCATCAGTGAGTTCCCGGAAGCAGACTCTGCTGCATTCCGCTTCACAGAGTTCTCCGTCCCGGTCTGTCACCGTGACACCGGTGTAGACTTCATGCGACTTTCCGGAGAGCATGCGCAGCATGGTAAAAGCCTCCTCTTCGGAGTGGGGTTTTCCCAGCAGCTTTCCGTCCAGCCAGACGATGGTATCCGCGGCGATCACCACGGCATCGCTCCCGGCTTTCTCTGCGACCTCTCTTGCCTTTGCGCGAGAAAGCGCTTTCACAATTTCGTCCGGGGCAGCCCCCTTCGGCGGGTGCTCATCTCCCTCAGCAGGCCGGATGACGATATCCGTGAAACCGAGCATGTGCATCAGCTCTTTACGGCGCGGAGAAGCCGAAGCCAGAATCAGTGTTCTGCCGCTCATTCCACACCTCGGTAATAGAGACCGCGGGTGAGCATGTTCGGCTGATAGTCATTGAGTCCCAGATAGGCTTTTGCCACTTCCGTGCATTCTCTGGCGCTCTCCGTCGTAAACATCAGTCTCATGCCCCAGAGCCCGGCGGAAAGCAGCTCGCTGCGCTTATCCGCCAGGAAGAGCTTATGCGCGTTGTAAATCACATTCCGGCAGCCGTATTCCTTCACGACCGGGAACACGGATCCGGTTCTGTCCGATAGCTGTGCCGGCACCTGACAGTTGCACTTCCCTGCGCTCTGCCGGATCACGCACTGGTCGGACACCATCACCGGGAGCCGGCCGTAGATAATCATCTCTGTATCCAGAGGCTTCCTCAGATCCCGGATCTGAGAGAGTCTCAGTTCAAATGACGCCGTTGCGGAGAGAAAGCCCGCCGCACGCAGGACGTCCAGTGTTCTGGAATTGAACGCGTTCAGGCCAAAATCTCCCCGGACAGCCATTCCAGCCTGCTTGGCGAGCACAACGTGGCCCATATTCCCGACCAGCGCTTCTTTCACGCCGTACTGCGACAGCTTCTCCAGCGCTCGGTAGATTTCTTCCGTCTCGTCGTCGGGAATCACCCGCGGCAGGACCGCCACCGGTTTGACATCGTTCGTCAGGAAGGGCAGCACACGCTCAAAGCCGGAGGCCATCAGCAGAGCGGGAGCATAAAGATAGGCCGGCTTCAGCTCTGCCAGTTCCGGCGCCAGCTGTTCTTCCGTCGCCACCTGGAAAATCGCCGCAGGTTCGCCGTTTACCGGGTGGTTTTCCGGCAGCGGCGGCATCAGCTCGCTTTTTCTCGCAGGAGGCGTCATGCGCTTCTCCGAGAGCTCGGATATCAGCGTCCGGCGGAGGGCATTGATCTCCGCCGCCGGCATGAACAGGCCCTCGTCGGTCTTGGCCTGGTTCTCTACGACCGTGAACGGCGTTCCTCCCGTCTTGTACATCTGTTCGACGACATAGCCTGCCGTCACACCCTGCCGCTTGGCGCGCTCCGGGACCGGTCCGAAAGCTACGGCGCGGTTCCCGTCTTCATCAAAGGCAATCGCTTTGGCCCGCTCGCCCTTCTCGATCAGCGTGTAAAAATGCACCGGGACTCTGCGCACTTCCCCGTCGCAATAGGCCTTTCTGGCATCCGCGAAGATGTCGTCCAGCTCGTCGTCCGCTTCCGTTCGGATCCCGTGCATACCAGCCTTGTCGCCGTTTAGATAGCCCTGTGTAAAACCCTGTCTTGAAAAAACCCGTTCCAGCAGTTCCATCTCTTCTGCGGTCGGCTTGCGTTTTTCCTTCAGAAGCTTGGCATAGATCCCCGTCACAATCGCCGTGTATTCCGGGCGCTTCATCCGCCCTTCGATTTTGACGCAGGCGACGCCGGCTTCTTCCAGCTCCTGCAGGCGGTCCGCCAGGCAGTTGTCCTTGAGCGACAGCGGATAATCATCCATCCGTCCCCCGAGGGAATACTGCATTCTGCAGGGCTGCGCGCACATGCCGCGATTCCCGCTGCGCCGCCCGATCATGGCGGACAGATAGCACTGACCGGAATGGCAGAAGCAGAGCGCCCCATGGACAAAAACCTCCGTCTCAACGGAAGCGTGCTTGCTGATAAAGCGGATTTCATCCAGGCTCAGCTCACGTGCCAACACCACGCGGGTCACGCCCATCTGGGCAGCCGCTTCCGCTCCGGCGAGATTGTGGATGCTCATCTGCGTGCTCGCATGCAGCGGGATATCCGGCACCGCTCTTCGGATAGCCTGAGCCAGACCCAGATCCTGCACCAGGATGGCGTCCGCGCCCTTGTCTGACGCAAGCCGCGCTGCGGCCACCGCCGGTGCCATCTCGCGGTCGTTCACCAGCGTGTTCAGCGTTACATATACGCGGCAATTGCGAAGGCGGCAATAACGGACCGCTTTCTCAAATTCTTCCGGTGTAAAGTTATGTGCACCTCTCCTGGCGTTAAAATCCCCAAGGCCCAGATAGACCGCATCGGCGCCGTTCTGCACCGCCGCGATCACTGCTTCGGGGGATCCCGCCGGGGAAAGCAATTCCATCATGATTATGCTCCCAATGTCCCAGAAATAATGTCATACTGAATTATTATAGCACAGACTTCCCTATTGCGACAAGTTAATTTTAATGCTATAATATGTTCTCCTCAAAAACAAATTGTGAATAATTCACATGCTGCTGTATCACGTGGTGTCTTATGAACGAACCGGAAGAAAAAAAACTGATATCGGAACGCGCCGCCGATCTCCTGATCGGCCTGCGTGACGGGGATGCCGCACTGGTGTACCTCTATCTGTGCAGACGGGGAATGACGGACCGCGATCAGGCTGCCAGGGACCTCTATCTGCCGAAGCAGCGGCTGAGCGAGGCTTTCGAGCGGCTTGAAATGCTGGGGCTTCTGCCCCTGGCGGAAGAAGCGCCGGTCAAGCCCGTTTCCGCCGCAGAGCCATCTGATGTCTCTGCCTCTCCCCTTCCGGGCGGGAAGTACGAGCTGCCGGATTATACCGCGGCGGAGGTGAGATCCCGGCAGGAGAGCGACAGCGCCTTTTCTGCGTTAATTGCCGAAGCACAGCTTATTATGGGACGGCCGCTCAGCACGCCGGATCTCATCAAGCTCCTCGGGATTTATGACCATCTCGACCTCCCGCCGGAGGTCATGATGGAACTGATGAACTTTGTCGCAGATCTGTATCGCTGGAAATACGGAGAACGCCGGAGACCGTCTGCAAGGGCTTTTGAGCTGGAAGCCCGCAAATGGGTGGAGCACGGGATCACGGATTTTGAAGCGGCAGAGCTGTACATCCGGAAAGTCCGTGACAGGAGGAGCCAGGAGGGCGCCATCAAAGCCGCCATGAAGGTGGAAGACCGTGATTTTACCGATACGGAGCGCCGCTATGTGGAGCAGTGGCTCGACTGGGGCTTCGGCGCAGAGGTCATCGCCTTCGCCTATGATAAGACGGTCACGAAGACAAGAAAGTTCAGTCCCGCTTATATGAACAAAATCCTGATGAACTGGCACGAGAAGGCTCTCTTCACGATTCAGGACATCCAGGAGAAGGATCGCCCCATCGGGAAGCGCAGTTCATCAGCGCCGGAATCTGCCGCTCATCCTGCGGGAGATCCCGGGAACGTCTGGGACACTGTGAACATGATCTGACAGGAGACGCAACATGACATACGACGGAAAACTGCTCGCTCTCGCCCGCACCGCGCTGGAGACAGAACGGGCACAGAATCAGGCGGAGCAGCAGCGCCGCACCGCGGTAATCTACAGTCTGATTCCCGAGATCGAGGACATCGACCGCCACCTGCGGGCACAGATGACAGAGCTCGTCAGACTGACGCTCTCCAAGCCTCACGATCTGCAGACAAGGCTTCAGGATCTGGAAAACCGCAATCTCTCTCTGCAGATGCGCCGTGCGGAACTGCTGCAGGAAAAGGGCTACCCGATCGACTATCTGGACGAGATCATCTCCTGTCCGAAATGCAAAGACACCGGATATGACGGCGCCGGCGTCTGCGATTGTCTGAAAAAGCGCTATAATCGGGAGCTCACCAGAGAACTTTCGTCCCTTCTTCGAAACGGAGACGAATCCTTCGAGAATTTTGATCTCTCCCTCTATCCCGATACTCCCGAAACCGAAACCGGTATTGCGCCTCGAAAGGTGATGGAAGCTGTTTTTGCCGGATGCAAAAAGTTTGCAGACAACTTTCCGGAGGTGTCTTCCAACTTATTGCTGCGCGGTTCCACCGGACTCGGGAAGACCTACCTGTCCGCCTGTATTGCGCGTTCCGTTGCCGAGAGAGGCTATTCCGTCTGCTACGATACCGCCACTGCGGCGCTGGAGGCTTTTGAACGCCAGAAGTTCTCCCGGGATCCGGAGGACGCAGAGGCCGCTTCCGTCAGAGTACAGAGGATGCTCTCCTGTGATCTGATGATTCTGGATGATCTCGGCACCGAAATGGTCACGCCCATGTCGACCAGCGCGCTCTACACCCTGATCAATTCCCGGCTCAACAACAAACAGCGCATGATCATCAGCACCAACTGCAGCGACGAAGATCTGGAACGCCGTTATACGCCCCAGATCTGTTCCCGGATCAAAGGGGAATTTCTCGAACTCCCCTTCTGCGGAACGGATATCCGCCAATTGAAACGCAAAAAATAGTTGTATTTCCTTCGCTGTCTGTGTATAATACATTTACTTAAAATATTTTAACCTTTGGGAGGAAATCATATGGCAACAGCCCGACGCCGCCGCATGGGTGACCGCAAAGAAGGACGGCTCCTTCGTTCCCTTCCCGGATTTGCAAAATTCATCCCTTTTATTATGCCTCAGCGCAATGACCGTTTTATTCATTATGAAGAGAGCTTCGAGGTGACAGAGCTTGACCGGATGCTTCGCAAGCTTCGTGTAGAGGGCTATAAGGGCATTGGCATCCTGCATTTTCTGATCGCCGCCTATATCCGCGGTATCTCCAGGCTGCCCGGGGTCAACCGCTTTGTTGTCGGCCGCCGGATCTATGCCAGGGATAACATCGAAGTCGTCATGACCGTCAAGCGGGCGCTTACAGTGGATGCCACAGAGACGACCATCAAAGTGGTATTCGAGCCGACAGATACCGTTCTGGACGTTTATCGCAAGATGAACGAAAAGATCGAAGAGATCAAATCCAGTGAGGAGAATAACGGCACCGAAGATGTCGCCGATTTCATTGCACGCCTTCCGAGATTCCTGATCCGTTTTGCGATCGCCATTCTCCGTGTCATGGATTACTTTGGCTGGATCCCCAAGTCTCTTCTGGATGTGAGTCCGTTCCACGGCTCCATGATCATCACGGATCTCGGTTCCCTGCGGATCGGACCTGTCTACCACCATATCTACAACTTCGGAACGCTGCCGACCTTTATCGCTTTCGGTGCGAAACGGCACGCTTATGAGATCAACCGGCGCGGCGAAGTGGAAGACCACAAGTATATCGACTGCAAGTTTGTTCTGGACGAAGGCATTGTCGACGGGCATTACTGGGCCCAGTTCCTGCAGGCTTATCGCTATATGTTCGCCCATCCAGATATGCTTGTTTCTCCGCCCAGCAAAGTCTATGAGGATATTGTCTAAGCGAATTATTTAAGCGGCTCTTCGGAGCCGTTTTCTTTTTTTGTCTGGGCTACCCCAAAAGACCTTAATGTTGTCAATTTACATAAAGATGATGCTGCAACAACATTTTTCTTGACAAACAAGTGTTATTGATGTATATATAATTAGTTATAGTGCCTTATTATATACATTAGTATTATGAGTTACGAAGAAAGGCAGGCCTGATCCCCGTAGAAAGTACAGAGATCAAAAAAGAACGCGCCATACTGGCCGGACTGAACGCCCTCAGCATGGATCGCGGAGAGCGTTCGACCGACAGTTCCATGGAAGAGCTCGCCGCTCTGGTCGAGACTGCCGGCGGTAAAGTTGCCGTGACGCTGATACAGAATCGTCCGTCCCCGGACCCGCACAGCTTTATCGGCGACGGCAAAGTGGCCGAGATGAAAGCCCTGATCGAGATGAACAACTGCGATCTCGCCGTCTTTGACAACGAGCTCTCCCCCTCCCAGCACCGTGTTCTTTCTGAGGAACTTGGTGTGAAGGTTTTAGACCGTTCCGGGCTGATCCTGGATATCTTCGCCCAGCGTGCCCGTACCCGGGAGGGGAAACTGCAGGTAGAGCTGGCGCAGTATCAGTATCTGCTGCCCAGGCTGACGGGCATGTGGACGCATCTGGTCCGACAGACCGCTTCCGGCGGCAGTTCGCCGATCGGGACGCGCGGACCCGGCGAGACACAGTTGGAGACCGACCGCCGTCATATCCGGCGTAAGATACAGGCGCTGCAGGGCTCCCTGGCGGATGTACGCAAACAGCGTTCTACCCAGCGCAATCTTCGGTTGAAGAACAATCTTCCCCTGGTAGCGCTGATCGGATATACCAATGCCGGGAAATCCACCCTGCTCAACAAGCTGACATCATCTGAGATTCCGGCAAACGACCGTTTGTTTGATACGCTTGATCCGACGACAAGGCGCTTTCCCCTTGCTCCCGGTCAGGAGATTCTTCTCTCGGATACCGTCGGCTTTATCCGCAAGCTGCCCACCCATCTGGTCGAGTCGTTCAAAGCGACACTGGAAGAACTAAAGTTTGCGGATGTTCTGCTGCATGTGATTGATCTCTCAAACCCGGAATGGGAAGAGCAGGCGGAAATTGTCGATCAGCTGGTTCGCCAGCTCGGTGCGGAGCAGACGCCCTGTATCCGGGTATACAACAAATGTGATCTCTATGTCGGGATTCTTCCTCACGGGGAAGACACGGTATGCATTTCCGCCAGAACGGGAGAAGGCACAGATGTTCTGACACAACGCCTGATTGAGAAGCTGCACGGCGGTTTACAGGAGACTCAACTGCTGATCCCCTACTCGAGTGCCGGAATACTGGATCTGCTCCGCAGAGAGGCGCAGATCCTAAACACCGAATACACCGACGACGGGATCCGGGTCCTGGCCAATCTGTCCCCGGAGCAGGCCGGACGGATGAAACAGTTTATTCCCGGTTGGGAAGAGCCTTTGGAGGACTGGGAACGATGAACGACGGTTTCCGGATCCCGGCCGGTTCGGGAGAATCCGAACTCACGGAAAAACGTTCCCGTTTTCTTGCGCATCTCCGCACGGTGGAAACCGAGGACGAGGCCAAAGCTTTTATTCAGGCTATGAAGCGGGAATTTCATGATGCGAGACACAACTGCTGGTGTTACCGCATTCATCCGTCCGTTGACCGCTTCTCTGACGACGGGGAACCCTCTGGCAGTGCGGGGATGCCGATGCTGGAGGTGTTTCGGCGCGAAGAGGTGTTCAACCTGGTCTGCGTGGTAACACGTTATTTTGGCGGGGTCCTGCTCGGGACCGGCGGTCTGTCGAGAGCATATTCCGGGGCTGCGAAGCAGGCTCTGACCGAAGCGGGTACCGTCTTCCTCGGACGCAGACAGCAGTTGTCGCTTCAGTGCCCTTATGCGCTCTCGGAACGTATCCGGAGCCTGATCAGTTCCGCGGGCGCAGAGATCACCGGCTTTGACTACGGTGAAGCTGTCTGCATGACGGTGCTGGCGCCGGATGCGGAAATGCTTGCGCAGCAGATCCGGGAGCTGAGCGGTGGGCGGGTCAGCCCGTCGATCGGAGAGACTGTATACGGAGGATTGGGATGAATCCGCGTGAATTGCGTGAACAGCTGGAACTGACGCTGGTCGGCCCTTACGGTGTGCGAGCGGCGGATTCCCGCGGCCGTCTGACGGAAGAAACGCCCTGTGAGATCAGGACAGACTTTCAGAGAGATGTGGACCGCATCACGCACTGCAAGTCCTTCCGGCGTTTGAAGCACAAGACGCAGGTCTTCCTCCAGCCGGAGGGCGATCACTATCGCACACGCCTGACGCACACGCTGGAAGTCAGCAGGCTGGCGCGGACCGTATCGAGGGCTCTGCAGCTGAACGAAGACCTCACCGAGGCCATCGCTCTCGGGCATGACCTCGGCCATACCCCCTTTGGCCACGCGGGAGAGCGCGCGTTAAACCGGATCCACCCGGGCGGGTTCCGCCACTACGAGCAGAGCCTTCGGGTGGTGGATCTCCTGGAACGGGACGGACAGGGATTAAATCTGTGTTATGAGACCCGTATGGGGATCCTCAATCACACCCACGGCGCCCCGGACGACACCCGGGAGGCCACCTGTGTACGGCTCTGTGACCGGATCGCCTATATCAATCACGACCTGGACGACTCGATCCGGGCCGGATTGCTGACCGACGAGGAAGTCCCGGAGCGGATCCGGAGAGAATGCGGGACAAGAAATTCGGAGCGAATCAACCGCTTTATCACCGATCTGATCGTCTCCAGCACCGACGGCGTACTGCGGATGAGTCCGGAGGTGCAGGCCCTGTTTGACTATTTCCATGCGTTTATGTATTCGGACATCTATACCAACCCCATCGCAAAAGGTGAGGAAGGCAAGGTCGACGGGATTCTGGCGGCGCTGTATGAGGTCTATTCCGCGCACCCGGAGAAGCTGCCGGAGGACTTCGGCGGTGTGCTGGAACGGGAAGGGGCAGAGCGCGCTGCCTGTGATTATATCAGCGGGATGACGGACGGTTATGCCATGGAGAAGTACGGCGAGCTGTTCATCCCCTTTGCCTGGACGGTAAAGTAAAATGGCTTTTCCGGAGAATTTTATTCAGGAGCTCACAGAGCGGAGCGATATTGTAGACGTGGTGGGGAGCTATGTGCAGCTCTCGAAGCGTTCCGGGGCCAATTACTTCGGCCTCTGCCCTTTTCACAACGAACGGACGCCTTCCTTCGCGGTGAATCCTTCCGGCCAGTTCTACCACTGCTTTGGCTGCGGCAAGGGCGGCGGGGTCATCAACTTCATCATGGAGATTGAGAACCTCTCCTATCCCGACGCGGTACGCTTTCTTGCAAACCGGGCAGGCATACAGGTCCCGGAGGAGACGGTGTCCCGTGATGCCAAAAAAAGAGCCCGGCTCCTCTCGGCAAACAAGGACGCTGCCCGGTGGTTCTATGAACAGCTTACGACACCGGGCGGAAAGCGGTGTACGGATTACATGGCCGGAAGGCGCATCTCCCCTGCTGTGGCAAAGCGCTTCGGACTCGGATACGCACCGGAACGGAGCGGATTTCAACAGGCGATGCGCGCAAAGGGTTACACCGATTGGGAACTTCTGGATGCTGATCTGATCCGCAAGGGTGAACACGGCTTCTACGACACTTTCCGGGACCGGCTGATGTTCCCGATCATCGACGTGCGGGGACAGGTGATCGGCTTCTCGGGAAGAACTCTTGGGGATGCCGGGGCGAAGTACCTCAACAGCCGTGAGACCCTTGTGTTCAACAAGGGAAGGAACCTTTTCGCACTGAACCTGGCGAAGAAGTCCAAGGCCGGTTACATCATCCTCTCGGAGGGCAACATCGATATTGTAGCCCTGCATCAGGCTGGGTTCGATTCGGCAGTGGCATCGCTTGGAACGAGCCTGACTCCCGAGCAGGCGAGACTGTTAAGCCGCTATACGAACGAGATCATCCTATGCTATGACAACGACGGAGCGGGGATCAAAGCCTCACAGCGTGCGATTGGGATTCTGGAACGGCTGGATCTGAAGGTTCGGGTCCTGCGGATGACCGGAGCCAAGGATCCGGACGAGTACATCCGCACAAAGGGCGCGGATGCCTTCCGCAATCTGCTGGAGGGCTCGGAGGACCAGGTGGATTACCGGCTCAACAGCGTGAAGGCAAAATACGATCTGACGCAGGACGATCAGAAGGTGGCGTATCTGCGGGAAGCCACTGCACTGGTGGCCTCCCTCCCCGGCCCGGTGGAACGGCAAGTCTACGCCATCCGGGTGGCCGGAGAGGCCGGAGTCGGCCAGGAAGCCGTGATTCAGGAAGTAGAACGGAGACGAAAGCAGCTGCTCAGCAGGGCAAGGAAGACTGAAGAGCAGAACATGAACCGGCCGGAGCGGATCGCCCAGCCGGCGGAAAAGGAGCTCCGATACCACGACCCGATATCCGCCGCAGCGGAGGAAGGCGTCGTACGACTGTTGTATTTGGAGCCGGCTCTTGCATCGGAGCCGGGTCTGCCGGATGCGAAGGCATTCAGCAGCGAAGCACTCAGAGATATCTACAGCATATTGCTGGATCGGATCAGGAAAGGTGAGGCAGTCAGCGTGGCAAGCCTTGCCGGAAGCCTGACTCCGGAAGAGATGAGTCTGCTGGTGCGTCTGCTGCAAAAGCCGGAGCAGCTGTCAAACGGGCGAAAAGCCCTGCAAGATTATGTCGCGAAGATTCGCGAACAGAACGAGGCTGATCCAAGCAGCGATCTGAATGCGCTGCGGGACAGGCTGAGAGAACGAAAGGGGTATCATTCATGAATGATGAACTGCAACTGACCGAAGAAGATCTCGAGAGCATGGCGGACAAGCTCATTGAGGAGGCCGCCGGCGCGGATATTGCCGGCCAGGAGGAGACGGAGCTGATCAAGAGCCGCCGCAAAACGCCGAAGAAGAAGGATGCCCCCGTGGACAACCGGCCGCCGGAAGAGCGCCTGAAAGAGCTGTTCGAAAAAGGCAAGAAAGCCGGTAAACTCACGACGAAGGATCTGGATCTTCTGACCGAGCTTGGCATCAGTTCCGAAGAGATCGACAAGTTCTATGAGCAGCTGGAACAAAACGGGATCGAGATCGACTATGCCGGCGGAGATCTGATGCCGGCGCTGGACGACGATCTGCTGCCGGAGCTGGACGACCTGACTGACGTGGAGGAAGTCCCGACCGAGGAGGTCACGGATACCGACGCGCTGATGGACAGCTTCGCAACGGACGACCCGGTCCGGATGTATCTGAAGGAGATCGGCAAGGTGCCGCTGCTGACGCCCGAGGAGGAGCTGGAGCTCGCCAAGAAGATGAGCGAAGGCAATGAGGAGGCAAAGCGCCGTATGACCGAGGCGAACCTCCGTCTTGTGGTTTCGATCGCCAAACGCTACGTTGGGCGCGGGATGCTGTTCCTGGATCTGATTCAGGAGGGCAACCTCGGCCTGATCAAGGCAGTGGAGAAATTCGATTACACGAAGGGCTATAAGTTCTCGACCTATGCCACCTGGTGGATCCGTCAGGCCATCACGAGGGCTATCGCCGATCAGGCAAGAACCATCCGCATTCCGGTCCATATGGTAGAGACGATCAACAAGACGATCCGGGTATCGCGGCAGCTCCTGCAGGAGCTGGGACATGATCCCAGCGCTGAGGAGATCGCGGCAGAGATGGACATGCCTGTGGAGAAGGTCCGGGATATCCTGAAAATCGCTCAGGAACCGGTAAGCCTCGAGACACCGATCGGCGAGGAAGAGGACAGCCATCTCGGCGACTTCATCCCCGATGAGGATGCGTCCGAACCCAGCGAGGCAGCTTCCTTCTCGCTTCTGCGCGAGCAGCTGGAGCAGGTGCTGGATACGCTGTCCGACCGTGAGAAGAAGGTGCTGGAGCTGCGCTTCGGCATCGTGGACGGCAGAACCCGCACCCTCGAAGAGGTCGGGAAGGAGTTCAACGTCACGCGAGAGCGTATCCGCCAGATCGAGGCAAAAGCTCTCCGTAAGCTCCGCCACCCCAGCCGCAGCAAAAAACTCCGCGACTTTTTGAACTGAACAACCTGTAAATGACGGACCCCGGGACGCTGTCCCGGGGTCCGCTGGTTATATTGTGGATTGTTTATACAGCAGATGCAGTTAACCTGCATCCGACAGATTGATTTCCGCCATTCTCTTCGCAACGCCTTCGGTGACCGCCAGATAATAATTGCGATCTGCTTCCGACATGGTTTCCGGTTTGAGAGCGTTGACCCTGTTGACAAAATACACATACTTGGACTGCAGCTCATTTGCCTGATCGATCATATCCGGAGAGCTCCGGTCGTACTGCTTCATAAAATTGATATACTCGTTCATGAAGTTCTGGTAATCATCCAGCGTCTGTTTCAGCTGCGCAGAAACCGCTTCGCTCTCTTTTCGTCTTTGAATACTTTCTTTTAAAGCAGTTTCAGCCTTATCCATTGCCTGGATTGCCGCGGAATAGTCGGGATCCACCAGGCTGCTGTATTGCTGGTAGAGCGTAAACCGCTGCTGATCAATGATTTTTGCCGTTTCTCTGATTTCCTTGGCATGGAAGATCGAATCCTTCGCCGGGACCGGCGGGGCGCCTGCCTCAATCACGGGTGCATCCATCCGTACGGACCGGGCAACTCGGACGGCAGAAGCAGCCGCGGAAAGTGCAGCCGGATCGAGGGGTTCCTCTCCGGAGTTAATAAGCGCATTTACTTCTTCCATTTTTGCATCAAGGATTTCATTCTTCTCCGCCACGGTCGCCGCAGCATTCTGATAATCTGTGATCTGCTGCTCATAGGCGGCTTTTTCCGCTTTATAATATTTCTGTGCATCCTCATATGGCCACTTGAGGCCATTCAAATACAGGAAGAAACCGACCGCTGCGATCAGCAGGAGCAAAAGAATCACAATAAGCGTATTGCCGAATGTCCAGCGTCTTTCTTCCACATAAATCGGCATGCTCTCACTGACATCGTCCGAAAGCAGATGTCCGCACCGCGGGCATATACTCTCCCCGTCATCAACCTGCGACAGGCATTGCGGGCAAGTGATCGTTGCCATTTTAATACCCCCCATTCAAATCAATTCACTGATGTTTTGCTTCGCTCAGTTCATTCAGTCTCGGATAGATCAGAAGCTCTGTCAAGCGCTCTCGATCAGCACTCTCTGCCTCCGGATCTGCAGGGACTTCATAATAGGCGCAGAAGTAATACGTCGCCTGCAGGGCGCCTTCCTCGGAATCTTTACAGAGGCGGATCAGGTCATACGCATAAATGTACACATCTCTCAGATCATGGACAAGAAATGCCATCTGCCCTTCTCTGGAAACAGGATTCAGGTTATTATCCTTACAAAAGGCCACCATTTGGTCCAGACGCGAACCTCTCCACTGGCAAAGGCCATAAGCGTTTCCCATGTCACCGACTTTGTTTGGATTAAAGCCTGATTCCCCTTGCAAATTGGCCATAATCCCCGCAATAGCCGCATCATTAAGATCCAGCTCTCTGCGCAGATAATCCGTATACTCAACAAACTCCTCATCCGTGATGCTGATATAGATTGTCTCGCCGCCTATAATATCGAACATATAATGAAAGGTCGGTTCCGGAGAGGATGCAGTCTCTTCAGCTTTTTGACCGGATTCTGTTTCCGGAGCTTCTTCCGGTTCTTCTTCGGTCATCTCTTCCGATTCTGAATCGGTATTCTCAGCTTCCGCAATGTCATTTTCGATCAGCGGGACTTCGTTTTGATTAATAGCTTGTTTCTTCGCACAGCCGGTCAGAGCACTGCACACGGTGATCCCCATAAGCAGCAGAGCGGCAAGGAAAACGAAAAAACGGATTCGTGATAATCTCATTTTTATATTAGGTGCGCCTCCACAGAGCCAGATGCACTTTTATATACTCATTCGACAAATACTTTTAACTCTATTTTATCAGGTTTTTCCCTGCATCGCAACAGAAAAGCAGGCACAGCTGCGCCCGCAGTTTTGTATTTTACTATAACACACTTCTGTCGTCAAGGCTTGTTGTCAATTAGTAACAATTTTCGATATTCTGCACAAATTACAGTTGTTATTTTTGTCCAAAACTCCCTCTTGCGCGAAACTGAAAAATCGTGTATGATACTTACAGAATTAAGGAAGACGAAACTTCCAAAGCACCCGGAAAGTGGGAATCGGGTGAGCTCTGTTGAGGATCAGGATTGGGAAACACTCCAACACTAAGGTGATCTCACTTACGAGATATGCGCGAGCCGCAGATGAAGATGTTTGAGAGATGATTCACAGGATGACGCAACGGAGACAGCGAGAAGAAAGAGAGGTCTCAGGATGTTAGATACGAAAAATTCAGAGAAGTAAGCCCTGTTTGTTTCGATGGCTGAAGCATACAGGGCTTACTTCTTTCCATTCGTAAAATAACAATTCTGATTCCGGAAGACACTGCTGATGATAATGTCGGCAGTGTTTTCTTTTATCTGCGCTTTCATCCAGAAGCTTCATTGGCGGCCGCTAGAGATTGTCCCCGGATACAAATCGGTACAGAATCCGTTTCTGACGTCTTTGATGATGTTATGTAAGCGAGACTCCCCGCGACAGTGGCACTGTGAACAAAAACGCCATTGAGATTGCTCTCAACGGCGCTATTGGTCCGAGTGACAGGGATCGAACCTGCGGCCTCATGGTCCCAAACCACGCGCGCTACCAGCTGCGCTACACCCGGAAATGCCCGTGTATTATACCGCAGAATAATGCAATCTGCAAGGAAAACTTTTCCCGGAATCGTTTTTGATTCCGGGAAAAACGGTTTATGGTTCCATCTTTTGAGGAGCATGTTTGACAAGAACCCGGTCAACCCGTCTGCCATCCATGGACAGCACTGTGATCTCGATATCCTGGTGACGGAAAGATTCTCCCGGCTCCGGAAAACGGCCGCCAAAGGACTCGATCGTCCAGCCGCCAAGCGTATCACTGTCCGCCTCAAACTCGAGGCCCATCAGCTCCATAAACTCGGTGATGGGCATATCCCCGTCGAGCTCCAGCTCGCCGTCGGATCTCTCCACCATCTCCTCCTCCACAGGATCGGTCTCGTCCCAGATGTCCCCTACGATCTGCTCGATCACATCCTCCATCGACAGGACTCCGAGGGTTCCGCCATACTCGTCGGTGACGATTGCCAGATGCTGCTTTGCCCGGCGCAGCTGTGCCATGACGTCCGGCAGCTTCATCGTCTTGTACACATAGCAAGGCTCCATCAGCAGAGGGCGGATCTCCTGATGGCCGTCGGCTACAGCTTTCAGGAAGTGATTGAGATACAGCACCCCGATCACGTGATCGATGCTGTCCTCGTACACAGGCAGCCGGGAGTAGGATGACTCCTCCACCTGCCGGAGAATCTCATCCCAGGAATCTTCAATATCAATCGCTTCGACGTCCACTCGGGCCGTCATGACCTCAAATGCAGACACCTCTGAGAAATCGATCGCAGCCTGAACCAGTTCCGACTGATCCTCGTCGAGAACCTCCTCGTCCTCGGCAGTTTCGATCAGATTCTGTAGTTCTTCGACCGCTTCGTCCTCTTCCGCTTCCTCCGCCTTCATCCAGAATGTCAGAACATGTACAAGCCCGACCGTCAGAAGGACCAGTGGACGAAGGAGCACCATGAGGATCCGGACGGGATAGGCGTGAGTCAGGGCAACGCGGTTGGCATTCTGCTTGGCCGTGATCTTCGGGATCGTCTCGCCAAAGACGATAATCAGAAGCGTCAGGAGCAGAGTGGCGATCCAGGTACGTTTGTCGCTGCCGGTGAGCAGAATCACCAGAACAGACGCGAGAGAAGACGCCGCGATGTTCACAAGATTATTGCCGATGAGAATGGTGCTGAGGGCATCGTCAAAGCGGCGCGCGATGAAGAGAGCTGTTTTCGCCCTGCGGGAGCCTTCATTCTCCAGACGCAGCTGGTTGCAGGAGGAATAGGCCATCTCGGAGGACGAGAAGAAATACGAAAGCAGGATGCAGACCAGAATGCCTGCAGCGACCAAGGCTGCGCTCATGCGGACTCGCCCCCTTTCGCTATCTTCAGCTTCAGGATGCGGTTATGCTCCATCTCGGCCACGGTAACTGTGAGATCGTGATAAATGAAGCTGTCGCCGACGTCCGGGATCGTATCGAACATCTGATAGGCCCATTCGCCGAGGCGCGTATCCACCAGATCGGGGTTGTCCTCCGGATCCTCATAGTCCAGATGCTCAAAGAGGTCGGATACCGTCTCGTCGGCGTCTGCGATACAGGCAGTATCAGAGAGATCGGTTACGGTCTCCTCGACCACGTCGTCTTCATCCCAGATCTCGCCCACGATCTCCTCAACAATGTCCTCGACTGTGACGACACCCAGGGTTCCGCCGAAGTTGTCGGTCACAACAGCCATATTGATCCGTTCGCGCGAGAGCAGAGGCAGAAGCTCACTCAACTCCGTACTCTGGTGAACGGAGATCGCTTCATCCAGCAGGGAGCGAAGCTCCGGCGCTGTCCCGGTGCGCAGGTATTCCTTGATGTACTTGCGGATCTGCAGGATACCGATGATATGGTCGATGCTTCCCTCGTATACCGGAAGCCTGGAATGATTCTGTGCCTTGATCTCAGTCAGAATCTCTTCTCCGGAAGATTCCACATCCAGCGCTGCAATATCCATGCGCGGAGTCAGAACACTCTCGACGGTAAGTTCTCCAAACTGGAGAGCCGAGGAGATCAGCTCGCCCTGTTCTTCGTCAAGGCTGCCCTCCTCGGTCATATCTTCGATGATGTCGTAAAGCTCGTCCTCGGTTACGGAGACCTCCGGGTCACGCCGGCTCAGCTTCGCCGCAGACGCACCTATTGTACTCAGGACCGCAGAAAAAGGGCGGAACAGGGCCATAAAGAAACGAAGACTGCCAGAGACACTGCGTGCCAGCCGTTCGGGGTACTTTTTTGCGATGCTCTTGGGCAGCATCTCAGCGGCAAAAAAGACCGCTAACGCCGTAATCACCGTGCTCACGGTCACTGCGCTCAGGCCCCAGCGCCGCGTCACGGCCATCGTCACCAGCGCCGAGAGAAACAAATGGCACAGGTTGGTCCCGATCAGCATCGTGCTGATCGCCCGGTCAAAATGATCCAGAATCCACAGCGCCTGCTTCGCCCCGGCTTCGTTGCGGTCCGAGGACACCTTCAGCCGCGTACGTGAGCAGGCCGCGAACGCCGTCTCCGCAATGGCGAAATATACCGCCAGAGAAAACAGCACTGCTATTATTATGATTGGCAATCGACTGCCATCATCCATTACGGATAAACATCTCCTTTACGGGATAAATTAGCGTGTATCATATCATATTCTTTGCTCTGCGTCAATAATTCCGCCTTTTTTTCATTGATTGCATTTCCCGGATCGAAAAATTGTTTCCAGCAGGGGCGGCAATTCTTCCAGGCGGTCAATCCGGTAATCGGGAACGATGTCCTGCCGGGCAGGAAGCCGGCGAAGATTGAACCAGCAGGTTTTTACCCCTGCGTTGATACCTCCCCGGATATCCGAAGTCAGACTGTCCCCGACCACAATGCTCTGCTCCCGATCGAATCCCGGGATCTGTTCGAAGCAGCGTTCAAAGAACACTCTGTCCGGCTTGTTGGCTCCGACCTTCTCAGAGATAAAGATCTGCTCAAAGCAGTGAGAGATACCCGCGCTGGCGAGCCTTCCCTCCTGTACAACCGCAGTCCCGTTTGAAATCAGAAACAGACGGTATCTGTCCTGCAACAGCTCCAGCAGCTCCTCGGCGCCGTCGACAAAGAAGTGCCCCTCCGAGAGATTCCGCTCATAGGTATCTCTCAGCTGTGAGGCATCCGCGCTCGCACCCAGCTCGTACAGAAGCTCCTGAAAGCGGCCGACGAGAACCTGTTCTCTGGTGAGCAGCCCGTCTTCCAGGCGCTCCCAGTATTGTTTGTTGATTTCACTGTATCTGGAGAGGATCTGCTCGTCGCTTGCAATCCCGAATGCGGATAGCGACCTTGCCAGCGCCCTGTGCTCCGCCTTGCGGAAATCCAGGATCGTATCGTCAAGATCCAGCAGTACGCAGGGTGCCGTTTTCATTTCCGCTCTTCCCTCTCAGGTGGTTGAGCGCAATTCTCTGTTCCACCGGGAACAAGCTCACGCAGCGCTGCGGCGACCGTCTCAAAATGTGAACCTTTGGACGCCTTCACCAGAATGCAGTCACCCTGCTTCACAATCCCCGGCAGAGCGCGAATCAGTTCCTCGCTGGATGCAAAATGCATGCCGCGCTTCTCCGCCGCCCGGCTCATCTCTGAAGCGCAGCGTCCGCTGGTAAGAACCAGATCAACCCCCTGTTCCACTGCGTAGCGCCCGACATCGTAATGCATGTTCATGGTATTCTCACCAAGCTCCAGCATATCTCCCAGAATACAGATGTGACGCTCTCCCGCCATGCGCATCAGGGAGTCGATCCCGCAGTCGACAGAATCCGGATTCGCGTTGTAACTGTCGTCGATCATGGTAAAGCCGTTTCCGTGGAACAGCTCTCCCCGGCGTCCGACATTGTGGAAGCCCGCGATCCCCTTCGCGATTTCGGCATCATCAAGCCCAAGAAGCATCCCGACGGCCGCGGCTGCCAGCGCCGCATAGACATGATGCTGCCCGAAGGCCGGTATCACAACCGGGATTCTTCGCAGGCCGCAGACAATATCGCAGCACAGCTGCTCTCCAGCCTGCAGATTCTCTGCCCGCACATCGCAGTGCATGCCAAACCCGTAGGTGATTTTCCTCTGGCGGCAGGAGAACTCGCGCAGCTTTTCATCGTCGCCGTTTACCACAACCCGGGCCGTCTCGGGAAGCGTTTCCAGCATTTCCGTTTTTGCCTTCAGAACGCCGTCCAGATCGTGCAGAAATTCAAGGTGTGCATGACCGATCACCGTATAGACCGCCATCGTAGGCTGAACCATGTGCGCGAGTGAGCGCATCTCCCCGAAGCCGGAGATTCCCATCTCAATCACCGCTGCTTCATGGCTGCTCTTCAGGCGAGATAGCATCATGGGAATCCCGATCTGGTTATTCAGGTTGCCCTCTGTCTTGAGCGTCCGGAAGCGCTGTTCCACAACCGAGGAAATCATCTCCTTTGCCGTGGTCTTCCCAACGCTGCCCGTGATCCCGATCACCGGCAGATCGAACTGAGCGCGATACGCCGCAGCGATCTTCTCCAGCGCTGCAAGTACATCCGGAACCACAATCACGGGTCGTGTTTCCCCATCGGGGACGCGTTCAGCCAGGCAGCAGGCAGCTCCCCGCTCAAAAGCGGTCTGAATATAATCGGCTCCGTCGACGCGCTCTCCCCGGAAAGCCGCAAACAGATCTCCTTCTTTCAAAACGCGCGTGTCGATTGCAATTTCTCTGATCGGCCGATCGTCGGTGAGGGCTCCGTGCAAGGTCCCCCCGCAGAGCTCCGCGACCCGACTGACTGTTAACTGTTCCATCCTAATATTCCTCATATCACAATTATAGACAGTGATAAAATACCACAAACAGGCCTGAAATACAATTCCCTCTTTCGTTTTGCACAAATTGTGAACGTTCCTGTCAGGCTCTTGTAAATCCGGATATGCTGTGTTAAAATTATTTGTTGTTTGACAGCTTCTTGTTGAGGGAGGTGCTGCAGAATCAAAAAATTCAAAGTCTACGCGCATATGTTCTTTGAACGCGCAGATATTTTTCTGCTGATCATGTGTCTGATCTGTTCCCTCTTCGGGATCTATATGGTGCGGATCGCCACGATCGCCATGGAGGCCTCCGGTTGGGTGGACAGTTCCCTCAAATGCGTCATTGTTCAGGTCTTTTCTCTTTTCCTCGGTCTGATCGCCTTTGTCGCGCTGACCTTTATTGACGCGGATCTGCTCTCGGAGCAGTGGAAGCTGCTTTGCGGCATCAACCTTCTCCTGCTGGTTGCACTGGTTCTGTTCGGATCGGACAGCGGCACCGGTAACAACAGCTGGATCCGTTTTGCGGGTATCGGGATACAGCCCTCTGAGATCATCAAGGTTATCTATATCATTGTCTCTGCAAAGCAGATGACCTGGCTGAAGGAATACCGGGACATTAATTCCTTTTCCTCCGTGGTGATGATGGCCGGCCACTTTGTCATTCTCTTCGGTATGGTTGTCGTGGTCTCCTCCGACCTGGGGAGCGCTTCGATCCTTCTACTGATTTTCCTCTCCATGTTCTTTGCGCTGGGTGTCCGTCTCTATTGGTTTGCCCTTGGCGGCGCTGCTGTTGCGGCTGCTATTCCGCTCCTTTGGACCTACTTCCTGAAGGACTACCAGAAAAAGCGACTGATTGCTCCCTATGACCCTTCCATCGATCCCGACGGCTGGGGCATCACCTGGCAGACGACGCAAAGCAAGCTGACCCTTGCTTCCGGCAGACTGACAGGGGTGGATGCAGAGCATCGCGCCACCGTTTTCACCGGGAAGCATACGGACTTCATTTTCGCCTGCGTGGGCGAAGAGCTCGGCATGATCGGCTGTATTGCAGTAATCATCCTTCTGCTCATTGTGATGGTCCATATCATAAGAGTCGGTCTCAAAGCCGGGCGCACCTTTGACATGCTGCTCTGCATCGGCGTCGGTTCCGCCGTCGCCTTCCAGACTTTCATCAATATCGGAATGTGCATCGGCATCACACCGGTTATCGGCATTACGCTCCCCTTCTTCAGTTACGGAGGCTCCTCCATGGTGACGATGTTTGCCGCGATGGGTCTCGTCTCCGGTGTCAAGTTCAAGCTCAAACCGCAATTATTCTCGATCTACTGAGGCTGCGGTCATCTGATCTCTCCGATCTTTGCAAAGAAAACACCCGCTTCTTTTGGAAGCGGGTTATCTTTTGCACAATATCTATTGTACATTGCAACAGAGCAGCGACGTCGCGATCATCGCTTTCTGTGCAGTTGTCGGTTTTTAGTCAGATCGCAAAAGTGGGAATTGCTGTTCGACTGTCGCTGCCCGTACAGCTTGCCGGAATTTGGCCCCGGCGGCCTGCAAGTCAATCTTCCATGCAATAACGGGTTAAGATGCCGACACATCAAGGGGTGGCGCCCCTCATCGCAGAAGGGAGAATATCACATTATGTGAACGGTGTCAAGCATTTTCTCCAAGATTCACATTTCATTCACAAATAATTTGATGCGTTTTGCCGAAAATGGCGTTTCTACTCGTATCATCCAGAGGCAGGCAGGCTCTATCATCTTGACAAATCCGGGAAAACGGCCGATAATAGCGCCATCGTCCGGAGGGAGGCTGTCTGACTTGAACAAAAATAACGAATTGCTCCGTTCCCTGAAGTTTCTGCTGTTCTCGATATCTGCCGGTGTCATCGAACTTGGTTCGTTTGCTCTGTTGAATGAGACACTGGGCTGGCCATATTGGCCCTGCTATCTGATCGCTTTGGTCCTCTCGGTGTTGTGGAACTTCACGCTAAACCGTCGATACACATTCCGCTCTGCCAATAATGTACCCGTTGCGATGGCAAAGGTCTTTCTCTTCTACCTTGTTTTTACCCCTGCCAGCACGATCTTTGGGAACTGGCTTGCAGAAGGGCTGCACTGGAATGAATACCTGGTCACCGGAATCAATATGGTTCTGAACTTTGTGCTGGAGTTCCTCTATGACCGCTTTTTTGTCTTCCGTGACAGCATCGATACCAACAGCATCGCCCAGAAAGAAAACGCCCGGAACGATTGATCCGAGCGTTTTTTCTTTCATTTAGGCTTAATGGAGATTGAGCAGTGCCGCAGCGGCAGCTCCCGGAAGAGTCGTGTCTTCTTCTACGAAAAGGCTTATATCTCTGCCCTGCGCTTTCTTCATATACTGATCCAGCAGTGCGGTCAGAGCCGGACGGTACACATGGTTGCGCTGGACCAGCGAGCCCTCCGCATAGACAGCCGCTTTCCCGCTTCTGCCCGCGTCTGTGAGCTCCGCCATCGCGATCAGATTGGCGCACATCAGCTTTGCCGAGCGCTCGAAAAAGAATCTGGCAATCTCAGAAATAAACTCTGCGTCAGCTTGCTGGTCGGTCAGTTCTTCCAGCCCTTCCCCACAGGCCCAGGCATCCGGTGCCACGGAATTCATGTGAGGCAGCGCCCAGATCTTCTCAGCACAGCTCTGACTGAGCAGCCCCTCGTTTGCTGCCTGGCGCAATGCTCTGCGGCAGAGCTCGCCAAGGTAGACGCCGGCCGTCATCTTCTCGAAGCGCTTCTGTCCCGGGTTGTGGCTGGCAAAGTCCAGTTCCCGGTCAAACAGGCCCTGCGGAACGCCGTCGTACATGCCGCATTCGAGGTTTACAATCATGTCATAGGCTGTGCTGCCCAGCTTTTTGATCTGACTGCCGGGTACCGTGCAGCAGGTATTGGTTCCTGTCCCGCTCACCTGCCCGAAGCACATCTCATGACCATCGTTCAGGTGCTTTGCCATACCGCCGAGCTGCACCGCCGCCGTGTCATTAATGATCACCGCACGCTTTCCCGGATATCCCCTTCGGGTGAGCTCCTCACAGAGGCTCTTTCCGACCAGCTGACCTTCACAGCCGACAATGCTGACCTCTTTGTCAATGCAATTGACGCGCCCATCGATCTCCGGCGTGATATCTGCGGAATAGGAGAAGCAGAACCCGATCCGGTCCGTATAGGTCATCAGATCTTCAATAGAATCGGCCACAAACGAGATAAATTCATCCCAGCTGGCTGGTTTCCCGATCCCCGGCATACCGGCCTTTCTGACCCGTTCCTCAATACAGCGTCCGTCCTTGAAATGGGCCAGCGCACTACGGAAGTTGGTGCCTCCCGCATCGACCACTGCGACATACTCGTCCTCCGGGATCTTCCCCGTTGTTTTCAGATATGTCGGGATCATGAGATAGGAGCTCTCCTCACCCCAGAGGCCGCTCTTCATCTCAAGACTCATTCGCTCTGCACATTCCAGGATGTCAAAATTCGGATCCAGCATGCCATGGCGGATCAGGAACTCCTCAACTCGAGCTGTCATTTCTCTCCGTTTTCCTCTTTCACACTTTCGATGACTCCGGCCGCAAGCCCTGCCAGGCCCTGGATCTCACTCGGAATGATGATCTTGGTCGCTTTGCCGTTTGCAGCGTTGGAGAAAGCCTCCAGCGCTTTGATGCGCAGAACCGCATCCGAAGGTGCTGCCTCGTTGATCAGGCGGATGCCTTCCGCCGTGGCGGTCTGGACCTTCAGGATTGCTTCCGCTTCGCCTTCTGCCTCCAGGATCTGCTGCTGCTTCTTCGCGTCGGCGCGCAGAATGGCAGATTCCTTCTCGCCTTCGGCTTCCAGAATCGCCGCCCGCTTCTCGCCTTCGGCCTTCAGGATCGCTTCACGGCGTTCACGCTCGGCCTTCATCTGCTTCTCCATGGCGTTCTGGATCTCTTTCGGCGGGAGAATGTTCTTCAGTTCAACACGGTTGACCTTGATGCCCCAGGGGTCCGTAGCCTCGTCCAGAATGGAACGCATCTGAGTGTTGATGATATCACGGCTGGTCAGGCACTGGTCGAGTTCCAGATCGCCGATGATGTTACGGAGCGTTGTCGCCGCCAGGTTCTCAATAGCCACCATCGGCTGCTCAATGCCGTATGTATAGAGCTTCGGATCCGTAATCTGGAAATACACAACCGTGTCGATCTGCATCGTGACGTTATCCTTGGTGATAACGGGCTGTGGCGGGAAGTCGGCAACCTGCTCCTTTAAAGTCACGATCTTGGCGACGCGCTCGATGAAAGGAACTTTAAAATGAATACCGACGTTCCATGTCGTCTTGTACGCGCCAAGGCGCTCAACCACGTATGCCTTTGCCTGCTGTACAATGCGGATATTCCGCACCAGAATCACAATCAGCAGAAGAATCAGTACAATTACAATATAACCCATCACATTTACCTCCTGTAAATCATTCTTTTACTTTTCGCCCGCTCAGTCAATCTTTTCGACGATCAGCTTTACGCCCTCAATACGCAGGACGCGGACCGTTTCTCCGACATCGGCAGTCTGAGTCTCGCTGCTCATGCGGGCTGTCCAGGTTTTTCCGTCCAGAAGAACAGCACCTTTTGCGTGGAGATTGTCAATCCGCTCCGTTACAACAGCATCCTTTCCGATCCCCATGTCGGCATTGGTCGGCGTTGTCCGGCTGTTGACATATTTCTTTACCAATGGTCTTGTAAGGATCAGCGTCAGAACGGACACCACCAGGAACCAGACCAGCTGCAGCCAGACCGGCGCATGAAACAGGGCCGAGATCAGCGCTGCCAGGGCCCCGATCGCAAACCAGATCGAGACCAACCCTGGAATCGCAGCTTCGACAATCAACAGGACAACCATTGCCACCAGCCAGAAAACGGACATCTGAATACCAGCTATGGCCATCACGCATTCCTCCTTTGGCATTCAGTGAAAAAGCATGTTTTTGATCCGCTTTTTCCGCCTATAAGATACCATAACACACCGTGAAAAGCAAGTGAGAAACAAATCCAAACATTCGCTGTTCGGAAGATGCCACAACGAAAACTCCCGCCGCATCTGCCGATACGACGGGAGCGCATTCCGCCCGCTTCAGCAGGCAGATAATTGACTTTGAAGAATAATCAGTAGGACTTGAAGGTGACGCTGACAGTCACATCATAGGCAGGCATTGTGAAGCTCATGCTGTTCACAGCAACTGCCTGCTCTCCGCCGGTCTTCATAACTGTGACCGTATACACTTTGTATCCGGAATCCGGAGTAGCAACGATATTCACGTTTGTTCCCGCAGCAACACTGGACACATCTTTACCACCCACTTGCAGCTTAAATGAACCGTGAGCTGACGCCTGTTTGTTAAGCTGGTAAACTTGAGTAACAGGTGTAGATGCGGGCGTCGTCGTGCCAGTCGTGGTACTAGGGGTAGTGGCATTCGTTGCAATCGTCGCTCCAGCTACCGGCAGGTAGAAGTTCTGACCGACATTGATACGGTTGAGATTATCGGTGTTGTTCAGTGCCTTCAGCTGGGCCTGTACCTTGGCAAAGTCCAGACCGTAGCTGTTGCAAATGCTGCCGACAGTCTCACCGCCCTTGACCTTGTGAGCAACAATAGCGGTGTAACTGCTGCCCGCTGGTACTGTAAGACTCGGTATTACAATGTTCTGTCCAACCGGAATATGATAATAATTGGTGATTCCGGAGAGCTGCTTAATCCGATCCGCATTAGAATCAAAATCTACGCCCAGCGCTGCACAGACGGAGCCTACTGTCTCCCCAGCCTGTAGCTTATGGTAAATAAGATAACTAACGATGGCATCTCCTGCTGTCGTTGTAGCAACTGCCGCCGTCTGCGTCGTTGTAGCTACTGTAGTAGTCGTAGGAGTAGTCGCAGTGGTGGTAGTTGTACCGCTCAGACTGTTTTTTACATTAATGGCTTTCGTCGGATCAGTTGTTGTATTGAAGGTCGGAAGATATAGCACTTTTCCGACTTTAATATTATTGTAATTACCAATGTTATTTACGGAAGTGATCCATGCTTGGTTGGCATAAAAGTCAATCCCCAGGCTCTGACACACTTTCAAAACCGTGTCGCCAGCCTTAATGGTATAAGTAGTATAACCGTCACCGTCGGCATAGGCAAAGGCTCCGAAGCAGCTGATCAGCGTGGCAGCGACGCAAAGGCTGATTAAAATACGTTTGGTCTTCTTCATTTTGAGTTCCTCCAGGATAATTCAGAAACTGAAAACAGACTTCTTTCGATTGGTTACAATTCTATTACAAATAAAAACAAATTGCAATAGTAAATTTGAAATTTAAGAAAAAAAATTTTTGCTATATTTGCGGTTTTTATTTTTGAGGCAATGCTCAGCCTGGTGTTATTCTATCACAGCTTCTGCTCTGAAAAAACCTAAGAATTCTGAAGAATCCGCCTGATCAAAATGATTGTCTTCTTTCCCCTGCTCTGCTATAATCTGGATATCCTTTGGTCATGGGGTGATGCATATGGCTGCCGGAGACAATCAGAAACTGAAGATGCTGTATCTTGTCAAAATCCTCTCAGAAGAAACAGACGATTCCCATGGTCTGTCATTACAGGAGATTGTGGGGAAGCTTGGCGAATACGGGGTCAATGCAGACCGGAAAACACTGTACCGGGACTTTGCCGAGCTTGAACACTACGGTCTTGAGGTGCTCAGTGAGCAGCTCGGCCGTACGGTAGTCTACCATCTCGCGACAAGGACCTTTGAGTTGCCCGAACTGAAGCTGCTGGTAGATGCTGTTCAGTCCTCCAAATTCATCACGGAAAAGAAATCGCGGCAGCTGATCAAAAAGCTCGAGTCCATGGTCAGTGTGCATGAAGCCAAATACCTTCACCGCCAGGTCCTGATCTCCGGGCGGATCAAAGCCGTCAACGAGAGCATCTACTACAATGTGGATATGCTGCATGACGCCATCAATGCAGACCGGCAGATCCGCTTTCAGTACTTTCAGTGGAACGTCAGGAAGGAACAGGAACTGCGCCGAAACGGCGAATGGTATCAGATCAGCCCCTGGTGCCTGATGTGGGACGATGAGAATTATTACCTCGTTGCCTACGACGCCAGAGATCAGAAGATCAAGCACTACCGGGTAGATAAAATTATCCGGCTGTCCATAACTGATATCCCCCGTGAGGGCAAACAGGAATTCAGAGAATTCGACGCCGCAAAATACACCACAAGTCTCTTCGGCATGTACGGCGGTGAACTGATGAGGGTCACGCTGGAAGGGAGAAACAATATGGTCGGGACGCTGATCGACCGTTTTGGGACGGATATCAGCATCATCCCCATCGATGAAGAGCATTTTTCCGCGCATGCAGACGTCATGGTGAGCCGGCATTTTCTCGGCTGGATTCTGGCCCTCGGCGACGGAATCCGCATCACCGGACCGGAACCGCTGGTCCGGCAGATGCGGGAAGAGGCAAAACGTCTGTCAGAAACTTATTTGTAAATCCGCATTCGCCGCGAGGCTGCCCCCTAAGGGCAGCCTCGTTTTGATTCCTTTAAATCATATTTTGTCTTTATTATCCGGTTGTAAAGGATTCTGCACTGCATTGCAGATGACACGGGGTCCTTCATCCCCGCTTCTTTGTTCTGCCAATTCTCAGTGTTTTCAGGTACGTTTTCTGTTCTGCCGTTATCCTGTAGCTTTCGCCACTTTTCTGGATGGTCTTGTTATGGACCCAGTCATCTAACTTCCTTCCCTCCAGATATGGAAGGGCGGAGTCATACTGTTTTGCCAGTGCAGTTGCAAAATACCAGGCGATCATCATGTTGACATAATATTCATCTGAACGGAGAGATGCCACCAGATCCGTATATTCAGTGCGGAATCTTATGTCCAGAAAATGCTCCATCAGCATCCCAATTGCAAAACGGACTGTATACACTTTGTCCGACTTTATCCAGGTATGGATATATGGCAACAGCTTCTCCGGTTCTTTTTTGAATGCCTTTGGGGAAAGCTGGTCACAGGTAGCCCAGTTATCCACAAATGGCAGGAATGCCTCCACTCTCGCGATACACTTCCCAAAATCTTTTTCAAGAGATATGACAAAAGCATGGAGCTGGTCTTCCTCGAAGTACTGATGCGGAAGGCTCTCCAGAAATGTGTCGATATCCTTGTCCTGATACAGCTTTTTTGCGAAAGTGCGGAGCTCCGGAGTCCTGACACCAATGATTCTATCCGCTTTCACCGTCGGAATGATCTTCGTCTGCAGCGCGCCGTATTCCCGATCCTGAAGTTGGAACAGTTCGGCTATGATTTCGTCTCTTGTCACAGATCGTCCACCTCTTTAATAATTGCTCTATGAATCCTTCTGCTCATACCGCGGCAAATGCAGAGCGAGCTCGATTTCTTTTGCCCGTTCCAGCAGCAGGTCAATCCCGTCCTGGGACAGCACTCCCCGCTTCATGTCTGGCGGGAGCAGGCCGGCCTCGTCGGCTTCATAGTCCATTTTCCACTCCGGGCTTGTATAATACTGTTCCAGCTCGGCCAGATCCTTCCGAATGCCCTTATAGGCAAGCTGTGCTTCTTCCATCTGCCGGACGGCATATTCCGCCCGCTCCAGGATCCGCTCGTACCGTTCAATTCGCTCCAGTTGTGTCACCGGTATCCTCCCACCTTTTTTCCCTAATCGACTCGTCTCGAGTTTTACAACGGTCTCGACATGGCTCAAAGAAAAGAAACTACTAACTCATACTCTCGTTGGTAAAGGAAAACCTGTCCACTGACTGCTGCCTTTTCGCTATTTTGCAGCCGGGATCATGCCAACCGTTTTAGACTCCTGTCCGTTTAAGGGAACACGTCGACAACCTGAATTTTACAGCTGCATGCTCAAATAAACCTTATCGATCAACTGCTTTCCTCCCTCAAAAATCGGTTGGTCGTAATGATCAACAATGTAATTCTTTATGATATGATGTCGGACAAATCCGCAATGCTCGTAGAACGGGACGGTTAATGGGCTGTCTCCTGTGCCGACCTGAAGGATTTTATATCGGTTCTTGTATTGATTGACAACATACTCGATCAACTGTTTCCCGTATCCTCTGCCCTGATATTCCTGCGCCACTGCGAGATTTTGTATTTCCAGCACGCCGTCTCCCTCATCCGTGACGACGCATTCTCCTTTTATAATGCCGTCTTCCTCAAGAACAAACATCGTTCCTCTGTCAAGATAAAGGTCGATCATGTTTTCCTGTTCGTCAGCCAGCAAGAGCAAGGGAAGATAGTCCCGTTTGTTTTCGATTTCTCTAATGATCATATGATCTAACTCCCAATTTGCATGAGAGCCGACACGCCGATGAGACGCATCGGCTCCTTTTCTTTGGTTTTCCGCTACTGATGATGGCAATGTGGAAGCCTTGGTGTGTCTTACTTCCTTTTGCTAATCGGGTGGCGGATAACGGTTTTCAATTTCTCAGGCGCAACCTTTCTGGCATCGCTCAGATATATTTCGTGGTGGAGACGCTGATCGGTGATATCCAACGTATATCCCTGCTGTTCCATGAACTCATGCATCAATGCTACTGTTGCAGGTTCATCGTCGTAAGAACCGATGTGCATACACTGAACGCACAAGCCCTCATCATAGGTCAGGAATTCGACCTTTGAAAAGTCCGTCTTTTTCTTCTTTGCAGCCTCCTCAATGGCCCAATCAAAGTCTACCTTTTTAACGAAATCGGGCAGACGAATGACGGAGATCCACTCAAAGTTTTCTTTGTGGGCATAGTCGATTCCTTCCACACCATCCTGCCACCAGAATCCTTCCAGCGGAGGAACAACATAATCAAAATATCCATCGATTTGATGGTCGCCTTTTTTGCTCATCTTGATCGTGAAGGCAATACCGTAGAGCAGCCCGATAGACTGCTTGTACTCTCCATCCTCCGTATTCGGATCACCGTGTCCGCGAACCGCAATATAGTTCATGCTCGGAACCGTCACGATGGACGGCTTACTCTTTGGCATATAGAATTCCTTGTATTCCTTTTTATAATCAAAAGCCATCATAATCTCCTCACATCGGTGTGCCAACTTCAATCAAATTCCCGTCCGGATCATAGAAACGAATAACCTTCTGCCCCCAGTGCGTCAGATGACTGTGCCGGAGCCCTATTGCGTCATACACAAACTGGAAATTGTTGTCTACTTACCATTCCCTTAAAAACTGAAATTCCTGATCAAAACAGTCTTTTCTGGCTTCATTACATTCTTCAGGCCATTTCTTTTCTGCCGGAAATGCTTTCTTCCAAGATTCCGGTGGGTTAGTGCCAAGCAAGTGACTTGCATGAGGGTAGATAATCGTCCTGACTCTGAAAGGATAATCCGCTTCTACAAGCACTTTTTTCATTCTCCTTACAGCCGTCGGTGAAGGCCATTCATTATCTCTTTCAGGTGCAACCAACAGGACGTCTGCTTTCATATTCTCAACTTTGATTCGGGATTCCTCTGTCAAAGTAGCGTTTTCATAAAATGATCGAAGAAACTCATTGTGATGCTCGGTGTCCTGTTTCCTATATTCCCGCAGCGATCCTAAGAATCCTTTCTCCCGCTGCCCGGTAAAGAGCGAACATGGATAATCCTTTCCATGATAACTGAACCAGGATCTTCCGGTAGGCCTCCCGAAAATTTTTGGTTCCTCAACAACATAATCGAAAGGACAAATGCCAAGAACAAGTCGGATATCAGGTATTAACGACGCGCACAGAAGTGCATAAGCAGCACCTGAAGATATGCCGTGAATACCTATTTTGTTGAATCCATTGTGCTTCAGTTCTGCGACAGCCTTTTCAACATAGTCTACCGGAATGCCCCTCATTTTCTTTGACATACCCTTCCAGAAGTAAAATCCGAGTACAAGAACCGAGTATCCTTCTTCTCTAAGATATTCCGAGTCTTTAAGGCAATGTTTTTCATTCATGCCTGAGCCATGCATCCAGATGATCGCTTTTTCTTTGTTTGTTGTGCCTTCAAACCAATAGGCCTGAAATCCGTCTTCCCTAACGGTATAAAAGTCCTTCATTGCTGCCTCCGTAAATACCGAGTTGTCGCTACAACATCTAAATCACAGCTTCAACCCTATCACAAAAACATCTAAACCACTAACTCAACCCTGCGACATCTAAACCGCCTACTCAACCCTCCGGTACGAGCGTTAGATCAGTTTAGTCGGAGCGTGTTTCAGGTCAAAATTTGCTCTTCGCCGCTGATGCCCAAGTGCCCGAAAAGCCTGTATTTCCGCACTTTTCCCGCAATCAGTCCTGAATGCGTGACATCAATACTACCGTCTCGACGTGAGCAGTTTTGGGGAACATGTCATAAGCTTCGGCGGTATGCATGACATAGCCCTCGGCGGCAAAGCGCTCCACATCCCTGGCGAGCGTGGCCGGATTACAGCTGATGTAGACGACCCGCTCCGGCTGCATCCCGCAGATGTCCCTCACAACCGACTCCTCCAGTCCCTTTCTCGGAGGATCCACGACGACCGTATCCGGCTTTAATCCGGATTCCCGAAGCCTGAGCGCAATCTCGGCAGCATCGGCACAGACAAACTCCGCGTTCCGGACCCCGTTATGCCCGGCATTCTCTCTGGCGTTTTCGATCGCCTCGGGAACAATTTCTGCCCCGATCACGCTCGAGAAGGCCTTCGCCAGGCAGAGTGTGACCGTCCCCGCGCCGCAGTAGAGGTCCAGCGCAAGCTGCTTTTCCGCCGCTTCTCTGCCGGGCAGCGGCATTGTCGCATATTCCACGGCTTTGTCGTACAGCGCTTCCGCCTGGGGCGGATTGATCTGCAGGAAGGCCTGCGGCGCGATCTCAAACTCATTGCCGCACAGCGTCTCTCTGACGCAGGGATCCCCCCACAGAGTGTGGAAATCCCCTGCCAGCACGGTATTTCCTTTTGTTTTATTGATATTCAGCACGATCCCGGTGAGGAACGGGCACTCACTCCGCAGCGTCTCGGTAAGCTGCTCCGTCCGGGTTCCGAATCCGCGCGCTGCCACAATGCACAGCACCCGGTCGCCCCGGCGGGACTCTCGCCAGAAAATATGCCTGACGACGCCTTTGCCGGTCGCTTCTTCGTAAGCCGGGATGCCGTTCCGGTTCATAAACCCGACCACGGCTGCAGCCGCCTGGATGCACTCCTCACTCTGCAACAGACAGTCGCCGATCGGCACCAGCGTGTGGCTTCGCGGACGGTAAAAACCGAACGCGGCTTTGCCGTCCACAGTGTCTACCGCAAAGATGGCTTTGTTACGGTATCTCTGCGTTAAAGGGCTCCCATGGATTCGCTCCGTACCGGTCGGCTGTTCTCCGATGCGGCAGAGGCAGTCGTCCACGTGAGCTTTCTTGATCCGCAGTTCTTCGTCATATTCCATATGCCGCAGACTGCAGCCACCGCAGGGGTTCGGGCAGTCTGGATGGCACCGGAACGGCGACGCTTCCAGCAGCCGCAGTCCCTTTGCCCACACGGCGCTGTTGGTCACCTTCAGGATCAGGATCTCCCAGCGCTCACCTTCCAATGCGGAAGCCACAAACACAGCCCGCCCTTCCAGACGGCAGATTCCGTAGCCCTCGGGCGTACAGTTTTCGATCAGCACGTCGGCTGTCTGATTTTTAGTTAACATAATGTTTCTCTGCGTGGAATATTCTTCCACGTCTCAAACTCGCACAGAAGCTTTCGCCTGTCGTGGCAGTCAGAGGAAAGGATCAGTTCCTTCCCCGCGTCCAGCCACCGCTGACGGATCCGCCCTTCGGGATAAGGCTCGCTGCGGTAGCCCCGGGCAATCGCGCCGGTGTTCACCTCGAGCAGAACAGGCGCTTCGATCAGCCGGTCCAGGGCGGCATCCGCCGCTGCGACATAGCGGGGATGGCCGGTATCAAACAGGGTATTTCCTTCGTTGTACTTGGTGATCAGGTCAAAATGCGCGATCACATCACAGTGCGTCACTTCATAGATTGCGCCTACCAGCGCGTAGTAGTCCTCCGCGCAGGCATAGTAGTCCCCGCCGTACTGTTCCTCCACCATCCGGCAGAAGGTCTCCCGGCTCTCGTCAACCGGGTACAGGACGCCTTCTTTTTTGACCCAGTGGACAGCGCCGATGCTGTAATCAAAGAGGCTGTGGTCGATCTCGGAAAAGATATCGTGTTCGATCCCGAGCCGGATCCGGATCTGCTCCGCGTACCGGGTCTGCAGACTCCGGATCTCGGCGCAATAGTCGAGCGTCCCCTGCTCCGACATGCTGCCGGTATCCTCTTTAAGATGGGAATGCCCGGAGAAACCGATCTCCGGGCAGCCGAGCCGAATCGCCTCAAGGATCAGCTCCTCAGGCTTATCCGCTCCGTCACAGTATGTGGTATGGGTATGGTAATTGGAAAAAATCACACCATCTTCTCCTGTTTCACTTTATGGTCGATCACGTGCCGGGAGGCGAGTTCTCTGCGGATCTCCTCCGGCCGGATCCCCATCTCCACCATCATGACCATTACATGGTAGGCCAGATCCGCAACCTCGTAGACTGTCTCGGCGCGGTCGCCGCTCTTGGACGCAATGATCACCTCGGTGCACTCCTCGCCGACCTTCTTCAGGATCTTATCCGTCCCCTTCTGAAACAGATAACTGGTATACGAGCCCTCTGGCATGGTCTCCTTGCGGCTCTGCAGGAGGGCATAGAGGGTGTCCAGCGTAAAATCTTCCTCTTCCACCAGCAACGGGTACTCAAAGCAGGATTCCGTCCCCAGATGGCAGGCAGGACCGTCCTTGCGTACTTTCACCACCAGCGCGTCCCGGTCGCAGTCCGCCGTAATGGAGACGATGTGCTGATAGTTGCCACTGGTCTCTCCCTTCAGCCAGAGTTCCTGGCGGGAACGGCTCCAGAAGCAGGTCAGGTGTTTCTCGAGGGAGATCTGCAGGCTCTCCCGGTTCATATAGGCGAGGGTCAGCACCCTGCCGGTCTCAAAGTCCTGAACCACCGCAGGGATCAGGCCTTTTTCGTCAAATTTCAATTCCTCAATGCCGATCATCCGATTCTCCTTACATTGATACCGTTTTCCGCCAGCGTGTCTTTCAGCGCCGAGATGCTCACCTCGCCGAAGTGGAAGATCGACGCCGCAAGCCCCGCGTCTACGCCGGGCGCTTCCCGGAACAGCGTGACAAAATCCTGCATGTTTCCGGCGCCGCCGGAGGCAATCACCGGAACATCCACAATCTCCGTGACTGCGTTCAGCATCTCCAGGTCGAAGCCCCGCTTCACACCGTCTGTGTCGATGGAGTTCAGAACCACTTCCCCGGCGCCGAGCTCGACGCCGCGGTGGATCCACTCGAGTGCATCCATCCCGGTATCGATCCTGCCGCCGTGAGAGAAGACATGGAACACGCCGTCCACCCTCTTGACATCCGCGGAGAGGACCACGCACTGACTGCCGTACTTTAAGGCTGCTGCCGGGATCAGATCTGGGTTGCGGATCGCGCCGGAATTGACGCTGACCTTGTCCGCACCGCATTTGAGTACGCGGTCAAAATCCTCCACCGTGTTGATGCCCCCGCCGACCGTCAGCGGAATAAAAATCTGCTCCGCGACCGAGCGCAGGATATCCGTAAACAGCTGACGCCCCTCAAAGCTCGCCGTGATGTCGTAGAAGACCAGCTCGTCGGCTCCCTCTTCGGAATAGTGCCTTGCCAGCTGCACCGGATCGGACACATCCTGTACGCCTTCAAAGTTGACGCCCTTTACGACCCGGCCGTTTCGCACGTCCAGGCAGGGTATAATGCGTTTTGTTATCATATGCGTTCCCCTTTTGCCTCCGCAAGCGCATCCGCCAGGCTGACCGCTCCGCTGTAGTAGGCTCTCCCGAGAATCGCCCCGGCCATCCCCAGCTCCCGCAGCCCGCGGATATCCTCCAGCGAGGAAACGCCGCCGGAAGCGATCAACTGCATCGGATAGTGGGCGTTCAGCTCGGCATAGAGTTCGTGGTTGCTGCCGGAGAGAACGCCGTCCCGGGAGATGTCCGTGCAGATCACGGTCTCCACGCCCAGTTCGGCAAGATGCTTAAAGAAAGCCGCGGCCGTCCAGGCGCTCTTCTTTTCCCATCCGCGGACCGCCACATAGCCGTCCTTCAGATCAACGCCGACGGCGATCTTACCGCCGAAGCGCTCAAGCGCCTCCTTGAGAAAGTCTTCGTTCTCGACGGCGGCGGTCCCAAGGATCACGCGGGAGATCCCGCAGTCCAGATAGCGCTGCGCCGTCTCCATGCTTCGGATCCCACCGCCAAGCTCGATAAAGAGCCCGGACTCCGCAGCGATCCGCTCGATGAGCTTCAGGTTTGCGGTGCTGCCGCTCCGCGCCCCCTCGAGGTCCACCATATGGAGATGTGTCGTTCCCTCGTCTCGCATCCTGAGCGCCAGAGCAGCAGGCTCGCGGTCGTAGACGGTCATCTCGTCATAATGCCCCTGGCGCAGACGCACAGCCTGTCCTTCATACAAATCAATGGCCGGATACAGGATCATAGCTTCATCTCCGCAAAAGCCTTTAGGATACGCAGCCCCACCGGGCCGCTCTTCTCCGGGTGGAACTGGCAGCCCATCACATTCTCCCTGGCAACGACCGCGGTGAGTTCCTTCCCGTACTCCGTCGTCGCGACGAGGCTTTCCTCACAGTCGGCGGCGTAGAACGAGTGGACAAAGTACACGCAGTCTCCTTCCCGGACCTCCCTCAACAGCGGATGGGGACGCTTCCGGATCAGTGCGTTCCAACCCATCTGTGGGATCTTCAGTCCCTCGGGGATGCTTCCATGCATCGCAACGACACTTCCGCGGAGCAGTCCGAGTCCCTCGTGCTCGCCGAATTCATAGCCCTTATCAAACAGCAGCTGCATTCCAAGGCAAATGCCGAGCAGCGGCTTGCCGGAGACGGCTTCTTCGAGAACGATCTGATCAAGTCCGGTCTCCCGCAGCTTGTCAATGGCATCGCCGAAAGCGCCGACGCCGGGCAGGATCACCTTATCCGCGTTTCGGATCACCGCCGGCTCCGCCGTGACACAGGCATCAAGCTCCAGGCTTTTCAGGGAGCAGCAGAGGGAAAACAGATTCCCCACGCCGTAATCAACAATCGCGATCATCCGAGGACTCCTTTGGTGCTCGGGATGCGGCCGGCATTCCTGCTGTCAAGCGCAACTGCCGCACTCAGTGCCCGACCGAAAGCCTTGAAACAGCCTTCAATGATGTGGTGGGAGTTATGTCCCACAAGCTGGCGCAGATGCAGCGTGACGCCCGCTTCCCGGGCAAAGGCGATGAAAAACTCCTCGCAGAGTTCGGTGTCGAAGTCGCCTACCTTCTCGGTCGGGATCTCGAGCTCCGAAAAGAAGCCCCCCCGTCCCGAGATATCCAGCGCACAGAGGATCAGCGCCTCATCCATCGGCAGCAGCATGCTGCCGTAACGGCAGATCCCTCGCAGGTCGCCCAGCGCCTCACGCACCGCCCGGCCGAGACAGATGCCCACATCCTCCGTCGTGTGGTGATAGTCCACATCCGTATCGCCCTTGCAGCTCAGATTGAGGTCAAAGCCGCCGTGACGTGCAAACAGCGTCAGCATGTGATTAAGGAAGCCGCATCCGGTATCGACGCTGCTCTCTCCGCTGCCGTCCAGGTTCAGACTCAGAGCAATCCGGGTCTCAGCCGTGTCGCGTTTCAGTTCTGATGTTCTCATTGGGCACACTCCCCCAGCAGTGTTTTCGTCTCACGGATCAGCGCTTCCATCTGATCTCTTGTTCCGACGGTGATGCGGACATAATCGTCAATCCTTGGCTTGTCAAAATGCCGCACCAGGATTCCTCTCTCCTTGAGTCGGCGATAATAGTCGCCGCCGGAGATGCGGTCAGACCGGGCAAACAGGAAGTTGGAGAAGGAATCCGTCACAGCAAAACCGAGCTTTCTCAGCTCCGTCACCGTCCACGAGCGGTTCTCCATGATGATTTTGGCATTCCGGCGGTAGTAATCGTTTTCCTTCAGCGCGGCGATACCCGCTGCCGAGGTCATCCGGTTCACGTTGTATGGATTGGTGGAATACTTCAGCGTGTTCAGATCCCGGATGAGCTCCGCAGGCCCCGCCGCAAAGCCGAGCCTCGCACCTGCCATGGAGCGTGATTTGGAGAAGGTCTGGATCACCAGCAGGTTGTCATAGCGGTCAACCAGCGGCAGCACACTCTCCGCGCCGAAATCCACATACGCCTCGTCGATCACATGAACGCGGTCCGGTCTGGCCTTTACCAGCGCCTCAATCTCCGCAGCGGAAAGAGCAAGCCCCGTGGGGGCGTTGGGATTGGCGATAAAAACCGTCCCATCCCATCCGATATACGCATCGGTCTCAATCCGGAGGTCGTCCGTCAGCGGGATCTCGATATACGGGATGCGGTTGAGTTCACAGAAGACCGGATAGAACCCGTAGGTAATGTCGGCGAAGAGGGCAGGGTGCGTCTCGTCGCAGTAGGACATGAAGGCAAAGTTCAGCAGTTCGTCCGACCCGTTGCCGACCAGGATCTGATCCGGCTTCAGTCCGTAGTGCGCCGCAAGCGCCGCAGTCACGGCTTTGCTCTCAGGGTCGGAATAGAGCTGCAGCCTACCGGCCTCTTCTGCTGCTGCCGCCGCAACTCCCGGCGAAGGCGGGAACGGCGACTCGTTGGTATTCAGTTTGATGTATTTGCGCTCCTGCGGCTGCTCCCCCGGGGTGTAGGGGGTCAGCGAGGCATAGCGCTCAGAAAAAAAGCGGCTCATCGGATCAATCCTCAAATCTGGAAAGAATGCTGCGCGCGTGGCCCTGCAGTCCCTCCTCATTGGCAAAGCGGACGATGGAGGGAGCAATTGTTTCCAGCGCATCCTTTGTATAATAGGTGAATTGTGACGCGGTTACAAAATCGTCCACGGAGAGGGGTGAACTGAACCTGGCCGATCCCCCGGTCGGCAGCGTGTGGTTCGGTCCTGCCATGTAGTCTCCGAGAGGCTCCGGGCTGTAGCGGCCGAGGAAGATAGACCCGGCATTCCGTACGCGTCCAAGAACCTGCAGCGGTTCCTCGACACAGAGCTCCAAATGCTCCGGCGCGATAAGATTGGCGATCTCCAGCGCCATGTCCATGCTGCCGTCCGTTAGGACAATCATCCCATTGTTCCGCAGGGAAGCACCCGCGATCTCTTTCCTCGGCAGCAGATCCAGCTGCCGGGCGAGTTCATCTCTGACCGTCTCCGCGAGCCTGACGCTGCCTGTGACCAGCATCGCCGATGCGTCGGGATCGTGCTCGGCCTGAGCCAGCATATCCGCCGCCAGGATCTTCGGGTCGTTGTTCTCATCAGCGACGATCAGGACCTCGCTGGGTCCGGCCACGGTATCTGTCGAGACCAGCCCGTGCACCTGCCGCTTGGCTTCCGCCACATAGGCGTTACCCGGTCCGATAATCTTATACACCTTTGGGACGGTTTCGGTCCCGTAGGCCAGAGCGGCGATGGCCTGTGCGCCGCCGACTTTGTAGATTTGCCGGATTCCGGCTACTTTGGCCGCCGCGAGGATATACGGGTTCACCCGCCCGTCTGCGCCGGGAGGCGTGACCATATAGATCTGCTCGCAGCCGGCGATCTGCGCCGGAACCAGATCCATCAGAACCGTGGAGGGATAAGCTGCTGTTCCGTTCGGCACATACATGCCAACCTTCTCGATAGGACGAAAGATCTTGCCCAGGACGACACCGTTTTCCTGCGTGATGACATAGTTCTGCCGGCGCTGCTGCTCATGATAGCGCCGGATGTTCCTCGCGGCCTGTTCCAGAATCTCCAGAAACGCCGCGTCGACCTTGCTGAGGCCCTCTTCCCATTCGGCGTCAGAGACCGATAGAGACTGCAGCTTCACATGATCAAAGCGTTCGGTGAAGCGATAGAGGGCTTTGTCTCCTTCCGCTCTGACCGCATCCAGAATCTCCCGTACCGACGCAGAGACGTCCGCATGGCTCCCGCGGGGTTTGGTCAGTTCCGCCCGATCCATCTTATCATATTCCAAAACGCGTATCACAGATTCCATGTCTCAGCTTTTCTCCTCTCGCTTTATCACTTTACCACGCTAAACCGGAAACATGAGAATTATATCATTTCGTTCCGACTTGTCAAGGGAGAATTCTGCGTGCCTCCAGATAATAGCGCTTCTCCTCGGCCTCGCCCATGGAGAAGGTCTTGCGCGGCAGCACACCCCCGGAGAGGATTCCCGGAAAGAGGCTGTCCTTGTCGATTGCCGGCAGGCAGAAGCCTACGCAACCCTCTTCGTTCTCCAGCGCCCTGAGCGCCGCATCCCCGTGGATATAATCCAGCTCCCCGCGGTTTTCACCCAGCCAGCGGTCCAGGAAGCCCTGCAGCGCGGAGAGAGGGAGCAGTCCGCCGCGGTCGTCGACCCGCAGAATGCCTTTCCGGCTGCCGCTCACCCAGGGGATTTCGGCGCCTCCCTCAGCGCAGGAAACCGCCTCGAGGTCGCAAATCAGTTTTCCGGTGTCGCAATGCTTCACGATCCGGTGGATTGGTTCAAAGACCTGGCTCGGGTCGTGGATGTTGTTCAGCTCGCATAGCGCATAGCGTGCCGGGTGCCCGCTGAGGTCTTCACCCGGGTGCTGCGCTTTCAGTTCTTCGAAGCATGCCTTGGCCGTCGCGAGGGAGTGATTCCCGTCTCCGACGGCATAGAGCAGCTCCGCGCCGTGGTGTTTCTCCCTCTCCGCGCTCTCATAGGCGGCGATACGCTGATCCAGAGCAGCCTTTTCTTCTCCCCGGACAAGCCACCCGGCGACATGCCCGCCGCCCATCATCAGCTCAAACGCATAGAGCTTCGGGAGGCTTTCCTTCTTTTCGCTCAGCGGCTCGATCACCTGACTCCGGTCGTCGTCGCAGAGAAGCAGCACGTGCGGCAGTTCCAGCGCAGCCCCCCGGCGCACCGCCATACGCGCCGGAAGGCGCTCTGAGACGGTTTCCTCCGTTGCGCGCACCGCGGCGTCTCTCTTCCCGCTGTAGTCGTAGCGCTCCAGATCGACCTTGCCGACAAGGCCCCGGCGGATCTCGCCGTTTTGCAGGGTCCGTTCGGTATAGACAAAGCAGTCAGGATTGTTGATAAGGATCCCGCTCTGCAGGTAGGCGAGCATTTTCTCATGGATTGTTCGGATCGCCCCGGCGGTATCGCCCGCCAGGTCGCACTCCGGTAGGATCAGGTGGCAGGCCGAAGGGCAGTCCGCCGTTTCCCGCTTCACCTGTTCCCAGTACTCGGGCTGGGAGGTAAACTGGTCACATGCAATGACTGCCCAGCGCCGCAGGTCATTCTCCCGTGGGAGGAGAATGTCCGCAGCGCTGAAGCAGCCGGCAGTTTGTGATAGATTCTCACACATATCAAGTTGGTCCCTTTAATTCGTTCCCGAGCCGAAATCCGTGCTCAGGTTCTCCGTCGGGAGGATCACGACCACATCAGGGTCCTTCTCCTCCTCTTCCACCGCAATCAGCAGCCTGCGGTTATCCGGCATACCGCCGATGCAGGTGGAGAGCGTGATGATGTGGCTGGAGGTTGTCACCTCCACATCGTCCAGCCAGGTTCCGCCCTGCAGCGAGCGCAGATAGGCCGCCCGGTCCGCCTCGATCATATCATTGTAGGTGTAGGTAATATACCGGTCGTCATAGATGACCTCGGCGCAGACGGTATAGACATGTTTCTCCGTGAGGGTGTAGATGTCGATCTCCCGGTGCGTCTTCATGTACTCCGGGTCGTCATAGCGGTTGAGCGTGCCGAACATGCTGCCGTCGCTCATGTTATGACCGTAGATCACCGTATTGAAGGTCTCAAAATTCTGCCCCTCTTCGAGATTGGTGTAGATGGACCCGGGATAGCCGGCGTAGCCGTCGATGGTGATATTGAGGTAATAGTTATCCTCTGTCGGGTGCTGTAGGATCGGATAACGGATGTCGGTGCCGGGGATATCCAGCAGTGCGATCACATGAGGATTCTTCTGCCGATACATCAGCAGATCCTCGGGTGGATCGTAAGGCGTAGGCGTCGGAGTGGGAGGCGGCGTCGGGGTCGGCGTTGGCGTTGGCGTCGGAGTCGGCGTTGCTTCCGGCGTGGGCTCCGGTGTGGCCGTCACCTGCGCTTCCTCCCTCCGCTGCGTGTATGTCTCGTGGATCAGAAAGCCGACAACTCCCAGGGCAATGCCCAGAAGCAGCACTGCCAAAAGGATAAAAATGTTTGCTTTTTTACTGTTCATGTGAAGTCAGCTCCCTGCTGAAAACACGGGCGGCGTCAAGCCTGCTGCCGCCGCCCGTCGAGTTTGCGTCTGTTCTTTACTTCGTGCCGAAGATCCGGTCGCCGGCATCGCCGAGGCCGGGAACGATGTATCCGTGGTCGTTCAGGTGATCATCCAGTGCGGCGACAAAGATATCGACATCCGGGTGATCCTCCTGCATCTTCTTCACGCCCTCCGGCGCGCCGATGATGCTCATGAGTTTGATGTGTCTGACGCCGGCTTCCTTCAGGAAGGTGATGGCCGCGGAGGCGCTGCCGCCGGTGGCGAGCATCGGGTCGACAACGATCGCGTCGCGCTCCTTGATATCAGGGGGCATCTTGAAGTAGTACTTCACCGGCTCCAGCGTCTCAGGGTCGCGGAACAGACCGATGTGGCCGACTTTGACATTGGGCATCATGCTGACCATGCCGTCCACCATGCCGAGACCGGCGCGAAGGATCGGGACAACCGCCAGCTTCTTGCCGGCGATCCTCTTGCAGTTTGCCGTCGCGACAGGCGTCTCAACCTTGACGTCTTCCAGGGGGAGGTCTCTGGTCGCCTCATAGCACATCAGCATGGCGATCTCGGAGATGATCTCGCGAAACTCCTTGACGCTGGTGCTTTTGTCACGCAGAATAGACAGCTTATGCTGAATCAGGGGATGATCGAATACGCAAACCTTGCTCATGGTCTCTTCTCCTTTTCATTAACCCGCCGCATGGTGTAGCGGCAGGGAATTTACTTGTTTTCGTTTTGCCTCAGCCGGGCCTGCCGCTCCCGTTCCGCCTGAGACAGCCGCAGATAGACCGGCAGCAGCTCCTGCGAGCTGACCGGCTTCCGGTCGGCAGCCTCCATGGCGACGCCCCAGGCGTTCTGCCACATCAGGTTCTCCGGCGGGAAGCGATAGGCCATCCCCTGCTCCTTCAGGAAAGAAGCGGTGAGCTCGGCCCCGTCCCCGATCAGGAAAGGCGCTTCTCCCCTGTCACGCAGCTCATCGCTGAGCTGCCGAAGCGAGATCGCCCTGTCCGGGCACAGGCGAACCGGGCGGCCGTCTCGGACGGTGAAGATGGCATTATAGACCTCCGCGCGGCGTGCATCCATCACGCAGCAGATCAGTCCGCCTGCCGCAAGGCCGTTCCAGGCCATCGCTGCGAGCGTCGAGACGCCCACACAGGGCTTCTCGGCCGCCCAGGCCAGTCCCTTCACGGTGGAGATACCGATCCGGATCCCAGTAAAGGAACCGGGGCCCTGCGCAACCGCAAAACAGTCGATCCTGCTCATGTCCATGTCGGCGTTCTTCAGCAGGTCTTCCGCCATGGGAAGCAGCGTCCTGCTGTGGGTCAGCGCGCTGCACTGGATCACCTGGCTGATCAGCTTCCGGTCCTCGCAGAGGGCAACCGATGCCGCCTTGGCCGAAGATTCAAACGCGAGAGTCAGCATAGGCGCGCTCCTTCCAGCGTGATTAGGCGGGATGTGTCGGAGAGCTTCTCAAAGCGGATTCGGATTTCGCTGCCGTCGAAGGCGTCTTCTACATTCTCACTCCACTCCACCGCGAGGATCGCATTGCGGCGGAGATAGTCCTCCCAGCCGATATCGAACAGCTCGTCGGCACTGCTGAGGCGGTACATGTCAAAATGGATCAGCTCACGCTCACCCAGGTATTCGTTCACGATGGTAAACGTCGGGCTCGAAACCGTGCAATCCAGGCCTAGGCCCTCTGCGAGGCCGCGCACCAGCGCTGTCTTGCCGGCGCCCAGCTCTCCATACAGGCAGAGCACAGCCGGCGGGGCAATCTCCCCTGCCAGTTTTCTGCCGAAGGCTTCCGTCTCCTGCTCGCTGTTTGTGATCACTTCACGCATCATGTTCGCTTTCTCTTTTCTTTCGTTCGTGATAGTGTACCACCTTTCCCGGTTATTGTCAAACCGAAGGACCGGGTTTTTGGCAGTTCCGCATGCTGCGGCCCTCAAAAAAAGACCGGCTCCGAAGAACCGGTCGTTTATCGATGAGAGAATCAGGCGATTGCCTTCTTCGCCATATCGCAGAGGGCGGTAAAAGCGGCGGGGTCGTGAATCGCGGTCTCGGAGAGCATCTTGCGGTTCATCTCAACACCGGCCAGCTTCAGGCCGTGCATAAAGGTGGAATAATTCATTCCGTTCATCTTGCAGCCCGCGCTGATGCGGGTGATCCAGAGCTGACGGAAGTCGCGCTTTTTCTGCTTGCGGCCGATATAAGCATAGCGGCCGGACTTCATCATCTGCTCGTTTGCCATCTTGTAGTGGCGGGACTTGTTGCCCCAGTATCCCTTTGCCAGGCCCAGAATCTTATTTCTGTGCTTGCGGGTCATCATTGCGCCTTTAACTCTTGCCATTATTCTATCCTCCTGTTATCCGTCAGCCCTTATTTATAAGGGATCATTTTCTTGATGGTGGCGACATTCGTCACATCCGCGTAGGTCTCGGAACGCAGACGACGGCAGCGCTTGGTATCTTTCTTGGTGAGGATATGGCTCTTATACGCATGGGCGCGCTTCACCTTACCGGTTCCGGTGAGTTTGAATCTCTTCTTCGCGCCGCTGTGGGTCTTCAGTTTGGGCATGACAATTCTCCTTCCTGATCGGGCTCATGGCCCGTCAATTATAATGTGATATTATTCCGCCTCGGCGGGGTTGACCTCGGCCGGCGTCTCCGCCGGGGAGGGGTTCGGCTGTGGTTTCGGCTGTTTGGGCTTGGCCGGCTTCTTGGCCGGAGCGACGGGCTTCGGCGAGAGGAACATCGACATGTTCCGTCCCTCGAGCTTCGGCATCTTGTCCATGTTGGCGATGTCGGCGCACTTGTCGGCAAAGTCTTTCAGCAGATCGGCGCCGATCTCGGTGTGGGCCATCTCGCGTCCGCGGAAACGGACCGAGACCTTCACACGGTCGCCGTCCTGGAGAAACTTCATCGCGTTTTTCAGCTTGGTGTTAAAGTCATTCGTATCAATACCCGGAGACATACGGATCTCTTTAATCTCAATCACGCGCTGGTTTTTCTTGGCTTCCTTTTCCTTCTTGGCCTGCTCGAAACGGAACTTGCCGTAGTCCATAATGCGGCAGACCGGCGGCACGGAATTCGGCGCGATCTTGACCAGATCAAACCCGGCCTCTGTTGCGATGCGAAGGGCCTCCTCCGCGGAGACGATACCGAGCTGTTCCCCCTCTGCAGAGATCAGGCGAACCTGCGGGTCACGGATCTGTTCATTGATTTCGTGGGTCGTTGTTGCGATGGAAAACACCTCCAGGAATAATGAGTAATTGAATACGAATTGCAAACAAAAAGCGCGGACGCAGAGCATCCGCACAGAACAACCCCGCCTCTCGGCCGGGAAAATCCATCTTGACCGCCGGTCGCCCATTGCGCCGGGGTGAGGTGCGTGATGCCGTACCTGCTTTGTTTTGCCGGGTTATTATACGTGGATACCGTCTTTTTGTCAAGTGTTTTTTGAGGCAAAGCGATCACTATTTTTTGTCTGTTCTGCATCGGCTTCTTTTCAGGAATCTTTACACAGCATCTTCTTGACGGGGGCTGTAAAATCGTGTAAAATAATTTTCGTCTGAAACCGCATTTCAAATCTTCACACCGGAAGGAGGTTGGTCCATGAAAATCGGAGCAATGGAACTGATCGTCATTTTCATTGTTGCGCTGCTCGTGATCGGCCCTGACAAGCTCCCCTCCTATGCCAAGAAGTTTGGCAATGCCCTGCGGGAATTCAAAAAAGCATCCGCCGACATGACCCAGGACATTCGGGAGAGCGTCGTGGAACCCCTTGAAGAAGCACAGCGTCCTCTCCGCGAGGCGATGGAGCCGCTGGATGATCTGAAGAAGGACGTGGAAGGCAGCTTCAAGAGCGTCGAGAAGGATCTCAAGAACATCGGCAAATCAAAGCCGAAGGAGAAGGAAGCGGAAGCCGCCGCTGCCGAGACGGCAGAGCCTGTCGCGGAACCTGTCGCGGAAACCGCCGCTGCCCCGGAACCCGCTCCCGCATCGGAACCCGTTCCTCAGCCCACGGAGCCTGAGGCTCCCGCGGATCCCATAGAAGAAGTACAAGAAACTACAGGAGGCACAATATGAAATTTGGAACCACAGAACTGATTGTCATTCTGGTTGTAGTGCTCATTATCTTTGGGCCGACCCAGATCCCCAAGCTGACCAAAATGTTCGGCAAGAGCGTAAAGAGCTTCAAGGACGGCATGGAAGAGACCGAGGAAGACGTCGAGGAGACCCCGAAGAAGGCTAAGAAGTCCTCCAAGTCTGCCAAGAAGGCGGAGAAGCAGGCTGACGACGAGCCGGATGAAGAAGAGTAAGACAAAATCCAAAAAGAAAGCAAACGACGACGGCAGCATGAGTCTGTCGGGGCACCTGAAGGAGCTCCGCAACCGGATCCTCGTTGTTGTGATTCTGCTGCTGGTGGCGTTCACGGCCTGTCTCAGCTTTTCGCCGCGGCTCATTACCTTCCTGACGGACATGGGCGAAAAGTACAATTACGTGTTCGTCTACATTGCCCCGCAGGAGCTGCTGCTGGTCTACCTCAACACCGCGCTGATCGGGGCGCTGGTCATCTGCTTCCCGGTCGTGGCTTATGAGGTATACGCCTTCTGCAGCCCTGGCATGAAGCAGCGGGAGCGCACCTTTTTCATCGCGTCTCTGCTTGCGGGTACGATGTTTTTCGTCCTGGGCGTTGCGTTTGCCCGGTTTATCAGTCTGCCCTTTGTGCTGCGGTTTCTGATTCAGTTCACCGGCGAGGTCGATGTCTCGGCCTCCATCAGCATCCAGCAGTACGTCGGCTTTCTGATGACTATCTTTGTCGTGTTCGGTCTGGTGTTTGAGCTGCCTGTCGTCTCTGTCCTGCTTACAGGGCTCGGGCTGATTCAGGCGGATTGGCTGCGCAAGGGCCGCAAGATCATGATCGTTATCATCTTTGTTCTGGCCGCCATCATTACCCCGCCCGATGTGGTGTCGCAGGTGATGGTCGCCGTACCGATGATCGGTCTGTATGAGCTCAGCATCGGGCTCAGCGCTCTGGTCGGAAAGCGCCGCAAGGCCAGAGAAGACTCCGACGAAGATGAGGACGAAGACGACTGAGTCCTGACCGTTTAAACCCCTGCGCGGAAGTGGGATTCCGCGCAGGGGTTATTTTCTGTCTGATTGTCCGCTATCGGTGACAGACGCGGCGGTATTCCTCCGTCTCCTGTCCGTCTGCGTCACGCAGAATAAAAGGCGCTTCCACCCTGATCCCGGGCTTGCCGTCCTTCCGCCCTTCCGCCAGGACAACCGATGCCCCGGAGGAAACCGTGTGGTGTACAAACCGCAGGCGCTTTGGCTCCAGGTGCGCGGCGCTCATCTCGCGCAGAAGCTCCGGCAGACGCTCGGCACGGAAGGAAAAGCATATTTTCCCGCCGCTCCGGCAGAGTCTGGATGCCGCTGTGCAGAGCTCTGTGAGGCTTGAGGCGGTCTCCCCTCTCGCCGCCGCCCTCCCGGCGTCCGGAGACAGCGCCCCCTGCGTCAGCGTAAAATACGGCGGATTGGCTATGACAAAGTCGAAGCCGCCGTTCGGGAGCTGCCTGATCGCATCCCTGTAGTCGCCGCGGAGGACCCTCGCGCGCTCCGAAAGGCCGTTTCGGCGGAAGTTTTCCTCCGCGAGAGCGGCAGCCTGGGGCTGAAGCTCGATTCCCGTCATGCGCAGGCTCTTCTCCCGCCAGAGCAGCAACAGCATCAGTACTCCGGACCCGCAGCCCAGATCCGCCCCCTTTTCCCCTTTCCGGACCGGCGTAAAATCCGCCAGCAGGACCGAATCGCCTGTCAGCTTCATTGCGTCGTTCTGCAGCATCACCGGGCCTTGCGGCCAGAGTTTGATTTCGTTCATGGCTTCTCCTTTTCTCTCGGGATCAAAACAGCGGTATCGGCAGCCGGGTATGAAAAAACGGAGAGAAAACTCTCCCCGTCTTTCATATTCGATTGATCAGAGACGTCTCAGACGTTCTCGATGGCCTCAGCCGGGCACTGAGCTGCGCAGGCGCCGCACTCCAGGCACTTCTCCTGGTCGATCTCATAGTGCAGTTCGCCCATGTCGATCGCTTCGGCCGGACACTGAGCTGCGCAGGAACCGCAGGACAGGCACTCGTCGGTGATAACAAAAGCCATGATATTCCCTCCAGATAAAAATTCAGATTGTGGCACAGACGGAGCTCCGTCTGCTTCTTCTGTCACAGTCATTGTAGCACATCATCCCAAAAAAGCAATAGGAAATTTTCAAAAATCCGGGATTTATTTTATCGGTTTTTGCCAGTTTGATTCGTCTAACAGGCGTTTTCCCAAACTTTTCGGGCTATTTGAATTCCTATGATTTTAGTGGCAATTTTGTCTTTGAATCCGCCTTTCTCTCTCCCGCAGCCGGCGGGATGCGTCTTTATCTCAGTATGCAGTTCATCACAATCTTTAAAAAAGAAGTGTGTTTCATCTTTTCATCCGCCGTACATACAGATAGAGGCCCGATCTGAATCGGATATGACCGTGCGGACAATTCTGTTGTTGACTATAATTTTACTTGACAATCGTCCCAAGTGAGAATAGAATAACTTGAATTGTATTTTGTAAAGCCATGGGGAGGCTTTTTGAAATCACTTTTCAATGATTCGACGCTGCGGTTTCGCCGCATACCGTCTCAATGATAGCATTCAGCATATGCTTGTGAACCCACGCAAAATTCTTAAAAGAATGGAGGTGTGTTTACTACCTATGCCAACTTTTGTATGGATTATTATTTTGGTCGTTTTGGCCATTGTCGGTTTTGCCAGCGGCACTCTTTACAGAAAAAAGGTTGCCGAACGTGAGATCAGCAGCGCCGAGGATGAAGCCAAACGCATTATTAACGAAGCCATAAAAAATGCAGAGAGCAAGAAGAGAGAAGCTCTCGTGGAGGCAAAGGAAGAAATACACAAAAACCGCTCGGAGTTTGAGCGGGAAGAAAAGCTGCGCCGCAGTGAGGTGCAGAAGCAGGAACGCCGTGTCCAGCAGAAGGAAGAAGCGCTCGACCGCAAGACCGACGCCCTGGAAAAGAAAACGGAAGCACTCAGTTCCAAGATCGCCGCTGTGGAAGCACAGCAGGCGGAAGTAGCCCTCGTCAAGAAAAGCCAGCTGGAAATGCTGGAAAAGATCTCCGGCTTCACAGTGGAAGAAGCCAAAGCATATCTGATTGAGAACATCAAAGACGACGTCACCCATGAGATGGCGATGAAAGTCAAGGAAGTCGAAGCGCAGTACAAGGACGAGGCCGATGCCCGTGCCCGTGAGATCATCACCACCGCCATCCAGCGCTGCGCCGCCGACCACACCAGTGAGGTCACTGTTTCCGTCGTCCCCCTCCCCAACGACGAAATGAAAGGCCGCATCATCGGACGTGAAGGCCGCAATATCCGCAGCATCGAGACGCTGACCGGCTGCGACCTGATCATTGACGATACCCCCGAGGCCATCACGGTCTCCAGCTTTGACCCGGTCCGCAGAGAGGTCGCCCGTCTGGCGCTCGAAAAGCTCATTCAGGACGGACGCATCCATCCCGCCAGGATTGAAGAGATGGTCGCCAAGGCTCAGAAAGAGGTCAACGCCACCATCAAGGCCGAAGGCGAACGCGCAGTCTTTGAGACCAATATCCACGGTCTCCATCCCGAGCTGGTCCGCCTGCTCGGCCGGATGCGCTACCGTACCAGCTACGGCCAGAACGTTTTGAACCACTCGATTGAAGTCTCCCACATTGCAGGCCTCCTGGCTTCCGAGCTGGGCGTGGACGTCACCACTGCCAAGCGTGCCGGTCTCCTGCACGACATCGGCAAGGCCATCGACCATGAGGTGGAAGGCAGCCATGTCTCCATCGGTGTCGATATCGCCCGCAAATACCACGAGTCTGACGCTGTGATCCACGCGATCGAAGCCCACCACAACGATGTGGAGCCGCACACCGCCGTTGCCTGTCTCGTTCAGGCCGCCGACGCGATTTCCGCCTCCCGACCGGGCGCCCGCCGCGAGAACATCGAGAACTATGTCAAGCGTCTGGAGAAGCTGGAAGAGATTTCCAAGAGCTTCCCGGGAATCGCAAGCTCCTATGCCATCCAGGCCGGCCGCGAGATCCGCATCATGGTCAAACCCGAGGCGGTCAGCGAGGATCAGATGGTCCTGCTCGCCAGAGACATCGCCAAGAAGATCGAAGCCGAGCTCACCTATCCCGGTCAGGTCAAGGTCCATGTCCTGCGCGAGACCAAGGTTGTCGACTACGCCAAGTAAAGTATGTTTTTACCCTCCCGATCGGATCGGGAGGGTATTTTTCATGCTGTATATATAATAGTATTAAAGCTCAATTTCCATAAAGACCGTCTTGGGCACAAGGCAGTCGTAATAGGCCTCGATCTCGTAAAAGCCCATCCGGCGGTAGAGCTTCAGGGCGGTCCTGAGTCCCGGAAGCGTGTCCAGCCGCAGCCACCTGTAACCGCTCGCGCGTGCGTCATCCATAATACGGCGGATCAGCTGCTCGCCGTAGTTCCTTCCGCGGTATGCCGGGCGTACATAGAGGCGCTTCAGTTCGGCGTGTTCCCCGTCCGAGGGCTTCATCCCGACGCAGCCTGCCACCTTCCCGTCGACACAGACCAGATAGATCCGGCCTTTCGGCGGGGCGTACTTGTCCTCCAGATGGGCGATCTCCTCGTCGTAGTTCTGCTGAGCCAGCGAGTCGGCAAAGACCGGATCGGTCTTCAGCAGCATGTCGGCGTATTCCTCATACAGCGGGATCAGTTCCTCCCGGCGGTCAAAGGCCGGGACCAGTTCATAGGCGTCTGTCATGGCTTCTCTCCCTGTCCGATCCGTCCCGCATTGTGCAGCATCCGGTCCTTCAGCGCCATCAGCTGCTCGGAGAGATCCACATAGTACTGATGGGGATTATCAAAGCGCATGACCTCGGGCCAGAGCGTCTTCAGCTGCTCGGCGCAGTAGCTTTTGATTTCCGGCAGAGTCGGCAGCGTGTAAACCAGCTCTCCCGCCCGGAACACAGGCACCTGGAGTTCGACCGCGCGGAAGTTGGTCATCTCCTTGCTCTTCCAGCGGGCAATCGGATCGCAGATGGTCAGGGGCTCGCTGTCGTCCACCTGCTCCTCCCGCAGGCAGATATAATCCGCCTCCGCCTTGCCGGTCTCACGGTTATAAAAGCGGTATACTTTCTTAAAATCCGGGTTTGTGATCTTGCCGATGTTCTCGCTGATCTTGATCTTGGGGACGCGGGTTCCGTCCGGCTGCTCCACCGCGCAGAGCTTGTACACGCCGCCGAAGACCGGCTCGCTCCGGGAAGTGATCAGGCGCTCGCCGACGCCAAAGGAATCGATCTTCGCCCCCTGGCGGATCAGGTCGCGGATCAGCCGCTCGTCCAGAGAGTTGGAGACCGTGATCCGGCAATCGGTCCATCCCGCCTCATCCAGCATCTCGCGGGCGCGCTTGGTAAGCCAGGCCATATCGCCGGAATCGAGCCGGATGCCGCATCTGGTGATCCCGAGCGGCTTCAGGACATTGTTGAACGCCTTGATGGCGTTCGGGACGCCGGAGCGGAGCGTGTCGAAGGTGTCCACCAGCAGGACCGCATTCTCCGGATAGGTCCAGCAGTAATGTTCAAACGCGTCATATTCGCTCGGGAACATCTGCACCCAGGAGTGGGCCATCGTCCCGGCCGCCGGGACACCGTAAACCTGATCAGAGACCGTACAGGCTGTCCCGGCACAGCCGCCGATAAACGCAGCCCGCGCGCCAGTCACCGCGCCTGTGATTCCCTGGGCCCGGCGGGAGCCGAACTCCAGCACCGTTCTCCCTTCCGCCGCACGGCAGATCCGGTTGGCTTTGGTGGCGATCAGGCTCTGATGATTGAACTCCAGCAGCATATAGGTCTCCAGTAGCTGCGCCTCGATGGCGGGCGCCCGTACCGTGATGACCGGCTCACCCGGGAAGATCGGCGTCCCCTCCGGGACAGCCCAGATATCCCCGTGAAAGCGGAAGTCCCTCAGGTAACGCAAAAAGCCCTCGTCAAATATGCCCCGGCCGCGCAGATAGTCCAGATCCTCTTCGGTAAAATGCAGGTTCTGCACATAATCCACAATCTGTTCCAGGCCGGCCGCGATGGCAAAGCCGCCGTTGTCCGGAATACTGCGGAAAAACACGTCGAAATACGTGATCTGGTCGGTCATCCCTGCCTTCCAGTACCCGTTGCCCATGGTCAGTTCATAAAAGTCACAGAGCATTGTGAGGTTGATCCCGTTTGCGGATTTCATAGGCGGCTCGTCTCCTTTTCGGTCTGTATTCTTGCCGCTATTATATGTTCTGACGCGGGGAATGGCAAGCGTTAAAAACTTGTCTTAATTCCTTGTATTTTTAATTGACTTTCCACAAATCATGGTTTATGATAATATAGTTAATTGTTTGAATTGCTAAATGTTGCCACTTTTTTAATAAGGAGAACAGAATATTGGCTATTTTGAAAGTACCCGGCAGGACGGAACTCGCCGGGAACCACACGGACCACCAGCACGGTCGCGTCCTCGCCTCTGCGATTCATCTGAATGTTCAGGCCGATTACACTGCGAATTCTGACTCCATCGTACGTATCAACAGCGAAGGCTATGACAGCATCACCGTGAAGACCAGCCAGCTTTCCGTCCGCCCTGCGGAATTTGGGAAGCCGGTCTCTCTCGTGCGCGGCGTTCTGTCCGCCTTCCAGGACCTGGGTCTCAGGATCGGCGGCTTCGATGCCACTGTCTCCTCCTCCCTGCCCATCGGCGCCGGGCTCAGCTCTTCCGCCGCATTCTCTGTGCTCATTGCGCGAATTCTCTGCCAGCTCTATAACGGCGGCGAGGTGGAAGACATCGTTATCGCCCGCACAGCCCACCGGGCTGAGAAGGATCACTTCGGCAAGCCGAGCGGCCTTACCAGTCAGCTTGTCTGTGCCATCGGCCACACGCTCTATGTGGATCTGAAAACCAATGAGATCGAGCGCATCGTGGATGACTTCTCCGATATGGGGCTGACCATGTGCCTCACCGACACCGGCGGCACCCACGACGGGCTGAATACCTCCTACGCGCGCATTCCCGCGGACATGTGCTATATCGCCAATCTCTTTGACGTCGGCATTCTCGCGGATGTGGATCCCGAGGCTTTTCGCAGCAAGGGCTGGGACCTCTCCAACCGGCCGGTGCGCAGGGCGATGCACTTTTTCAACGAGAACGAGCGTGTTCCTCTGATGCGCGACGCCCTGAAGGCGCACAACGGCGAAGAATATATGCGTCTCATGAACGAGTCCGGCCGATCCTCGGAGGAGCTGCTGAACAACATCGTCACCAGCGCCACCGGCGACACCCGTCTGCTGGAGGGTCTGGAGCGCAGCGCCGCCCTGCTCGATGGCAAAGGCGCCTGGCGTGTGCATGGCGGCGGCTTCGCCGGCTGTGTGCAGGCGCTCATGCCATCCGACTACTTCCCCGTCTACAAGGAAAAGATGGAGATCACCTTCGGTAAGGGCAGCTGTTTTGCAATCCATCTGGTCTGAGCATAGCCCGATTTGACGTTACAGGAAAGCGCGGCGCCCCCGCGCTTTCCTGTTTCTTTTCGTGGTCTTCGTCTCTCTTCCCTGTCAAGCCCGCAACTTGCACAA
>JAFTGD010000060.1 GCA_017458065.1 Oscillospiraceae bacterium
CAAAGAAAGCAGGGCAATCAAATAACCTCATTGTGAGGTAGCCAGTATCAGGCTTTCGATACCCCGCCTTGGGCGGGCGCAAGTATTCTGCCCCTTACAGGGGCGATTTCAAACCACCACTTGAAGTGGTGGTCCTGACTTAGCAACAGCCTGGGTAGCTATGTAAGCAAAAGCGGTAGCTGTGCTCCCGGTTTTCTCAGTAATGGTTCCTGGAGTCCCATCAGAATCATATCCGCCACCTTCGGCAGTATAGGTTCCATTCTTTGTTGCAGTGAACACACGATACCATTTGTAGTCGCGATTGCCTGTTGCATCATCATAAGTGCTGTCACGGTTCACCGTGATCGTCACATCTGCGAATGCAGATGCAATTCCCATGCTCATTACCAGAGCCTTCTCCCCCTATCCCCTATTTCCAAGCGCTCCAAGCCTCTTTTGTGCGTGATTTGTGTCGGAAAGTGGTAATGAGCATCGGGAGAAGATAAGGAGAATAGGCTGTTTGGTGTGGTGGAGTTGTGACGGAACGGGCCGCGAAATTATCAATTCGTTTACTTGCGATAGCTCCAATAATATGGCGTAATAGGCCGTGTGGTTATCACACGGAAAGGAGTTAAAAGCAATGTTCGAAAAAGGATGGTTTGTGCCTGCGGAATTCGAAGGGAGAATGTACTATGTGAAAGTTGAGGAAGGTACCGAGAACGCGGTTGAAGGGGAATTCTGCATTGCGGCAATGAGAATGCCCATGCTTAAGGATCCCAAGAAACTGACGGAGGAGGAACGGAAAAAGCAGGAAGAGGAGATTAAACGCCGAACAGTAAAATACTACATCCCGGCAACAGACGAGGTGAAGGAATCAGTAAAGCAAAAATGCATAGAGCTCGGAGAGGCGCTTGCGCGGATTGACATAGAACGGGAAAAAGAATATGCCAAGAGGGGCTTGAACTACTGGGAGGAGCGCAGAAAGCTGCTTGAGATGACCCCGGAAGCCCGGAGACTGGCGGCGGAGCAGAAAGAGAAGGAAGAAAAAGCTGCCGCAAAGAAGGCCAGAGAAGATAAAAAGAGAATAGATAAGGCTATTGCTGAAAGTGGGAAAAGCGTCGAGGAGATACTGGAACTGCTAAAGAAATAATGAGGGCCGGAATCCTTGCTGCTGGATAAGAGCAGTAGGGGTTCCGGCTTTTTGCGTGTGGAGGTAACCACACAGAAAAGAAGAAAACTCATAAAGCGCACGAAAATCGCTGTGCGCGGTTTAAGAGGGGTTGGCGCGGTTTGGTTTTTTGGGTGTGAATATATATTCCCACAGCAGGGAAAGCTGCTGACGGTGGCTTAAAATTGATGATAGATGGGTTGCACTGGCACTCAGAGACGACGAGCGCTAAAATGAGAGAGTGGGTTGGGCCGGTTAGCGTCCCGCCCTGTGTTTTTCTTTCTTCCATCTGCTCTCTTTGCTCTGTGTTTTATTTGGTATTGTTCTGTTGCCCAAAGCGGCGAAAAGCCAGAGAAACAGGGCATAGTTGAGAAGAACAGACTGTTCCGCTGTTCCCGGACGTTGTTCCCCTCGCCGGGGAGAAATATGATAGGGAACAGTAAGGTGCGGGGTATGGATAACCACACGGAGAGAAATAAGAGAAGCGGGAGTCTGAGGAGGCCAGAAGGGAAGAGGAGCAGGTTTCATCGCCTGCTCCTTTCAGTCATTGTGCGTATTTCTTTTTTATGAGCGCCGCGCCGGAGAGGATGACCAGGATGGCGCCGAGGAAGGTGTGGAGTGCCGTGCCGGGGCCGCCGGTGGAGGGGAGTTCGTAGCCGGTGGAATTATAGACCGTGATCTCCCAGACATAGTTTCCGCTTTTATCCGTTACTCTTTGGCAATTCAGCGGGGTGCCATTCAAAGAAGCATTGATAGTATTCGGACCAGCCGTTGTAATCAACACGGGTCCGGTGAGCATATTATACCCAGGGAGAGGCTCTGTTTCAAACAGGTAATATGAAGTGTTCTCTTCCAGCCCACCCAGCAACAGGATGCCATTGTCATCTGTGCTTTCAGATTTTATCGGTTCTTCGCTTTCTCTTGGTAGGCCATTATCATCAATTTGCCCAATCTTGTACAATGCGAAGCCTACGCCCTGGAGAACCTTATTCGCAGATAGCATCTCCAGCTTTTTAATGCGCACCGGATCCTTCGGGGTATTCTTCACCGTGATCTGCATGACCCCTTCGTTGTAGGCCACCGTCGCAATATTCTCCGAAACGTTTCCAAATGCCCAGTGTCCGGACTGTGCAGGACGCGTTGCGCTCTGCAGCGTCACCTCGCCGGTATCCGAAATTGTAATCCGGATATCAAAGCCCAGAGAATTATAACCGGATGGCGTTTCTTCGCGCAGGTAATAGGTTCCTGCTGTCAAGCCCCCAGGCGTCTCGGAATTTTTCATGAATATTCCGGGGATCACACCGTTTGCATCCGTTGTCAGGCTGTCATATCCCTCCATAGGATGATAGTCCGGCATGGGATAGTTGGGATCAGGCACGCCGCCTACTGTCTCGTACACTTCTTTGTACAATGCGAACTTCACGTTTTTCATCGGTTCGTTCGAATACGTATCTACCTTCACAGCCCTCAGTGTATAATCCTTATTCCGGATCGTGATTGTGGGCATATTATCCGCAGTCGGATCATTCACCTGCGACACGGTATAAAGCTCGTATTCGTCATTCCCGTCTTTGACCGAACCGCTCACATAATCACCGTTTACATAAACTTTCGCTATGCCTTCTTCAACACATTTCTTAATCGTAATGGATGAAATCAGCGTCTGATAGCCATAAGGTGCAGCCGTCTCCGTGAGCGTATAGACCTTATCATTTTCCAGATAGGAGACCACGATCAGACCGTCTTCTGCGGATGTGAAAGTCTTCCTGATCGTCCCGCTGTCATCCGTCAACACAAACTTTGCACCGGCAAGCGCCCTTCCTGCGAGATCCGTCTTCACGAATTTGATGCCCGGTCTGGAATTGGAGACGGTGTCCGTTCGCGAATGCACTTTGTTCGCAATATCTTCCGCCGACAACTCCTGCCTTTCGTACCCAACCGTATAGGAATAGCTCACGGAGTATCCATACTCGTTCGATACACCACCGATATTGATGGAAGCGTCCTCTTCTTTTTTTATAACAGTGACAACCGAGCCGGATCCCCAGGTCACCTTGCCGGTAGCCGGGTCAACGTCAATATCCCCATCCGCGATGGCTCCGCCATTCTTTATCAGCTCCAGTTCGTAAACCTGGTAGTCATTCAGAGTCTTATCCTGTTCCAGTTCCGGGAAGAACCAGCTGATGGATGTCTCAGGATGATGGAGGCAACGCACGGAGTCTGCAAGGAGTTCTCCGTTCAGGTACACGCCGAAATAGATATCGTCATGAGAGGCCATAAAGGGCGCGTCTGACCAGACCTTGTTGGCGACCAGACCATATCCGTGCTGGTTGTGCACGGAGACCGTCCTGTTTTCGTCCGCGATCTCGATCGTGCCGCTGTTACCGGCAGTGCTCTGTGCATCATCCACATAGGAACCCTCCGTCGTGGTATATCCGATCAGGTTATATCCCGAGGGCGTTTCCTCTGTGCGTTCTTCGATGTAATACAGGGTTCCCGCCATAAGGTCGGGGATCTCGATGCTGTAGCCGGCTTTGATGTTATCTGCCATGCCGCCGGGTGAGGTGTAGAATGTCGCTTTATCCGCTTCGCTCTTCCACTCACCCGCAGCCTTCTGGGTGCTCAGCTCCGAGAAAACTGTCTTTCCGGTGGAAACGAACCCGCCATCCTGCCAGATGCAGTATTTGCCATCGCTGTTCTTCACGTAGTACTTGCCAGTGTTGTATACGGCATAGCCAACGCCGTCCACCATCTTGTCTGTGCCGGGGCCGATATAGATTCGGAAGCGGAACTCGGTGTTGTCCGCATCGTCCCCTGTACCGCTGTGGATTTCTGTGATTTTATTAAATTCTCTCCACAGCCGCTTTGTCACCGTCAGCGTCTTCTGGGCGCTGTCGGATACGTGATTGTTGTAGACGACTTTCTTGCGCCCGGTAACGGTATCCTCGTCGATACTGTAATCTTTCAGATTATCGGAGCCCTCGGCAGCTTTTCCCGTCAACTCTTCCTTGTTCGCCATCACCCTGTCATAGGTGTTGGGATCGATACCACATTCTACGATATAATATTGCGTATCTTCTGCAGGCATCTGAATTGCCGCTGTTTGTCCTGGAGTCAGGAAGTAAACATGCTCATAAGTCACCCCATCTATAGTATCAGTATCCTTATGGCTAATCGGATCACCGGTACTAACCTCCCGTACCGAGAGATCGTGTCCTTCACTTCCTATCTGAACAAACCGAGCACTCGCCTTATCCTTATACCAGATCTGGAATGGGAATGCTGTGCTGACCGTATCAGTTCCGCTGACTTCCTTCTCCAGCTGAACTTCCCCATCCACATACGGTGCCAGGTTGAAGCGCATATGCAGATTAGAAGCGCCTGCGCCGCGCTCCATGTAGAACATCTTCATCGTGTGGCCGGAATAGTCCTTAAACACCGTCCCGCCGTCCTTGAAGAAGCCGTCCAGGTACTCGTTGACCTCCGTGTCAGAAGCCCCGGGATGCTCTTCTAAATAAGCTTCTTTGTACAGTGCCCTGAGGGTTGTTTTCTTTCCATTTACATTGACTTCTCCTGTCCGGAAGTTGACGCTGCCGTCGCAGGCGGAGTGAACTCCGCCAAGATCCAGGACCAGCTTGCCGTCAACATACAGCCAGAAGTCATCGTCTCCGGAAAACTCAAAGATCAGGTCATGTCCCCAGTCATCAAGACCGCTCGCGCTCTGCATAAAGCTGGCTTCCATTTCCATACCGAAGTAATGGTCG
>JAFTGD010000061.1 GCA_017458065.1 Oscillospiraceae bacterium
ATCACGATGAGCGGTGGTAAGATATCCGCTTACCTGACGGGACCGCTTGATGTAACGACCATTGAAGAAGAGGATCGCACGGAAGTGGTGAGGATTCAGGTGAGCAATTCCTCCGGCTATGAACTACCCTCCACCGGCGGCATAGGAACGCAGCTGTTCACAATCCTCGGCGGTCTGATGGCCACACTGGCTGGTGCGATCCTGCTGAAGAAACGGAAAACCGCATAATGAAAAGCAAGGGACTGCGAGATGATCGTAGTCCTTTGTGCTTGCCTGCGCGGCAACGATCACGCCCTGTGATTCCTGCCTCGCGGGCTTCTTTTTTTGCCTTCTCCTCCGTTTTCATCATCCACCGACCCCCTCCCGCTCATATTCTCCCCGAAATGCCAAACTTTACACTTTTTCAGCCTTCAAGTGAAGAACATGAGCCATGAAGTTCCATCACAGCTCGGCAGGTTACAGGAGCCATTAAAAATCGGAACAAATAGAAGGTGAAAGCGCCGGAAAACGGAGTAAAATAGCAAAATCTCGAACCTGAATTTCGACGCAATATGAGTTTGCATCCTGCTGAGCTGCAAGGCTCATTATTGCTCTGGTAATGAGCATGGGAATCATGGCGTGGGCCGAAGACCCCGTCGAAGAACCCGGAACTGAGACCCCAGTAGCAGACACAAGCAAAGTCACGATCACTGTAAACCGCGACAGCACCTATGCAGGCACAACGACCGAAGCAGGTCGTGCCTACACTTGGTACAAGATTTTCTCCGCGACCTATGCATCCAGCGTTTCCACAAATGCAAGTGGTTACGGTACCGATGGCACAGCAAATGTAAATGCAGGTGAAGCAACTGGCGTCTCCTACCTCGCCAACGCAACTGTTGCCGCAGTTCTGGCTGGTGAAGGAAACCTGTGGTTCGATCTTCAGGACATCGCCGGAAGCACAGACAAGGTTGTGACTTGGAAGGCTGGCGTAGAGGCTAATGCTACTAATCTGCAGGCTGCAGCAGCATGGCTGGTTGCGAACAACGCCTATGAAGCTACTGGAAACATGACATTTGCTGATGGCAAGTGGACAGCTGAGGTTGACAAAGGCTACTATGTCATCAAGGGCGATGTCGGCGACAATCTGATCGCTGCCACAACCGACATTACCGTCAATGAGAAAAACGACTATCCCCCGCAGGACAAGACTCAGGCTGATGAGGACAATACCACTCAAAGCGATGCCATACGTAGCGTTGCGATCGGCGATGTCCTGACCTATGAAGTAAAAGTTACTATCCCCAAGACTGCTGCAGTTGGAAATACGATTAAAGTTTATGATACTCCGTCTGCTGGCTTGACCTATAACAATGACGTAGCAGTCAAGACCGGAAGCAACACAGGAAATGCTACTGTAGCCGCGGCAACTGGCGACGCAGTTGTTGCTGGGGCGGCATGGACACAGATCATTACCGTGACCAAAGGAAGCCAGGGAACCGATGTTGTGTTCACATTCACCATGACGGTTAATGAGAACGCACTTACCGATACTGACCGCGAGAACGAGTCTCAGATCGATTATGGCAACAACTATACTTCTCTCCCGGACGAGGTCAAATATACCACTTACTACACCGGCATCATCAAGGTTGACGGCACTAACACAGATACTCCTTTGGGTGGCGTTAAGTTTGAGCTTAAAGAGGGTGACAATTACTTCCCCGTAAAGAAGGATGGAGCCTACTATATCCCTGACACTTCTATTGTTAAGGGCGCAGAGGAAACTGACGAAGCATTCGCAGCACGTGCAAAGGCTGCTTCCGAAGTTGAGACCGATGATAATGGTAAGATCATCATTCGCGGCCTTGATAATGACAAGACCTACACCCTGACTGAGACCGAGACCAAGGCCGGTTACAACCTGCTGGAATCTCCGAAGACCCTTGCTCTTGTTGAAGATACTTCTGCTGGCTATGATGCCAATGCAAACTTTGACAAGGTTTTGAACAACTCCGGCACTGTCCTTCCCAGCACCGGCGGCATTGGTACCACAATCTTCTACGTTGTCGGCTCCATCCTCGTTGTTGCTGCAGGCGTTCTGCTCATCACCAAAAAGCGCATGAGCCGCGAGGGATAATCGAACGGCATAAGAACTTAACAAAGCAACTATAGAGCTGGTCACAACGGCCAGCTCTATTTTAAAGCCAAAATGAAGGGAATGATTACAGATGTGCTGCCATCTTGAGACATCGGATATCATCAATATCTGTATCGCTTTAGCTACATTTCTTGCTGCTGTGATTGCATTGTTTGGTGAGCATTGGCGAAAATGTCTGTTTCAACCCAAGCTAACCCTGAAAATGAAAGATGAGCTTGGGGAATTGAACAAAACGGTAGAAGGAATAGATGCAAGATACTTTCATATTGTTGTAGCGAACAAGACGAAAGAAAGTGCCCACAATGCGTGTGTCCTTCTCACTCAACTCGACGAATCTTATGAAGGGAACAGACGCACTTTGTGGAAAGGTGAAATTCCTCTGAAATGGATGTACCATAAAGTTTACCATACGTTTGTTAGAGATATAGGCTCGCCGCAAAAATGTGATCTATTTATGCTGACACAAAAAAGTCTTGCAATACAAGTACTGTTTGAAACAGGCAATCTGCGAACTGTGTGGGAGAAATGTGATCTGTATCTCATGTTATCAGTCAAGAGTGACGAATTAATGTCAAAACCTATTACAGTACGTGTTATTTGGGATGGAAAATGGAGCACAGATGATGGAGAGATGGCGAAGCACCTTACTGTAAAACAGATTTAAGAACATTGTTCTGCATGAGGGAGGGGATTTATATGCTACGAAAAAGGAAAAGGATTATTATCTGCCTCGTTCTTCCTCTGCTATTCTACATCCTCTTCCTCTTCACGAACCCGTTGTACCTGAGCACAGACAGTCAGGAAGTGGCAGTTGTGGTAGACGGAATCTATGGCAACAATAATTTCTGCCAGTTTCTGCATCCGCTGCTCTGCGTGATCATCAAGCCGCTGAATTCCTTGTTCCCTGCCACAGATGTGTTTACCACACTGCTGCATCTGGCAGTCTTTTTCAACATCACCCTGCTCCTGTATCTCGGCTTTGATGGACTGCCAGCCCCCAGGCAGATGTCTTTACAAGACTATCTCCGTATCGCGCTGGTGATCCTCGCCATCGCATTTATTTCCGCCGGAGTGGTCATCTGGAATGTGAACTATAATATCCAGACGGCGTTTTATGTTTTCTCCGGCTTGCTGATCCTGACAGTAGCAAAAATGCGAGGGAAGAGGAAGATCTGGTTCGTCTTTGGAGCAGCGTCCGTAACCTTTGGTTATATGCTCCGGATTGAGGCCGCCCTGCTCTTTATTCCCTTCATCGCGCTTGAGTTTCTGACGGAATTGGTAGAAGAGAAACGCCTCCCGCGTTACCTTATCCCCTCCATCCTCATCATATTACTTCTCTTCTCATCCCGCGTGATATTTTATCACATTGAGCCGTACAAATCGGCCATTCGGTATAATGTAGCGCGGACGGACTGCATGGACTTTCCTATGAAGAACTGGTGGGATATTATCGATCCGGATATCCTGCAGGCGGATTATCTCGCTGCTACGAACTGGGGTCTTGCCGAAACCGAGATTATGACGGCGGAACTGTTGGAAAAGGCGGCGAAAGCAGGTGGAGAGAACGCGTTCACCCTTTCTGCCGGCGTCGGACCGATCTTTGCGGAGATGTGGCGGGAACTGACACAGACCAACCTTTACATGTTCGCTATGCTGGTTATGACGCTGATCCTACTGCTGCGGAATATGATGCTTTGTCCAGGATTGCGGAAGCTTGAGAGCATCCTTGCCGTCCTTGGCGGTTTCATCATTCTTTTCTACTTTACCGTCCGTGGGCGCGCGCCGATGCGCGTTTGGGAGCCAGTCATGTTTGCGACGGATTATGTGCTAATCTCTGCGGCGGTTAGGTCAGGCACTGGAAAGAGAATCGATCTTATTTTCCAGCTCATCCTTTGTATTGTCCTGTGGTTTTCCGCCGGACAGGTCATGGCTCATAATGAATGGCGCACTCCTATGACGACACTAAACGCGAAAGTCGGCGCTGTAGACCGGGTTCTGACGGATACTTTTGACCCGGACGGTGTTTACCTCTGGCCCAACTGGTTTTTGAACGTTCCCTGGTACTATCGGGACATCGGAAAGCTGCCAACGCGGGAAGCACTGGAGCACCATATCCCGGTTGGAGACTGGTTATATGGGCAACCCTATTTTGATGAGTTTTTGGAGAGCATTGGTTTGTCAAATCCCGGAAGGGCGCTGGTAGAAAGTGACCATGTGTATCTAATGCCCGGCGGAGGTTTGTATCTGACATTTCTCCAGGCCCACTATGGTGAAGATCTGGTATTGGAGGAAGCAGGTGAAGTCAATGGAAAGACGGCCTGCAGGGTTGTACATGCTGAGGATACGGAATGAGGCAGGTTCTAATCTTTATTCTTACGGCAGCGATACTTGTATTGTCCCTGATTGCCGTTGCCACGATTCCGACAGAGAACATACGGGACAATCTTGAGACCTCTGCTGACTACCTGTCGTCGGACAAACAGAATTGGCGGTATGTTCTGGACGGTGTAGACGCAAGCCAGCTCGATCTGTATGCAGATTCCATGCTGCTTGATATCGCTTGCTATATGGATTCCGGCCATCCGCTCCAGTCCGTTATGTGGGCCAGATACTATTGGGGGCAGGGGCTTAAGATCAACGCAAGTCTTCTAAAGGCCGTGACCGAAAACCCGGAGCCAAACAAAGAATATGTCCGCTATTGGCACGGATCATTGGTATTTGTCCGGCCACTGCTGCTGATCATGGATCTCCAGGGAATCTACGTGCTCCACGCGGTCATTCTCGCCCTGCTGTTAGCGTTCATTCTCTTCCTCCTGATCCGGAACAACCTGAAAGCAGAGGCGATAAGCCTGTGCATTGCCATGGTAGCTGTAAACGCGGTATTCGTCCCGTTCTGCCTGGAATACTACTGGATGTTCCTGCTTATGTTTATCGCGTCTATTCTTGCAGTCCGGTTCTCTCTTGCTGATCGATACGATAGGCTTCCTGCTTTGTTCCTGATCATCGGGATCGTTGCAGCGTTCCTGGATTTCTTCACAACGGAAACCCTGACGATCACAGTCCCGTTGTTGTTATCTCTCCGCATCCGAGAGCGGCAGAGGCATGAAGAGGGCAGCCTGAAGTTCATAATAAAGTGCATGCTGCTCTGGGGTATCGGATATGTCGGAATGTGGGTCCTCAAATGGATCTTAGCATCTGTAGTGATCGGTGAAAACGCCATGCAATATGTGCAGGGAAGCATCGGGGAGCATCTGGGCATGGATGACCGGTATCCGGCTTATCTGATCCTGCTCGACGCGATCCTGAGAAATATCTGGGCGCTGTTCCCGTTCGGATACGGAATGGCGGGTGGTGCCGTGTTTGTTGGATTACTCGGTGTTGTGGTGTTATTGATTCTGAAGAATCGTATTGTAGTGAGAGAAACCGTGAATGGGAGTTGGGTTAAAATCTATGCTTTGATCGGAGTCGTTCCGTATATCCGTTACCTCGCAATCCGGCATCACTCCTGGTTCCACTATTTCTTCACCCACCGCGCGCAGGCGGCCACGGTGATGGCACTGTGCTTCATCGCAATGGAATGTTTGAAATGGGAGAAAAGAAAATGCCTGACCTCACCATCCTGATGCCCTGCATGAATGAAGAAGAGAATATCGCCTTCTGCATTGATCAGGCAAAGCAATACCTGTCTTCCCGCAATCTCACCGGCGAAATCCTTGTTGTGGATAATAATAGTACGGACAGGTCCGCCGAGATAGCGGAGGAGCACAGAGCCAGGGTGATCACAGAGAGCAGACGCGGTTACGGACGCGCGCTCCGCACCGGACTCTCCGCCGTCACAGGAACAGTCATTATCTTCGGCGACTGCGACAGCACATATGACTTCTCTGATCTGGATCCGATCTACATACCGCTCTCAGAAAACAAATACGACTTCATCACCGGTGACCGCTTTGCCGGACAGATGGAAAAGGGCGCAATGACGCTGTCACATCGGCTTGGCGTGCCATTCCTGTCCTGGTGCGGTCGGATGAAGTTTGGCGTCAAGATCCATGACTGGCACTGCGGGATCAGGGGAATCAGGCGGGATGCGCTTGAGAAGTGCGTGTTTCAGACGGATGGCATGGAATTCGCCACAGAGATGATCGCGGAGATGCAGCGGCAAGGTCTGCGGATCGGAGAAGTATCCGTTCCGCTGAGAAAGAGCAGAGAAAAGAGACAGGAGAAGCTGCGAACTGTGCGGGATGGCCTGCGGCATCTGTGGTTTATATTGAGAGCGTGATTTGCCGCCGGGCTTGCGCTGTGGAAGTATGGCCGGTCGGTGGCGGTGGTGTACAGAGAAATAGAAAGTCGAGGAGACATTTCATGATCAGTAAAACAATGTATAAGATGCTTTCAGCCCTTCCCAGAGACTGTTCCGAAATGTCATATTCGCAACTTGTCCAAAAATCCGGCTTAACAAAAGACGAGTTCATTCAGTGCAGAATCGCAAACCAATTTCTTGGCGCTAAGAATGAAGGACTCTTTTATACAACAGGAAAGGTGATATGCGAGGAAGAAATAATCTCTTTGTCGGATAGGGGACTTGCAGAAGTGGAGCAATTTGAACAGCAGATTGAAAGCGAGAAGGCAACTGAAAAATCTATTTGCCTCGCAAAATTGACGCTATACTGCGCAATAGCCACGCTTTTTGCCGCTATCGTGACACTGGTAGTCACGGTGATCAAATAAAGAATGCGCTATCATCAGGGCAAAAACAATAATGGAGGAAAGATTGTGTATTGCATTTCACGTGTAAGTAATGGAACAATTGAAGCTTTAAGAATTCATATAGACAATCCAATAGATATCTTGAATGCAATATCGAAAGCAGGTCCAATTATGGACCTGCATGCGTCTTATAGCTTTGTTTCGGAAAGCTTGGAAGACATCATACAATACAGTGCTTCTGCTACAGAGAAGCAACAAATCCTTCATCTGCACAATCTTGAAAAGAGGGTTAGAGGATACCTTTTGGAGTCTAAAATGTATTTGGAGCACACAAAGAACCGTATACCAGATATAACTACAGCGAATGAGTATGAGCGAAGAATGCTTGATCTCAGAGACAATGACGGTGTGTTTGCATTTGTTTGGGAACTTCGAAACTATATTGCGCATAGCAGTTCACTGGTACAAGCGTTTAATGAAAGCATGCACCCATGTGCTGACAAAGCAAAACTTCTTATGCATACAAGGGGCACCGGTCCGGTGTGGCGCTGGGCTTCTGGACCATATTTAAGTGCTTCACCGAGTATTATTGACTTGGTTACTATATTTGAGGATAACTGCCGGAAGATAAACCAGTTGCATCAGTGGCTAATGAAAGAGCTGCTGACGGTTTATGACAATGACATCAGAATTCTTGCAGATCTCGGGCAAAAAATCCTAGCGACCCAAGGCATTTCTGATTCCGACCTTTGGGCATATCACTTTGCACAAACTGTTTACGATGATGACCATAGTGACGTTTCTGAACAGGACTTCTATCACCCTAAGGTAGTTCGGGGTATCACCTTCGAGATACAATTGCTAGATTGGCTGTCTGTGTTTGAACTCAATAGGATGATTCCGTGATCAGGTTTTCTCCACCCTTACTGTATTTTATTCTATTATTCTACACTCCCGGAAAGCAGTTTTTTCAATATACCATCATTCATCCGGAATGAAAAGTGAGGATAGAACAGAGCAGTACCAACCCGCCTCGGTATTTCCGGCCCCTCTCCAGCCGTTTGTGCCAGAATTGTGGCGGAAACGGGTAATGCGCATGCTGGGGAGAGTAAGGAACAGGGGGAGTTTGGCGTGGCGGGAGTGTGGCTGAATAAGCCGGAATTCTTTTGCTGTGAAAGTAGAAGGGTTCCGGCTTTTTTGCGTTTTGCGGGATTGTGGAGAGACCGGTTTTATGGTAGAATTCTTACATAAAGGTCATTGATTGAGAAGGTGCAGCAATGGGGTTGTTTTCGAAGCCCACAAAAAAAGAAACGCGTGATGAACTTTTCACACGCGAGAAAGCGGCATCACTTCAAAACAGACACGCAGAAATAATGGCACAGTTTCGCTAATCATCAAGGAAACCAACCATCAGAAAGATCGCACTGAAAAAACAACCGCCACTCTGCCAAGTGACGGTAGTTTTGCGGTCTTTCGATCGCTGACTATTTGAACGATGCGTGAGGAACAGCCGCTAAGCGTTGCTCTTCATTTCCCATTATACGGATTTTGACAACTTTGTCAAGATAGTACTCGCTCGAAAGAGCGCTTTTTTGTCGTCTGCATTTGCCGGTTCATGGCACCGATTCTTGTGCATTTTATAATCCATAAATGTCTTGCAATTATGGCCTTTTAGAGTGATATATGTATATGCCGAAAGGCAAACAACACTTTTTGTTGGAGGCCGCCGCCATGATGAACACCAACAACACCTACTTCGACAACCTTTACCGCCTTGGCTGCGAGTACGAAGCCGCAAGAGCCGAGCGACAGACCCGTAAGCAGCAGATCATCGATACCCGTGACTGGGACAGCGCCGAGCTCAAAGCTTGGTAAGGCAGTGAAAGGCGAAACTTACGCGGAATATATGTTTCAAGCAATGAAAAACCGCCCCAAGCTGAGGCGGTCGATGAATGATTCGTCTTTCTGCCAGCTTTACGTGGACTTTACAGCATCCCGGCGTATTTGGCCTGTTGCTCGGGAGGAATATGCAGTGCGTCCATGACCGCCGATGAGGACATGTTCATAGACTTCATGAATTCCCGGATATTGCTGAGCTTTGCTTTTCGGTTGCAAACGGATGTTTTTCACGGTATAATAAATCTGGTTCATAAGGGTGGATCTCACCAGATTCCCTATGATGTCGCATTCTTTTGTTTTAGCCCTTCCGCTTATGCGGTTTGGCGGCTTATGTTCAGCTCGACATCCTGATACAGGATTGTTTTGGGGAGCAGACAGTGCCTTCACAATTCTGTGGCGCCCGCGTATATGTACTGGAAATAAACTGACATAAAATAAAAAAGCAGACGGAGTATCAACCGATGGATGTCAAAGAACGGCATAACAGAAGACTTAGAATCATTCCGGCAGTGTTCGGACCGCTTCTTATTGTTCTGGCCCTTGCCGGCGGCGTTCTGCTCTCCAGATACACCGACAGGCACGCTGCAGCGGCGGAGGTCGAACCGACCTCAAAAGTCATTGTTGTTCCGGCGCGGACGCCGGGGCCGACAATCACTCCGCAAATCACGTCCATCCGCCTTTATACATTGGGCACAGAGATCAGCGCAGACGGTTTCACAGCTTATGTGGGGGACAGGGCGCTCACAATCACGGCGGAGATTGAGCCGAAACTGGTCAATTCTCCGGTCTACTGGAGTTTTTCCGATCCTGCGTCAGCGAGTTTGAATATGGGGGATGACAGACTGACCTGTACATTCACAGCCTTGAAGCCATCCGGGAAGAATGAACTCAGCGTGAAATGCTACGGCGCGGAAGTGACGATCCCCGTATATCTGTGGGAAAAATAGAAAGACAAGCCTGAACCCTTTGCGTTCATACAAACACTCAGGATTCAGGCTTTTCTTCGATGCAAATTGCTCGAACATATATTCAGCTTTGTGAAGCCATGCGTGATAATCATACGATCTTACCAGGTGGGTATTTTCATCACTGGCAGAGTTTCTTCTGTTTTGGATGCGTATTGTACAGGATCAGCGCGGACAGAATGAGCACATAGCCGATCATCTTTTCGGTACTGATGCTCTCTCCCGCTATCGTGATTCCCATAATGCTTGCTGTGAACGGATTCACAACGGTAAACACCGCGGCCGACTCTGCAGGAACATATTTCTGTCCGACCGGCTGAAAGGCAAACCCAAAGCAGCTGCAAACAAGAACAAGCATCAACATCATGGCCCATTGGCTCCCCGTCTGTGGCAGGGAAAAGTTCTTTAAAGCAAGTGATGCCAGCAAGCTTAAAGCGCCCATTGTCCCAAGCTGAATCATGCCGATTGCGATCGGATCTGCTCCGCGGCTAACCTTTTCGGTTACGATAATACAACCCGCATAAGTCATCGCTGCCAGAATGATGAGGCCAATTCCAAGTTTACTCCCGCCGGCGCTGTTCTGGGCAAGAGACAAAAAACCGACTCCGATCACGGCAATCACTGCGCATACCATGGTCTTCCTTTGCGGCATTGTTTTTGTAAGAATTGCTGCGTAGATCGGAACCAGCACGATGGCCATGTTTTCAATCAGGGAACTGACGCCTGTATCAACCATACGGAGTCCGTACATTTCAAATACCATACAGACGGTATACATGAGGCCGAGGATCAGTCCACCGATAAAACTTTCACGGCTGCATGATCGCAGTTTTTTGAAAAACACAATTGCCAGGACAAGAAATGCCAGTGTAAACCTGACAGCAAGTATACTCATTGGCTGCATACTCTGTAACAGGTTTTTGGAAAAGAGGAATGAAGTCCCTCGTGCGATAAAAACTGAAATCAAAAGAAGTTTTGCATGCGTCCTGCTCATCCGTTCGCCTTCTCGTTAACTATGAAATGAACGTATTTTATCACGACGTCCTGTTCTCTTCAAGTCCCTGCTCCGGTAAATCGCGCCGATATAAGTTGACTTCTCCGGTAGCATTTTATTATTGGGCAAGGTCGGTAGAAATACTGACTGGGGCTGGTCGAATGACCCAGGTCCATCGATGGCGGGGCAGTTCCCCGCTAATTTATTTGAGGGAATGGCAGCATGAATCCAGCAACACTATATTTTGTCGCCTACCTCATCGTCTCACTCGTTTCCACCACAAATCGGGCACAAAATGGTAGGGGAACATACAGCTTGAATGATACTTGCTCTGGAAATGGGAAAATCCCGCCAGGTTGATGCAACCGGACAGGACTTTCTGAATGAAAGGCAGCATGATCAGATCAGCTGCTCTGAATTAATTCGATGGTCGGAATTCCTCTTTCAGGGATATCAGAGCATCGTTTCGTATTTCTTCTGTTCTTCCTTTGGAATCCGCAGCGCGTCCATAGCCTGCTGCGCAGACAGATGCAGAGTTTCCATCATGGTTTTCAGATTGTTGTATTCTTTCTGTTGCATGCCGCGGTTAAAGCCTTCGTTTCGTACTTCTTCAAACGCCTTGCACATATATTCCACTCCCTCCTGAGTTTCCTTATAGTACCTTGCAGCTTCTTCCATTAGGGGATAGTTCATTTCATCAGGGTTCCAGCATGAAAAGTCGTGCATAAGCTTGCCAATTTCTGAATCATCCCGATAAGCGCCGTTGATATACAGAATATGAGAACCGTCGTCAAATGGCATTCCTGTCGCGAGATTTACCCGCTCAACTGGATAGACAGCGTGACCGGCGCCAACAAAATCATTCTCTGTGATGAAGATTGTATAGGTGTCCGGCAACTCATCGAAATCCTGACCGGCATCCAAATTCTCAATATCCATTGCGCTGGAATGATATCTTGCCCGATGTGCGCCGGCACCCTGATCGCTTCGCTGGATTTCTAGATCATACTTCTTGCCTGTGGAGTCCGTTGCATCAACATCAAGGCAGACAGAACGTGCACCGACAAGCCGTTTCAGATCTTTCTGCGTCTCCAGTTTGATCACCTTCAGATCCTTCATCCCGGTCAGAATCCGCAGGACAAACTGCGCGAGGGGAATGTTATTTCGGAAAATACAGCGCATAAAGTCATCATCGATCGGCCGCAACCCACGCAGACGTGCCAAATCCTCCTGACGCTGCCGTGCTTCCCGGACCTCTTCTGGCTCATACATCTGTATCACACTCCTCTTGCTCAAGCTCCATTGTACACAGAAAATATGTCTATTTCAAGACCTTTTTCACTCCGGTTTTTCGCTCTGGCATCGCGCGGATATGTTCCGTCACACTCCCGTTACGCCACCAGCTCCATATTCTCTTGCCGTCATCCCCATTGCCCCATACGTTACCGTCACAATTCGGGCACAAAATGGCCGGAGAAAGACGGTGAAAAAGGGAAATAAGGATAAGGCTCCGGTTAAAAATTCACTATTCTTTGGTTGATTCATCGTTGAGAATGCATTATAATAGAAAAAAACGACGAGAGGTGGGCACCATGACAGTCTATCAGGAAGCTCATTCGAAAATAGACCAGTTGCCCGAAGAGACGGTCTATTTATTCATTCAACTCATGAACAAGATTACCCCTGTAGCCAGCCAGTCGAAGAACAAAAGTAGCTTTCTGGCTTCTGCAGGGAAGCTTGATATTGATGAAGGCGCGATAATAAAGCTCCGGGAGGCCAGCACGATATGAGGATAATTGCTGATAGCAACATCTTTATCGATTTCTGGAAAAAACCGGATCAGCAACTGATCGACACGTTTTCATCTGAAGATGTTGTTATTTGTGGTGTGATATGAGCTGAGCTCATGCATGGGGCAAAGTCCGAGCCAGATCTCGCCCGTATAAGTAATCTGCTGGATGAATTTGAAATACTGAGCTTTGAAGAAACTGATTGGAACGCGCTGGGAAATACTCTATATACCCTACGGACGCATGGACTCACAGTACCGTTCCAGGATGCGATAATAGCTTTGCTGGCCATTAAGAATGATATTCCAGTATGGACGAGGGATGCACATTTTTCACATATTCAGAAGGTGCTAATAAATCTCAAGCTTTATTGATAAGTCAGTGTGCAGGAGCCTTATCGCCCCTGCATTTTTCATAGCTACCAACACACACTCGCCATGAAGCCAGCTCTATATTCTCTTGCCGCATGCTTCATCGCCTCACCCTCTTCCGTCACAATTCGGGCACAAAATGGTGGATAGGATCGATAAAAAGGGGGCCTTGGCGACACTGCTCTGGTAATGAGCATCAGCGTATCCGCATTTGCGCAGACTGTTGGGACTGCGAACGCAGAAAAAGGTTCTATTACAATTAGCAATGCAGCCAAAGGTGAAACTTACAAGATTTTCAAGCTATTCAATGCATCTGTAACTGCAAATGAAGATGGTGCTATCGCTTATACCGGGACTATTCCCACTTCCCTCGCAGACTATTTTGAGGCTGATAGTGCAGGCAATATCTCCGCTAAAGAAGCAGCCTTTAAAACCGGTAGCACAACTGAGTTAAGTGATGAAGCAATTGCCGCATTGGAAACATGGGCTGAAGGACAGACCGCAACAGCAGAAGCAGTGAGCGATGGCTCCGAGTTGGTCTTTGCCGGTATTGATTTTGGTTATTATGTGATTACCACAACACAGGGCGAAAATGCTATTTCTGTCGACTCCACAAATCGCAATGTAACTGTTGTTGATAAGAATACAACAGAGCCGAATCTCGTAAGTAAGGAAGTCGATGATGACAATGTCTACATTGGACAGACTGTTGAATACACTGTCGTCTTCAATACTTCTAACTTCAACGGTGCTGGAGCAGATGCAAAGCGTATTGTTTCCTACACCATCACTGATACACTGCCTGAGTTTCTCACAGACGTAACTGTGACAAGCATCAAGGTAGATAATGACGCGAATGTCGAGACCACAGAAGACCAAACAGCTATTACGACTGTTCAGTTTAATGAAGATGGTGAAATCACCATTCCTTGGGTAAACGAAGCGAAGACGGACAGCCTTTATAAGAATGGCGCAGCTATTATCATCACTTATACCGCAGTTGTGACAGATAAAGCAGCTATTGACGGCGCAGGCAATACAAATACCGTAACCTTAAAATGGACTGATGAAGACAATGAAGAAACCGAAGACGAGGATGAAGTTTCTGAAACGATCTTTACCTATGCGCTCGCAATCAAAAAGGTCGATGATAAAGGTGTTAATCTTGCAGGTGCTGTATTTGAATTCCCCTTCTATGTGAAGAAAACTGCCGATACTGATGGTGCATATATTTACGCGTTTGCAACTCTGCCCGAGACATTTGCAGAAGGCGATAGTGCTGAAAACTACACAAATTCTATCACCACGCCAGATTCTGGTGAAATTACAATCAAGGGCCTTGAGTCCGGCACTGCTGTGAGCATCACTGAGACAGAAGCTCCTGACGGCTTTAATAAACTCACAGCTCCTGTTTCTGTGACCCCGGTGAAGACGAGTGAGACCACTACATCTAAAACATGGAAGATTAAAGATGGTCAGGTCGTTGAAGATTCTGTTGAGACTGACATTTCTACAACTTACACAAATGAAAACCTCGCTGCAACACCTATCGTTGTCATCAACAAGACTGGTGTTGAGCTCCCCAGCACTGGTGGTATCGGTACCACGATCTTCTACGTCGTCGGCTCCATCATGGTAGTCGCCGCAGGCGTCCTGCTCATCACCAAGAAGCGCATGAGCAGAGAGGGATAATCTCTACGGCATAAGAAAAGAACACATAAAGTAATGAGGCAGGTCCTTAACGGGGCCTGCCTCGCTTTTATGAGCTGCGGTTAGAGTAAGTAAACTGCAGGAGATATAAAAAGCAGGCCCTTGATGGACCCGCTTCATCAATCACCCTTATATGCGGGGCAGCCTTTTGGTGCTTTCGGAAGCTCTTCACCCTTGATCGCGGCGATGATCAAACGCCTGTGGAAATACAGCATCGTGCCGATGAAAGCGCCACAAAGGCAACAGATAAAAGTTTTCATGATTTTCTTCTTTTTCATGTTTTCAATCCTCTCGTTTTTATGTCTTAATTTGCAGGTCTTCTTTTGCGCGCTCAAATCTGTATTTTGAGAGTTCAATCACGCTGCCGCCCATAATGTAATGCCCTCCCGGTCAACATTCTGATAGAACGGAGTAACTGTTTTCCACTTTAAATAGGTCTGTTCATCAATATCGATCACAGAGAACACTTTATCGTATTTCAGATTGAGATCAACGACGGCATCGGAAAGACGATCCTCTGTCTCCCGGTCCATACGGGAAGGAACAAAAACTGCAATATCAACATCAGATTCGGCGGTATCTTCGCCTCGAGCAACCGAACCGTAAAGGACAATTCGCAGTACACGGTTTTCAAACGCGTTTAGAATGCCAGCAACAAGTTCTGCATACATCTGTGACTGCATATTTGTTTCACCCCCTTTCAGGTTCATATTATTGGAAATGATGTTTTTTGTCAAGATAGAAAACGAGGCAGACTCCTGTGTCGGAGCCTGCCTCAGATAGGTTATACTATTCGATTATCCTTCGCGGGACATTCTCTTCTTGGTGATCAGGAGCACGCCGGCCGCTACGACCATGATGGAGCCAACCACATAGAAGATCGTGGTACCGATACCACCGGTGCTGGGGAGCTCAGTTCCGGTCTGGTTCAGAACAGGTTCTGTAACAACAGGCTGTGCTGCGGCTGTGCTGCTAAGATCGATAGTTCCACCCGTTACAACGCCTGCGCTCGCAGTAATTGTCGCCTGATTGTTTGTTCCGTCATATGCACCCGTCAGCGTAAAGGGTACGGGAGCCTTCAGCAGGTTGTAGCCAGCAGGGGCTTCAATTTCTAGCAGTCCATAAGCGGTACCTGTCTTTTCAGCTTCAAGGCCTTTTACCTGAGGATTAAACTTACCTTCGTTTGTTGTAGTAAAGGTATCTGCATCAGATTTTGCTACCCAAGTAACCTTCTTGTTTGTGTCATCCCACTTGTACCAAGCGGTTGCATCATCAGCAGGCTGAGACGTACCCTTATAGAGTTTAAACTGAGCACCTGCAAGTGGTGTGCCATTGCTGGCAGCTTTCATGTACTTGCCATTGTGTTCGCCCTCAGTAATTTCAGTATAGGCGTCTTTCTGTTCTTCGCTCAGTGCTTCATACTCGTCAGCAGTGATGTAACTTGCATCAGATTTCTCACCAGTGTACTTATCAACATCAATGTTGACATCGATGACGTAGACTTCCTTATCGGGAGTGGTGTCCTTGCTGTCCGTATCATAAGGATTGTTGGAATAGGTCAGGGATGCAGTATTCTTCTCATAGTTCGTGGTAAGCGCACTGTCGTTCACAATTGCACTATAAGTGACAACGATTGCGGCATCCTTGGTAAGGGTCTGAAGAGTCCCAAGCGGGATGGTTATCTTGAAGGACTTGGAGCCAACCTCATGAGTTACAGTGTATTTATCCGTTGCGAGTGTGGTTCCGCCAACTGTAATGGCAAGACCATTAATGGTGTCCTTTGTATCCGTGCCGGTGAAGCTCAGTCCAGTAGACATAGTATCGTTGATTTCGAAGGTATATGCGGTGTAACCTGTGATATCGGGAACAGTAGAGTCAATTTCGAAATTAACCGTAGAACCAACTTCGGCAGTTGCGGCTTTTCCAGCATCGTCAAGAACATGTTCACCTGTGATCTTCTTATCCAGTTTAGGAATGCTGACTTTGGGTTTTACGGTCTCGGTTGGGTCAGTAGTAGTAAGAGCGCATGCAGCTACAACAGTCTCAGGGGGATCGTCAGTCGGATCTTTCGGAACTGCAGTACCATAAACAAGCCAGTAACCAGCCTGACCGACATCAATTTCTGCAGTTTCTGCAGAAGCAGTAACTGATGCAGAAACTGCACCTGTCTTAGAAACGGAAGTAGCACCCAAAGCATCTGCAAGGGCACGTGCCTGCGTATCTGTCATCGTGGAAGTAATAGAATAAACAGTTGCATCAGCTGCGGTCGGCGTGAAGGTAAGGCCGTAAGTGGAATTGGTATAAACGCCATTTGCATCAGCGGTAAGTCCACTTGTCAGAGTCGACCACGCCCATGCGCCGTCACCATTGGAATCGATGCTATATGCGTGAGGGTCTGAAGCGTTGGAACCTGTATACGTTACGTCAAACAGTTTGTAAGCAGTATACGTATTACCTACGATTGAAACAGAAGTGTTTGCGGAGTTGTCGATGGTGATTTTGTAATCACTCGCAAACGCTGCGGTGATTCCCATGCTCATTACCAGAGCAATAAAGCCTGTGACCCGTTTTTCGGAGGTCTTCTCACCATCTGTGACTATCCTGTGACGGAAGCGGACGAGACTATGAGGTAGGCGACAAGAGAATATGGACCTGGTTTTGTGCTCAGAGTGTGACGGTATACCTGAAAAATGCAGGGGCGGATACCCCTGCTATGCTTGCATTAATTTCTGGACCAGCGTATTATCCTGGTCAATGAGATAAATCAGTTTTTTTGCCGTTGGAGTTGGCGAGGATCTACCGGATTCCCAAGCTTCAACCGTCCTGCATGATACACCCAAAACATCAGCAAATCCTTTCTGTGTCATATGTAGCGTTTTCCGTGTACGACTGACGTCCACATCAGGAAGAGAACGCTTTCTTGTGAAAGTAGCAGCGGCAGCTTGCCCTTTCGAATGGGCAAGGGCTTCGGTAAGACTGTCCATGAGTTCGCCGAAGAAATCCATATCTTTGAAATTGTTGTCGATCTCCTCTTCGGAGAGAGAAGATTTGAATGTAAGATCGGCCATTTTTATCACTCCTTCTGTATTGCTTCAACCAGCTTGCGAATCATTTTAGTCTGCTCCGGCGTCAGGTCATCCTGTACATTTTTGGGGTATGCGAGGAGCAGATATAAGTGTTCTTTTTCATATACATCGACGTAGATAACCCGGCCACCGCCAGATTTGCCACGCCCTTCAAGCGTGATACGCATCTTCCGGGCACCTCCGGTACCAACGATCACATCCCCGAGCTGAGGCGTTTTTAAAAGAGCTTCCTCTAACGCTTTCTGATCATCATCCGAAAGCCCCATTGCTTTCCAACTCTTCTGGAAGGGGACGGTGTAAATGAATTCACGAGTCATTCAAGCCTCACCTCCTTCCTACGATTTTATCGTAGTTCCATTTTATACGATAAAATCGTATTTGTCAACAGGCAATTTACGACCCATAAAACTCCATTCTCATCAATGAAAAGGCCTAATTCCTTCATGACAATCCTCAATCAACAAACAGCACCGCCTTGTAGTCTCCGATCTCAATTCTCCTGAGGTATACTTGTAATAAGCGTGACTGCAGAGGTTGCGCTCCAACTTACAAGGAGGACTCAAGATGAGAAGAAAATATCCAAGACTGCCGAACGGATACGGGTCTATCCGTTTTCTCGGGGCGGCCAGATCCAGGCCATACGCTGTCCAGCCGCCGGAAAAGGATTCTGCGCAGCAAAAAGTCCTGTGCTATGTCTCGGACTGGATGATCGGATTTGCCGTTCTGACGGCATGGCACGCCGGGACATATTATCCGGGGCTGGAGGACGAGATTTACAAAAGGACCAGATCGAATATAAACGGGAATAACCCGGAAGAACTCTGCAAGAGGATGATCCGCGACTACAGCCGGATGAACCACCGGCGAAGCGGCTGCACCGTGGGGGAGATCTATGAGCTTTTCATGGACTGGAAGTACGGCGAGAGTGCAGCGCGGCTGCTGTCACCAGAATCCAGGGCGGCGACGGAAGCGGCGTTTGAGCTGCTGCGCCCGTATCACAGCCGCCTGATGGACGACATCACCATTCATGAATGGCAGAATCGGATGAATCGGCTCGGGAAGCAGTACAGCCGTTCGACGGTGCGCAATGCAGTGGGGCTGGTCAAGAATCTTTACAGTTACGCCGTGCCGCGGGAGCTGTGCAGAAAGGACTTCGGCAGATATGTCGTGATGCCCAGAACCAGGCCGGAGCAGCACTATGAACCCTTTACGGACGAGGAGCTGAGCGTGCTCTGGCGCAGCAGGGAGGACCCCGTGGTAAAAATGATCCTTATCATGTGCTACTCCGGATTCCGTGTCAGTGCATATATACAGGCAGATTTTGAGACCAATCTGGAGGAAGGGTACTTCAGAGGCGGGGTCAAGACGGAAACCGGGCGGAACCGAACCGTTCCGATCCACAGCGCAATCATGCCGCTGGTTAAGTCAGTCTGTGAGGACGGTCATACGGTGTGGTTCACCGGCAAGAGCATCTCCCAGTTCCGACGGGATATGAAGACCACCCTGCGGCGCTTGGGATTGAAAGAAAAAACGCCGCATTCCTGCCGCCATACCTTCAGCCGGCTCTGTGAGAGCTATGGTGCCCGGGAAGCGGACCGCAAGCGAATGCTGGGCCACAGTTTTGGAAACGATATTACAAACGGCGTTTACGGGCACCGGACGTTGGAAGAACTGAGGGCAGAGATCGAGAAGATCAAGGCGCCGGACGGAAGCTCACAGTGACAGGGCGGCGTTTCCAACAATCGCCGCCTTGATTTTTATTCACTGCGAGGAAAGGGCTTCTTTTGATGTTTCAGCAGGTATACTTTTAAAATTGATGGTTTACAAGTTCCCGCTGGCTCTTGTATAATACAATATAAATGAAGACTTCGGCCAGAGACGAAAGCGTTATGGATTGCACGGAGAGGATTCTCTGTGTTTGGAATAAGAAAAGGAGTGTGATTTGATGCAGTTAACCCCGGAACAGCAGGCCTTGCTCGACGGCAGCCGCGGCGAGGTCATGGCCAAGATTGTAAAAACACTGGTGATGTACGGAGATGCCTTCGGCGCGGAACGGATGGTCCCGGTCACCGGCAAGTACGGGCACACGGTGATCAGCTTCGGCCTTGGAGTCATGGACCCGGTGTACGATCTGTACGACGAGATCCTCTCGGCGGGCATTCTGCCGGAGCAAAAGTTCACCGCCGACCCGAAGCCCCTGGATCCCAATGTCCCCTCGAGCCCGCTGGAGGACCTGGTCTTCAAGAAGCTGATGTACAACCGGCAGGAGCGCTATGAGGAACAGCTCCAGAAGCTGGGCATCACCGACGACGATGACTATACCTGCACCTGCTACCTGGATCAGGTCGGGAACACCCCGAAAAAGGGCGATGTTCTCTCCTGGGCCGAGAGCTCGGCGGTGGTCTACGCCAACTCTGTGCTCGGCGCCCGCTGCAACCGCAACTCCGGCATTCTGGAGTTGATGGGCAGCATCGCGGGTTTTGTCCCGGAATTCGGGCTGCTGACCGATGAGGGAAGAAAAGCCGACTGGATCGTCGAGGTCCGCTGCAGCAGGAAGCCGGAGGCCCAGCTTCTCGGCTCCGCCATCGGCATGAAGGTAATGGAAGATGTCCCGTATGTAAAGGGTCTGGATCAGTGGCTGGGCACGGAGCTTAACGAGAGCGCCAAGGCCTACCTGAAGGATTTCGGCGCGGCGACAGCCTCCAACGGTGCTGTCGGTCTCTACCACATTGAGAACCTGACGCCGGAAGCGAAAGAACTTGGAGAGAGCCTGATCCGGGAGGACGCGCAGGTCTATGTGATCGACGATGCTGAGCTGGAGCGGGTCTACCGCAGTTATCCGGTCATCTGGAAAAAGCCGGGCGCAAACCCGCAGCTGGCCTTTATCGGGTGCCCGCACCTCTCGCTGGAGCAGCTGACCGAATGGGCAAAGAGCGTCCTGAGAGCGCTGGAGAAGAACGGCCGCAAGAAGGTCGCGGTCCCCACGGTGTTCACGGCATCCGTGCCGGTGATCCGGGAATTTGAGAAGACCATCTATTCCTGGCCGCTGAAGAGAAGCGGCGTCGTGGTCAGCTATATCTGCCCGCTGATGTACATGAACAACCCGCTCTGCAAGTCCAAAGCGGTGCTCACCAGCTCCAACAAGCTCCGGACCTACACCAGCGCCAAGTACTGCACGGATGCCGAGATTCTGGACATCATCACAGGAGGTGCAAAAGGATGAAAACCTTTCAGGGACGTGTTGTTGTTCCGGGGACAGTCTCCGCTGAGGCTTTGGTCAGCCACGGAGGCTTCAACACCCTCGCAAGCTACCAGATGGCGCTCCAGTTCGGCGATCTGAAGGCCCTCGGGAAGGACACCGAGGTTCAGTGCGGCGACCAGAACAACCCCGATGTATATAAAAAGCCCATGATGGGGAAAGCGCTCTGCCTTCCGCAGACGATCGGTTCGACCACCGGAGGGATGGTGCTGTTTGCCGCATGCGCGCTCGGCAAGCAGCCTGCCTGCATGCTGTTTTCCAAGCCGATCGATTCGCTTGCGGCTTCCGGCGCGATTCTGGGAGACGTCTGGACCGACGCCGTGATGCCGGTGGTCGACAATCTCGGGGACGACTTCCTGAACGCTGTGGAGACCGGGATGACCGTGACCGTAAAGGAAAACGGAATTGTAGAGATCGAGTGATCGGGAGGAACGGAACATGCTGAATGCTGCATTTATCTTTATCGCGCCGGCGGCGGACCCTGCGGTCCACCGCTCGACGATCCATACCCCGCAGATCAACCTGACGACCATCGGCGTCGCCACCTTCGAGGAGGGCGCCGCCGCGGCAAAAGAGATGGTCGATCAGGGCTGCACGGCGATCGAGCTCTGCGGGGGCTTCGGGATCAGAGGGACCTACCTTGTGGAGCAGGCCGTGAGCGGGAGAGCGCGGGTCGGATCGGTCCGCTTCGATATCCACCCCGGCCTGGACAACAAGAGCGGGGACGAAGTCTTTCTCTGATGACCAGGGGCATGAAAAGACTGTTTTCAGCCGTGTTGAGTCTTGTCCTGCTTCTCGCGCTCGGCCCGGTGCAGGGTGCGGCGTCGGAGCCGGAGAAGAAATCGGTGTTCGGCTTTTATCTGGACACTGTGATCCAGCTGACGGCATACATAGAGGATGACGAACCGCTCCGCGACGCGCTCGATGAGTGCGAACGCTATGAGCAGCTCCTGTCCCGGACCGTAGAGGGCAGCGACGTCTGGCGTATCAACCACGCGGACGGCAGCCCGGTGACGGTTTCGGAGGACACCCTGCAGATCCTGGAGACGGCAAGGCAGATCAGTGAACTGTCGAACGGCGCATTCGACGTCTCCATCGCGCCGGTGTCCACGCTCTGGGATTTCACCTCGGGAGAAGTCGTGCTCCCGGATGCCGATACGCTGGAGAACGCGGCGGCGCTGGTGGACTATACAAAGATACAGATCGAGGGCGACACGGTGACCCTGCCGCAGGGGATGATGATCGACCTCGGGGGCATCGCCAAGGGCTATATCGCCGATGCCGTGAAGGATTATCTGGTGGAGCGGGGCGTGGAGAGCGCCATTCTCTCCTTCGGCGGCAGCAATATCGCCACCATCGGGCTGAAGCCGGACGGCAGTCCGTGGAGAATCGGGATTCAGGACATCGACCTCCCGACCGGCGCCTATATGCTGGTATCACAGAACTTCGGAGGGTCTACCGTCACCAGCGGCATCTATGAACGGGGCTTTGATCTGGACGGTGTTTACTATCACCACCTGCTGGATTCCGAAACGGGCTGGCCGGTACAGAACGAGCTTGCCTCGGTGACGATCTTTTCCGAGAGCTCGATGCTGGGCGACGCCCTGTCCACGACGGCCTTTGTGCTCGGCACGGAAGCGGGAACGGAGCTGATCGAGAGCCTGGACGGGGTGGAAGCGCTGTTTATCGCGCGCGACCGCTCTGTGACCTGTACCTCAGGCGCGGGACAGTATCTGCCGGAATAAAAATCGATCCCAACAGACCGAAAGGCCGATCCTCTGCAAAACGGCGGAGGATCGGCCCGATTTTTGACTGTATTTTTATTATTTTTCGCGCCTTCCCAGCTGTTCGACGGTCTTCTCGTTCCACTGTCCGATGCGTTTCAGTTCCCCTTCCTTGTCCCAGATGAAGCTGGTCCGCATCTCGGTGCCGTCTGCGATATGGACAAAATTCGGCCAGTGCTTGATGAAGATCGGGATCGCAGGGACCAGCAGGATCAGGGCTCCGGCAAGGAAACCCGTCTTCCAGTAGAAGGAAGCCGGGATCACGAGCGACATGGTCGGCGCAACCAGGCAGACATAACGGGTGGCAAAGGCAAGCACGATCGCCGCCGCGAGCAGCAGGAAGAACCATTGCCAGCGCCAGGCGAGGACCACACCGCCCAGGGTCGCGAGGCCTTTTCCACCGTGGAAGCGGAGCAGGACGGGGTACATGTGCCCCAGCACGCAGGCCGTCCCGGCGAGCGGCCCTGCGACCGCGAGGTCCGGGAAGAGATGCGCGCACAGGACCCACGCGGCAAAGGCCTTCATAATGTCCAGGAAGGCCGTGATGAAGAAGGCGTACTTCCCGACGAGGATGAAGGCATTCGTCGCACCGACGTTGCCGGAGCCCTCCTTCCGGATGTCATAACCTTTCATTCTGCCGAACAGATACGCCGGGCTGAAGTTGCCGAGGGCATAGCCGATCAGGCAGCAGAGCATAATGCTGAATAAGCGCATAGGGATCACCGTTTCCGTCACATTCAATCTAAAAACATCATATCATGACCGGTCTGCATTTGTAAATATACAAAATCCGAGAGCCGGGAAGCAGATTTGGTCATTATACACATTGACGGCGCCGGGGAAAGATGATAAGATAACGCCCGCTGTGGAAGAAAGAGGCATGTATCATACATAGGAGGAAAAACATGTTATCCTGTAAGCTTTGCGGTGCTGACCTGGACCGGAAGAAGATCCGCAGAGACGGTTCTCTGCTGTGTCCCGTGTGCGGTCAGATCTATTGGAAGAAGGCAGTTGAAGCGGCTGTGGGCAGACACGTTGACAAGGCCAGGCCCCACTTCGGCAGAATATAACAAAAAGACGGCTCTGTCTCCGGGAGGGACAGGGCCGCGTTCTTTTTGCTCCGATACCTTTTATCAGGCGTTGCCGCCGCCGAAGAGTCCGCCAAGCCATTCCATGGCCTGGTTCAGCATCTCGTCCATGCTCTCGCCCAGGGTCGCGCTGCCATCCTCTGCGGGGCTGCCTTCCGCGTCGGCGCTCCCGGCGCTGTCAGAGCTGCCGGAATTGCCAAGTCCGCCCAGCCCGGGGAGATTGCTGAGTCCGCCAAGACCGAAGATGCCGTTTTCGGAGATGTCGCTTAGGATATCGTTGATCGTCTCGGTGGTGTCATGCAGATCCCGGATGGCCTGCTCGGGCGATTCATATCCTGCGGCCTCGAAGCTGCCGAAGAAGCTGCGGATTTCCTCCGATGCGGTGTCGATGCGGGTGATGCTCTCCTCAAACTGCTGTACAGTCTGGCTGACCCGGTAGCCGGCAAAGCAGCAGGCAGCGATCAGCGCGAGCAGCACCACGATGCAGAGCACGGTGTTTACCCGCTGCCGTCTTGCGATTTTGCCGGTCAGCTCCAGCAGTTCGTCCATGTTGTTCTGTTCAGACATTTTTCTCTCCATTCCCGGATGCGGAAACATGCGATCAACCCATCCGATGTTTTGATTCTTACAGGTATTCGATGCTGTGCTGTATTTTATCACACCGGGCGGCGGCGGGCAAGGACCCGGTTTAAAAAGAACAGAGAGATCGGCGCTTGTGCTTTGCCGGCTTCTCTGTTACAATAGATGCCAGTCTGAAACACGGAAGGAGCCAGGGAAGAGATGAAACAGTTTCTGGTTGTGGTGGATATGCAGAAGGACTTTGTGGACGGCTCGCTCGGTACGAAAGAGGCTGTCGCCATTGTCCCCGCGGTGGTTGAAAAGATCCGCTCGTTCGAGGGCGAGGTCTTTGTCACCTATGACACGCATTTTGAGGATTACCTGGACAGTGCGGAGGGGAAAAAGCTTCCTGTCCCGCACTGCATCTACGGGACGCCCGGCTGGGAGCTGGATGCTGCTGTGGGCGAAGCGGTGGAAGAGATCCCGCACTTCAAGGTGCAGAAATACAGCTTCGGCTCGACGACGCTCCCGCATCTGATGACGGAGGTCGCGGACGGAGAGGACTTTTCCATCGAGCTGATCGGGCTCTGCACCGACATCTGCGTGGTCAGCAACGCCCTGATCCTGAAAGCCCATTTTCCGGAGACGCCGATTGCGGTCGATACTTCCTGCTGCGCCGGGGTGACACCGGCGCTCCATGAGGCGGCGCTTGCCACCATGAAGAGCTGCCAGATCGATATTCTATGACACAGGAAACGGAGAGACGATGGAAAACACAAAACTGAACCGGATCAACGAACTGGCAAAGCTGGCCAAAGAACGGGAACTGACGCCGGAAGAACGGGCGGAGCGGGACGTGCTCCGAAAAGAGTACATCGCCGAGTGGCGCCGCGGCGCAGAACAGGTATTGGAGAATACCTATATCATCACTCCGGACGGGGAAAAGCGGAAGCTGCAGAGAAAGAAGTAATCACGCCGCAGGATCGTATCAGAGGACACGGGGAGGAACGGTATGAAAATCGCATTTATCGGAACAGGCAACATGGGCGGCGCGCTTGCGAGAGCCGCATCCAGGGAAAAAGACAACGAGCTGCTGCTGGTCAACCGGCATCCGGAGAAGGCGGAGCTGCTGAGCCGGGAAATCGGCGGTACGGTGACAGATCACGAGACCGCGGTCAAAGAGGCGGATACCCTCTTTATTGGCGTCAAGCCTGTGGTGCTGGAGGATCTGTGCGCGTCGCTGCGGCCGCTTTTCGCGGCGAGAGAGGGACGCTGCCTGGTCGTCTCGATGGTCGCGGGCGTAACGGCGGCGAGGATCCAGGAGCTGCTCGGGACCCGGGACCCGGTGATCCGAATCATGCCGAATACTCCGGTTGCAGTGGGCGAAGGGATGATCCTCTACACCTGCAGCAAAGAGGTCACGGAGGAGGAGCTGAACGGCTTCCTGGGCGCGATGCGGCAGGCCGGCCGCTTTATGAAGATCGAGGAGCGGCTGATGGAGGCGGGGATGGCGGTCTCCGGCTGCGGTCCCGCGTATGTGGACCTCTTTGTGGAGTCGCTGGCGGACGCGGCGGTGGCCTGCGGGCTTCCGAGGAAGGATGCCGTTATGCTGTCGGCGCAGATGGTGCTGGGCTCTGCCAGGCTGATTCTGGAGAGCGGGAAACACCCGGGCGTCCTGAAAGACGAGGTCTGCTCCCCCGGCGGGACCACAATCCAGGGGGTAAGGGAGCTGGAAGCGCACGGCTTCCGCTCGGCGGTGATCGAGGCGGTCATCGCGGCGAAGAACGCCTGACCGGCGATACCGACAAAGAAAGACTCGCAGTCCGGAAAAGGGCTGCGAGTTTGCATATACAGTTCGTTCGAGCGCCTGAAAATGACGATCCCCGGAGAGCGGTGTTATCGATAGCTCTCGGGATGGAAGTTCTCAAAATGGTATTCCCCGTCGAAATAGCCGTTCAGGAACACCGCAGCGAGACTGGCAGGGCGGATCTGCTGCCTTGCCTCCTCAACGGAGAACCAGCTCCAGTCGTCGACCTCCCAGTTGGGATGCGCTTCGGTCTCATCCACCGTGACGGTAAAGTTCAGCATCAGGGTGTTGGTCCGGCCGTAGTAGTGACTGCGGTTAAAATGGACGTCACGGACGGTGAGGCCGATCTCCTCCATGACCTCCCGGGCGGCAGCATCCTCGGCGTCCTCGCCCTTGTTCACGTAGCCCGCGACAAGGACGTAGTGTGGCTTGCCGTACTGCCGGATCAGGATCACGCGGCTCCGGTCGGGATTGGTGACGATCATGCTGACCGCTGTGTTGAAAACCGGATAGCGGTAGGCAGCGCAGGTGTCGCAGTAGGGGGTCGGGCCCTCGGTGGGGTGCTCTTTGATGTGCAGCAGCGTTCCGCACTGCATGCAGTAATTCATGTCCATAGCTTTGAACTCGTTTCTACTATTATTATAATGGCAGGGATCAGCGGCAGGGGTCAGCCGCTCTTGCGCATGGCCTTGTCCCGACCAACACCGCAGCCGGGGTTGGAGAGAAAACAGTTGTGCTGACAGCCGCCGCAGTGCTCGTCCTTACGGGAGACGACGATCTTCTCCAGCGGCTGGAACTTGAACAGTCCTCCACGCTGGATCACATAGTTGTGGATTCGCAGACGGTCGACCAGTTCGGTGAGAAAGAGCGGATAGGTGATGAGCAGGGAGTCCCCTCCGGCGTCTTCCAGCTTCCGGATCAGGGCATCCGCCCGGTCGATGACGGCCTGACGGGACTCCGGCTGACGCGGGTCCGAGGCCTTCCTCTGAGAAGCCGCCTTCCGCAGCCACTTCTCGACCGGGAGCCGGCGCTCAGTTTCGGAAAAGGAGCGGACGGGGATCTCATTCAGCAGCGGCTCGACACGGAGCTCGCAGGGCTCCAGAATCTGCTCCGCCGTGGAGCGGGCGAGGCCGCCCTCGGCAATGTAGACCGTTCTGCCGCCCGGCGCGATCTTCCGCTCGCCCGGGGCTTCGGTGGCGGAGTCGGTCATGTGCAGGAACGCGGCGTCAAAATCCACGGAGGAAAAGCTCCCCTCCAGCGGAAAAAGCGGCTTCCCGACGCAGAGAATCAGCATGCTCATATCCTGTCTGCCTCCTGTCATCTGGCTTTTTGCCAAAATAGCATAAACCGCCCATGCTGTCAAGAAAGAGATCGCGCATCAGGGCTGCGTAAAAAATTGATGTTTTTCTTGTGCGAATGAATTTTATTTGGTACAATACAGCGTGACGAATGGTTATCCGAAAAGGAGGAATCAAAATGCGCAAGTTTTTGAAGACAAGTCATATCATCGCAAGGATCTTTTTATACATCTGTGTGATCGGCGTTCTGCTGCTCTATTTCTTCAAGCCCGGCGTCATCGGTCTGGCACAGAAGTTCGTTCCTGAGGCGGACAACGGAGCGTGGCTGGCAGTGGTCACGACGCTCTCTGTCGCGGCGGTCATGTTCGCGGCGTCAGAGCTCGCGTTCAAGAGCCTGACAGACAACAAGTATATGATCCTGCTGTCCTCATCGGTCCTGAAGCCCGCGTATGAGCGCTATGACCTCAGCGACAGACGCTTCAGCAAGCCGGAGAAGGGCGAGTTTGACTTCAACGCCAGCCTCCGCGACGTGACGGATGAGAAAGAGCGCGTCATGCGGGAGCTCGCCTGGGAGCGGCAGAACAGCAAAAAGCTGCAGAAGAAGACCGTGGGGAACAAGGTCGTGACGCTGTTTTTCTTCATCGCGGGTCTGGTGTTCTTCTTCTATCCCATCGTGTTCTACCCCGTTGCCCACAGGCTGATGAGCCTGCCCACCGGGACGCTGATGGACTACTTCTCCATCGTTGCGCTGGTCCTGACCATGGTGATCATCTTTGAGATCGGCAACAACCAGGGCCAGTCCAGACGGCTCAATACCATTCTCTCCATCCGCACCAGAAGCGACGAGCTCAACGAAAAGCCGCTTCCCACCGCGGCAAAGCCGGAGCCCGTTTATATCGCTCCCGCGCCGGTGTATGAAGCACCGAAGCCCGCCCCCAGCGCACCCGTCATTCCGGCGCCCGCGCCGGCGGAGCCGGTCAAGCCGGAGGAAAGCTGGAAGCCGGAGCCCGAATGGACGGGCGTCCCGGCGGATGATGCGGAAGAGAACAGGCCCGAGGGCGGCGCGTTTGTGAACCTCACCCCGGAAGACGCCTCAGAAGACTGAGGAAAAGCGAGCAAAGCAGTATCTGTCGGGCCTTTGCCAAGCGGCTGGGCCCGACATTACTTATATTACTTTTACAAACCCTGAAGCAAAGAAGGAAAGACACAGTGAAGTACAGTGAACTCGACAGAACCGGCCTCCTGCAAGAACAGGACCGGTGCCGGAAAACCTATGAAGCCCTGAAGGCGCAGGGCCTGAAGCTGGATATGTCCCGCGGGAAGCCGGGCAAACAGCAGCTGGACATGGTCAGCGGTATTCTGACCATCCTGTCCGACCCCGCCGACTGCCTGGCGGACGGACTGGAGGTCCGCAACTACGGAGGCTTTTCCGGCCTCCCGAGCGCAAAGGCGCTCTTCGCCGATATCCTCGGCTGCAGACCGGAGGAATGCTTTGTCGGCGGCAACGCAAGCCTGAACCTGATGTACGACACCATCTCCAAGGCCTATACCCACGGTCTGCTGCACAGTGAGAAGCCGTGGAGCAAGCTGGAGAAGGTGAAGTTCCTCTGCCCGGCCCCGGGCTATGACCGCCACTTCCGCATCACGGAGAGCTTCGGCGCCGAGCTGATCACCGTGGACATGACGACGACCGGCCCGGACATGGACCGGGTCGAGGCGCTGGTGAAGGACCCCGCGGTCAAGGGCATCTGGTGCGTGCCGAAGTATTCCAACCCCGACGGCATCATCTACAGCGATGAGACGATACAGCGCTTTGCCCGGCTCAGACCGGCAGCGCCGGACTTTGTGCTCATGTGGGACAACGCCTATTGCGTGCACGAGTTTGACGGGGACTTTGTACCCTTCCCGGATATCCTCTCCCTCTGCCGTGAGGCGGGCAATGCGGACATGGTCTTTGAATATGCTTCCACGTCCAAGATCACCTACCCCGGCGGCGGCATCTCGGTGATGGCGGCGAGCGAGGCAAACCAGAAGTATATGCAGAAGCTGATGACCGTCCAGACGATCGGCTTTGACAAGGTCAACCAGCTGCGCCATGTGCTGTACCTGAAGGACAAGGCCGGGACACTGGCGCTGATGAAGAAGCACGCTGCCATCATGAAGCCCAAGTACCGGATGGTGCTGGACATGCTGGAGCGCGAGATCGAGCCGCTGGGCATCGCCGAGTGGCAGAAGCCCAAGGGCGGATACTTCGTCAGCGTCAACACCATGGACGGCATTGCCGGGCGGACGCTGGAGCTCTGCAAGGAAGCGGGCGTTGTGATGACTCCCGCCGGAGCCACCTATCCATACGGCGTGGATCCGCGCGACCGCAACATCCGCGTCGCGCCGAGTCTCCCTCCGGTGGAGGAGCTGCAGCAGGCGATGGAGATCTTCTGTGTGAGCATGCGGCTGGCGGCGCTGGAGAAGCTGCTGGCAGCCTGAGGCTGCTTACCCGCCCGACACGGGCGAAGCCTTTTTATAATATGTAGAGGAAGGGACTGCCCGAAAGGAGAGTTCCTTCCTCCTGTCAGGCGGGACCGCCGCTGCGGCGGCACAAGAAGAGGGGTGCCAGAGAGAGGAGAAAACACAAGATCTGGGGCTCGAAAAAAACTTCGAAAATTCCTGAAAAAAGTGCTTGACTTTTCGGATTCCAGGTGCTATATTAGCCAAGCGCTCGTGAGACGGGCGCACGGATTTCTAACAATCGAACAAAATTTGAAAAAACTTGAAAAAAGTTGTTGACAAATGAGTTTGAATGTGGTATCCTAATCAAGCTGTCGCGAGAGACAGCGGATGTACCTTGAAAATTGAACAATGTAAGAAAAGCTTATGCAAATAAGCACCAGAACGGGTTATATATGGAGCATATATATGACTCCGAAATTCTTTTGAGAGCTGGAAAGCGAACAAGAGATTGATTAGATCGGCGAGCGGAAGCTCAGCCGTTTTAATACAATTTATTGAGAGTTTGATCCTGGCTCAGGATGAACG